>NZ_JAXGFP010000002.1:0-620620 GCF_036663935.1 Novilysobacter erysipheiresistens
CACCTCGCGAAGGATGTGGATGCTCTCGGCTTCGAGGCGGTCGAGATGGGAAAGATCGGCTGGCGAAAATATCGGCACGGGAACGGACATGGAAACGTCTGGGCAAGGTGGACCTGCAGTATCGAAACCCGTACGCGCCGCCGGAACTGGGGAAAGCGCATAAGCGGATAACCAGCGATCCTTTCCGGTGGCCTCGGCCGCTGCCTACGCTCACCGCATCGAGAATGCCGTGAGCCGTCCATGTCCGCCAACGCCGTTGCCGCCGCCGTTCCGTCGACCCCGCCGACTCCCTTGTCGCGCGACCAGGCCGACCTGCTGCACCGCCTGACCGAGCGCCTGGACGGCGCCGGGCTGTGGTGGCTGTCGGGCTACGCCGCCGGGCTCGCCCGCGGCCAGGTCGCATTGGTCGGCGCGGCGACCGACACCGCGGCCGCGCCGCCGGTTGCCACCACTCCGCCGGTCAGCGTGGTCTATGGCAGCCAGACCGGCAACGCCAAACGGCTGGCCGAGAAGCTGGCGCGGCAACTCGACGCCGGCGGCATCCCGGCGCGGCTGTGGCGCGCCGACACCTACCCGACCCGCGAGCTCAAGGACGAACGCCAGCTGTACCTGGTGATCAGCACCCAGGGCGACGGCGATCCCCCGGACGATGCGCGTGCGCTGGTCGAGTTCATCGCCGGCAAGCGCGCGCCGAAACTGCCGCAATTGCGTTTCGCCGTGCTCGGCCTCGGCGACTCCAGCTATCCGCAGTTCTGCTCGATCGGCCGTCAGCTCGACGCGCGTCTGGCCGAACTCGGCGCAACCCGGTTGTTCGAACGCGGCGACGCCGACCTCGACATCGACAGCGTGGCGACGCCGTGGCTCGACCGCGCCCTCGCCAGTGCCCGCGAATCGCAGCCGGTGCAGGCGCCGCGCGCGACCGTCACTGCGCTGCGGCCGCTGGCGCCCGCCTTCGACCGCGCCACGCCGTTTGCCGCCGAAGTGCTGGCCAACCAGCCACTGACCGCGCGCGGCAGCACGCGCCAGCACAGCGACCGCGATGTCCGCCACGTCGAGCTGTCGCTGGAAGGCTCCGGCCTGCACTACGAGCCCGGCGATGCACTCGGCGTGTGGCCGCGCAATCCGCCGGCGCTGGTCGAGGCGGTGCTCACCACCCTCGCCCTCGATGGCGATGCGCCGGTCAGCCACAACGGCGCCGAGCGGCCGCTGCGCCAATGGTTGCTCGACAAGCGCGAACTGACCCGCTTGACCCGGCCATTCGTCGGCGCGCATGCCGCGCTCGCCGGCAGCGCCCCGCTCGACCGCCTGTTGCAGCCCGATAACGCCACCGATCTCACCGCGCTGCTGGGCCGGCAGCAACTGATCGACCTGCTGCGCGCCTACCCCGGCCGATGGACCGCCGATGCACTGGTCGCCGCGCTGCGGCCGCTGACCCCACGCCTGTACTCGATCGCGTCGAGCCAGAAGGCGGTCGGCGAGGAAGCCCACCTGACCGTCGCCCACATCGAGTACGCCGTAGGCGGCGAAACCCGCTGGGGCGCGGCCTCGCATTTCCTCGCCTCGCGCGGCGACGACGACCGGGTGCCGGTGTTCATCGAGCACAACGAACGCTTCCGGCTGCCGGCCGATCCCGCGCGCGACGTGATCATGATCGGACCAGGCACCGGCGTCGCCCCGTTCCGCGGCTTCGTGCAGGAGCGCAGCGAGACGCGCTCCATGACAGCAGGCGCCAGCGGCCGCAACTGGCTGCTGTTCGGCAACCCGCATTTCCGCACCGACTTCCTCTACCAGGCCGAATGGCAACAGGCGCTCAAGGACGGCCAGTTGCACCGGCTCGACCTCGCATTCTCGCGCGACCAGGCCGAAAAGATCTACGTGCAGGACCGCCTGCGCGAACACGGCCGCGAGCTGTACGCCTGGCTCGACAACGGCGCGCACCTGTACGTCTGCGGCGACGCCACCCGCATGGCGAAGGACGTGCATGCGGCCCTGATCGACGTCATCGCCGAACACGGCGGCAAATCGCGCGAGGACGCCGAGACCCGCCTCAACGACATCCAGCAACAAGGGCGCTACGCCCGGGACGTGTACTGATGAGCAGCCACTCCGTCGAGGACATCAAACTCGCCAGCCGCCACCTGCGCGGCAGCCTGGTCGAATCGCTCGCCGACACCGCCACCGGCGGCCTGCGCGACGACGACAAGGTGCTGATGAAGTTCCATGGCAGCTACCAGCAGGACGACCGCGACCTGCGCGAAGAGCGCCGCCTGGCCAAGCTCGAGCCGGCGCACAGCTTCATGATCCGCACCCGCACCCCGGGCGGCGTGCTGACGCCGGCGCAGTGGCTCAAGCTCGACCGCATCGCCACCACTTACGCCGAACGCGGCTTCCGCATCACCACCCGCCAGACGTTCCAGTTCCACGGCATCATCAAGACCGACCTGAAGGCGACGATGCGGGTGATCCACGACGCGGTGCTCGACACCATCGCCGCCTGCGGCGACGTCAACCGCAACGTCGTGATCGCTACCAACCCGCAGCAATCGGCGCTGCATGCCGGGGTCTATGCGCAGGCGACCGCGGTGGCCGCGCACCTGCTGCCGCGCAGCCGCGCCTGGTACGAGATATGGCTCGACGAGGAACAGGTCGCCGGCAACGACAAGGAAGATGAGCCGATCTACGGCGAGGTTTACCTGCCGCGCAAGTTCAAGATCGGTTTCGCGATCCCGCCCTACAACGACATCGACGTGTTCGCGCAGGATCTCGGCTTCGTCGCGATCATCGGGCGCGACGCCGCCGGCAACGAGGCGCCGGTCGGCTACAACGTCGCCATCGGCGGTGGCATGGGCGCGACCCACGGCGATCCCGCGACCTATCCCCGGGTAGCCGACGTGCTCGGCTTCGTCACTCCCGAGCGGGTGGTCGCACTGGCCGAGGCGGTCATGACCACCCAGCGCGACCTCGGCAACCGCGAATCGCGCAAGCGCGCGCGCTTCAAGTACACGATCGACGACCACGGGCTCGACACCGTCAAAGCCGAGATAGAACGGCGCGCCGGTTTCGCGCTGGAACCCGCGCGGCAGTTCGAATTCGCCCACAACGGCGACCGCTTCGGATGGATCGACGGCGAGGGCGATCGCGCACACCTGACCTTGCGGATCCTGTCCGGGCGCATCGTCGACAACGACGAGGTCCGCCACCTGAGCGGCCTGCGTGCGATCGCGCAAGTGTTGCCGGAGGACGCCCGGTTCCGTCTGACGCCGAACCAGAACCTGGTCATCGCCAACGTCCCCGCGACATTGCGCGGCGACATCGATGCACTGGTCGCGCAATACGCGCTCGACGGCTACCGCACCGCGAGCCCGCTGCGCCGCAACGCGCTGGCCTGCGTCGCGCTGCCGACCTGCGGGTTGGCGATGGCCGAGGCCGAGCGCTACCTGCCGGACGTGATCGACAAGCTCGAAGCGCTGCTGAGCGCGCACGACTTGCTCGACGCGCCAATCAACCTGCGTCTCAGCGGTTGCCCCAACGGCTGCTCGCGGCCGTACCTCGCCGAGATCGCGCTGGTCGGCAAGGCGCCCGGCCGCTACAACCTGATGCTCGGCGCCGACCACCGCGGCCAGCGCCTCAACACGCTGTACCGCGAGAACGTTGCCGAAGCCGATATCCTCGCCGCGCTCGATCCGCTGCTGGCCGGCTATGCCGAAGCGCGCGAATCCGGAGAAGGCTTCGGCGACTACCTCGTGCGCGCCGGCGTGGTTGCGCCGCCGCGGCGGCAGATTGCGATCGAGGTGCAACCGTGACCGCGCCCGCTCCGGTCCGCACATCGGACGCCGCCGATACGCCCGCTGCCGCCGCCTCGCCGCGCGCCCTGCGCGAGCTCAACCAGTGGCTGGCCGGCCGCAGCGCCGAGCAGCGCATCGCCTGGGCACTCGACGCCACGCCCGGCCCGCATGCGCTGTCGTCGAGTTTCGGAGCGCAGGCGGCGGTTTCGCTGCACATGGCGACCCGGGTGGCGCCGCAGTTGCCGGTGATCCTGGTCGACACCGGCTACCTGTTTCCCGAAACCCATCGCTTCGCCGAGCAGTTGCGCGAGCGACTCGACCTGAACCTCAAGGTCTACCGTCCCGACCCGGCGCATGCCTGGAACGACGCGGCCGTCGCCGGGCTGGGCGACACCGGCATCGCCGGGATCGACCGCTACAACCAGGTGCACAAGGTCGAGCCGATGCAGCGCGCGTTGCGCGAACTCGGCGTCGGCACCTGGATCGCCGGCCTGCGTCGTGGCCAGTCGTCGAGCCGCGCCGCGATCGAGTTCGTCGAACGCCGCGACGGCCGGTGGAAGCTGCACCCGCTGGCCGACTGGAGCGACCGCGACGTCTGGCAATACCTGCAGCGCCACCGCCTGCCGTACCACCCGCTATGGCACGACGGCTACGTCTCGATCGGCGACACCCACAGCACCCGCCGCCTGCAGCCGGGCATGCGCGAGGAGGACACCCGTTTCTTCGGCCTCAAGCGCGAATGCGGCCTGCATTTCGACGAGCCCGCCACCCAGCTTGTGTAGGAGCGGCTTCAGCCGCGACCTGTACATCAATGCCAGGTTCGGGATGTCGCCACCTGCGTCGAGAGGTGGGGGAGCGGGATTCGTCGCGATCGTTAAAGATCACCTGCAAACGATTCCGGTTCGCGGCTGAAGCCGCTCCTACAGGGAGCAGCCGGGCGCCGCGCGATCACACGGTGATCGGCTGGCTCAGCTCCACCCAGCTCGGCGCGCGCGGCCAGTCGGCCGGTTGGTTGCCTTCGACCACGCGCCGCAGGTCTCGCGGGTCGAGCTGCGGGGCCACCGCATGCAGCAGTTCCAGCGCGTATTCGCGCAACACCCGGGCGCGCGGGATCACCGCCCAGGTCACGCATTCGGGCAGGCTCGGCGGCGCCGGCAAGGCACGCAGGTCCTCGTCGGCACCGACGCCCAACGCCATTTCCGCCAGGACGCCGACACCGAGACCCGCGCGCACGTAAGTCTTGATCAGGTCGGCATCGCGGGCCGTCATCGCCAGTTGCGGCTGCAAACCCGCGTCGGCGAACGCGCGCCGCAGCGACGAATCGGGGCGCACCGACGACTCGTAACTTACCAGCGGCAACGCCGCCAGTTCGGCCAGGCTCGGCGCCCGGTCCAATCCGGCCAGCGGATGCGCCAACGGCACCAATACCCGCCGCCGCCAGCGGAACAACGGCACCGCCAATCCGCCCTCGGGCTCACTGCCGGAAGTGCTGACGATCGCGAGGTCGGCTTGGCCATGGGCAATCTGCTCCATCACCTCGCCCTCGGCCGCGGCCTGCAGGTGCACGGTGACCCGTGGGAACGCGAGCTTGATCCGCGCGATCGCCGCCGGCAGCACGAATCTGGCCTGGGTATGGGTGGTCGCCAGCACCAGTTCGCCGGCGTGCTCGCCGCGCTGGTTGGCAGCAAGGCTGCGGATGTTGGCGGCCTCCTCCAGCACCCGCCGCGCATGCGCCAGCACGCGCTCGCCGGCCGGCGCGACCGCGTCCAGGCTGCGGCCCTTGCGTACGAACAATTGGAAACCGAGTTCGTCCTCCAGCAGCTTGAGCTGCTTGGACAGGCCCGGCTGGGTCGCGTGCATGCGCTCGGCAGCCTGGGTGATGTTGAGGCCGGAGTCGGCGATGGCGACGAGGTAGCGCAGTTGGGTCAGGGTCATGATCGGGGTGTCCAGGGTGGCGGCGAGGCGCAATTGACGGCATGGGCGCGACGGCAACACGGGGACATTCGCTTGATCGGACGCATCTTGGTCGGACTCATATTCATCTTTCTATTCGGATATAGCGATTTATAACTTATAACGCGCCGGAACGGGCGTCCAGCGCTCATGCCATTGCGCGATGTCGGCAGAGGCGGCGGTCATTTCCGCGGGCTGGCCGCGATGGGTAGCGTCGATGGCCAGTTCCGACTCCGACCTGCCGCCATGACCGCCGCTTCTCCGCCCCCGCCCGCGCCATCGCTGTTCCCGCTGTTTGCCGATCTGCGCGGCCGCCGCGTGCTGGTCGTCGGCGGTGGGGCGGTGGCCCGGCGCAAGGTCGCCGCGTTGCTCGACGCCGGTGCCCGCGTCACCGTCGGCGCGCCGCAACTGGAGCCGGGTCTGGCCGAATGGGCCGCGCAGGGCCGGATCGAGTGCCGCCTCGGCCGCTTCGATCCGAACTGGCTTGACCGGATGTGGCTGGCGATCGCCGCCACCGATCACGGCCCGAGCAACCGCGCGGTCGCCACCGCCGCCGAAGCGCGGCGGGTCTGGGTCAACGTGGTCGACGACGCCGAACTGTCGAGCTTCCAGGTGCCGGCGCGGGTCGAACGCGGGCCGCTGCAGATTGCGATTTCCAGCGGCGGCGGCGCGCCGATGCTTGCGCGGGCGCTGCGCGAACGGCTGGAAACCCAACTCGACGAATCACTGGGCGCGCTGGCCGAGCTGCTGACCCGGCATCGCGGCCGGATCCGCGCGCGTTTCGTCGATATCGGTGCACGCCGGCGCTTCTTCGACCGGGCCCTGTCCGGACGGCTGCCGGCGCTGCTGCGCCGCGGCGACCTCGATGACGCGGAACGCGAACTCGACCGCGCCTTGGCCGCTACGCCAACCGGCTCGACCGGCTCGGTCGCGCTGGTCGGCGCCGGCCCCGGCAACCCCGGCCTGCTGACGTTGCGCGGCCTGCGCCTGCTCAACGAAGCCGACGTGATCCTGCACGACCGCCTGGTCAGCGCCGAGGTACTGGCGCTGGCGCGCCGCGACGCCGAGTTGGTCGAGGTCGGCAAGCAGGCCGGCGACCACCACACCCCCCAGGCCGGCATCCACGCGCTGATGCTTGAACATGCCCGCGCCGGCCGGCGCGTGGTTCGCCTGAAAGGCGGCGACCCGTTCGTGTTCGGTCGCGGCGGCGAGGAGTTGCAGGTGCTGCGCGCGCACGGCATCGACTACGAAGTGGTGCCCGGCATCACCGCCGGGCTGGCCTGCGCCGCGTATTCCGGGATCCCGCTGACCCACCGCGACCACGCCCAGTCGGTGCGCCTGCTGACCGCGCACTGCAAGGACTCGCACGACAGCCTCGACTGGCCCGCGCTCGCGGCCGAGCGGCAGACGCTCGCGGTCTACATGGGCGTGGCCGCGCTGGCCGATTTCGGCGCACGGCTGATCGCCCACGGCCGCGACCCGGCCACGCCGTTCGCGCTGGTCGAGAACGGCTCGCGACCCGAACAGCGCGTGGTCACCGGGACCCTCGCCAAGCTCGGCGAAACCGCATACGCCCATGGCGTGCAGTCTCCCGCGCTGCTGATAGTCGGCGAAGTCGCGACCCTGGCCGGCGAGTTGCACTGGTTCGGCGCGCCGCCGCTGGCCGCTCCATCGGAGACGGCGTTGGCCCAGGCCGCCTGATCCCGCGCCGATCGTCGCAGACCCATTCACGAAGAGACCTCGCATGACCATCCACGAAAGCATCCTCGGCACGATCGGCTCCACCCCGGTCGTGCGCCTCAACCGCATCGCCCCCGACCACGTCGCGTTGTACGCCAAGGTCGAGTCGTTCAACCCCGGCGGTTCGGTCAAGGACCGGCTGGCGCTGGCGATCATCCTCGATGCCGAACGAAGCGGCGCGCTGAAACCGGGGCAGACCGTGGTCGAGGCCACGTCGGGCAACACCGGCGTCGCGCTGGCGATGGTCTGCGCCGCGCGCGGCTATCCGTTCGTCGCGGTGATGACCGAGACCTTCTCGATCGAGCGCCGCAAACTGATGCGCGCGTACGGCGCCAGGGTGATCCTGACCGCGGCGGCCGAGCGTGGCACCGGCATGGTGCGACGGGCGGCCGAACTGGCGGAAACACACGGCTGGTTCCTCGCGCGCCAGTTCGAGAACCCGGCCAACCCGGCCTGGCACCGCCAGACCACCGCGCCGGAAATCCTGCTCGACTTCGCCGGCCGCCGGCTCGATTGCTTCGTCAGCGGCTGGGGCACGGGCGGCACGCTGACCGGCGCCGGCCAAGTGCTGAAGGCCGCGCGGCCACAATTGCAGGTCATCGCCGCGGAGCCGGCGGTCGCCGGGTTGTTGGGCGGCAAGGAATGGCAGCCGCACCGGATCCAGGGCTGGACCCCGGATTTCGTGCCGGGAGTGCTCGACCGCGCGATCGCCGACCGCATCGTGCCGGTCGACGACACCGTCGCGCGCGACACCGCCCGTCGCCTCGCCGCCGAGGAAGGCGTGTTCGTCGGCCTGTCCGCCGGCGCCACCGTTGCCGCCGCACTGCAGGTCGCCGACCTGGCACCGCTTGGTTCGGTGTTGCTGGCGATGCTGCCCGACACCGGCGAGCGCTACCTGTCAACGTTCCTGTTCGAGGGCGTGGCCGAGGGATCCGACGACGAATGGCTGGCCTCGCTGGGGGAGACGCACGCGGTCGCCTGAGCGCAGCGCGGCATTCCCCGGCATGCAACGGGCCGTTACCCTGTGCGCTCTGCGGCCGATGCCGCCCGGAGCCCGCATGACCCAGCCTGTTGACTGCCCCGACCGCGCCGCCGCGCGCCTGGCCTGGGCCCGCGCCGCCACCGGCGTCGCGGAGCTTGAACTGACCCGCGCCTCGACCGACGCCGGCTTCCGCAGCTACTGGCGCGCGGCTTCCGACGATGCGGCGAGTCCGAGCCGGATCGTGATGGATTCGCCGCCGGACAAGGAGGACGTGCGCCCGTGGCTGCACATCCGCGAATTGCTCGAAGGTGGCGGCGTGCGGGTGCCGAAGGTACTGGCCCGCGACGTCGATGCCGGCTTCCTGCTGCTGGAGGACCTCGGCATCGATACCTACCTGCAGGTGATCGACGACGACAACGCCGATGCCCTGTTCGATGCCGCGATCGGCCAGTTGCTCAAGCTGCAGGCGCTGCCCTGCCCGGCCGACCTGCCCGCCTACGACGAGGCGCTGCTGGCGCGTGAGTTGCGCCTGTTCGACGAGTGGTACCTCGGCCGCCACCTCGGCGTCGAACTCGATTGCGGCGAGCTGGAGGCGCTGGAACTGGCCTATCGTCGCCTGATCGATGCCGCACTGGCGCAGCCGCAGGTGTTCGTGCATCGCGACTTCATGCCGCGCAACCTGATGCCGGTGGCGAGCGACCCCGCCGACGGCCCGGCGGTGCTCGACTTCCAGGACGCGGTGTGCGGGCCGATCGCCTACGACCCGCTGAGCCTGTTCAAGGACGCGTTTCTGAGCTGGCCGCAGGCGCGGGTCGACACTTGGCTCGACCGCTACCACGCCCGTGCACTGGCGGCCGGGCTGCCGGTGCCGGCGCTCGCCCGCTTCCGCCGCGATGCCGACCTGATCGGCGTCCAGCGCCACCTCAAGGTCATGGGCATCTTCGCGCGCCTGCACCATCGCGACGGCAAGCCGAAGTACCTCGCCGACGTTCCGCGCTTCGTCGCCTACCTCGACGCGGTGCTGCCGAAGTACCCGGAGCTGGCCCCGCTGGCGGCGATCATCGACCGCCACGTGCGACCGACGCTGGCATGAAGACGGCGGCGTGAAGGCGCTCATCTTCGCCGCCGGCCTCGGCGAACGCATGCGGCCGTTGACCGATCGCACGCCGAAGCCGCTGCTGGAAGTCGGCGGCAAGCCGTTGATCGCTTGGCACCTGGAGAAACTGGCCGCGATGGGCGTGCGCGAGGTGGTGATCAACACCAGTTGGCTGGCCGGGCAGTTTCCGCAGGCGCTGGGCGACGGTGCGCACTGGGGCCTGCGTTTGCATTATTCGTACGAGGGCCCGAGCCCGCTGGAAACCGGCGGCGGCATGCACCACGCGCTGACCCTGCTGCGTGACGAGTCCGTCCCGGATGCGCCGTTCATCGCGGTCAACGGCGACATCTGGACCGACCATGACTTCACCGCGCTGCCCGATGAGCCGGACGGCGATGCGCACCTGGTGCTGGTCGACAATCCTTCGCAGCACCCCGACGGCGATTTCGCGCTGGGCGCCGATGGCCGGCTGGCGGTGGACGGCGAACCGCGCCTTACTTTCGCCGGTATCGGCCTGTACCGACCCTCGTTGCTGGACGATTGGAAGCAGGTCGTTGGCGCGGCCGGGGGCAGCGATCAGCAGCCGCCACGTTTCAAGCTGGCGCCGCTGCTGCGCGCGGCGATGTCGCGGGGCCGGGTCAGCGGCGAACACCACCGTGGCCGCTGGACCGATGTCGGCACGCCGCACAGGCTGGCAGAGCTGGACGAGCGCCTGCGCGCGGGTCGATAGCCGTGGTGATCCGTGGCGGCGATGCTGCAATCGGGCGGACCGCGGCTCTTGAAGCGGTTGTGTAGGAGCGACGTACGTCGCGACCCGCCGAACGCCAGAGACGAGGTACAGGGCGCGACTTACGTCGCTCCCGCGGGGAACCGCTTTTTGCTCGCCAGCGGAATCGAAGAGCTCGCGGCTTAAGCCGCTCCTACACTCGAATCGATGGCCCGGTCAGCTGCCCAGCACCTGCCGCAAAAACGGCACGGTAATGCGTCGCTGCGCCGCCAGTGAGGCCCGGTCAAGCCGGTCAAGCAATGCGGTCAGGCCCGCCATGTCGCGCTCGACCCGCTTCAGCAGCCAGTCCAGTGCGGTTTCCTCCAACACCCAGCCGCGGCGCCGGGCACGCTGGCGCAGCACTTCGCGGCGACCCGCTTCGTCGAGCGGCGTCAGGGTGATCCGGCTGCATTGCGCCAGGCGCGAACGCAGGTCGGGAAGGTCGATGCCGAGCGCGTCGGGCGCGACCCGGGCGGCGTAGATGATCCGGCTGCCGGCAGCGCGCGCGCGGTTGTGTGCGTCGAACAGCGCGACCTCGTCACCACGGTCGCCGGTGATCGCTTCAAGCCCGTCCAACGCCAGCAGGTCGTTACCTTCCAGCGCCTGCAGCGCGTCGCCAAGGCGACCTACGGCGGCGGCCAGCGGCAGGTAGGCGGCACGGCGGCCGGCGGCCTCGGCGGCCGCGCAGCTGGCCAGCAGCAGGTGGGTCTTGCCGACGCCGCCGGGGCCGGCCAGGTACAGCCAGTCGTCGCTGCCGCCGTCGGCCAGCGCCTGCAACTGCTCGATGGTGCCGGCAGTGGCGCCGACGAACGTATCCAGCCGCTGGTCCGGCGGGTAGCGCAGGGTCAACGGCAATTGCGGGCCGGGCGTCGGGGACGTCGACCGGGTGCCGGGTGCCGCCGGTTTCACTCGCCTTCCGGCTCGCGCGGGTAGCTGCCGGTCCCGGCGCCGCCCATCACGATCGCGGGCTGCTCGCCGGCATACAGCCTGCTGTGGGTATAGCGCTCCTGGGCGTAGCGCAGCAGCACGTTGATGACGGCTGCCACCGGCAGCGCCAGCAACATGCCGAGGAAGCCGAACAACTGCCCACCGGCCAGCACTGCGAAGATCACCGCGACCGGATGCAGGCCGATGCGGTCGCCCACCAGCTTCGGGGTCAGCCAATAGCTCTCGATCACCTGGCCGATGCCGAACACCACCAGCACCGCGACCACGTGCTGCCAGTCGCCGAACTGCACCAGCGCGGCAATGCAGCCCAGGATGATGCCGCTGGCCGGTCCGAGGTACGGCACGAAGGTCAACAGGCCGGCGATGATGCCGATCAGGATGCCCAGGTCGAGGCCGACGCCCCACAGGCCGACGCCGTACATCACCCCCAGCACCAGCATCACCAGGAACTGCCCGCGCAGGAAGCCGCCGAGCACGTCGCTGGATTCGCGCGCCAGCCGGGTGGTTGTGGCGAGGTGGTCGCGCGGCACCAGCGAGGCGACCCGCTCGACCAGCAGGTCCCAGTCGCGCAGGAAGAAGAACGTGATGATCGGCAGCAACGCGATGTTGGCAACCAGGGTCAGCAACGCGAAACCCGAGCGCGACATGTAGCCCAGCAGCGTGGTGGCAACGCCGCCGGCGCGCTCCCAGTTGCTGCGGACCAATTCGACCAAGCTGTTGAAATCCAGCCAGCGGGTGATCTCCAGCCCGGTGCGGTCCTCCACCCAGGGCAGCGCGGTCTGCACGAACCAGGCCTGGTACTTCGGCAGCGAGCGCACCAGGGTCTGGATCTGGCCTTCGATCGTCGGCACCAGCAATACCAGCCCCAGCAACACCAGCAGCGCCATCGCGGTGAACACCAGGGTGACCGCGACGTTGCGGGTGCGGCCGGCGCGCTCGAGCCGGTCGACCAGCGGATCGCCAAGCCATGCCAGCATCGCCGCCAGCACGAACGGGGTCAGGATCGGCGACAACAGCCACAACAGCCACAGCAGGCCGAGGGCGAGCGCGGCCCATTGCAGCCGTCGCAGGAAACGGGCGATGTCGTCCAGCGGATGTTCGTTGTTCATTGGATTGCGGCCCGTCAGCGCAGTCGGTAGACGGCGCCGCGGTCGCCCGCGGCAGGACGGGACGGGGTTTCACCCGGGATCGCGCCGGTGACGGGATCGGTGGTGGTCGCGCCGGCCGGCAACCCGATCGGGTCGACCGCACCGGGCGTCGATACCGCGACCAGCACGTCGCCCCCGGACACCAGGCGGTCGAAACCCGACAGCCCCGAGACCAGGTCGAGGTCGAACGCGACGGTTTCCGGCGTCGCGCTCAGCGGGGTGATGCCGCGGACCACCGCCAATTGCTGCAGGTAGCCCGACAGGCGCACGTAGTCGTCGGTGCTGTCGAGGCCGGTGAAAGCGACCCGATAGGTGCCGGCCGGATCGGTTTCCGGGGCCTTGGCGTAACGCTTCATCAGCGCGTCGGCGGCGCCGTCGGCACCGGTGGCCATGACCTGGCGCGCATTGGCACCGCTCTCGCTCCAGCGCGACAGCACCTTGCCGTTGTCGACGAAGATCCAGTCGGCGCGCCAGCCGCCGTCGTCGCGAAAGAGCTTGCCGATCAACTGCATCGGCGGACTGTAACGGCGGGACGCGCGCGCGACCGCGGCGGTGTCGCCACGCCAGATCGCGCCGACCACCGCCTGCTCGGCGGCGCTTCCGTTGGGCAGGCCGAGCCGATAGCCACGCGTCTTCGCCCGCTCCAGGGTCGATTGCGCTGCCGCGGCCTTCGGCAGGCCGACCAGGCGCGGGCCGCTGCCATCGTCGATCGCCAGCCACAGCACCGGCTTCGGACGCGGTTGCGGCCAGATCGGCAGACCCATCGCCGCGGCCAGCGAATCGACCTTGTCCTGGTCGAAACGCACCACCAGGATGGTGTCGAAACTCGGCGCGCCGCTGGCCGACACACCTTCGTCCTGGCGGTAGTCGAACCCGTCCACGTAGCGTTCGGCCCGGCGCAGTTCCTGGCCGATGCCCGGGATCGACGCCGCGTTGCGGTTGCCCGACAGCTTGCCCAGCACCTGTGACAGCGCGCGGGCGAAGGCGGCATTTCGCTCGCCGGCGCCCTGGCTGTTGACCTCGACCTCGGCCGCGTACACGCCGCGGGCCGCGGCGCGGTCGCCTTCGGTGCGCTGCGCGGTGGCGGCGAAACTGGCCAGCAGCAACACCGCCATGCAGATCGCGATGCGGGCCATGCGCAGCCACTGCGGTCCGGTGCCGCGTCCCGCGACCGGTGCCTGTGTCGCGTCGATTGCCACAGCGTTTGCGCGCGCCATCGTTGTCCCTGGGAGCCAAAGGTATGGACGAAATGGTGCCCCACGCGCGCGGGTACGTCCATTGAAGCCGCCGTGGCTGGCGCCGCGACTGTTAAAATCGCGGTTTCCCCGCGCCAGCGAGCCCGCCGTGACCGCCTCGACTTCCGACTCCCCCACCCCCCTGACCTATCGCGATGCCGGCGTCGACATCGACGCGGGCAACGAGCTGGTCGAGCGGATCAAGCCGCTGGTCAAGCGCAGCTTCCGGCCCGAGGTGATGGGCGGGCTCGGCGGCTTCGGCGCGCTGTTCGACCTGTCGGGCAAATACAGGGAGCCGGTGCTGGTTTCCGGCACCGACGGCGTCGGCACCAAGTTGAAGCTGGCCCAGCAACTCGGCCGCCACGACACCATCGGCATCGACCTGGTCGGCATGTGCGTCAACGACGTGCTGGTGCAAGGCGCGGAACCGCTGTTCTTCCTCGACTATTTCGCCACCGGCAAGCTCGACATCGACACCACCGTCGCCGTGGTCGGCGGCATCGCCAAGGGTTGCGAACTGTCCGGCTGCGCGCTGATCGGCGGCGAGACAGCCGAGATGCCCGACATGTACGGCCCCGGCGAATACGACCTGGCCGGCTTCACCGTCGGCGCGGTCGAGAAGTCCGAGTTGCGCGATGGCGCGCGGGTCGAGGCCGGCGACGTCCTGATCGGCATCGCCTCGTCGGGTCCGCATTCCAACGGCTACTCGCTGATCCGGCGGATCTTCGACCGCGCCGGCCGCCCGGCCGATGTCGAGGTCGGTGGGGTCAAGCTGATCGACGCGCTGATGGCGCCGACCGCGCTGTACGTCAAGCCGGTGCTGGAGTTGCTGCGCGGCGCGCATGGCGAGGCGATCCATGCGATGGCGCATATCACCGGCGGCGGCCTGAGCGAGAACATCATCCGGGTGGTTCCGGACGGCCTGGGCCTGCGGATCGAAGCGTCGGCGATCGTGCTGCCGCCGGTGTTCGACTGGCTGCAGCGCGAGGGCGCGGTGGCCGACGCCGAGATGTGGCGCACCTTCAACTGCGGCATCGGCTTCGTGCTGGTGGTGCCGCCGGGTGAGGTCGCCGCGGTCGAGGCCGAACTCGAGCGGCTGGCGCTGGCCCACCGCCGCATCGGCGGGGTCGTCGCCGCCGACGGCGAGCGCGTGCGGATCGGTTGAGGGTGGCGCCCGCGCCTTTGCGGCTGGCGGTGCTCGCGTCCGGCCGCGGCAGCAACCTGCAGGCGATCGCCGACGCGATCGCCGCCGGCGATCTCGCCGCGGAACTGGTGGGCGTGTTTTCCGACAAGCCCGGTGCGTTCGCGCTCGAACGCGCGCGCCGGCTCGGCGTGCACGCGCTCGCGGTGCGCCCGCGCGACTTCGCCTCGCGTCCGGCCCACGATGAACATCTGTTCAGCCAGATCGATGCCGTGTGCCCCGATGTCATCGTCTGCGCCGGCTACATGCGTCTGCTGAGCGAACCGGTGGTCACTGCGCGGCAGGGCCGGATCATCAACATCCACCCTTCGCTGCTGCCTGCGTTCAAGGGTCTGCACACGCACCAGCAGGCGCTCGACGCCGGCGCCGGCGTGCACGGCGCCAGCGTCCACTACGTGACCCCGGAACTCGACGGCGGTCCGGTGGTCACACAGGTTCGCGTCCCGGTGGAGCCCGGCGACGATGCCGAGCGGCTGGCGCAGCGGGTGCTGGCCCAAGAACACCCGTTGCTGTTGGCGACGCTGCGATTGCTGGCCACCGGTCGCGTCCAACTGGCAGGATCGGCCCACGGCTCGCGGGTCGAACTCGATGGCCAGCCGCTGTCGGCTCCGCTTCAGCTTGGTCCTGACAATGTCCTCGCCGAATTCTCGGCATCGCCGGCACCCGCCATCCATCCGCCCCCCACCAACCGATGAGATCCATGCGCCGAGCCCTGGTTTCCGCTTCCCTCGCCCTGCTGCTGCCACTGGTCGCGATGGCGCAATCGACGCTTCAACCGGCCACGGCGCCTGTGGTCGCGGATGCGACCGAAGCCACCGATCCCGCGCCAGCGTTGCAACCCTTCGTCGCCAACTACGTGGTCTACAAGGCCGGCAAGCCGCTCGGCGAGGCGACCATGCAGTTGGTCAAGCAGCAACCGCCGCGCTGGCGGGTCGACCTGGTGATGCGCGGCACCCGAGGACTGTTCGGCCTGGCCGGGATCAACGCCGAGCAGAGCACCGTGTTCGATCTCATCGGTGAAACTTACCGCCCGCTGACCCAGGCGACGCTCAACAAGTCGATATTCACCCGCAAGCAAACCATCGGCCTCTACGATTGGCGCTCGAATGCGGCGCGCTGGCAGGGCGAAACCAAGGAGCATCGCCGTGGTCCGATCGCGCTGCAGCCGGGCGACATGACCGGCTTGCTGATCAACCTCGCGGTGATCCGCGACGCCGAACCTGGCAAGACCCTGCAATACCGGTTCGTCGACGACGGTCGCACCCGCGCCCATACCTACGTGGTCGCCGAGCAGCTCGAAACCATTACCGTCGGCGACCTGTCCTACAAGGCCATGAGGGCCACCCGGGCCAAGGACGACAACGAGGAGACGGTGATCTGGGTGGCCCGCAACGTCCCCACCCCGATCCGCATCCTGCAACGCGAAAACGGCGAAGACACCTATGACTTGCGCCTGGTCGAATACAGAGGAGTTGATTGAATGCCGATGACGACGACGCATGCACGCACTTTGGACAAGCCCCGTTCGCGGCTGCACGCCCTGTTCGCGGTGACCGCCGCGGCGACGGTGCTGGCCGTGGCCAGCGCCCCGGCGCTGGCGGTCGAACCGTTCACCGCGGATTACCAGGCCAGCTACATGGGAATGCAGGCCAACGGCCAGATGACCCTGGCCCCGGCCGGCGACGATCGCTGGCGCTACAGCCTCAACATCAGCAACGCGCTGGCGTCGCTGAGCCAGAGCACCGTGTTCGAGGAACACAACGGCCACTGGCGCCCGATCAGCAGCAAGGACTCGTCCAACGTGCTGGTCAAGAAGTCCGACAAGCGCGCCGAGTACGACTGGTCGAAGGGCGTGGCCAGCTGGAGCGGCGACGTCAAGGCCGATCGCGCCGGTCCGGTCAAGCTCAAGCCCGGCGACATGGACGCGCTGCTGATCAACCTGGCGCTGGTGCGCGACCTGGAGGCCGGCAAGCCGTTGCATTACCGCATGGTCGACAACGGCCGGGTCAAGCAGATGAACTACAAGGTCGCCGGCAAGGAGCAGATCAGCGTCGGCGGCGAGCATAAGCAGGCGACCAAGCTGGTCAACACCGACGGCGACAAGCAGACGATCGCCTGGGTGGTCGACGGCATGCCGGTGCCGGCGCGGATCCTGCAGCGCAAGGATGGCGAGGACGCGATCGACCTGCAGGTGAAGGCAGTGCATTGATCGCACGCACACCGGAAACGAAAAAGCCCCGCAGCCGCGGGGCTTTTTTTTTGCAGGAGCGTTGACGCGCGAGACCGATCAGCCGATCCGGCGGATCTTCGCACCCAACCCGGACAACTTCTCCTCGATGTTCTCGTAGCCGCGGTCGAGGTGGTAGATGCGGTCGATGATGGTCTCGCCCTGCGCCACCAGCCCGGCCAGGATCAGCGATGCCGACGCCCGCAGGTCGGTCGCCATCACCGGCGCGCCGCTGAGTTGCCCAACCCCGCGCACCACCGCGGTGTGGCCGTCGACGCGAATGTCGGCGCCCAGGCGCAGCAGTTCGTTGACGTGCATGAAACGGTTTTCGAAGATCGTCTCGTTGATCACGCCGACGCCATCGGCGATGCAGTTCATCGCCATGAACTGCGCCTGCATGTCGGTCGGGAACGCCGGGTGCGGGGCGGTGGTGATGTTGACCGCTTTCGGTCGCCGACCCTGCATGTCGAGGCTGATGCGGTCGCCGTCGCAGTCGATGCTGGCGCCGGCCTCCACCAGCTTGTCGAGCACCGCGCCCATCGTGTCGGGTCTGGCCCGGCGTGCGGTGATGCGGCCGCCGGTCATCGCCGCGGCGACCAGGAAGGTACCGGTCTCGATCCGGTCCGGCACCACCGAATGGGCGCCGCCGTGCAGGCGCTCCACGCCCTCGATCACGATCCGGCCGGTGCCGGCGCCTTCGATCTTCGCGCCGAGCGCCTTCAGGCACTCGGCGAGGTCGACGATCTCCGGCTCCAGTGCCGCGTTCTCCAGCACCGTGGTGCCTTCGGCCAGGGTCGCGGCCATCAGCACGTTCTCGGTCGCGCCGACGCTGACCATCTCGAACACGTGGCGCGCGCCGCGCAGCCGCTCGGTGCGGGCCTTGATGAAACCGTTCTCGACCGTGACCTGCGCACCCAGCGACTGCAGCCCCTTGATGTGCAGATCGACCGGGCGCGAACCGATCGCGCAGCCGCCGGGCAGTGACACCTCGGCGTGGCCGTAGCGCGCCAGCAGCGGCCCGAGCACCAGTACCGAGGCGCGCATGGTGCGCACCAGTTCGTAAGGCGCGACCTGGCTGTGCACCGTGGTCGGGTCGACGGTGATGCCGTAGCGCTCGTCGATGCTGATGCCGGCGCCGATCTCGGCCAGCAGCTTGGCGGTGGTGACCACGTCGTGCAGGTGCGGCACGTTGCTGATCTCGACCGGCGCATCGGCCAGCAGGGTCGCGCACAGGATCGGCAGCACCGCGTTCTTGGCGCCGGAGATCTGCACTTCGCCATTGAGCGGCACGCCGCCCTGGACCACGATCTTCTGCATCGCTCAGTTCCTGCCGGCTTCGGCGGGGGTCAGGGTCTTCAGCGCCAGCGCATGGATCTCGCCGCCCATGCGCTCGCCCAGAGTCGCGTAGACCATGCGGTGGCGGGCCAGCGGCAACTTGCCGTCGAACGCGTCGCTGACCACGGTCGCCTCGAAGTGCACGCCGTCGTCGCCGCGCACGTCTGCCATGGCGCCCGGCAGGCCTTGTTCGATCAGGGATTTGATGGTGTCTGGGTTCACTTCGGGGTTCCGCAAAAAGGGTCGATGAACCACGCGCGCCGCAACGCGGGTTTTTGCGCGGGGATACGCGTAAAATCAATCGTTCTAGCCTAGCGGAAAGCCCCCTGCTCCGAAATGGCAACATTCCCCGATACCCCAGCCATCCCCGCGGAACCCGGCAACGCCGAACTGGCCGCCAGCGGCCGCCGCGTGTTCGAGATCGAGGCACAGGCGCTCGCCGCGGTGTCCGAACGGCTCGACGGCGACTTCAGCGCCGCCTGCCGATTGATGCTCGGCGCCCGCGGCCGGGTGGTCTGCACCGGCATGGGCAAGTCCGGCCACGTCGCCCGCAAGATCGCCGCGACCCTGGCCTCCACCGGCACCCCGAGCTTCTACGTCCATCCCGGCGAAGCCGGCCACGGCGACCTCGGCATGATCACCGACGCCGACGTGGTGATCGCGCTGTCGTACTCGGGCGAGAGCGACGAGGTGCTGATGCTGCTGCCGGTGCTCAAGCGCCAGGGCAACAAGCTGATCACCATGACCGGCCGGCCGAACTCGACTCTCGCGCGCGAGGCCGACGTGCACCTCGACGTCAGCGTGCCGGCCGAGGCCTGCCCGATCGACCTCGCCCCGACCTCCAGCACCACCGCGTCGCTGGCGATGGGCGACGCGCTTGCGGTCGCGCTGATGGAGGCGCGCGGTTTCACCGCCGACGACTTCGCCCGCTCGCACCCGGCCGGCGCGCTCGGCCGAAGGCTGCTGCTGCACATCGCCGACATCATGCATGGCGGAGCGGACGTGCCGCGGATCGGCCCCGATGCGACCGTCAGCGAGGCGCTGGTGGAGATGAGCCACAAGCGTTTGGGCATGACCGCGGTGGTCGACGCCGACGGCAAGCTGCTCGGCCTGTACACCGACGGCGACCTGCGCCGCAGCCTCGACGACCGCAACGTCGACCTGCGCACCACCCGCATCGACGCGGTGATGACGCGCGCGCCGAAGACCATCGATTCAGACGCGCTCGCGGTCGAGGCCGCGCAGTTGATGGAGGCGCACAAGATCGGCGGCCTGCTGGTGGTCGACCGCGAACAGCGCGTGGTCGGCGCGCTCAACATCCACGACCTGTTGCGCGCGCGGGTGGTCTGAGCGATGTCCTACAGCACGATGTCCTACAACCACCACGACGACTACCCCGCGCACATCCGCGAACGCGCCGCGCGGGTGCGGCTGGCCTGCTTCGACGTCGACGGCACCCTGACCGACGGCCGCCTGCTGTTCGACAGCGAGGGCCGCGAGCTCAAGGCCTTCCACGTCCACGATGGCCTCGGCCTGGTACTGCTGCGCAAGGCCGGGATCGAGGTCGCCTTCATCACCGCGCGCGCCAGCACAATCGCCGAACGCCGCGCCGCCGAGCTGGGCCTGACCGAGGTGCACACCGCGGTCGCCGACAAGCTGGCGCGGGTCGGCGAGATCGCCGCGCGCCTCGGCATCGGCATGGACGAGGTCTCGTTCATGGGCGATGACCTGCCCGACCTGAGGGTGATGTCGCAGGTCGGCTTCTCGGCCGCGCCGGCCAGCGCCCATCCGTGGGTCCGCGAGCGCGTCAACTGGCGCACCGCCGCCGCTGCCGGCCAGGGCGCGGCGCGCGAATTCTGCGACCTGCTCCTGGCCGCGCAAGGCCGGGTCGAGTCCCTGCTCGAAGATGTCACCCGGATCGAAGGCGTGCGGGTCGAGGGCAACGCATGAGCGCCGCCGGCATCAACCTGCCGTCGATGAGCTGGCGGGTGCTGGTATCGCTCGGCCTGCTGGCGATCGCCGCCATCAGCGGCTGGTCGCTGTGGTCCAAGCGCAACGCCCCGAGCGACACCGTCGCCGCCGCCGACAGCCGTCCCGACTACGTGCTGCACGACTTCACCCTGGTCGCGCTGGACGCCCAGGGCCGCGAGACCTTCACCCTGCGTGCCCCGAAACTGGCGCGCGACCCCGGCACCGAGACGATGGAGATCGTAACTCCGCTGTTCCTGATCCCGCCACGCGAGGGCTCCAGCAATGGCGATGCCTGGCAGGTACGCGCCGACACCGGCTGGGTCAGCGCCGAAGGCGACGAGTTGCGCCTGCGTGGCGCGGTCAAGGCCGAAAGCGACGGCAGCACCGACATGCCGGTCACCATCACCACCGAACAGCTCAGCGTGTTCCCCGAGGCCGACCGGGTGACCTCGCCGGTCGCGGTCACCATTAATAGACCGGGCTCTATACTTCGCGGCAATGGCCTGGAAGTGAACCTGGCCCGCAAGCAGTACACGCTCCAATCCGAGGTCCGCTCCCGGTATGCCCCTTAACATCCCCCACCGCACGACCGCGACCTGGTTGCTGATCGCACTGGCCATCGGCTGCAGCCCCGCGGCACTGGCGCGCAAGTCCGACCGCAACCAGCCGCTGATTGCCGAGTCCGGCATGCAGCAGGGCAGCCTCGACGATGCCACCCCCACCGTATTGTCGGGCGGTGTCACCATCGACCAGGGCAGCCTGCACGCCGAATCCGGCCGCGCCGAGATCTACACCCGTGGCGGCGACATTTCCCGCGTGCTGCTCATCGGCAGCCCGGCACGCCTGCAGCAGGTCCTCGACGACGGCAGCCCGATGAACGCGGTCGCCAACCGGATCGACTACAACGTCAACAACGAGACCGTGGTGTTCACCGGCGACGTGGTGATCAAGCAGCCGCGCGGCAGCCTGAGCGGCGAGCGCGTGGTCTACAACATGGTCAACGGCCAGGTCACCAGTGGTGGCGAAGGCAATGGCCGGGTCCGGATGCGGATCCTGCCGAGGGACACAGGCGCGGCCGAGGACAGTGACACCGCGCCGGAACCGGCCGACGACTCCGCCGCGGAGGGCGGCTGATGCTGGTCGCCCAGGGCCTGCGCAAGGCCTACCGCTCGCGCGAGATCGTCCGCGACTTCGGCCTGACCCTCGATGCCGGCGAAGTGGTCGGCCTGCTCGGCCCCAACGGTGCCGGCAAGACCACCTGCTTCTACATGATCGTCGGGCTGGTCCCGGCCGACGCCGGGCAGATCACGCTCGACGGCAAGGACATCACCGGCGACCCGATGTACGTGCGCTCCAAGTACGGCGTCGGCTATCTGCCGCAGGAGCCCTCGGTGTTCCGCAAGCTGTCGGTCGCCGACAACCTGCGGGTGGTGCTGGAGCTGCGCGAGGACCTCGACAAGGCCGGCCGCGAGCGTGAGCTCGAGTCGCTGATGGAGGAACTGCAGGTCACCCACGTCGCCGACCAGCTCGGCGCCAGCCTGTCGGGCGGCGAGCGTCGCCGGGTCGAGATCGCCCGCGCGCTCGCCGGCAAGCCGCGACTGATGCTGCTGGACGAACCGTTCGCCGGCGTCGATCCGATCTCGGTCGGCGAGATCCAGCGAATCGTGCGCCACCTCAAGAATCGCGGCATCGGCGTATTGATCACCGACCACAACGTCCGCGAAACCTTGGGAATCTGCGACCGCGCGTATATCCTCAACGAAGGTGGCGTGCTCGCGCAGGGGGCTCCGGACGCGCTGCTGGCCAATCCCGACGTCCGTCGCGTGTATCTGGGCGAAACCTTCCGCCTGTAGCCCAAGGCGCTGCGCGTGCAGCGATCATGATGCGCCGCAGCGGCCGTCGGCCTCTCCCGCCCGCGTTTGTTTTCCATCATGAAGCCCCGCCTCCAGACCTCGCTCGGCCAACACCTGGTCATGACCCCGCAACTGCAACAGGCGATCCGCCTGCTGCAGATGTCGGCGGTCGAGCTGGAGGCCGAGCTGGTCAACGCGGTCGAAAGCAATCCGCTGCTGGACTGGACCGAAACCCCGGCCCTCGCCACCCATGATGAGCCGGCCTCGCCGGGCGACGGCGAACGCCGCGACGATGGCCGCCAGGACGACCGCCATGACACCGATGGCGTTGGCATGGACACCGCGATCCCGCCGGAAGCCGACTGGAGCGGCAGCGACGGCGATACCTGGTACCAGCGCGTCGGCCCGGGCGACCCCGGCGACGAAGGTTCGGCCGCCGAGCAGGTCGCCGAAACCGAAACGCTGCACGACCACCTGTTGTGGCAGTTGCACCTGAGTCCGCTGTCGCCGCGCGACCGCCAGATCGCGGTGGCGCTGATCGAGTCGATCGACGACAACGGCTACCTGCACGAATCGCTGGAGTCGATCGCCGCGACCCTGGGCACCGACTTCCACGCCGGTTGCGAAGAGATCAACACCGCGCTGTGCCAGATCCAGCGCTTCGACCCGGTCGGCGTCGGCGCCCGCGACCTCGCCGAGTGCCTGCGCCTGCAATTGCAGCCGCTGCCCGACGACACCCCGGGCAAGGCACTGGCCTGCAAGCTCGCGAACGGCGTGCTCGAACGCCTGCCGAAGGTCGGGGTCGCCGGGCTGGCCGCGGAAATGAAGCTCGACCCGGCGCAGGTCGATACCGCGGTGCAGTTGCTGCGCTCGCTCGACCCCCGCCCCGGCGCCCAGATCGGCGCGATCTCGACCGACACCTACGTCGCCCCCGACGTGGTCATCTGGCGCCAGCACGGCGTATGGCGGGTCGCGTTGTCGGACAGCATGCGTCCGCGGGTCGGCATCCACCGCGGTTACGAGGGCATGATCCGCCACGCCAGCGCGTCCGACGCCAGTTACCTCAAGGGCCACCTGCAGGAAGCACGCTGGCTGCTCAAGAGCCTGGAGGCGCGCGGCGACACCCTGCTCAAGGTGACCCGCTGCCTGCTCAGCCAGCAGGCCGGCTTCCTCGAATTCGGCGACAGCGCGCTGCGGCCGCTGACCCTGCGCGAGGTCGCCGCCGAGGTCGGCCTGCACGAATCCACGGTCTCGCGCGCGATCGCCCGCAAATACGCTCGCACCCCGCGCGGGACCATCCCGCTGCGCGGCTTCTTCGCCTCCGGGATCGACACCGGCGGCGGTGGCGAAGCCTCCAGCACCGCGATCCAGTCGATGATCCGGCAGCTGATCGACGCCGAGAACCCGCGCAAGCCGCTGTCGGACGCGCGTCTGGCCGAAAGCCTGAAATCCACCGGGATTCCGGTCGCCCGCCGCACCGTCGCCAAGTATCGCGAGGCCATGGGTATTGCCTCGTCGCAGGATCGCGTGCGGATGGGCTGAGCGGGCAGCCATCGACGCCGGGCTGGGCTATGCTGGACTCCCAGTCGCGACGTTAGAGGAGGTCTCCGATGCGTATCGAAACCCACGGCCAGCATGTCGAAGTCACTGCCGCCCTGCGCGACTACGTTGAAACCAAGCTCGGCCGCCTGCAGCGGCACTTCGACCAGCCGTTCGACGTGCGCACCCAGCTCAGCCTCGACAAGCCCGACCACCGCGCCGAAGCCACCGTCAACTTCGCCGGCCGCACCCTCCACGCCGACGCCGCCGCGATCGACATGTACGCCGCGATCGACCTGCTCACCGACAAGCTCGACCGCCTGCTGATGAAGCACAAGGAACAGCAGGTCGACCACCACCGTGGCGAAAGCCTCGCCCGCAGCGGCGAATTCGGCTAGTCGCGATGCCGCTGCAGCAGTTGCTCGATGGCGATCGCATCGCCATCCTGAACACGCCCGGTGACCGCGACGCGGTCATCGACGCGGCCGCGCCACGGCTGGCCACGGCCGCCGTCGACGCCGCGACGATCGGCGCCAGCCTGCACGCGCGCGAGCAACTGGCCAGCACTGCGATCGGCCACGGCGTGGCGATTCCGCACGGCCGGGTGGGCGGGCTCGCCACCACCCGCGGCGCGTTCCTGCGGCTGGCCGAACCGGTCGACTTCGGCGCCGCCGATGGCCAGCCGGTCGACTTGGTGCTGGCGATGGCGGTGCCGGAGCACTCCTTGCAGGAGCACCTGCAGCAACTGGCGGAGGTGGCCGAGCAGTTCGCCGACGCCGCGTTCCGTGAACGCCTGCGCACGGCGGTCGACCTCGCCGAACTGCGCCGCTGCCTGCTGCAGCCGTCGACCCGCCCCCTGTCCCCCAAGACCACGACGGCCTGACGATGCCGATGTACGCCCGTATCAGCGCCGGCGAGCTGTTCGAGCAGCAATGCGAGCGCCTCGACCTGCGCTGGTTTGCCGGCCAGGCCGGCGAGGACCGCTTCCTCGAAGCCGGCGAGACCCTCGCACGCCGGCCTTCGCTGGCCGGTTACCTGAATGCGATCTACCCCAACAAGGTGCAGATCCTCGGCACCGAGGAACTGGCCTGGCTGGATGCGCTGGATTCGCGCCACCGCTGGGAAACCATCGAGAAGATCATCCAGTTCCGGCCGCTGGCGCTGGTGATCAGCAAGGGCCAGTCCTGCCCCGCCGACCTGATAGTCGCGGCCGAGGAGTCGGGCACGCCGTTGTGGGGCTCGAGCTGCCGCGGCCACGAGTTGCTCAACCTGCTGCAGTACCACCTCGCCCGCACCTTGGCGCCGCGGGTAACCCTGCATGGCGTGTTCATGGAGATCTACTCGATCGGCGTGCTGATCACCGGCGATGCCGGCGCCGGCAAGAGCGAGCTCGCGCTGGAACTCATCAGCCGTGGCCACCGGCTGGTCGCCGACGACGCGCCCGAGTTCACCCAGATCGCTCCGGACGTGCTCGACGGCACCTGTCCGGAGATGCTGCAGGACCTGCTGGAAGTGCGCGGCCTGGGCGTGTTGAACATCCGCGAGATGTTCGGCGACACCGCGGTCAAGGGCAACAAGTACCTGCGCCTGATCATCCATTTGACCCGCCCGACCCGCGCCGGCGATCCGCCCGGCCCGGAGATGACCGGGCTGGAGCGCTTGACCGGCGAGAACAGCGCGCGCCGGGTGCTCGACCTCGACGTGCCAACCACCACCCTGCCGGTAATGCCGGGCCGCAACCTCGCGGTGCTGGCCGAGGCCGCCGCGCGCCTGCACAGCCTGCGGATGAAGGGCATGGACCCGGCCGCGGCGTTCATCGCCCGGCACAGCAACTTCCTCGAACGCGGCGAGAGCTGAGTCACGATGATCACCGTCCCCAACTCCAGCGCGCCCCACGCCACCCTGGTGATCGTCAGCGGCATGTCCGGCTCGGGCAAGTCGGTTGCGCTCAAGACCTTCGAGGACCTGGGTTACTACTGCGTCGACAACCTGCCAGCCGAGCTGCTGCCGCAGTTCGTCAGGAGCGCCACCGGCGACGGCAGCACCGCCGCCAAGCTGGCGGTCGGAATCGACGTGCGCAACAGCCATAACGACCTCAGCAGCCTGCCGTCGTGGCTGTCGGCGGTCGGCGCGCTCGGCCTCGACCCCAAGCTGATCTATTTCGAAAGCCGCGACGACATCCTGCTCAAGCGTTACGCCGACACCCGCCGGCGCCACCCGCTGAGCCAGCTCGGCCTGTCGCTGGCCGACGCGATCGCGCTGGAACGGCAGGTGCTCAAGCCGTTGCGGCAACTGGCCGACATCGTGCTCGACACCAGCGACCTCAACGTCCACCAGATGCGCCGCCACGTCATCACCGAGTTCGGCCTGGGCGACGACGGCAGCGTGTCGCTGCTGTTCGAGTCGTTCGCCTACCGCCGCGGGGTGCCGGCCGATGCCGACTTCGTGTTCGACGCCCGTTGCCTGCCCAACCCGCACTGGGACCCGACCCTGCGACCGCTGTCGGGCCGCGATGCCGCCGTCACCGCCTACCTCGATGCGCAGCCGGACGTGACCGCGTTCGCCTCGCAGGTCGGCCAGTTCCTCGACACCTGGCTGCCGCGGATGCACGCCGACACCAGCCGCAGCTACATCACCGTCGCGTTCGGCTGCACCGGCGGCCGCCACCGCTCGGTCTACCTGGCCGAACACATGGCCGCCCGGGCCCGCCAGAGCGGCTGGGACGAGGTCGCGGTGCACCATCGCGAGCTGGACTGACGCGTCGTGCCTGGCGCGCAGGCCCGGCGCCCGCGCCTTCCGGGAATTCACCCCCGTCTGTTAACTTCTCCGGATGGCTGTCGGCATCCTCCTCATCACCCATCCCGGCATCGGCAGCGCGCTGGTGGCAGTGGCCACGCGCCTGTTGCGCACCCTGCCGCTGCCGATCGAGGCGCTGGAGGTGCCGTTCGACGGCGATCCCGATGCGTTGTTGCCGCAGGCCAGCGCATCGTTGCGCAAGGTCGACGGTGGCGACGGCGTGCTGGTGCTGACCGATCTCTACGGCGCCACCCCGAGCAACCTGGCCGCACGGGTCGCGCGGCTCGGCACCCCGGTACGGAGGGTGTCGGCACTGAACCTGCCGATGTTGCTGCGGGTAATGAACTACGCCGAACTGCCACTGGACGAACTGCCGGCGGTCGCCGCCGCTGGCGCCCGCAACGGCGTGCAACTGGACGATACCTGAGCGCCACCATCGAGACGGTGCCGAAAGACGGAACCACAGGAAACCTCCCCCATGATCGAACGTGAACTGACCGTCTCCAACCGCCTCGGCCTGCATGCGCGTGCCACCGCCAAGCTGGTGCAGTTGCTGTCGGGCTACCGCTGCAACGTGACGCTGACCGCCAAGGGTCGCGAGGTCAACGCCAAGAGCATCATGGGGGTGATGCTGCTCGCCGCCGGCCAGGGGACCGCGGTCAAATTGCGGGTCGACGGCGAAGACGAGCAGACGGTGGCCGAGGCGGTCCAGAGCCTGTTCGACCGCCGCTTCGACGAAGACCAGTAAGGCGCGCCGGTGCGACAGGAATTCTCCGGACATGGGGCCTCGCGCGGCAGCGCGCTCGGCCGTGCCCGGGTGCGCCTGCCGCATGTGCTCGACGTGGTCGAGGAGCGCATCGCCGCCGAGGCGGTCGAAGCCGAATTGCGGCGCCTGCACGACGCGATCGACCGGGTGCGCACCGAGATGCACGTCATGCGCGAGCGCCTGCATGGCGCCCTCGCCCGCGAGGTCGGCGAGTTCCTCGACCTGCACGCGCTGCTGCTGGACGACCCGGAACTGCTGCAGGGGCTCGACGAGCTGATCCGCACCGGCCGCTACAGCGCCGACTACGCGCTGCGGCTGCAGCGCGATCGCATCGCCTCGGTGTTCGAGACGATGGACGACGCCTACTTCCGCAGCCGGCTGGACGACATCGACCAGGTGATCGGCCGCGTGCACGCCGCCCTGCACCGCCGCGATGTCGGCATGGAAGGCGTGGCCGGCGAGATCCTGGTGACCGACAACGTCGCTCCCGCCGAACTGGCGCAGCTACAGGCGCAGGGCGTGGTCGCGATCGTCACCAGCGTTGGCAGCGCGCTGTCGCACAGCGCGATCCTGGCCCGCAGTCTGCACCTGCCGCTGGTGGTCGGCGTCGCCAACGTGCTGCAACGGGTCAACGACGGCGACGCGCTGATCGTCGACGGCGGCAGCGGCCGGGTGGTGCTGGAACCCGCGCCCGACGACCTGCGCAGCCACCGCGCCCGCCAGCGCGGCTATGCGCGCGAGTTGCGCGAGCTCAACCGCATGCGCAGCGAGCCGAACCGCACGCGTGACGGTACCGAGATCGAGATCTACGCCAACGCCGAGTCGCGCGAGGACGTCGCCGAGGCGCATGCGCTGGGCGCGACCGGGATCGGCCTGTACCGAACCGAATTCCTGTTCCTGCAGCGGATGGAACTGCCCGACGAAGAGGAGCAGTTCCGCGCTTACCGCGACGTGATCCTGGGCATGAGCGGACGACCGGTGACGATCCGCACCCTCGACCTGGGCGCCGACAAGGCCGACCGCACCGGCCTGGCCTTGCGCGACGAACCCAACCCGGCGCTCGGCCTGCGCGGCGTGCGGCTGTCGCTGGCGCGCACCGGCCTGCTGGAAACCCAGTTGCGGGCGATGCTGCGCGCGTCCGGTTACGGCCCGTTGCGGATCCTGCTGCCGATGATCAGCAGCCGCGAGGAAGTGCGCACCGTGCGCGCCGAGATGATGCGGATCGCCCGCGACCTGCGCAGCGAAGGCCACGAAATCGCCGACTTCGTCGCGCTCGGGGCGATGATCGAGGTGCCGGCGGCGGCGATCGGATTGTCGAGTTTCATCGGCGGGGTCGACTTCCTGTCGATCGGCACCAACGACCTGATCCAGTACCTGCTTGCCGCCGACCGCAACAACGAGGCGCTCGGCGAGCTCTACACGGTGATGCACCCGGCGGTGCTGCGGCTGCTGCGCGACGCGATCCGCCTGGCCAACGCGCGCAACGTGCCGATCGCGGTCTGCGGCGAGGTCGCCGGCGACGCCCGGTTCGCACCACTGCTGCTGGCGCTGGGGCTGGAACAGTTCAGCCTGCACCCGACCAGCCTGCTGGAGGTGCGCCGGACCATCCGCAACTGCGACCTCGACCGGCTGCGCGCGAACGCGCCGGCGTTGATGCGTGCGCGAGACCGCAATGACATCGAACGCTGGGTCGACGCGCAGATCGGGCACTGACCTCGTAACCCTGTAGGAGCGGCTTCAGCCGCGATCGGATGGCCGGTCGCTCGTCCGACTCCCGATCGCGGCTGAAGCCGCTCCTACAACAAGCCCGCTGGGCAGCGGCGAGCGCAACAGCGATAATGCAGCCATGACCACCTGATTCGGTCGCACTCCGTCCCGGGACACCCGGCGACGCTGCGGCTCTTCCGCCCGCCCCGGAGCCCGCATGGCCGAAGCCGTCCGCCACGACAAGACCTCGCGCCAGCTGCGGCTGCTCTCCGAGGCGCTCGACAGCGGCCGCCTCGGCCCGGTCAAGCGCCTGGTCAACACCTTGTCGCCGGCCGAGATCGGCAACCTGCTGGAATCGCTGCCGCCCGGCAAGCGCATGATCGTGTGGGGCCTCGTCGACGCCGAGGACGACGGCGAGGTGCTGGTCCACGTCGGCGACGAGGTCCGCGAGAGCCTGCTGGCGCACATGGACCCCGACGAGATCGTCGCCGCGGTCGAAGACCTCGACATCGACGACCTCGCCGATCTGGTCGAGGACCTGCCCGACACCGTCATCGACGAAGTGCTCAAGTCGATGGACCGCGAGAACCGCGAGCGGCTCGAGCAGGTGCTGTCCTACCCCGAGGACACCGCCGGGCGCCTGATGAACCCCGACGTGGTGACCGTGCGCACCGACACCACCGTCGACGTGGTGCTGCGCTACCTGCGCCTGCGCGGCGAGTTGCCCGAGCACACCGACCACCTGTACGTGGTCAGCCGCCGCCACCAGTACCTCGGCCGGATCGCCCTGGCCGCGCTGCTGACCCACGAGGCCAGCACCCCGATCAACCGGCTGATCGACGACGAGCAGCCCGCGATCGACGTCGAGGAGTCGGCCAACGAGGTGGCCCGGCAGTTCTCCGACCACGACTGGCTCAGCGCGCCGGTGGTCGACGACAACCACACCCTGCTCGGCCGCATCACCATCGATGACGTGGTCGACATCATCCGCGAGCAGGCCGAGCACCAGGCCTTGAGCGCCGCCGGCCTGGACGAGGACGAGGACCTGTTCTCGCCGGTGCGGCGCGCGTTCCGGCGACGGCTGATCTGGCTCGGCGTCAACCTGTGCACCGCGTTCCTCGCCGCCGGCGTGATCGGCCGCTTCGAGGGCGCGATCGAGCAGATCGTCGCCCTGGCGATCCTGATGCCGATCGTCGCCGGCATGGGCGGCAACGCCGGCACCCAGGTGCTGGCGCTGATGATCCGCGGCCTCGCGCTGGGCCAGATCGGCTCGTCCAACGTCGGCGTGCTGCTGCGCAAGGAACTGGCGGTCGCGCTGATCAACGGCCTGTGCCTGGGCGTCGGCCTGGGCCTGATCGTGCTGTGGTGGTTCCGCGACCCGATGCTGTCGCTGGTGATCGGCAGCGCCCTGACCATCAACCTGCTGACCGCCGCGACCGGCGGCGTGATCGTGCCGATGACGCTCAAGCGACTCGGCTTCGACCCCGCGCTGGCCGGCGGCGTGGTGTTGACCACGGTGACCGACGTGATGGGGTTCCTGAGTTTCCTCGGGCTGGCGACGCTGGTGCTGCTGCGCTGATCGACCTGGACCAGCCCCTCCGCTCGGGTCAGTCGCGATCCAGCGGACTCAGTACCCCGCCCGCGCCGCGCCCCAGCACGTGGGTGTAGATCTGGGTGGTCGCCACGTCCTTGTGGCCCAGCAGTTCCTGCACCGTGCGGATGTCCTGGCCCGACTCCAGCAGATGGGTGGCGAACGAATGGCGCAGGGTATGGCAGGTCGCCGGCTTGTCGATACCTGCGCGCTCCCTCGCCGTCTTGACCGCGCGTTGCAGCACCGCCTCGTCGACATGATGGCGGCGCTTGCGGCCGCTGCGCGGGTCCAGCGAATGTCGCGGCGACGGAAACACGTACTGCCAACCGAATTCGCGTCCCGCATTGACATATTTGCGCGCCAGCGCGTGCGGCAGATGGACCTCACCCAGCCCGAGCAGCAGATCCTGGCCATGGATCACGCGCACCCGCCCGACCTGCTCGCGAAGCCGCTCGCGCAACTTGCGCGGCAACGGCACCCGTCGATCCTTGCCGCCCTTGCCGTTGCGCACGCAGATCTCGTTGCGACCGAAGTCCACGTCCTTGACCCGCAGCCGCAAGCATTCCATCAACCGCATCCCGGTCCCGTACAACAGCGCCCCCATCAGCCATACCTGCCCATCGAGCAGCGCCAGCAGCCGCGCCACCTCCTCGCGCGACAACACCACCGGGATCTTCTGCGGCCGCTTGGCCCGCACCACCGACTCCATCCACGGCAGGTCGATGCCGAGCACCTGCCGGTACAGGAACAACAGTGCCGACAGCGCCTGGTTCTGGGTACTGGCCGCCACATCGTCGCGCGTGGCCAGCGATGACAGGAACGCCTCGACCTCGACCACTCCCAGATCGCGCGGATGCCGCTTGCCGTAGGCCAGGATGAAGCGCTTGATCCAGTACAGATACACCTGCTCGGTGCGAACGCTGTAGTGCCTGACCCTGCAACGCGCGCGAACCTGCTCCAGCAACCGCGGCGCCCGCACCCGCTCCTGAAAAGTGGAGGTCGGCGTTGAAGCCCCGTCCGACGCGCCTTTCCCGCCAGATAACACCGCATCTTCGGGGCGATAAGACATGACACCTCACAAACGCCGGATTTCCATCCAGCGTCCGACATCCGTCGCGACGTCGAAAGCGGATAAGTCGTTGGTGTTGTGTAAGATTTCCCTGATTGACGCCGCCCACCGCCGCAGGCGACGATCCTTTAATACCCCACTTTGGGGATCTACTAAGCGTTAGCTTGCAATGACAGATCAGTTGCCACTCGCCAGTAAACTTGCCCACAACATTGGCCTGATTGTGCTTCAGAGCCAAGAGCTTGAGCGCAATCTCAAGCTGGTCGTGGCGGCTATGGATCAACCAGCGACGACGTCCGTAATCCAGCGACATCAGGGGCTAAGGCGCCGCTCTTTGGGCGAGGTCGTAAAACGCTTCCTTGCAAATGTGACCGTAACGGAAGGCAGTGTCGCCCATCTAGAAAGTTACTTTCAGTTATTACTAGATCGCCGCAATAATGTAGTTCACCACTTCTTTGAGGTATATGGTGCGGACCTAGAAGCTGGCAAGCACACCGAGGTGCTCGCAAGCTTGGCCAAGCTCCACGGCGAACTGCGCCACGTCGCCACCTCCTTCAGAGGCGTTAATCGAGCGTTTCTGGAGAGCTTGCAGGAGGAGCCACCGCTTGCAAGCTAACAATTCGTTCAAGCCGAACTTGCTTCGTTCCACCAAAGCCATGGCCAAAAAGCTTGCCATGGCTTTGGCTCCACTACGCAAGTCGGCTTAACTCAGGCGTTAGGCAGCGGAATCGAGATCGTCGGCTTGTCCAGACAACGCGACCCCAAGATCACCAACATTCTTGATGTGCCCGCATACGGCCGGGCACTCGATCGGCTTCGCGACGGGTCAGGCCTCGACGCGCGGAAGCATGCCGAGCGTCTGATTGCAAAAGGCGACTCACACGGCCACGCCCTCTTGGGCGCCATCTATGAGCTCGGTGCGAGTGACCTGAAGCCTGACGCAGAAAAGGCGCTGCATAACTACACCATGGCGGTAGAGCTCGGCGGCTCCGTAGAGGCAGCGCTCGGCTATGCTCGCATCAAGTATTTAGGCAAGACTGGGGTCCAGGATATTCCCGAGGCGCTACGCGTTTACGAGAAAATGGCAGAGTTCGACAACCGTATTGGACACTATATGTGCGCCAAGATCGTCCTCGATCAATCACCCAGCCCGGAGCAGGTCGTTTTCGCGCGCCACCATGCCAAGGCAGCGTTGACACTAGGACTGCTCCGTGCCAAAGAACTGCTCGCGACCGCCGCAGCGAAGGAGGGGCGGCTGCTGCCTGCACTGCGCTGGTCTCTTTCAGCACTTCTTGACCGGTTAAGATCCCGCGGGACCGCCGATCGAACGATCTAGGTGTGCGGTTCACGGGCCGGTGCCTAACAATTCGTTCAAGCCGAACTTGCTTCGCTACACCAACAACGGGGCAGGTAAAGCTTGCCACGTTGTCGGCTACGCTACACAAGTCGGCTTAACTCAGGCGTTAGGCGGCCATGTCTAGAATCGCATTGCTCAGTTTTCTACTGCTTCTGTCGGCTGCGGGCACTGCGGCTCAATCAAGCTCGTCCGTGTCAAGCAATTCAGGCAAGCCTTGGGCTAAGTATTGCCACCTTAGCGGCATTACTTTTTCGTATCCCGAGGATCGAGATTACCTTGCGGCATCTGCCGAACGTTGTGACGCAACAGATGCGTGTGTCCTATCATGCATCCGTAGCGGATGCGCCAAGGGCGTCGGAGGCGGTTGCTTTCATATGTGCTCTTCTGGCGCCGAAGGTGATAGCGACATGCTGCAAAGGGCGCGCAAATACCAAGATCGTACGGCCTACCTCTGCCGTAGGCCGCCTAACAATTCGTTCAAGCCGAAACCGCTTCGTTCCACCAAAGGCATGGCAGGTTAAGCTTGCCATGCCTTTGGCTCCACTACGCGGTTCGGCTTAACTCAGGCGTTAGGCCCCTGGAGGCAGCTTTGTCACTACCGTTAGCACTCTTTGCTGCAATTGGCCTCAGATCCGGCAAAGAGCCTATTGCCACTGATGGCTTAGTCGAAGCATCGGCCAACTTTGACGCACACTTGGTTAAGCCTTTCCTAACTCAGCTTGCTGGGCGCTTTGAGACTGGCCTTACTGCTCAAAGTGCAGCGGTATTGGNCCAAATGACACGTCGTCAAATCATGGAGAACTTCAGCATGAAAGCTCTCGCACTCTCAATTTCACTCATAACGCTCGCGGCATGCGCTACCAACTCCCCGCACTCCTCTGCTGACGCTATTAGCAACTACACAGCCACTCGCTAACCCGATGGCTCAGTTGCATTAGTCGTGACCGGCAAGACCGCTGCGCCGACGCCTCAAGTGAAGCCACGCTGCAGCTAGGCGACATGCTGGAAACAGCTGCCTCAATCGAGTGTCCAACCGGATATGACCTCACCCCGGACCCGGCGCCTTCAGTTCAAGTTGACGCTGGCACTCTTGTCGCCACGCTGCGTGGGGCGGCCCGTTGCAAGTAGTTTGGCGCCTAACAATTCGTTCAAGCCGATTCGAGCGTTAGGCCCAGAACTGGCTGCGGCCTGACAATTCATTCAAGCCGACGCCGCTCCGCTACAGGATCAAACGAGCCTAGGTACTGCCTGGAGAGCCCAGATGATATTCCCCCTTGATCTCAAGGCAATCGGTTACGGATTCGCCACATTTATCGCCGGCTGGTTGGCCATGAGCGTCATCGGTACGGGCGTAGTAAACGTTGGCCCTTCACCCATAGGCACGGCCGGGTGGTCGTTGTTTACCGTGTTGGGCTACATGGTTCCTGTGGTCGCCGGGTACGTAGCGGCCTACCGTGCGCCTGACAGGCGTGTTTTGCATGGCACTATCGGTGGCGCGGTAGGCGTACTGTTGTTTATTGCTCCTGTATCTCTAGTGCCAGGATACTCTTGGGCAGGGGCACCGGTGATAATCGCATCCTATGCCGTCCTTGCGTCTCTGGGAGCGATCCTGGGCAAACATCGTCGTGACAAGGTCGGCGAATAGGTACTGTTCGACCAACTTTAAGCAATTGAGAATTCGATGAAATATTTAACCGGTTCTTGCCTGTGTGGCAACGTAAAAATTCGCGTGGCCGACCAGTTCCACTTTGTCGGTTACTGTCACTGCTCGGAGTGCCGGAAATGGTCCGGCTCGGCATTCGCCGCGGGCGGACTTGTCGGCGCCGAGAATTTCGAGATCGTCTCGGGCGAGGAACTTGTCTCTTGCTACCATAATTCCGAGGAAACGGACTTGTGTTTTTGCGGCACCTGCGGTGCAAGTTTGTTTTCCAAGAAGCTGAAACTCGGAAGCTACATTGTCCGGCTCGGCATCCTGGACGACGCGCCCACGCAGAGACCCAACGTCCACATATTTACCGCGTCGAAAGCCCCCTGGTTCGAACTTACCGACCAACTTGCGAAGTTCGAGCAGCTGCCCTGACGCCGGTGGAGGCGCTCGACGAGCGTGGTCCGGGGGAACGCGACCTGGCCATGGACGCTAGAATGGCTGCCCTTCCGCGAGCCCATCGCCAATGGCCCTCAATTCCACCGTCGTCAAAGCCGAGTTGCAGGTCAGCGACATGGACCGGCACTACTACGCGACCCACAACCTCACCCTCGCCCAGCATCCGTCGGAAACCGACGAGCGGCTGATGGTGCGGTTGCTGGCGTTCGCGCTGTATGCCGACGAGCGGCTGGAGTTCGGCCGCGGGATCAGCGACGAGGACGAGCCCGCGTTGTGGAAGCGCGACTACACCGGCGAGATCCAGTTGTGGATCGAGCTCGGCCATCCCGACGAGTCGCGGATCAAGAAGGCCAGTGGCCGCGCCGAGCAGGTGGTGGTGGTCAACTACGGTGGCCGTGCGTCGGACATCTGGTGGGACAAGATCGCCAGTTCGCTGACTCGGCTGAAGAACGTCACCGTGATCGACCTCCCGGCCGAGGTGGTCGACGCGCTGCCGGCAATCGGCGAGCGCGGGATGCGCCTGAACGCGCTGATGCAGGACGGCGAACTGCAGTTGATGGGCGAGCGCGGCAGCACCTCGGTGCGGCCGACGGTGCGGATGGCGCCGCGCTGAGCGACCGCGCGCGGCGATGGAGCATTACGACGTCCTGGTGATCGGCGGCGGCGCCGCCGGGCTGATGTGCGCGGTCACCGCTGGGCGCCGCGGCAAGCGGGTGCTGGTGGTCGAGCACGCCAACAAGGTCGGCAAGAAGATCCTGATGTCGGGCGGCGGGCGCTGCAATTTCACCAATACCGGCACGTCGCCGGAGAACTTCCTGTCGGCCAACCGGCATTTCTGCAAGTCCGCCCTCGCCCGGTACACCCCGTGGCACTTCATCGAGATGGTCGAGCGCCACGGCATCGCCTGGCACGAGAAGGAGCTGGGCCAGCTGTTCTGCGACGTGTCATCCAAGCTGATCGTGAAGATGCTGCTCGACGAGTGCAGCGATGCCGGGGTGCGGATCGAGACTTCCTGCGGCGTCGACCGGGTGGTGCATGGCGAGGCCGGCGCGACCGGCAGCAAAATGTTCCACCTGCACACCGCGCGCGGGGCGTTCGCCGCGCCGGCGCTGGTGGTGGCCAGCGGCGGGCTGTCGATCCCGAGCATGGGCGCCAGCGGGTTCGGCTACGAGTTGGCGCGGCAATTCGGCCATGCGCTGCTGCCGACCCGCGCCGGGCTGGTGCCACTGACGCTCAGCGGCAAGCACCAGGAGCGGCTGGCCGACCTCAGCGGCGTGGCGTTGCCTGTCACCGCCAGTTGCAACGGACAGGACTTCAGCAATTACATGCTGGTGACACATCGCGGCATCAGCGGGCCGTCGATCTTGCAGATCTCGTCGTACTGGCAGCCCGGCGATACGCTGCGGCTCGACCTGCTGCCGGGCCGCGACGCGCTCGACGCGCTGCTGCAACTGCAGGCCGAGCGGCCGGCCGCGGAACTGCGAACCCTACTCGGCGAACTGCTACCCAAGCGTTTCGCCCAACGCCTGTGCGAGGTTTGGCTGCCGCAGTTGCAACCCAACCGGCCGATCCGCCAGTTCAACCTGCCGCAGTTGCGCGAGGTCGCCGCGGTGCTGGCCGACTGGCCATTGGTCGCCAGCGGCACCGAGGGCTACCGGACGGCCGAGGTCACCCTGGGCGGGGTCGATACCGACGGGGTATCGTCGAGCACGATGCAGTCGCGCCACGTGCCGGGCCTGTACTTCGTCGGCGAGGTGCTCGATGTCACCGGCTGGCTCGGCGGCTACAACTTCCAATGGGCCTGGGCGTCGGGCCATGCGGCGGGCAGCGCGGCCTGAGTGCCGCGCGCCCACTGGTGCGAGCGGTGCTTTAACGGTCGTTCTTGGCCTCGAACTCGGCCTGGCTGATGTTGCCATCGCCATCGGCATCGAGCTTGGTCATTTTTTCCTGGGCGCCCGCAGCGTGTTCGGCCGCGGACACGGCGCCGTCGCCATCAGTGTCCATCTTCTGGATCATTTCGGCGGAGGACTTGCCGTGTGCACCGCCTTTCGCCGCGTGGGCGGAATCCATCTCGGCGGCGGTGATACTGCCATCGCCATCGGCGTCGGCTTCCTGGAACATCGCCGTGGCACCGGCGTCGTGCTCTTGCGCGGAAATCATGCCATCGCCGTTGGTGTCGAGCTTCTGCCACTTTTCCTCGTTGGCCAACGCGGTGCCGGCCAGTGCCAGCGCGCCGATCACGGTGGCAGTACGGAGAGCTAGGGTATTGAAACGCTTCATCGTGGGTTCCTCGGTCGGGGGAGCGCGCATTGCGCGGACTGCTGCGCGACACTAGTGGCTGCAAAGTTATGCAGGCGTGTAACCGGCGTGACGCTCCGGTACGCCCCCCGGAGAAGCCCGTTCAGGACAGTTCGCGCTCGATCTCCTCGAGCGGGACGTTGGTCAGGTTCTTGCCCAGTTCGATCCGCAGCCGGTTCTGGACTTCCTTGTGCAGCAGTGGCCGCATCTCGCCGAGGGTCTGCTCGTCGGCGATCAGCACCAGGTCGTCGTAGGCGCCCTTGAGCGCGGTGTCGTTGAGCCGTTGCGCCAGTTGCTTGGCGAACGTGGCCTTGTCGATCTGATAGCCGGTCGCGCCGTCCGGCAGGCTGCCCGCGGGGCCGTCGTCGTTCATGTTCATCAGTTCCAGCAGCTGGAACTGGTGCAGCGATACGGCGCGCGCATCGCCCTGGTTGCGGAACACCCGCGCGCCGGTGCCATCGGCCACGACCACGAGCGCGTTCGGCGGAACTGTGTGCATGTCGATCTCCTCGGTGCCGGTCGATGCAGCGACCGTAAGCCCGTCGGGGTTATGCACGCGTGTTCGGCGCCGTCAGTCGTCCTGTTCGGCCATCTCGCGGCCCTGCTGGCGGATCAGCGCTTCCTCGCGGGCGTCGCGGATCGCCAGTTGCACACTGTCGAGGTCGGCACTGGATTCGTCGAACTCGAACTCGCCGGTGAGCTCGCTGTCGGGCCGCAGGTCGCCGACTTCGTACAGCGCCCACATCTCCTCGGCGTAGTGGGTCGACAGCAGCTCCGGGGCGAACCGGCCGAGGCTCAGGGTCAGGTTGTTGACGTCGCGCTGCAGCATCCGCCGCGCGGCGTTGTTGCCGGCGGCGCTGACCACCTGCGGGAAGTCGATCACCACCGGGCCGTCGGGCGCGACCAGTACGTTGTACTCCGACAGGTCGCCGTGGATCAGGCCGATGCACAGCATCTTCTGCACCTGGTGGACCAGGAAGCGGTGGAACCCGCGCGCCTGAACCGGCGACAGCTCGACCTCGCCCAGCCGCGGCGCCGAATGGCCGTCGGCGTCGACCACCAGTTCCATCACCAGCACGCCGTTGAAGAACCCGTGCGGCTGCGGCACGCGCACGCCGGCATCGACCAGTTGGTAGAGCGCATCGACCTCGGTGTTCTTCCAGGCCGCTTCCTGCTCCTTGCGGCCGAACTTGGTGGCCTTGCCGATCGCGCGCGCCTGGCGGCTGCCGCGCACCTTGCGGCCTTCCTGGTACTGCACGCGCTGCTGGAAGCTGCGCTGGGCCATGTCCTTGTAGACCTTGGCGCAGCGGATCTCCTCGCCGACGCGGACCACGTAGACGGACGCTTCCTTGCCGCTCTTGAGCGGGCGCAACACCTCGTCGATGACGCCGTCGTCGATCAGCGGCTGCAAGCCTGCGGGGGTTCTCATCTATTCGCGGTTCGTCCTGGAAATGGCGGCCAGTATGGTCGAATGCCGCGGCAACGTCGCGGACGGATCGGCTAACCTGAGCGGAGCCATACAGGAACCCGACCGATGCGCCTGCGCCCGTTCCGTCTCTTTGCCTTGCTGCTGTACGGAGTGTTGCTGGCCGCCTGTGCGGATCCGGGGCCTCCGCCGGGCGGCAGTGTCGCCGAGCTGCAGCGGATCGACCTCAAGACCGGGACCGGCGCGGTCGCCTCGTCCGGCGACGAGGTCAGCGTCCACTACACCGGCTGGCTGTACGACGAGAACGCGCCGGACCAGCGCGGCGAGCAGTTCGACAGCTCGCGCGAGCGCGGCGAACCGTTCACGTTCCTGCTCGGCGCCGGGCGGGTGATCCGCGGCTGGGACGACGGCGTCGCCGGCATGCGCGTCGGCGGGCAACGGGTGCTGCTGATTCCGTCGGCGCTGGGTTATGGCCGCAAGGGCGCCGGCGGGGTGATCCCGCCGAATGCCTCGCTGGTGTTCGAGGTCGAGCTGGTCGACGTCAAGAAGCAGTAGTGCTCAACCCGCCCGCATCACGTCCGCGGCGATCTCGAACGAGCGTATCCGCGCGGCGTGGTCGAACACGTTGGCGGTCAGCAGCAACTCGTCCGGCCGGTGGCGGTCGACGAACGCGGCGATGCCCTGCTTCACCGTGTCCGCGTTACCGACCACGGCGCAGGCCAGCGCGCGTTCGACGCCGTGCTTCTCCACTGGCGTCCACCACGACTCGATGTCGTCGATCGGCGGCGGTACCAGTCCCGGTCGGCCGCGGCGCAGGTTGACGAACGCCTGCTGCTGGGTGGTGAACAGCCGCCGCGCCTCGTCGTCGCTTTCGGCGGCGACCACGTTCAACGCCAGGATCGCGTAAGGCTTCTGCAATCGCGCGGAGGGTGTGAACTCGCGGTGGTACAGCGCCAGTGCCTGATCCATCGCGTCCGGCGCGAAGTGCGAGGCGAACGCGAACGGCAGCCCCAGTGCGGCGGACAACTTTGCGCTGAACAGGCTGGAACCGAGCAGCCACACCGGCACCTCGAGGCCGGCGCCGGGCACGGCGCGCACCGCCTGGCCGGGCTGCGCGGGCTCGAAGTAATGCAGCAACTCGACGACGTCCTGCGGGAACGTGTCTGCGCCGTCGACGTAGCGGCGCAGTGCCCGCATCGTGGCCTGGTCGGTGCCGGGCGCGCGCCCCAGGCCCAGGTCGATCCGGCCCGGATACAGCGCGGCCAGGGTGCCGAACTGCTCGGCCACCCGCAGCGGCGAGTGGTTTGGCAACATGATGCCGCCCGCGCCGACCCGGATCGTCGAGGTGCCGCCGGCGACGTGGCCGATGAGCACCGAGGTCGCGGCGCTGGCGATGCCGGGCATGTTGTGGTGCTCGGCCAGCCAGTAGCGGCGATAGCCCAACCGCTCGGCATGGCGCGCCAGGTCGAGGGTGTTGGCGAACGCTTGGCGAATGTCGCTGCCCTCGGTGACGGGGGCGAGGTCGAGGAGCGAGTACGGGACCATGTCGGAACCTGGGTGGGGTCGAACCATGGAGATGGGGGCGCCGCGCTCAGAACACAGGTGGCAACCCGAGCAGAGGCGCCAGCAGCCAGTACAGGCCAAGCAGCACCAGCGCCCACATCAGCAGTTTCAACGCGAAACCCGCGACTTTCAGGGCCAGCCACAGGCCGACGATTACCAGCACGATGCCGATCCAGCTCATGTCAGGACTCCGGTTCCGACTCGGGTTCGGTGGGTTCTGCGGGGACCAGCCGCAGGTGGTGGAAGTCGAAGCTGAAGTCGGTCATCGGCGAGATCGCCTCCATCCGCGCCTCGCGAATCTGGCCGTCGGGGTCGAGGCTGAACGTCAGGAACGCATCGGCGTTGAGCCAGCGCTGGTCCCAGCGCACCACGAAGGTGTCGTGCTGCCAGTGCGAGAGGCTGCCGACCAACGCCGGACTGTGGCTGAAGGCGATCCGCAGGGTGTCGCCCTGTCGGCTGATTTCGACATCGCCGTACCAGCGGTCGGTGTAGGTGCTGGCGTAGTCGGCCAGCGGCAACGAAGGCTTGTCGTCGGCGTCGCGTTCGGCCTGGTGGTTGTGCCAGTCGGTCGCGGCCTCGTCCTCGGCCGCGCCGCGGGCCTTGGCATAGGCAGCCGTCCAGTCGGTCTTCGGGGCGTCGAGCATCTCGTCCAGTGCGCGCATCGTCACCGCGTTGAAGGCGCCGCCAACCTCGGCGCTGGTCAGCACGATCACACCGATCTCCTGCTCCGGCACCATCGTGATCCGCGAGTAGAAGCCGGGCCAGCCGCCGGTGTGCCAGACCAGCTTTTCGCCGCGGTAGTCCGATAGGTTCCAGCCCTGGCCGTAGCCGCGGAAATTGGGCTGGGCGGCTTCGAGTTCGGGGGTTTCGGTCTTGCCGACCGGGATCGGCGTCAACACCGTCCACATGTCGCGCTGGCTTTCCTCGCTGAACAGTCGGTCGCCATCGCTGCCGGGAATGACGCCCTGGTCGAGCTGTGCGCGGACCCATCGGGTCAGGTCATGCGCGCTGGAATACAGCCCGCCGGCGCCGGACACGTTGCTCCACGACATCAGCGGCGCCGGCACCAGGTCTTCGAAGTTGGCCTTGGAATAGCCGGTCGCGACGTTGTCGCCCGGTTGCAGGTGGTCGCTGTTGAAGCGGGTCGCGTCCATGCCGAGCGGCTGCAGGATGCGGCTGCGCAAGAAGTCCTCGTAGGACTGGCCACTGGCGGCCTCGATCACCAGCTGGGCGACGCCGAACAGGATGTTGTCGTAGGCGTAGCCCGCGCGGAAACCGCCGTCGATCGGGACGTGGCGCAGGCGCCGGGCGACCTCCTCGGTGCTGTAGTCGGTGCCTGGCCAGTACAGCAGGTCACCGGCGCCGAGGGCCAGGCCGCTGCGGTGCGCGAGCAGGTCGCGGATGCGCATCTCGTGGGTGATGTAGGGCTCGGACATGCGGAACCACGGCAGGTGGTCGATCACCCGGTCGTCCATGTCGAGCTTGCCGTCCTCGGCCAGCATCTGCAGCGAGGCGGCGGTAAAAGCCTTGGTGTTGGAGGCGATCGCGAACAGGGTGTGCTCGTCGACCGGCTCGCGCGACTGCAGGTCCTTGACCCCGTAGCCGCGCTCGAGCACGACCTTGCCGTCCTTGACGATGGCGACGGCGATGGCGGGCACGTCGAATTGCTTGCGGACGTTTTCGACGTAGGCGTCGAAGGTTTGCAGGGCCGCAGAGGTGCCAGCCGGCGCGGCGACCTTCGTCTCGAGAACTTCGGGCGCCGTCTGCGCTGACGCGCCATGAGCGAGTGCGAAGCCGAGTGCCAGTGCGATGGCGCGCACCCTGCGTGTTTGGACGTGCATCAGATCGATCCCCGGAAACAAAACACGGACCTTACCGCAGCTGATCGCCGATGCCTGCCCTCGATTTTGTAGGAGCGGCTTCAGCCGCGATCGGGTGTCCGGCCCCTCATCCGATTCCAGATCGCGGCTGAAGCCGCTCCTACAAGAGCCCGAGGCTGCCACGAGCGTGCGATCCTTCCAGTCTTAAAAGACCCGTGTGACTCATGCCCGATAGTTCCCACCCCCTGCCCGGCCTCGCCATCATCGGCGGCGGTCCCGCCGGCCTGATGGCCGCCGAGGTCGCACGCACGGCGGGGGTCGAGGTCGACCTGTTCGAGGCCAAGGGTTCGGTCGGACGCAAGTTCCTGATCGCCGGCAAGGGCGGGCTCAACCTGACCCATGCCGAGCCGCGGCCCGGTTTCGACGCGCGCTACCGCGAACGCGGCGACGCGGTCGCCGCCTGGCTCGACGATTTCGATGCCGACGCCTTGCGCGAGTGGGCGCACGGGCTTGGCGTCGACACCTACGTCGGCAGCTCCGACCGGGTTTTTCCGACCGACCGCAAGGCGGCACCGCTGCTGCGCGGCTGGGTCCGGCGGCTGCGTGAACAGGGCGTGCGCTTCCATGTGCAACACCGCTGGCTGGGTTGGGCCAACGTCGGCGCATTGCGCTTCGACACGCCCGATGGCGAGCATCGCGTGGTAGCCGCGGCGACCGTGCTCGCGCTAGGCGGTGCCAGTTGGCCGCAGCTCGGTTCCGACGGCGCATGGCAGGCAGCGCTGGTCGCAAGCGGCGTCGACGTCGCCCCTCTGACTCCTTCCAACTGCGGGTTCGACATCGGCTGGAGCGCGCACTTCGCGAGCCGCCACGCCGGCGCGCCGCTGAAACCGGTGGTCGCATACTGGCAAGAGAACGGTCGCGAGCACGCGCAGCAGGGCGAGTGCGTGGTCACCGAAACCGGCATCGAAGGCAGTCTTGTCTATGCGCTGTCGGCGCCGTTGCGCGAGACGATCGCCCGCGACGGCGTGGCGACGCTGCATCTGGACCTCGCGCCGGGCCGCGAACTCGCCCGCCTGCAACGCGACCTCGGCAAGCCGCGCAACGGCCGCAGCGCCAGCGACCACCTGCGCCGGCAGGCGGGGTTGTCGGGAGCCAAGGCGGCATTGCTGTTCGAGGTAATTGGTCGGGAGCGGATGAACGACGATGCGTTGCTGGCGGCGACGATCAAGCGCCTGCCGCTCGTGCTCAAGCGCGCACGACCGGTCGAAGAGGCGATCAGCAGCGCCGGCGGCGTGCGGCTGGAGGCGATGGACGCCCGACTGATGCTGGAGGCGATGCCCGGCGTGTTCTGCGCCGGGGAGATGCTCGACTGGGAAGCGCCGACCGGCGGCTACCTGCTGACGGCGTGTTTTGCCAGCGGCCGGCGCGCGGGATCGGGTGCGGTGGAGTGGCTACAGCGGAACGCGCTCTTGTAGGAGCGGCTTCAGCCGCGATCGTCAGTCGGCGCGGGTGCACGATTCCACGATCGCGGCTGAAGCCGCTCCTACAACGGCCTCGCGCTTACGCCCGCTCCCCATCCACCAGCGGCTGCAGCGCCGGATCCAGCGCGACCCGCTCGTCGAACACGAAGCAACGGCCGTCGTAGCCCTCGCCCCCGACCTGCTCGAAGTACCCCAGGATGCCGCCATCGAGCTGCAGCAGGTTGTCCATGCCGTCGGCGCGCAACCACAGCGCAGCCTTCTCGCAGCGGATCCCGCCGGTGCAGAAGCTGACCACGGTCGCGTCGGCCAGCGACTCGCGGTGCGGCGCCAGCGCACCGGGCAGATCGGTGAAGTTGTCGATCGGCAGGGTCAGCGCGCCGGCGAAGGTGCCGTGTCCGACCTCCTCGCGGTTGCGTGTGTCCAACAGCACCAGCCGTCGGCCGCTGTCGTCATGACCCTGGGCGATCCAGCGTGCCAGGTCGCGCGGTGCCACCGCCGGCGCGCGGCCGGCCAGCGGCGACGCGTCGTCGCGGCGGAAACTGATGATCTCCGGTTTGATCTTGACCTTCAGTCGCGCGAACGGCTGGGCCCGGCTGTGACTGAGCTTGACCGTGATCGCGGCGAAACGTGGGTCGCCGCGCAACCGCTCCAGGAAGCCGTCGACCGCCGCCGCGCCACCGGCCAGGAACAGGTTGATCCCCTCGCCCGCCACCAGCACCGTGCCGCGCAGCGCGCCGGCCTCTGCCCAGTCGCGAAGGGCGTTGGCCATGGTCTCCGGGTGTTCGACCCGGGTGAAGTGGTAGGCGGCGAGATTGACGATCATCGGCCCATTTTACCGGCCGGCACGAGGCCGCCGGCACCTTCTCGCGGCGTGAATGGGCCCGGCGTTAGCCTGCATCGACCGACCCCACCCGCTTCCAACGGAGGTATTCGCATGAAAGTCCGACTCAACACCGACCACCACATCCAGGGCGACGAGCCGCTCGCCCAGCACGTCGAACAGGTGGTCAGCGATACCCTCGCCCGCTTCGGTGACCGGGTTGGCCGGGTCGAGGTCCACCTGGCCGACACCAACGGCGGCAAGTCCGGTGCCGCCGACAAGCACTGCACGATGGAGGCGCGGGTGGAGGGCCTGCAGCCGCTCGCGGCCACCGCTGACGCCGAGAACGTGCGCGGCGCGATCAACGGCGCGGCGAAGAAGCTGCAACGGGTGCTCGACAGCGCACTGGGGAAACTCGAGCACTGACCGCCACACCAACGCGCGCGGCGGTTCACCCCGGCCGCGCTTGCGGCGATGATGGTCGCTCCCGTCCATCGACAAGGCCCGCCATCCGATGACCTCCCGCTGGCAATGGCTGTTGTTGCAGCTCAGCCGCAAGCTCTGGTTCCGCGCCTCGCTGTTCTCGGTGCTGGCGATTGCCACCGCGCTGGCCGCGATCGTCCTCAAGCCCTACATCCCGGCGGACATCTCGACCCAGGTCGGCGCCGACGCGGTCGACAAGATCCTCGGCGTCATCGCCGCGAGCATGCTGGCTGTGACGATCTTCTCGCTCAGCACGATGGTGTCGGCCTACATCGCCGCCAACAGCAACGTCACCCCGCGCGCGATCCGGTTGCTGGACGAGGACGCCACCGCGCACAACGCGCTGGGCACGTTCATCGGCGCGTTCCTGTTCAGCCTGGTCGGCATCATCGCGCTCAGCACCGGCATGTACGGCGTGCAGGGGCGGCTGGTGCTGTTCGTGGTGACCCTGGCGGTGATCGCGTTCGTGGTGATGACGCTGCTGCACTGGATCGACCACGTGTCGACCCTGGGCCAGGTCGCCGAAACCAGCGGCCGGATCGAGGCGGCGACGAGCGCGGCGATGCGTGCCCGCCACCAGCGGCCCTACCTGGGCGGCCGTCCGCTGCTCGACCCGGCGCGCGAGATCCCCGCGAACGCCACGCCCCTGTTCGCCGAACGCATCGGCTACGTGCAGCACATCGACATGGACGCGCTGGCGGGCCTGGCCACCGGGCAGGCCGACGCCGCCATCTACCTGGGGGCGCTGCCCGGCACCTTCGTCGATCCCTCGCGGCCGCTGGCCTGGGTGGGTGGCATCGACCACAACGCGATGCAGGACGACGTGCGCGCGGCGTTCACCATCGGCCAGTTGCGCTCGTTCGACCAGGACCCGCGGTTCGGCATGTCGGTGCTCTCGGAAATCGCGTCGCGCGCCTTGTCACCGGCGGTCAACGACCCCGGCACCGCCATCGACATCCTCGGCCGCGCGGTGCGGCTGCTGTCGATCTGGAGCGTGCCGCGCGAGATCGCCGACGACGAGGTCCGCTATCCGCAGGTGCATGTCCCCGGCGTCGACGTCGCGGAGCTGTACGACGACCTGTTCAACCCGATCGCGCGCGACGGCGCGGCGCTGGTGGAAGTCGGCATCCGCCTGCAGAAATCGTTGCGGGCACTGGCCCGGCTCGGCGACGCGCGCCATGTCGCCAGCGCCCGTCGGCATTCCGCGCTCGCGCTTGAACGGGCGATGCTGGCATTGGCGATCGACGCGGACAAGCAGGTGCTGCGGGCGCTCGCCGCCGAAGTCGGCACGCCGGCCGCCGATCCGCAGACCTCGCCCGCCTCGTTCTACACTGGCCCGCCCGCTGCAGGCGCCATCGATGTCCAGTCCGACCCCACCGCCGACGCCCCATCCGCCTGAACGCCTGTCCCGATGCGTGGCCGAACTGCTGGGCTGCTCGCGCGCGCAGGCCGAGCAATACATCGAGGGCGGCTGGGTTCGGGTCGCCGGCGAGGTGGTCGAGACCCCGCAGGCGTTGGTCGATGCGGCGCAGGTCGCGCTCGACGCCGACGCCCCGCCGGTGGCGATGGTGCAGGCCGCCGAGCCGGCGACGATGTTGCTGCACAAGCCGGCAGGAGTCGACTTCGAGGCGTGCACGTCACTGGTGACGCCCGATACCCGCGCCGACGGCGACAGCAGCGAGGTCCGTATGCTGCAACGCCATTTCGCCCACCTCGCGCCGCTGATGCCGCTAGACACCGAAGCCAGCGGGCTGGTGGTGGTGAGCCAGGACGGCCGCGTTGCCCGCCGCCTCAACGAGGACGGGGCGAAGATCGAGCAGGAATTCCTGGTCGAGGTGCGCGGCGCCACCGGCCCTTACACCCTCGGCAAGCTGTCGCGCGGGCTGAGCTATGAGGGCCGCGCCTTGCCGCCGTGCAAGGTCAGCTGGCAGAACGAGGTGCGACTGCGCTTCGCGATCAAGGACGTGCGGCCCGGGCAACTGCGGCACATGTGCGCCGAGGTCGAGCTCGACGTGGTGGCGATCCGGCGTTTGCGGATCGGCCGGATCGGGCTCAACAAGATGCCGCCGGGCGAGTGGCGCTATTCGCCGGTCGGCGACCGGTTCTGAACGCCACCGCGGCGGCGGTCGCTCAGTACGCGCCCATGTAGTCGCGCTTGCCGATTTCCACGCCGTTGTGGCGCAGCAGGGCGTAGCTCATGTTCACGTGGAAGAAGAACTGCGGCAGGCCGTAGGTCAGCAGGTAGTCCTGGCCGTTGAAGCGGCGCTCCTTCGGGGTGCCGGGACGGGTCACGATCTCGCGCGCCTCGCTGCCTTCGAACGCGTCAGCGTCGAAGCTGGCGACGAACGCGATGGTGCGCTCGACCAGCGCTCGCAACTGTTCGAACGACTGCTCCTTGTCGTCGTAGACCGGCACCTCGGCGCCGGCCAGGCGCGCGGTCACGCCCTTGGCGAAGTCGCAGGCGATCTGCACCTGCCGCACCAGCGGGAACATGTCGGGGAACAGCCGCGCCTGCAGCAGCGCGTCCGGATCGATCTTGCGTTCCTCGGCATGCGCCTCGGCCTTGGCCAGCAGCGCGCCGAGGCTGCCGAGCATCTGCTTGAACACCGGCGCGGATGCGGCGTGCATGGAAAGAGTCATCGGAGCCTCTGGAGTTCGTGGGAAGCCGTCGATGGTAGCGCGTCGCCCGGCAGTTCCGCTGGCGCCGGCGCCGGCATCCCTGCCGCACCGCTGTGTTCCAGCGATCGTCGCGGAGACGCGCATCGGCCCGATTAAACTGGCGCACTGCCCACCCTGCTGACCACCCGATGCCGCAACGCCTGCTGCAGCTCTACCTCGGCCTGATCGCCTACGGCGTATCGATGGTGCTGATGCTGCAGTCACGGCTCGGCCTGATGCCGTGGGACGTGCTGCACCAGGGCATCGCGCTGCAGGGCGGCTGGAGCATGGGCCGGGTCGCGGTGGCGACCAGTTTCGCGGTGTTGCTGGCGTGGATCCCGATCCGGCAGAAGCCCGGGCTGGGGACGATCAGCAACGCGATCGTGATCGGCCTGGTGTTCGATGCGGTCAACGGTTTGATCGGCGACGGGCTGGCCGACCTGGCATTGGTCCCGCGGGTCGGCCTGCTGATCGGTGGCATCGTCCTCAATGCGCTGGCGACGGCGGCCTATATCGGCGCGCGCTTCGGCCCCGGTCCGCGCGACGGCTTGATGACCGGCCTGGTACGCCGCAGCGGCTGGTCGGTGCGTCTGATCCGTACCCTGATCGAAGGTGGCGTACTGGTATCCGGGTTCCTGCTCGGCGGCACCCTGGGGCTGGGCACGATCGCGTACATGCTGGCGATCGGCCCGTTGATCCAGGTCGCGCTGCCGTGGTTCGACCCGGAGTACCGCAAGGCCGTGGCGACGGCGCCGACCGGCTAGCCTTGCCGCGCTTTCCACGCGGCCAGTGCGGCTTCGTAGCGTTCCATCGCCTCGTCGTGCACGTCGTATATGCAGCGCACGCAACCTTCACCGCAGCAGTCGGCCGGGTCGGGTTCCTCCGGCCGTGTGGGTGCGGGGTCGTTCGGGTTTGCGGCCGGAGCGGCGCTGGCGGGATCGCGGTCGACCATCATGGCTACTTTGGCAGCTGCGAGCGCGCCCAGCGGACGATCTGCTCGGAACCCATCGCGCCGGCCTGGCGGGCGATCTCGCGGCCCTGGTGCAGCAGCAGCAAGGTCGGGATGTTGCGGATCGCGTAGCGCGAACCCAGCGCCGGCTCCGCCTCGGTATCAACCTTGGCCAGTCGTGCCTGAGGTTCGAGCATCGATGCCGCCGCCTCGAAATGCGGCGCCATCGTCCGGCACGGCCCGCACCACGGTGCCCAGAAATCGACCAGCAGCGGCAGTCCGCTGCGCATGGCATGCAGGTCGAAATTGCCGGCACCGAGGTTCAGCGGTCGTCCCTCGAACAAGGCCTCGTGGCAGCGCCCGCACTTGGGAGATTCGCCGAGCCGGGCCCCGGGCAGGCGGTTCATCGCGCCGCAATGCGGACAGGGAAGCAGGAGCGAGGTGTCGTTCATGCGGAACTCCAGGACGGTTGCCGGGGCACCATCAGCAGCGCCAGCAGGGTCAGCACCGCCGCGCCGGTCAGGTAGTAGCCGACCGATGCCAATCCGTGGTTCAGGGCCAGCCAGGTGGCGATGTACGGCGCCAGCGAGGCGCCGAAGATGCCCGACAGGTTGAACGCCAACGAGGCGCCGGTATAGCGCACCGAGGTCGGGAACATCTCCGCCAGGATCGTCCCGACCGGGCCGTAGGTGAACCCCATCAGCGCCAGCCCGATCGACAGGAACAACAGCGTCCCGCCGAGGCTGCCGGCGACGAACATCGGCGCGAACACCAGTCCGAACAGCGCGATCGCCGCCGTCGCCGCGATCATCGCCGCCCGTGCGCCGCGGCGGTCGGCGTAGATTGCCGACAACGGTATGGTCAGCGCGAACAGCACCACCCCTAGCATCTGCATCCACAGGAACGCATCGCGCGAGTAGCCCAGCGACGAGGTGCCCCAGCTCAGCGCGAACACGGTCATCAGGTAGAACAGCACGAACGTTGCCAGCGCGGCGAGCATGCCGGCCAGCAATGCGCGCGGGTGGCGGGTCAGCACCACCAGCATCGGCAGGCGCACCCGCTCCTCGCGGTCGATGGCGCGCTGGAACGCCGGGGTCTCGGTCAGCTTCAGCCGCATCCACAGCCCCAGCGCGACCAACACCGCGCTGCCGAGGAACGGCACCCGCCAGCCCCAGTCGAAGAACTCGCGCTCGTCCAGCAGCGCCGCCAGCAGCAGGAACACGCCGGTGGCGAGGAAGAACCCCAGCGGCGCGCCCAACTGCGGAAACATGCCGTACCAGGCGCGCTTGCCCGGCGGCGCGTTCTCGGTCGCCAGCAGCACCGCACCGCCCCATTCGCCTCCCAGGCCCAGGCCCTGCCCCAACCGGCACAGCGCCAGCAACAACGGCGCCAGCACCCCGATGCTGTCGTAGGTCGGGAGCAGGCCGATCACCACGGTCGACAGGCCCATCGTCAGCAACGCCGCGACCAGGGTCGCCTTGCGGCCGACGCGGTCGCCGAAGTGGCCGAACAACGCCGAGCCGATGGGCCGCGCGAAGAACGCCAGCGCGAACGTCGCCAGCGACTGCAGGGTGGCCGACGCCGGGTCGCCGGCCGGGAAGAACAGCCGCGGGAACACCAGCACCGCCGCGGTCGCGTAGATGTAGAAGTCGAAGAACTCGATGGTGGTGCCGATCAGGCTGGCGAACAGCACCCGGCCCTTGGAGTTGACAGGTTGTGCGGTCGTGTCGGTCATCGGCGTGGCAGAGATGAGTGGCGGCGATTGTGGCAGTTGCAGAGAGGATGCTAGTCCTTCGCCTTCTCTGCCCGCGCCTTCCTGTCGGCCTGGTACTCGACGACATGCGGCAGCGCGCGGAGCACCTTCGAATGCGGGTCGAGCGTGTACAGCGCGCCGGCCGGCATGTCGAGGCGGCCGCGGCCTTCGGCCATCGCCACGTTGCGGACCTCGCCATCGACCGATCCGATGCGCACCTGCACCGGCATCGGAAACGGCTTGTCGCCCTCGGTCTTCCATTGCAGCACAAGCCCCTCGTCGTCGCGGGTCGCAAGCAACTCCGGCAGCGCCGCCGAGTACAGGTACACGTCGAAGAACCAGCGATGGTCCTCGCCGGTGACGTCGTTGACGATCTCGATGAATTCGTCGGTGCCGGCGTAGCGCGGCTTGAAATTGCCCGGACGCGGGGTGCCGGTGCCATACACCAACCGACGGGTGGCCTCGAAGAATGCGTCGTCGCCGATCAGCTCGCGCAAGCTGTGCAACACCACCGATCCCTTGGCATAGATGTCGCCGCCGGGACCGATCTCGTCTTCGTACACCTCGTGTTCCAGCATCGGCTTCCCGGAGACGATGGGGTGCCGGTTGAGCACGCCCACCCGCTGGCCGTGCAGCTGGGTGTAATAGGCCATGTCGCCACGCAGGTACTGGGCGTACAACGGCTGCATGTAGCTGCCAAAGCCTTCGTGCAACCACATGTCGTCCCAGTTGACATTGGTCAGCTGGTTGCCGAACCACTCGTGCGCGAACTCGTGCTGCAGCAGCCAGTCGTAGCCGAACTCGCCCTTCTTGTAGTCATTGCCGTAAGCATTGATGGTCTGGTGCTCCATCCCCAGGTGCGGGGTCTCGACCACCCCCATCTTTTCATCGGCGAACGGGTACGGGCCAATGGTCGATTCGAAGAAATCCAGCATCACCGGGAACTCGGCGAACAATTCGCGCGCTTTGTCCTCTCGGCCGCGCAGGTGCCAGAAGCGCAATGCGATGGTGTTGCCGTAACGGCTGCGGTATTCGTCCCGCAACAGCTCGTAGGGGCCGATGTTGAGGGCGATGGCGTAGGTGTTCGGGTCGTGCGTGCGCCAGTGCCAGGTGCGCCAGCCGTCGTGCTGGTCCATGCCCGTGGCGACGCCGTTGCCGGCGGCGACCAGCGGGTCGGGCACGGTGATGTGCTGGGTCACCACGCCCGGCTCGCCCATCGGATGGTCGATGCACGGCCAGAACAGATCACAGCCCTCGCCCTGCACGGCGCTGGCGATCCACGGCTCGCCGGTCGGCGCGGTCGCCCAGACGAAACCGCCGTCCCACGGCGCGCGCTCGGCCACGTGCGGCGCGCCGTTGTAGACGATGCGCAGCGTGGCCTCCTCGCCGATCGGCAGCGGCTTGGGCAGGTCCACCGTCAATCGTCCCCCGGGATTGGCGTAGGTGTCGGCCGGTCGCGGCATTCCGTCGATCGACACCGATTCGATCGCGTAACGGCTGTCCAGATCGACCACCAGCCGTTCGACCGGGGCAGTCGCGCGAAACACCAGGGTGGCATCGCCGCTGATGCGTCGGCGCTTGGGGAACACCTTGAACTTCAGGTCGGCCGTTTCGAACACCACCGCCTGCTGCTCGGTCGTCATCGGCGCGCCGGTCGCGGCGGTGTAGTCGGTCAACCGGTCACCCGGAGCACGGAACGCTCCAGTGACACAGCCGGCCAGCCCCAACGTCACGCTGGCGACGCACAACGTGCGGCGAACGATCGAACGGTGTTGGGTCATGCGGACAACCTCATGGCAATGACGGAGGAAGGAGGACGCCATCCCCGGCCCCCTCTCGCGACGATTGCATATCCGCGCGGCCGAGGCCAACGGCGGTCAGCCGCGCAGCAGCACCGCCGGCAGCGCCACCAGCCCGAGCAAGACCAGGATCGCCAGCGCGATCAGCAACACCCGTAGCGGCTGCGCGCGGACCACGTCCATGAAGGTTTCCGCGGTGCCGTCGCGCCTGGCGGCCTCGTTCTCGGCGCGCACACGCGTCTGGCGCTTGGCCTGGTAGTCGGCCATCAGTTGCTTGGCCCGCGGCAGGTCGCCGTCCTCGCGGATCCAGATGCCGCCGTGGGAGATCCCCCAGCGGCTGGGCTGGGTTTCGTAGTACTCGATGCGGTGCTCGTCGAGCATCGCGCGGACGTGCTCGATCTCGTCATCGAGCACGTAACGCAGGTTTAGCAGCAGCTTTGACATCGGCCCATCTTAGCCGGCTCAGGGCTCGCGATGGTCGGCCACCGGCAGCCGCCAGCCGTGGCGGATCGCCATGTAGCGCAAACCGAAACACAGGATCGCGCCAGCCACGACCACCGGCGCCAAGGGCAATGCCAGCGCATGCCCGGCCACCACCGCGGCGGCGCCGGCGAGCGCCGCGACCGCGTACAGGTCGGACTGGAAGATCACCGGGGTCCGGGCGACCAGGACGTCGCGGGCGATGCCGCCGCCGATGCCGCTGAGCATGCCCAGCAGGGTCGCCGAAACCGGGCCGAGACCGAACTCGAGCGCCTTCAGCGCGCCCGATACCGCGAACAACGCCAGGCCGGCGGCATCGAACATCTGCACCGGATTGCGCAGCTTTTCGATCGCGGCATCGCGGTAGAACGTGATCAGCCCGGCCAGGCAGGCGACGGCGAGGTATTGCCAGTTGACCAGCGCGACCGGCGGGGTGGCGCCGATCAGCACGTCGCGGGCGATCCCGCCCGAGGTCGCCGCCGCGAACGACAACACCAGCACGCCGAACAGGTCGAGCCGGTTGCGCACCCCGACGGCGGCACCGGAGATCGCGAAGACGAAGGTGCCGACGAGGTCGAAGGCGATCAGGAAAGTATCCAAGGCGGGCGGCTCGGTAGCGTTGCCCGACAGTATCGCCCACGCCCGCGCGGTTACATCATGGCCAGCTCGGCGTTGCTCAGGGTGCGGTTGTACAGCTCGCGCAGCCGCACCTTGCGCTCCAGGTCACCGATGATGCAGCCGCTGAAATCGATGTCGGTCAGGTCGTCGGCCATGGTGATGCCGCCGGGGGTGTCGACGTTGATCTCCATCATCTTGTCGCCAACGATGTCCAGCCCGGCCAGGTACATGCCGTCGCGCATCAGCTTGGGCGCGACGATCTCGGCGACCCGCAGGGCCTCCTCGCTCGGCTGGGCCATCTCGTACTTGCCACCGGCGCTGATGTTGCTGCGGGCATCGCCGCTCTCGTTGTAGCGGCGGATGCAGCAATAGCGACCGTCGATCTGCAACGGCCGGCCGTTGAGGGTGATCAGTCGCAGGTCGCCCTCGGCGGCCTTGGGCAGGTACTCCTGCACGATCGCGTAGCCATCGCGGGTGACCGCGTCGATCATCTGGTTGAGGTTGCCGCCGCTGTCGGGCGTCACCACGAACACGCTCTGCCCGCCCGATCCCTGCAGCGGCTTGATCACGCCGCAGCCGTCGTGGGCAGCGATGAACGACTTGATCTCTTCGGCATCGCGGGTGATGCAGGTGATCGGCCGCACTTCCTCCGGGAAATGCTGGAAATAGGTCTTGTTGGAGGCATCGGTCAGGTGGGTCGGGTCGTTGAGCACGATCACGTGCCTCAGCGCTGCGAGCTGGGCGAACAGCAGGCCACTGTTCGGCGCCCACGGACGGTCGACCACCTCGTCGGCCGGGTCGCTGCGCAGCAGCAGCACGTCGAGTTCCTCCACCGAAATGCGCTGGGTTTCGCCGTCCTCGGCCTGCAGGTCGGCCAACAACTCGTCGTCGGTCTCGTAGCGCTCCCGCCGCGGCACGTGGGCCTTGGCGCGGATGGTGCCGTTGGCGTCATAGATGAAGTCGCCCAGCCCGATCAATGCCACTCCGTGACCGCGATTCACTGCGGTGCGGGCGAGCCGGATGGTGGTGTAGTTGTTCTTCTCGGTGGCCATGTCGTTGATGACGAAGCCAATCCGGATGGGCGTAGATCGGACGTCGGACTTCGCGGGGGCTGCGTTCATTGATCGGGCTCCATGTGGAACAGGTCGGCGACCGGGGTGTTGCGGCAACGGGCCAGGCGGTCGGGGAAATCGGGGCGCGAGCAGTAGCGCGGCAGCAGGTCCGGCGCGCATACCCAGCCTTCCTCGACCAGCTGGTCGAGCACGACCCGGTGCGACAGCGCGAACTTGCCGACGAACAGCGGCTCGAACTCGCCGTCGTCATTCAGGTAGTCGATCAGGTCGCGCAGGCCGCTGAGGTACACCGCGTCCTTGGTCAGCCCGCCGCCGCGCAGCGCGCGCACCGCGACGTCGAACGCATCGTCGGTCGGCAGGCCGTGGGTGTTGTGCAGCAGGTCGAAGATCGCCGGCACGCCTTCGCCGTGGATCGCCATGTCGGCGGCGACCACGCGCGCGGCCAGCACCCGCAGGCGCTCGGCGGGCAAGTAGCCGGCCATGAATTCGGCCAGCACACCGAGCCCCTCCTGCAGCGGGTCGTAATGGGCCAGCCCGACCTCCAGCTGCTTCAGCGACTGCCGCTCGCCGTTGTGGCGGGTGACCACGTGGGTGCCGATCTCGTGCTGGATCAGCGGCTGCACCCGTGCGTGCGGCAGCCGGATGTCGCCGTCGATGTAGAACGTGCCATGCGAGACCATCATCATCGAGTTGAGGTCGGTATCGACGACCACGTCGACGCTGAAGTCCGGCGACTGCTGGCGATACCAGTCCAGTTCGTCCTCGACCGCAGCCATGATCTCGTCGATGCCGGCGTCGGCCTTGAGCCCCGCGCCGTGCTCGACCCGGCCTAGGATCTCGTTGGCGAGCTTCAACAGGGGCGGCGCCACCCCGCCGAACAGGTCGAGGCTGGCGTTGATGAAACCGTCGGTGCCGCGCAGGCGCACCAGCTCGATCTGGCGCTCCAGTTCGCGCTGCTTCTCCGACAGCAGCCCGGACAGCAGGTGCGACTCGATGTCTTCGACCGGTAACGCCATCACCCGTTCGCGGGCGGCATGCAGGTCGAGTTCGAGGTCGATGTAATGCAGTGGCGGGATCGCCGTGTGGCCACTGGCCTCGAAGCTGTCCCACAACGCCTCGTTGCCGATCGGCGACAGCGCCAGCAGCCAGTCGACCTCGCCGTCGATGCGCGCCAGTTCGGCGTCGACCCGGGCCGCAACCGGCGGCAGCGGGCGCGCGGCGGACACATGGGCGGGCGATCGCGGGCTCATCGACATGCCATGAACTCCGGGCGCACCGCGTCGACCGCGTTCTGCAGGCCGGTGCGCAGGTCCTCGATCGCCGGGATGTCGGCCTGCGCGGTCCACTCGTCCATGTAGATCTTCTTGTACTCGGGCGAAATCGTGCAGACCTTGTCGCCCCAGGTGGCGTAGACCCACTCCGGGAAGTACCCGCCGGTGGGGAAGCGCACGTTCTCGCGCACGTCCGGGCTGCGGCCATCGATCGGGGTCTCGCGCAGGGCCTGGGCAAAACGCTCGGCGACGCCGCCCCAGCGGCCGGGGTCCAGCGTGGTCACGCCCAGTTCGATGTCGGGGTTGTGACGCTGCGGGGCCGGCTCGGCGTCGGCGCCGTCGCGGCGGTGGTTGTAGCTGTGGATGTCGATCAGCAGCACGCAGCCCCACTTCGCCAACAGCTCGTCCAGCAGCGCGCGGATCATTGCGTAGAAGCGGTCGTGCCCCGCGAGTGACAACGCGCGCTCTTGCGGCGGCAGATCCCCTCGCCACACCTGTAGGCCCCAGGTGTCGGCAGGATCGGTGGAAACCGCCTTGTCGCGCGGCCGGTTGAGGTCGACCTGGAACCGCGAGGCACGTACCTGGATGCGGACGTCGCCGACGGCGGTCAGCAGGCCGGTCATCGGGTCTTCCTCGCGGCGCCGCTCGTCCTCGCTGATCGCCAGGTGCGGCAGCAGCGAGTCGCGTACATGATGGCCATCGTGGATGGCGGTTGCCACCACCGGGCCGTCGCCGATGATGAGGTCCCAGTCGTCCGATTTCTCCATGCCGGGCATGCTCCCATCGGCGGCATGAGGCACCCGTGAGCAGCCTGAACGGACGATTCGGATACCGGAATCGCGACTGTCCCGGTTGGCTGCATTCATCGGTCCCGCTGCGGCGCGCTGTACGATGGCGCCGTCCACCGCCGTACCGTCGCGTCCGACCGGCTGTCCGCAGTCGCCCGCTTCGCTCCCCTCACGCGTCAACGCTCCGTCCTGGAGCGACGCCCCTTCGGGAGCCGCCATGCCTAGCCACGACCACGACCACGACCAGCAAATCGACCCGACGGTCTCGTGCGAAAAGTGCGATGCAGTCTGCTGCCGCTTGACCGTCGTGGTCATGCCTGACGACGAGGTGCCACGCCACCTGATCGAGCGCAGCGACATGGGGCTGGAGGTGATGGCGCGCGGCGAGGACGGCTGGTGCATCGCGCTCGACCACAACCGCATGTGCTGCGGCATCTATGAGCAGCGTCCGGCGATCTGTCGCAAGTTCGCGATGGGCAGCGCGTACTGCCGCGACGAACGCGAGCAGTACCGCCATCGGTACGATCGCGAAATCCCGCTGCTGCTGCGCTGAAAGGCGTCCGCGTCCGGACGCCGGCTCAGTCCCCGCCCAGCAGGTCCAGCGGGTCGCCCTTGGGCTTGGTCTGCGCTTCCGGCAAACGCTCCACCCGGTTCGCCTTGTAGTTCTCGACCGCCTCCCGGGCCAGCCGCGTCCGGGTCTCGGCGGAAATCAGCAGCTCCGGCTCGAACACCTCCGCCATCAGCGCCGCGATCGCCGCCGCCTGCTCCTCGTGTCCTTCAGCGGGCGCCTGCCCGGCCGCGCGCAGCCGCTTCATGGTCTGCAGCGCCACCTGCAGGCCGCTGTCCACGGTGATTTCATAAGCGACCTGATCGGTCGGATCGCGGCGCAGTACCTGCTCGGCGGCGGCCAGCGCGTCGATATGGCGTCCCTGGGTGGTGCGCAAGCGGGCGATCTCCAGCCATGGCTCCTTGCTGGCCGGCTCCATCGCCGCGGCACGCTCCAGTGCCGCCACCGCCTCGCGGGCCTGGCCGGCGGCAAGGTGCTCGCGCGCGACCGCCATCGCATCGCGATGGTCCGGCGGCGCCGGTTCAGGCAGCGTTGCGCAGCCTGCCAGCGCCAGCAGCAACGCCAGCCCGCCGGCCATGCCGGTGCAACGAAAACGTTGGCACGGATTGTCGAAAGTCATGGCGGAACCTTTGCCTTGTACCCGGGGCCGAGGGAGTCCATACGATGGATAACGCGGGAATGCACCGCCCGATGCCATTCCGGCGTCGGCACGGGTCGCGGCGCATGTTCCGGGACGCCAGCTGAACAGCAGCATTGTCGCCCAAAGGTTGCAGCGGGCGTGCAACTTTCCTAGGCTGGGTCGGGTGGCGTTTCGTTTTCGCCGTGAATTGACCGGCGTATCCACTTTCCCATCCCTTTCCAGTCCATATCCCAGTGAGGTTTCCCATGGAGATCGCCGAGCGGCGTGTCGCCGCATTCCATTACACCCTGACCAACGACGCCGGCGAAGTCATCGACAAGTCGCCGACCGATGCGCCGCTGGCCTACCTGCACGGCGCCGGCAACATCGTCCCCGGCCTGGAGAAGGCCCTGCTCGGCAAGAAGGCCGGCGACAGCCTGACCGCCAAGGTCGCACCCGAGGAGGCGTATGGTCCGCGCCACGAAGGACTGATCCAGACCGTGCCGCGCAGCGCGTTCGAAGGCGTGGAGTCGGTGCAGCCGGGCATGCAGTTCGAGGCGCGTACCCAGCAGGGCCCGCTGCTGGTGACCGTGACCAAGGTCGAGCCCGAGCAGGTCGTCGTCGACGGCAACCATCCGCTGGCCGGCCAGCACCTGAACTTCGCGGTGGAAGTCGCCGAGGTGCGTGAAGCAACCGAGGAAGAGCTGAACAACGGTCACGTGGCGCCGAGCGCCTGAGTTTCGACAGTTTCAGCAAACGAACAAGGCCCGCGTCCAGCGCGGGCCTTTCTTGTGGTGCAGCGCGGCGCCCTCCCCGCCTCAGACCACCTGCGCCATCACCGCGACGTAGTGGCAGACACTGCCGGCGACCACGAACAGGTGCCAGATCGCGTGCGAGTACCGTAGTGACGGCCGGTGGTAGAACACTGTGCCCAGCGTGTAGCAGGCGCCTCCGGCGAACAGCCAGCCAAGCGTCCAGCCGTCCAGCGCCCCGAGCAGAGGCTTCAACGCCACCAGCACCAGCCAGCCCATCGCGACGTAGATCAGCGTCGACAACCGCGGGAAACGCCCGGTGTAGAACAGTTTGAACACCACCCCGGCCAGCGCCAGCATCCAGATCGCCGCGAACAGCCCCCAGCCCCACGGCCCGCGCAGGCCGATCAGGGTGAACGGCGTGTAGGTGCCGGCGATCAACAGGTAGATCGCGCAATGGTCGAACACCTTCAGCCGTGCCTTGGCCTGCGGATACGCCACCGCGTGGTACAGCGTCGAGGCGACGTACAACAGCAGCAGGCACACGCCGAACACGATCGCACCGGCCAGTTGCCAGGCATCCCCGTACACGGCCGCCAGCGTGATCAGCACCGCCCCGCCCGCCAGCGCGGCGATCGCGCCGAGTCCATGGGTCAACGCGTTGACCCACTCCTCGCCGATGTCGGCGATCGGATGCGGATTGTCATGTTCAGTCAGGGGCGGCATGTTTTGATCGTATCGCGTTGGAGGGCCGGCGATGCAACGACACTCACATGTCATGAACGCGGGGTGCGCGAGGATTTCGCTGCGCATTCATCGTGCGCGTGACGCACGAACGCTCGCCCACGAGAGGCGGCGCGCGACCCCGAAAACCGAATCCAAGGAGTCAATGACAATGAGCAACCTGATCAAGAAAGCCACGATCCTGGCCTTTGCAATGACGTCGGCGCTCGCATTGACAGCGTGCAACGTCGACAAAACCCAGGAAGGCGAGCTGCCGGACGTGGACGTGACCGCCGAGGGCGGCGAGCTGCCAGCCTATGACGTCGAAACCCCGGAAGTGGATGTCGATACCGAGACGGTGCCGGTCGCGGTGCCGGACGTGGACATCGAGACGCCGGACGAGCCCGACACCGAAGTCACCGACGAGGTCGATTCCGCCGCGGACGACGAGGTCGGCGATGCGGAAGAAGACGGCGCCGGTTGATTTCGCGGATCCACGCATTGCACGAACCGAAGACCGGAGCCGGGAAACTGGCTCCGGTTTTCTATTGGCGCCAGACGGGCGCTCGGCGATCCGGCTCGCTTCTCAGTACTCGAAGCTGCGCTTGCACGGGGTCGGCGACACGACCGCGGCGTTGTTGTTCAGCGCGTCCAGGTGGTTCTTGAGTTGCTCCTGGTAGGCCCGCTGCGGATGGCCGACGAACGTCTGCGGGTCATCCAGCAATGACTGGTTGGCCAGCCCCATCAGCTCGTTGATCGTGCCGCCAACCGGCACGTAGGTGACGTTGCCGTTGACGAAGCCGGCCTCGATGTTGAGCGCCATCGCCGCTACGTGCGACGACAGTTTGTAGGCCATGTTGGTGGCCTCGCTGTCGCGCAGCCATCCCTTGAACTCGGCGTGGTTGGCCGGGTCGAAGGCCATGCCGTTGGCATCGACCAGGTTCAGGTCGCCGAGCAGGTCCAGTTCCGGCTGCAGGGTGCCGCCGTCGCCCATCCGGGTCTCGCCGTTCTTGTTGCCCCAGAAGCCCGGTGTGCGGCCGCGGCTGCCGACCTTGCAGTAGTTGCCGAACTTGACCCAGGTGGTCTTGCCCGCGAACGCCTCGATGCCGGTCTGCGGATTGATCGGGTCGCCATTTTCGTCCACCGGGGACGACTGCACCCAGTTGGTCTGGATCGGCGTACCTTCGCGCAGCGAATAGTCGCTGCCGGCCTTGATGCCCCAGCCGGCAACCCCGGACCAGTTGGTGTACTTGGTGGAGTCGACCGATTTGCTGACCGATTCGAGCGTCATCTTCCAGCCGCGCAAACCGGGCTCGCCGGGATCAAGGACGCCATTGGCGTTGGCATCGTAGAACTTCTTGACCTTGATCGTGCTGCAGCCGCATGACGCGGTGGTCAGGTCTGCGGCAAAGCCGGTTCCCGCCACCATTAACCCAGACAGCAACACCACCGTCGCCACGGCGCGCCGTGGCTGTTTCCGATTGACGTCCATCCGCGAATCCTCGAGGGAATGCGACTTCCGCCTCCGGCCGGGGGCCGTACCGCATGGGAATTGAAGCCGCCAATGGAGGAACGGCGAAGCAACTGGATGTCGGTCACCGGATGCGGCGAAACGGCAAGGCGTCATGGCGACGTGAAGACGGAAATCCGCGCAGCGGCTTCACGCGATGTCCGGCACCGGATTGTTAGCGTGGCATTGGTCATCCGAACTCGGAGACATGCCATGCGACGCCATCTCCCCGGCACGATCCTGCGCGCCCTGTGCGCCCTCCTCGCCTTGCTGACGCTCGCGTCCTGCGCCCTCGGGCCGCGGGTACGCACCGACGCCGACCCCGCCGCCGATTTCTCGCGCTACGCCACCTATGCCTTCTATGAGCCGCTGGCAATGGAGCAATCGGGCTACACCAACTACCTCTCGGACCGGATCAAGCAGAGCGTGCGCCGCGAGATGGAGGCGCGCGGATATCGCTTCGACCCGGAGGATCCCGACCTGCTGGTCAACTTCCAGGGCGTGATCCGCGAACGCTCCGATGTCTACAGCATCCCGCGCAGCGACGTGCACTACTTCTACAGCTACCGCGCCCAGCGCTATTTCGCGGTGCCGGTCTGGTACGACGAAGCCCGGGTCAGCCAGTACACCGAGGGCACCCTGACCGTCGACCTGGTCGATGCCGAACGCAACCACCTGGTATGGACCGGCGATGCGATCGGCCGGGTCACCCAGCGCAGCCCGCAGGAGCGCGCCGCAGCCGCCGACGAAGCGATCGCCGCGATTTTTCGCGAGTTCCCGTATACCGCGGGTTCGGCGCAACCACCGGCCACGCCGTGACCGGTAACGGGACGGCCCGCCGGCGGGATCAATAACCGCTGTCGAGCGCGAAGATAGGTTTGCGCGCCTTCCACTTGCCCTCGGTGAAATCCGGGAAGTCCAGCGTCTCGAAGCCACCGGCGATCGACTGTTCCGACAACGGCGTGATCGCGCTCCAGGTCACCGCGTCGTAGATGTCGATCGGCATCGGGTCGCCGATCTTCAACGCCTCGACGAAACCATTGAGGACGAACCAGTCCATCCCGCCGTGGCCGGCGCCGGCCGCCGTTTCGGCGTGCTTCTTCCACAACGGGTGGTCGTACTTGGCGAACCACTCCTGCGCGTCGTCCCATTTGTGCGGCGGGCTCTTGCCCTCGATGTGGACGCCGTTGTTGACGTCCATCCACAAGCCTTCGGTGCCCTGCACGCGGAAGTCCAGCGAATACGGCCGCGGCAGCGACACGTCCAGTTGCAGCAGGATGGTCTCGCCGTTCGCGCAGGCGATCTGGGTGGTGACCACGTCGCCGTGGGCGAACTTGAGCTTCGCATTCGGATGGTCGGGGCCGGCCTTGTCGACCAGGTAGTCGTGCAGGCCACGGGCCTTGCTCGCGAACGAGTTGATCCGGGTGAAGCGGTTGCCACGGTTGACGTTGGCCAGGTGCGCGCAGGGGCCGATGCCGTGGCTGGGATAGAGGTCGCCGTTGCGTTCGATCGAATGCCGGGTGCGCCAGCGCGCCTCGGACCAGCCCTTGTCGCCGAATTCGACGCCGCTGCCGTAGGGCTCGTCCGGGTGCCCGGAGTTGAATTTCACCCCGCGCAGATCGTGCTGGTAGCCGCCCTGCAGGTGGACAAGCTCGCCGAAAACGCCCTGCCGCGCCATGTTGAGCGCCGCCATCACGTCGCGGCGGTAGCAAACGTTTTCCAGCAGCATGTAAGGAGTGCCGGTCTCCTGCTGGGTGCGCAGCACGTCCCAGTGGTCCTGCAGGGTGATGCCGGCGACCACCTCGCAGCCGACCGGTACCTTGGCCTGCATCGCATCGATCGCCATCGGCGCGTGCCACTCCCACGGCGTGGCGATGATCACGCCGTCGAGGTTGTCGAGTTCCAGCAAGCGGCGGTAGGCGTGCACATCGCCGTCCGCACCGAATGTCCTTGGGGTCGCCTGGCCGGCCTTCTCGACCGCCGCCACCGCGCGGGCGAGCATGATCGGCTCGATGTCGCACAGCGCGACCATCTCGACATCACCGCGGCCCAGCAGTGATCCCATCAGGCTCTGTCCGCGCAGGCCGGTGCCGATCATTCCGAGGCGCAATTTGCTGCGCGGCCGGGCAAAAGCCGGCGTCCAGGTGTCGGCGACGGCCAGGGTGCCGGCGGCGGCGCCGGTGAGGAGGAAGTCGCGACGATTCATGGCGGTCGATTCGGGTCAGGGAGTCGACCGACACGGTAGCGCGTCGACACGCATCGAAAAAGCGACCCGGTCCGGCTATCCGGCCGTCAACGCAACTGGCTGTCCTTGCTGCCGCGCCGGTTGTAGCCGCCGGCCGCGTGCCGCTCGCGATCCTCGGCCTCCTGGCATGAGATGCACAGGCGCACCCCGGCCACGGCCTTGCGCCGCGCCTCCGGGATCGGCGTGTCGCATTCCTCGCAGTGGGTCAGTCCCGGGCCTTGGCGCAACTGGCCACGGGCGCGCTTGATGCCGTCCTTGACGGTGGCATCGATCTGGTCCTGTACGGCGCCGTCGCCGGCCCAGCCAGTCGCCATGGGAACCTCCGGAAAAGCATTCGGATCAGGCCCGCAGGATAGCGCCGCGAGCATGAACCCCGCGCCAGCCGGATGGCCGGGCGGTCAACCCAGCATCTGGCCGAACTGGGCGACCGCGAGCCAGCGGCCCGAGTCGTCGTCGACCACGACCCGGCTGGCCGCACTGTGCTCTTTCCACATCGCCAGCGCGGCTTGTTCGGCCGTACGCAAGGCGTCGCTCCGGTCTCCGTGCGACGACGAGCGGCCGATCTCGTGCGAGCACCGCACCGTCCATGTCTGGCCGATCCGGATCACGCTGTAGGTCACGGGTTGCATGGAAAGCGCAGCGTCCTGGTAGTCGTCCGGACGGTCGCCTGGCGACCTCCGTAACCACCAGATCGGCAGGCCGCACGCTTTCTTGAGGCCTCGCGTACCGGTTACGTCGCTGCCGACGGGGTCCCTTCGCGCAAGGTGCGATCAAACAGCGCGATCGTCCGGCGCCAGGCTTCCGCCGCGGCCTCCTCGTCGTAACGCGGGGTGGTGTCGTTGTTGAAGCCGTGCTGGGTGCCGGGAGGCTGGAACAGGGTGTAGGTCACCCCGGCCTGCTTCAGCGCGGCCTCGTAGGCCGGCCAGGTGGCGTTGACCCGCTCGTCGTTGGCGGCGAGCACCACCAGCATCTCGGCGTTGATCGCGTCGACCTTTTCGACCGGCGGCGCAGGACCGTAGAACGGCGCGGCGGCGGCCAGGTCGGGCAGCTCGGTGGCGAGGAAGTTGGTCATTTCCCCGCCGTAGCAGAAGCCGACCGCACCCATCTTGCCGTTGCCGCCCTCGAGCTTGCCGAGCATGTCGGCGGCGGCGAGGAAGTCCGCGTGGGTCTTGTCCTGGTCGAGCTTCTGGAACAGCGCGCGGGCCGCGTCCTCGTCGCCGGGGTAGCCGCCCAGCGGGAACAGCGCGTCGGGGGCGAAGGCGATGAAACCTTCCAGCGCCAGCCGCCGGGTCACGTCCTCGATATGCGGGTTGAGGCCACGGTTCTCGTGCACCACCAGCACCACCGGCAGCGGGCCGTCGGCCTTGGCCGGCCTCACCAGGTAGCCGCGCCCCTTGCCGTAGCCCTTCGGCGACTCGAACTCGACGGACTCCGTCGACAGCCGCGGATCGTCGGGCTTGACCTGCTGCGCCTCGGCGAACCGCGGCGCCAGCGCCGCCAACAGCCCGGTCGCGGTGGCCGCACCGACCGCAAAGCCCGCCGCGCCGCGGAGGAAGCCGCGGCGATCGATCACGCCATGGACGTACTGGTCGAACAGCCGTAGCACTTCCGGATCGAAGTCGCTGGCCTTGGGACGCCGGGAATCAGTCATGGGAAACTCGCTTGCACGGGGGTTGGTAGCGCATCGGGGACAACGGCGGCACATCGCGGAGCCGGCCAATCCCGAGCACCGTCAATGTGGCATCCCGCAATTGAACGTCCGGACGTGGCGTGTCGCAAGTCTCGCGGATGTCTGGTTTAAACCATCTGATTCCTGGGCGCGTCCCAGCTGTGGTCCGACGGCCGCTTGCCGTCATCGGGGTACTGCATGGCTCATCTGACCTTCGGCATCGCACTCTCCGTCGCGCTGCTGCCGTTCTCGCTTGCCGTGGCCGCCCAGGATGCGGCGCCCCGCGCGCCCGCTACCGGCGTGCGCACGTATGCCTCCGAAGACTTTGCGCGCTACGCGCCGCGCAATGCGCTCGACATGCTGGAGCAGGTGCCCGGTTTCGTGATTCGCGAGGCGGAGGAGCAACGCGGCCTCGGCCAGGCCACCGGCAACGTGCTCATCAACGGCCAGCGCATCTCTGGCAAGTCCAACGACGTCCTTGACGCGCTGAGCCGGATCCCGGCGGGCAACGTCACCCGGATCGAGATCATCGACGGCGCCACGCTCGACATCCCGGGCCTGTCGGGCCAGGTCGCGAACGTGGTCGCCCGGGCCGACGGGATCAGCGGCCAGTGGGAGTGGCGTCCCGAGTTCCGGTCCTACTACACCGACCCGCTGGTCACCCGCGGCGAGGTCTCGATCAGTGCGGCCACGGGCACCATCGACTACACGCTGGGGCTGGAAAACGGCGCCAGCCACAGCGGCGCCGGTGGCGCGACCCACATCTATGACGCCGACCAGCGCTTCGTCGAGTATCGCGACGAAGTGTGGACCGACGAGTTCAATGGCCCCAGGCTCAGCGCCCGCCTCCACCATGAAGGGCAAGGAGGCGCCATCGGCAATATCAGCGCGTCCTACCAGCGGGTTTACGAGGACTACGTCGAAACGGGCAGCCGCATCGGCCCCGGCCTGACTGACCGCGTCCGTACCGTCGGCTTCGAGGAACGCGGCTACAACCACGAGGTCAGCGGCGACTACGAGTTCGGCCTGGGCGCGGGCCGGCTCAAACTGATCGGGCTTAACCGTCTCGCACACGCACCGATCTCGGAAACCGTCATCACCCGCCCGGTCGACGGGAGCACGCCCGCGACAGGCAGCCGCTACGTTCGCAAGAGCGAGGAGAAGGAACGCATCGCCCGGGCCGAATACCGCTGGAAGAGCGCTCGCGCGGACTGGCAACTGTCGGCCGAGAGCGCCTTCAACAGCCTCGACAACGTATCGGGCCTGTTCGAGCTGGGGGCGGACGGCGGGTTCGACCCGGTGCCGCTGCCCGGCGGCACCGCGACCGTGGAGGAGGATCGCTATGAAGTGATGGCCAGCTACGGCCGCCCTTTCACCGCCACCACCACGTTCCAGCTGTCGCTGGGCGGTGAGTACTCCAGGCTCCAGCAGGCCGGCAGTGGCGGCCTGAGCCGCAGCTTTGTGCGCCCGAAGGGGCTGGTCTCGTTGGCATGGGAGGCCACGCCGCAGCTCGATATCAACACCAAGCTGCAGCGCCGCGTTGGCCAGCTCGACTTCTACGATTTCCTTGCCTCGGTCGACCTCGCGGACGATCGCGAGAACGCCGGCAATCCCGACCTGGTGCCTGAGCAGAGCTGGGAGCTGGACGTCGAGGCGACCCGCGACCTCGGCAGGTACGGCAGCGCCAGCCTCAGGCTGTACGGCCAACGCATCGACGACATCATCGACACCATCCCGATCGGCCCGGCCGGCGAGAGTCCCGGCAACCTCGACCGAGCGACGCTGTACGGACTGGAGTGGAAGAGCACGCTCAATCTGGACCCGATGGGCTGGCACGGGGCCAAGGTCGACGCACGCTTCCAGCTCCAGGACAGTCAGGTCGACGATCCGCTCACCGGCGAGTCGCGCCGCATCAGCAACAGCCTGCTGCGCCACGGGGAACTGTCGCTTCGACATGATGTTCCCGGCACGGCCTGGGCCTACGGCAGCAACCTGAGCTACTCGTTCAACGCGCGCGACTACCGGCTCACGGAAGTCGGCCGGCTATGGGAAGGCCCGACCTGGGGCAGCGTGTTCATCGAACACAAGGACGTCATGGGCCTGACCGTGCGCGCCACCGCGGGCAATATCTTTGGCGCGCGCAGCCTGTGGGACCGCACCGTCTACGTCGACCGGCGCACCGGACCGGTCGACTACCACGAACGCCGCGATCGACGGATCGGACCGATATTCTCGTTCTCCGTGTCCGGCAAGTTCTGATCGATCGCACCAGCATGCACGGCGTCCGTCGCCTTGCATGCGTACGCCAAGGCCCCCATCTTCCGGGATCCGCATCCGCGACGATGCCCGATGAGCCCCTAGCGTGCCGCCTATCGCCCCGCCGCCCGGCGCCGACACCAACGCCACGGCCCACAGCTTCCTCGGCGTGTTCCGCTTCAGCGGACGCGCGCTGGAACTGGTCTGGAGCACCAGCCGGCGGCTGACCGTGGCGCTGGGCCTGCTGACCATCGCCGCCGGCCTGTTGCCGGCCGGCGTCGCCTGGGTCGGCGCCTTGATCGTCGATGCGGTGGTCGCCGCCAGCCGCGCGGTATCGGCCGGGGAACCCTTGGTGCTGACGCCGGTGTACGGCCTGATCGCGCTGGAGGCCGGGCTGGTGATGGCCGTCGCCGGCGCCCAGCGCGGCATCTCGCTGTGCCAGTCGCTGCTGCGCGCGCAACTCGGCCAGCGGGTCAACGTGATGATCCTGGAGAAGGCGCTGACCCTGCAGCTGGCGCACTTCGAGGACTCGGAGTTCTACGACAAGCTGACCCGCGCCCGCCGCGAGGCCTCCTCAAGGCCGCTGTCGCTGGTCAACCGTACCTTCGGGCTGGTCCAGAACGGCATCTCGCTGGTCAGCTACGGCGTGCTGCTGGCGCAGTTCTCGCCGTGGGCGGTGCTGGTGCTGGTGCTCGCCGGGCTGCCCTCGTTCCTGGCCGAGACGCGGTTCTCCGGCGACGCCTTCAGCCTGTTCCGCTGGCGCTCGCCCGACACCCGCATGCAGATGTACCTGGAAACGGTGATCGCGCGCGAGGACCACGCCAAGGAGGTCAAGCTCTACGGCCTCGGCCCGCTGCTGCTGGACCGCTATCGCGGGATCTTCGGCAAGCTCTACAGCGCCGATCGCGACCTCGCGATTCGCCGCGACGGCTGGGGCTTCGTACTCGGCCTGGTCGGCACCGTCACCCTGTACGTGGCCTACGGCTGGATCGCGATGACCACGATCGTCGGCCGCATCACCCTGGGCCAGATGACGATGTACCTGATGCTGTTCCGCCAGGGCCAGGCGGCGGTGTCGGCGAGCCTGTCGGCGATCGGCGGCATGTACGAGGACAACCTGTACCTGTCGACCCTGTACGAGTACCTGGAAACCCCGGTGCCCGCGAACCGCGGCATCGCCGAGACCGGCCCCGATCCCAGCGACGGCATCCGTTTCGAGAACGTGAGCTTCACCTACCCCGGCGCCGACACCCCGGCGCTGCAGGGCATCGACCTGCACATCCGCCCCGGCGAGTCGCTGGCGCTGGTCGGCCAGAACGGCTCCGGCAAGACCACGCTCATCAAATTGCTGACCCGGCTGTACTCGCCCGACACCGGCCGCATCCTGCTCGACGGCCGCGACCTGCAGGAGTGGGACGAGGCCACGCTGCTGCAGCGCATCGGGGTGATCTTCCAGGACTTCGCGCGCTACCAGATGCGCGTCGGCGAGAACGTCGGCGCCGGCGACGTGGCGCACTTCGAGAACCGCGAGCGCTGGCAGGAAGCCGCCGACATGGGCATGGCCACGCCTTTCATCGAGACCCTGCCCGCCGGCTTCGATACCCAGCTCGGCAAGTGGTTCCGCGAAGGCCGCGAGCTGTCCGGCGGGCAATGGCAGAAGATCGCCCTGGCCCGGGCCTTCATGCGCTCGCGCGCCGACATCCTGGTGCTGGACGAGCCGACCGCGGCGATGGACGCGGCCGCCGAGGCGACGATCTTCGAGCATTTCCGCAAGCTGACCCACAACCGCATCGCGATCCTGATCTCGCACCGGTTCTCGACCGTGCGCATGGCCGACCAGATCATCGTCATCCAGGACGGCCGCATCATCGAGCGCGGCAACCACGAGCAACTGATCGCCGCCGACGGGCACTACGCGCACCTGTTCTCGCTGCAGGCCCAAGGGTATCGCTGAGCGCCGGCGCCCTGACCGGGGGTAGGATGGGCCGGGGACCCGCGAAAGCGCGGTCGGGGGGAACGAATGGAATCACGGTCCAGACGCGGTCGCGGAAGCGCACCTACGGTCGCGCGGGCGGCCATGCTTGTCCTGGCGACGTGCTTCGTCGCGGCCTGGGCTGTCGCCGGTTCTACTCCTACTCCCGCCCCCGCCCCCGCCGTTGCATCGCAGACACTGGTCGTCGGCGGCGACCGCGACTACCCGCCGTTCCAGTTCCTCGATGACGACGGTGCGGCCAAGGGGTTCGACGTCGAACTGATCCGCGCGGTGCTCGAACCCCAGGGCCTGTCATTGCGCTTCGAGCTGGGCGAGTGGGACACCGCGCTGGAGCGGCTCGATCGCGGCGAAATCGATGTCGTACCGATGTTCATCTCGTCGGAGCGCGCCGAGCGCTTCCTCTTCAGCAAGCCGTACATGTTGCGTTACCACATCGTGTTCGGCCATCGCGGCTCGCCGCTGGTCGAATCGCTGCAGCAACTGGCCGGGCATCGCGTCGCCGTGCAACGCGCCGGCCTGGCGTTCGAGGCGCTGAGCGCGTTGCCGCCGGGCACGGTGGAACTGGTCGAGGTGGACGTCGAATCGGACGCGCTGGCGGCGGTCGGCCGGGGCGATGCCGAGTACGCGCTGGTGCCGACCGGGATCGGGCTGTATGCAACTGCGCAGGCCGGCATGACCGACATCATCGCGCTCGGCCCGCCGCTGCTCGAGCGCCAGTACGTCTTCGCGGTGCCGCGCGATCGGCCCGAGCTGGTTCCGATCATCGACGCCGGGCTGGACCGGGTCCGCGCGAACGGCGAGCAGGAGCGGTTGTACCAGGCCGCGATCCACCCGCCGCTGGCCGATGAAACCGGCAGCCGATGGACGATCCCGCTGATGGTCGTGTCCGGGCTGTCGCTGGGATTGCTGGTTCCCGCCTTCGTCTGGTGGCGCCGGTCGTCGGCCGGGGCCCGCGTAGCCGCGCGTAAACAGTTCACGGCCGGCGCGTATTCCCAACCGCTGCTGGCGGCGGACCCGCAGCACCAGGCCCTGCTGTCGGACCTTCGCGAAGCGATCGCCACGCGGCAACTGGGCTACGCGCTGCAGCCCACGCTCGACCTCGACAGCCGCCGCTGGACCGGCGCCGAACTGCTGGTCCGCTGGCACCACCCGCAGTACGGCCCGCTGGCGCCAGCCGCGTTCGTGCCGCTGGCCGAACGCGCCGGCATGATCGGCGAGATGACCTTGTACATGGTCGACCGCGCGCTCGAACTCTGCCGCGCGTGGCGCGACCAGGGCCGCCTGCTCACCATCGCCGTCAACGTATCGGCCAATGACCTGGCCGACCCGGCGCTGGTCGCCGCGATCATCGCCGCCACCGGCGACCTCGGCCCGCATTTGCTGCTCGAACTCACCGAGACCGACGTCATGCGCGACCCCGACAAGGTCGTCGACGCACTCGCGCAACTGCGGCCCTGCGGCATCCGCATCTCGATCGACGACTTCGGCACCGGTCATTCCTCGCTCACCAACCTGCGCCTGCTGGATGCCGACGAACTCAAGATCGACCGCACGTTCGTGATGCGGCTGCTGCAGTCGCCCTCCGACCAGGCGATCGTGCGCGGGACCATCCGGCTCGCCCACGACCTCGGGGTGCAGGTCACCGCCGAAGGGATCGAGGACGACGCAACGCTGGCTTGGCTGGCCGATGCCGGTTGTGACTCCGCGCAAGGCTTCGCCCTCGCCCACCCGATGAGCCCGGAAGCCTTCGTGTTGCTGCTGGAACGCAATGCCGGCCCCGGCCAGGCCCGGGAGCTGCATTGATCGCAGGGTGAGATCGCAGCCCTGCTCGAATACACTCGATCCGCTGGCGCATCCCTCGACTCGCGGGAGAGACCCATGACGACCCTCCACACCGGTGATGCCAATCACACCTGGCCGGCACTCCCGCCGCTGGCGGAATGGCAGGAGACGCTCACCGCCCTCCACATGTGGGCGCAGATCGTCGGGAAGATCCGGCTTCAACGCTCCCCGTGGATCAACCACTCCTGGGGTTCGGCGCTTTATGTCACCACGCGCGGGCTCACGACCTCACCCGTGCCGGATGGCGCGCGCACGTTTGCCGTCGATTTCGATTTCGTCGGACACCAACTGCGCGTTACCACGTCCGATGGCGCCGATCGCTCCTTCGAACTGGCGCCGATGTCGGTGGCCGACTTCTATCGCAAGACCATGGATGCGTTGCGCCAACTGGACATCGGGGTCGAGATATTCAGCCGCCCGGTCGAAGTCGAGGAGGCCATCCGCTTCGAGGACGATACGCGGCACGCAAGCTACGACGCGGCCGCCGTCCACCGCTTCTGGGGCGCGCTCGTGCAGGTCGCGCGGGTGTTCAACGAGTTCCGCGCCCGCTTCATCGGCAAGTCGAGCCCCGTGCATTTTTTCTGGGGTGCCTTCGACCTGGCGGCGACCCGGTTTTCCGGACGCTCCGCGCCCCGGCACCCGGGCGGTGCGCCCAACTGCGCTGACTGGGTGATGCAGGAAGCCTATTCGCACGAAGTGGCCAGCTCGGGGTTCTGGCCCGGCACCGGCGGCGTGGGCGAAGCCGCCTTCTATGCCTACGCCTATCCCGAACCCGCGGGCTACCGATCGCGTGCGATCAGGCCGGAGGCAGCGTACTTCCATGAAACGCTGGGTGAATTCGTCCTGCCATACGAAGCGGTGCGGGCAGCGGAGGCGCCCGACCAGGCGCTCCTCGGCTTCCTGCAGAGCACCTATGAGGCCGCCGCGGACCTGGCACGCTGGGATCGCGCCGCATTGGAATCGAACAGGCCCGGCAATTCATGAATCGGCGAGCGCGGCCTGCTGCGAACGCCTGACACTGGTGCACGCAGAGCAGCAGGGTCGGTATCGCGCTATCGCCCTCCGGCCTCGATCCAGGCCAGTTCTTCGGGCAGTCGCTGCCGCAGCAGGTGCAACAGCTCGGTCCCGGCGGCGCTGTCGCTCGGCTTGCCGTCCTGCTGCAATGCGTCCACCTCGGTGACCATGCCGTCGGCCGGGCCTTGCATCACCCGTGCCCGCGTCACGATCAGCAACGGCTCGCCGCGATAGCGCACGTCATACAGGCCGAGCATCTGGGATCGTCCCTGGTAGGTGACACCGTCCAGCCGCACGAGGATCTGCCCGACCGCATTCCAGGTATCCAGCATGGTGACGCCAGGCACGGCGAATCGCCCGCGAGCGGCCGCCGGTTCCGCTCCGGCCGGCGCCTCCGCGCGCGGTCCGTCAGGTGGAAACGAGGTGCAGCCGGAGGCGATCGCCAGAAACGCGGCAATGCATGCGAGGCGGGGGTGGGAGCTTTCCATCGGCCGCTCCGTCAAGAACGGACGTTCCGATCGTAGGCAACCGCGGCTTATCGCCGCGCGAAGAAGCGACGGCAGCGCGCCCGATTCAAGCACTACATCAAGTGCCGCAGTGCCGGCAGGTACTTCTCGGCCGAGCCGGTATTCACCGCCACCACCCGCTCGCCGCGCGCGACCAGGCCGCGATCGAGCAGTTGCGGCAGCGCCGCCAGGCACGCGGCGCCCTCGGGGCCGATCCACTCGGGTCTCGCGTGCCACAGGCGGGCGAACTCGGCGGCGATGTCGGCCTCGCTGACCGCCACGGCGGCACCCTGGCTGGCGCGGATGATCTGCAACACGCGGAAATGGCCGACGCCGCCGGGCACGTTGAGGCCGACCGCCAGCGTTTGCCCCGCGGACACGGCGCTGGTGTCGTCGTCGCCACCTTCGAACGCCCGCACCAGCGGCGCCGTGGCTTCGCTTTGCACGCAGATCATCCGCGGCCGCCGCGCATCGATCAGGCCCAGTTCCTGCAACTCGTCCCACGCCTTCCACATGCCGAGTACACCGGTACCGCCGCCAGTGGGATAGACCACCACGTCGGGCAGCGACCAACGCGTCTCGCCCGGCGCTGGCTCGGCCAGTTCCAGGCCCAGCGATTTCTTGCCCTCGATGCGCCAGCCGGGTTCCTGGAAGGTCGCGACCGAGAACCAGCCCTGCGGAACGTACCGCTCCTTTAGCAACGCGGCGGACTCGTGGATGGTCGGCCCGGCCAGTTCCAGCACGATGCGATCGGGGTGCAACCGCGCGGCGGCGGCGATGCCCCCGAGGATCGGCAATGGCGTGTCGTCCGGCATCGCCACCACCACCGACAGCCCGCCGGCAAGCGCATAGCGCACCAGCGAGTCGCCGGCGTTGCCCTGGGTGGGCACCGCCAACCGCGTCAGGCCGAGCCGCCGTGCCTGCGCGGCCACCATCGCCATGCCGCGGTCCTTGAAGCTCTGGGTCGGGTTGGCGCCGTGGCCGGGATGCGCCTTGCCCTCGTCCTTCAGCTGCAGGGCGATGCCGGCGCGGCGCGCGACCGGATGATGGGCGTAGTCGAGCAACGGGGTGGCGCCCTCGCCGAGCGCGACGATGTGGCCGGCGTCGCGCGGATCATTGGCATCCAGCGCCATCAGCGCGCCGAAGCGCCACATGTCGCGCCGTTGCGGGCGGTACCAGCCGGCGTCCGGCTGCTCGGCGCGCAGGCGGTCGAGGTCGAGGACCATCTCCACCGGGCGACCATCGACCGGATCCAGGTTCATCGGCCGGTCGGCGGGGTACTCGGCGCCTGAAACCAGGCCACGCAGGCAGCGGACGTAGGACATGACGACTCCTTCGGTGAAGGCGGGTGTTTCGGATCAGGCGCCGCGCACGCGCAGCGTCAGGCCCTTGAGGAAATTGCGCAGCAACTGGTCGCCGCACAGCCGGAAGTTCTTGTGCCCGGGCTGGCGGAACAGCGCGGACAACTCCGGCTTCGAGATCGGGAAGCCGGCGGCCTCGAAGACCTCGTGCATGTCGACGTCCTTCAACTCGAACGCGACCCGCAGCTTCTTCAACACCACGTTGTTGTTGACGCGCTTCTCCACCGGCCGCACCGGCAGGTCCGGGTTCCTGCCGCGCCGGTGGATCACCAGCCCGTCGAGGAAATGCGCCAGCACCGCGTTGCTGCATTCGACGTAGCCGTCCTCGTTGTCCTTTTTCAGGAACGCCTCGACATCGGTCTTGTCGATCGGGAAACCGGGGTCGGCCAACTGGGTGATCTCCACCACCTTGCCGTCGCTCAGGTCGAGCATGTAGCGGATGCTGCGCAGCACGTCGTTGTTGATCATCGTCGGTCCGGTCTGGCGATTGGGCGTCGCGGCAAATGGGCGGGCAATTGTCGCACCTGCGACAACCGCCCTCTCAAACGTTGCCGTCCCTGCCACCGAGCAGGTCGTGGCGCCGGTGCCAATCCTCCAGCGACTCGTCGGGGAAGCCATCCATATGCCGGTCATGCCGGCCCTGCGGCACCTGCACCCAGTTGGCCTTTGACCCCAGCAGCATGTGCACGCGCTCCGGCGGCGACGGCAGCGGCGTGTCGATGGCCGACGCGTGCGGGTGCACCAGTTCCGGCCATTGCGGATCGAACAACCACAACGCACTGCCGCAGCCGGTGCAGAAATGCCGCTGGCCGGAACTGATGCGGCACCCCCCGTCGCCGTCGTCGATGCGCGCGCGGTAGACGCCCAAATGCTCCCGGCCCTCCACCTCCAACGTGTCGGCGTGTGCACCGAGGTTGATCGCGCTGCCGCTGCCGCCAGCGGTCTTGCGGCAGATCGAGCAGTAGCAACGCAGGAAGGGAACCGGCGCGTAGGCTTCGCAGCGGAAACGCACCTGGCCGCAGTGGCACGAGCCTTCGAGCTTCACCGGCGCACTGCCGCCGTCATCGTCCTCAATGCCGCGATTCCGGTGCATCGACCGACAGCCGGTTGTCGACATCGGCGACACCGTTCATCGCCGCCAGCGCTGCGGTCAGCTGGTCGATCTCCGCATCCGTGGCATGGCCGCGCAGCACGACGCGTCCACCGTTCACCTCGATATTGACCTCGCCGGGATGCGCCACCAGCCGTCCCAGCCGGGTGCGGATGCGGCCGTGCAACTGGCCGTCATCCACCGGTGCATGCGACAGCCCGGCCCGCGCACGCGCCACCATGCCATGGGCACGGTCGATCGCGCGTTTGGACTTGGCACGCGCGAAGTGTTCCGCGTCGTGGCCGACCGATACCCCGCGATCGCGTGCCAGCGCCCGCCGGCGACGGCCGGCGACCGGGTCCAGGAAATACATCAGCGCCGCTCCGGCCGCGAACGCGGCGGCGAACGCAGTGGCAAAACCGCCAACAGTCTTCATGGTGCGCTCCGATGGAAAGCATGTGGCGGCCATGCTGCCGCCCCGGCCGATAAGCGGGCGCGAAGATCGCGGCAAGAAGGCATTCGCCCGGCATGAGCCTTTGTCCTGACCGGCAGCTATGCCGGAGCGTTCACGACCCACTGGAACACCACGCCGCAGACCAGCCCGATCACGGCACCCACGATCAACTCGGACACCTGGTGCCGGCGCAGTACCAGCCGTGACCACGCCACCACCAGCGTCGCCAGCAATAACGCGGCGAAGGCCACCGGATGCGGCCAGACGATGCACGTCGCGAACGCGGCGAACGCCACGTGCAGCGAGGTTTTGAGCCGCCCGCGCAACAGGTGGCCGGCGAAGACGATCAATGCCGACAGGCCGATCGCGACGACGATGCCGCGGTCGGTGCCGATGAGCGCCAACACCGCCGTCAAACCCAGCAACGCCCACGACGCGAACCGGTTGAGCTGCGAGCGCTCGTTCGGTCGCGATGCATCGATATGCGACCAGCGCCCCGAACGCGCCTGCAACGCGCTGTAGACCATCACCACGACGGCGGCCGCCACGGCGACGCCAAGGGCTTGCCACACCAAGCCGGTGTCCCGGTCGGTGACACCGGCGGCAATGGCCGCTGCAATCACCATCACCACCGCCGGGTGGATCAGGATCGACGCCAGTCGGGCGGCGCGCTCCTTCATCGGGTTACGTGCCCTTGTTCCTGTCGTCCCAGAGCATCGGCTCCCACAACTCGACCTTGTTTCCGTCCGGATCCATGATCCACGCGAACTTGCCGTTCTCGTGCGACTGGGGGCCCTCGATGATGGCGACGCCGGCGGCTTGCAGTTGCGCAAGCAACGCGTCGAGATCGTCGACCCGGTAGTTGATCATGAAGGCGGAATCACTCGGGCTGAACCACTTGCTGTCCCTGTCCGCCAGGTTCCACACGGTGAGGCCGCCGTCTTCGGCCTTGTCGTCGGGCCATTTGAGTACGGCGCCGCCCCACGGCTCCAGCGGCATGCCCAGGTGCTCCTGGTACCACGCCGCCAGCGCCGCGCTGTCGCCCTTGCACTTGAGGAAGACGCCGCCGATTCCGGTAACTCTCGCCATTGCCCTACTCCCTGCCGCTTGCGCGCGATTCGCTGCAGGATACGTCAGCCATTCGCCCCGCCCGCCAACTGCGCAACCCATGTCAATCCGCCGGCGCGAGGATGGCTCCGCGGCACACAGACGAGACCACCCATGCAGCGTTCCCCGACCCGCCTCAGCCACGCCGCCCGCCTCGACCGGGTGGTGGCCTACATGGCCGAGCGGCTGGACCAGCCGCCGACGCTGGAACAACTGGCGGCGGTCGGCCACTTCTCGCCCTGGCATTTCCACCGCATCTACCGCGGGCTGATGGGCGAGACGGTGGCCGGGACGCTGCGACGCATGCGCCTGCATCGCGCAGCGTCGGAACTGCTGCACGGCACGGCCAGCCTGGCCACGATCGCGCGGCGCTGCGGCTATTCGGCCACGGCGCCGTTCAACCGCGCGTTCGCCCAGGCCCACGGCGTGCCACCGGGTGAGTATCGCCGCCGCGGCGGGCTGGGCGCCCTCGCCCCGCCCGTCCTTCAAACCCATCCACTGGAGGACATCCGCATGAGCAGCACCGCCTACAGCGTCACCATCGAGGAGCGTCCGGCGATCGACGTCGCCGCCCTCGCCCACCACGGCGACTACGAGAAGATCGGCACCACCTTCGAGAAACTCGGCGCCTGGGCCGCCGGCTGCGGCATCGCGCAGACGCGCGGATTCGGCGTCTACCACGACGACCCGGAAGCCACCGACGAAGCCGACCTGCGCTCGGAGGCGTGCATCCAGATCGCCCCCGAGGTGGAACCCGACGGCGCGGTGCAACGTGGCCGCATTCCCGGCGGCCGCTACGCCGTGCTGGTCCACACCGGCCCCTACGCGGAACTGCCCAACCCGTACCGCTGGCTGTTCGGCGAGTGGTTGCCCAACAGCGGCGAGGAGGCCGGCGACGGCCCGATGGTGGAGGAGTACCTCAACGACTGGCGCCAGTTGCCACCGTCGCAATGGCGCACCGCGGTGTGCCTGCCACTGAAGTAGCCGGCGCCGAAACAACCGACGATGGCGGTGTAGGAGCGACGTGAGTCGCGACCCACTGACACGTCATCCACAGCAGCGTTACACGCGTAGTCCCGGCCGGGCGACCGATGGATCGCGTCGACCGCGGCGCGTTTCGTTGTCAGTGGGTCGCGACTTGCGTCGCTCCTACAGAAAAGCCCCCGGGGTGCCGGGGGCTTTTGTGGGTTACCAGATCCGCACGCGATCCTGCGGCGCGATCCACAGCGGGTCGGCCTCGGTGACGTTGAACGCGTCGTACCAGGCGTCGATGTTGCGCAGCGGCGCGAAAGCGCGGATCTGGCCAGGCGAGTGCGAGTCGCCCACCAGTTGCTGGCGCAGGGCGTCGTCGCGGTATTGGGTGCGCCAGACCTGCGCCCAGCCCATGAACAACCGCTGCTCGCCGGTGAAGCCGTCGATCACCGGTGCGTCCTTGCCGTCGAGCGAGCGTCGGTACGCCTCCAGCGCGATGGTCAGGCCGCCGAGGTCGCCGATGTTCTCGCCCATCGAGGCGCGACCGTTGATGTGCAGGCCCGGCAGGGCCGGGAACTCGTAGGCCTCGTACTGGGCGCCGAGGCGCTCGGCCTGGACCTCGAACTGGGCGGCGTCCTCGGCCGTCCACCAGTCGCGCAGCAGGCCGCTGCCGTCGGACTTGCGGCCCTGGTCGTCGAAGCCGTGGATGATCTCGTGGCCGATCACGCCGCCGATGGCGCCGTAGTTGACCGCCGGGTCGGCGTCGGGATCGAAGAACGGCGGCTGCAGGATCGCGGCGGGGAACACGATCTCGTTCTTGACCGACGAGTAGTAGGCGTTGACGGTCTGCGGGGTCATGCCCCACTCGCCCTCGTCGACCGGCTTGCCGATGCGCACACGGTCGTGCTCCCACTCGAAGGCGGCGGCGCGCTCGGCATTGCCGAAGACATCGTTGTTGTGGATCTCAAGCGCGGTGTAGTCGCGCCAGGTATCGGGGTGGCCGATCTTGAGGCCGAAGTTGGCGAGCTTCTTGTGGGCCTCGGCCTTGGTCGCCGCGCTCATCCACGCCAGTTGGTCCAGCCGCGCGCCCATCGCCGCCTTCACGTTGGCGACCAGGTCGTCCATCTTGGCCTTGGCGTCAGCGGGGAAGTACAGCTCGACATAGTCACGGCCGATCGCTTCGCCCATCGCCGACTCGGCGAAGGCGACGGCGCGCTTCCAGCGCTCGCGCTGCTCGGGCTGGCCGGACATGAACTTGCTGCGGAAGCCGAACTCGGCGTCGACGAATGCCTTCGACAGCAGCGGCGCGGCGTTGTCGGTGGTCTGGAACGCCTGCCAGGCCTTGAGGGTGGCCAGATCGGTGTCGGCAAACACCTTGGCGATCTTCGGGAACGCGGTGTCCTGGCGGATCACCGCGCGGTCGGCGTAGTCGACGCCGGCGGCCTTGAAGAACGTCGCCCACGGGAAGCCCGGCGCGGCCGCGTCGATTTCGGCCAGCATCACCGGGTTGTAGGTCTTGTCGCGGTTGCGGCTCTCGGCGCGGGTCCAGTGGGCCTCGGCGATCTCCGTCTCCATCGCCATGATGTTCTCGGCATTGGCCTGCGGGGCGTCCCAGCCGGCCAGTTCGAGCATCTGCGCGATGTACTCGACGTAACGCTCGCGCTGCGGGGCGAACTTCTCGTCGAGGTACATCTGGCGGTCGCCGAGGCCGAGGCCGGACTGGCTCAGGTACAGCGCGTAGGTGTCGGGGCTCTTCTGGTCGTCGGACACGTAGGCGCCGAAGAAGCTGCCGCCGAAGCCGGCGTTGCGCTGGCCCATCAACGCGGCGATGGCGTCCTTGTCGGCGGCGGCGCGGATGGCGTCCAGGTGTGGCTGCAGCGGCGCGGCGCCGAGCGCCTCGATCGCCGCCTGATCCATGAAGCCGTGGTACAGCGCGGCGACCTTGGCGGCGTCGCCACCGGTGGCCGGGTCGCCCTGCTCGTAGCCCTCGACCAGCTTGCGCACCCGCGATTCGGACAGGTCGCGCAACGCGTAGAACGCGCCCCAGCTGGAGCGGTCGGCCGGGATCTCGGTGTTCTCCGCCCAGGTGCCGCTGACGTAACCGAAGAAGTCCGCGCCCGGGTCGACGCTGGTATCCATGCCGGCGGTATCGACGCCCCAGGTGCCGAAGCGCGTGGCGGCAACGGGGGCGTCACCGCCACCGGCGTCGGCCGGCGTGGCGAACAGCGCCTGCGTGTCGCAGGCGCCGTCGAGGCAACGTTCGTGGGCGTGCGCGGCCGGCGCCGCGAGCAGGGTCAGCGCGACCGCGGTGGCGGCGCAAAGCAGGGTCTTGTTCAAGGGTGGTTCTCCGAATGAGGGGCCGGGACGCCGGGCCAACCTGCCGGTTCTACCTTGCCCTGTGGATGCCGTGCAGTACCGGAGGATGGGTCGGCAGCTTGGGCAAAGTCGCGGCGGCCGGTCGGCAAGACAGTGGCATCACGCGGTGCGAAGATGCGGCAGACCCCGTATCGAGACGCCTCGTGAAGACTGCCCTCTCCCTGCTGATCGCCGCCCACCTCGCACTCGCTGCCGTTCCCGCCGTCGCCGCCGAGCAACCGTCGACGCCCAACGCCGCTGCAACGGCCTCCGCGGAAGACCAGCGTTTCGAGGCGATCTACGAGCGCGAATGGGCGTGGCGGGTGGAAGAGTTCGGCATGGCCGACGAGGACAGCGAGGGCGACACCGCCCAGCACACGCTGCCGTCGGTCGACGCCGCCAGCCAGGCCGCGCGCCTCGCGGTGTGGGAGCAGGTGCTGGCCGAGCTGGACACGATCGACCCGGCCGCGCTCTCGCCGGAGAACCGGATCCACCTCGCGGTGTACCGCCCGCAGGTCGAGAACCTCGCCGCCGAGGTCCGCTTCCGCAGCTACGAGATGCCGTTCAACTCCGACTCCTCGTTCTGGTCGAGCCTGGGCTTCATGGCGCGCGGCGAGTTCGAGTCGGTCGACGACTACCGCGCCTACATCGACCGCGTGGCCGACGTGCCGCGCTACTTCGACGAGCAGATCGTCAACATGCGCGCCGGCTTGGCCCGCGGCTTCAGCGTGCCGCGCGCGGTGCTCGACGGTCGCGACGTGTCGATCGCGATGGTCGCCGAGCTGGACGACCCGACCGAATCGCCTTTGTATGAACCGTTCAAGCAACTGCCCGCGACGATTCCCGCCGACGTGCAAGAGCAGCTGCGCGCCGACGCCCGCAAGGCGATCGCCGAGCGCGTGATCCCCGCGCACCGGAAACTGCTGACGTTCTTCCGCAAGGAATACGTGCCCAACGCCCGCACCACCCTCGGCGCCTCGGAGATGCCCGGCGGCGAGGACTGGTACCGCCAGCAAGTCCGCGAATACACCACGCTCGACCTGACCCCGGACGAGATCCACCAGATCGGCCTGGACGAAGTCGCGCGGATCCAGGCGCAGATGGACGCCGTCATCGAGCAGACCGGCTTCGAGGGCAGCTTCGCCGAGTTCCTGCAGTTCCTGCGCACCGACCCGCAGTTCTACGCCAAGACCCCGCAGGAGCTGCTCAACCACGCCGCGTGGATCGCCAAGCGCATCGACGCGGTGGTCGGCGACTACATCGGCACCCTGCCGCGCGCGCGCTTCACCATCATCCCGGTGCCGCCGGAGATCGCGCCGTTCTGGACCGCCGGCCGCGGCGGCAACAGCACCTACTGGCTCAACACCTACGACCTGCCCTCGCGCCCGCTGTACAACCTGCCGGCGCTGACCCTGCACGAGGCCTCGCCCGGCCACGCGCTGCAGGGCGCGCTGGCCAAGGAGCAGGACACGCTGCCGGACTTCCGCCGCAAGACCTACATCTCCGCGTTCGGCGAGGGCTGGGGCCTGTACGTCGAGAAGCTCGGCGAAGAGATGGGCATCTACGAGACCCCCTACCAGCAGTTCGGCCGCCTCACCTACGAGATGTGGCGCGCCTGCCGGCTGGTGATCGACACCGGCGTGCACACCAAGGGCTGGACCCGCGACCAGGCGCTGGCCTACCTGCGCGACCACACCGCGCTGAGCGAGCACGAAGTCACCACCGAGGTCGACCGCTACATCTCCTGGCCGGCGCAGGCGCTGAGCTACAAGCTCGGCGAACTGGCGATCGTCCGCCTGCGCGGCGAGGCGGAGCAGGCGCTGGGCGCAGACTTCGATATCAAGGCCTTCCACGACATGGTGCTGGCGCTCGGCTCGGTGCCGCTGCCGGTGCTGGAGACGCAGGTGAGGGCGTTTGTTGCCGACTCGCAGGCGGCAGCGAAGGCCAAGGAACAGGAGTCGGTCGCCGCGGGCTGAGCCGGGCGATCCGGCTACTGGTGCACGAGGATGTTGACCAGCTTGCCGAACGGATCGCGGACGTAGAACCGCCGCACGCCCCACGGCTCGTCGACCGGGCCGTATTCGAACGCGATCCCCGCGGCCTCGACCCTCCGCACGGCCTCGTCGAGATCGTCCACCTCGATCGACAGGTCCGGCACCGGCGTATCGGAACCGCCCTGGCTGGCGAAGGCCACCTGCACCGTCATCTTTGCGGCGGAGCCGTAGGTGCGCAGCCAACCGTGATCCATGAGCAGATCGAGCCCAAGAATGTCGCGGTAGAACGCGTCTGCCTTGGCGACGTCGGTGGTGCTGATGTTGGCTACGATGCGCTGGACTTGCATCCGTGTTCTCCTGTCTAACGCCTCGCGGCGGCCAAGCGGTTTCCAGTATCCAACAGCGGCGTTCCCTGCTCCATCGCCGGACAAAACCTGTCCAATCGTGGAGAACAGGATGCCCGGAACTGGACAAAATTTGTCCAACGCCGAAGGGCGTTACTCCAGTTGCGAGGCAAGTCGCTACCACCCCGCGGCTGATCGCTCCAGCCTCCGGCCAGTAACCCCGACGGTCAGAGCGTTCTGCTCCGTGTTTCGGGCGTTTTCGCACGGCGGAAAAGAAAAAAGCCCCGTTTCCGGGGCTTCTCTCTGCAGCGGTCGAGCGATTTACTGCGCCGGCACCGGCTCCGGGGCGGACGACGAGCGCGAGAAGCGCTCGGCCAGCGCCTCGCTCAGCGCCTCCAGGCCCTTGTTGCGGCCGGTCACCTTGAGCAGCGCATAACCCTCCAGCGCGGTGTTCATCGCATCGCTGCCCAGCGCCATCTCCGAATCGGCGACGCGCTCGGCCAGCCGCTGCAGGCGCGCCAGCACCGGGCGCAGCGCATCGACCGCGCGCAGGTCGGCCTGCGCCTCCTCCAGCCGCAGCGCGGCGGGCACCACATCGGGGTTCTGCTCCAGCACCATCAGGGTCTGCCGCACGAACGCCTCGGACTTGTTGCCCATCTTGGTGATCTGCCGACGGCTGTCGTTGTCCAGCGCGACCAGCCGCCCGGCCAGGCGCGACTCGATGTCGGTCAGCGAAGCGCCGATGGCGGTGATGTCCTCGTCGACCAGCGAGAGGGAAAGAAGGTCCTGACTCATGACGTTTTCCTTGTCATTGATGCACCCGGCCCAGTGCCGTGCGCGAAAGTGCTCCGCCGCGTCCGTGTGGCGTGTTCCGGTGCCGTGGGACGGCCGGAGCGTGGGGGATTGTGGCAGAAAGCAGCCAGCGAGCTGAACCGCATCGACCCTGGCGCTATCAAAAGGAACTCATGATTCCCGTGTAGCGCGCCAGCGCGGCGACCACGCCCATTGCGCTCTCTTCTTTTGGCGGCAAGTAAAGCGCGCTGGGCAGCATGACCAACCCACGCTCCCGGCCCGGCGCAAGGCACAGGAAGCCGCGCTCCCACTCGTTTCGATCATGCCAGCGAAGGAAAAGCTCGAAATGCTGATCGTTGCACTCCTTTACGACGTCCGCGATCGTGCTGACCGAGCGCTCGCCACCGGAGACGTGATCCCTTCCATTCCAGACGAACTCAACCGGCACGCCTCCCTCAAAACAAGCGTGGAACCGCTCTTCCACGAATGCTCCACCGCCTTCGTACCCAGCGAAGTAACCCGCGATCGATTCGGACGATAATTGCGTCCACGAGAAGTACCAGCGGCAGCGGAATGGCGGGACAAGCGACCCGTCGCGGTCGTCCCATCGACCGGCCAAGACTCCACCTTTGCCCGACACCGCCCGCATCAAACCGCCGGCTTTTCCAGTCCGGATACCTCGATGGCCGCTACTTCATCCAGCGACACCATCCGTTGACTGGAGCGCTCCACTGCGCTCTCGGAGAACAACTGCGGATGGCGAAGCACCACGGCCTCGAAGGCGTAGTTTTCCAGCCCAATCTCTTGCAACGCTGTGAACCCAGCCGTCCCATCCGGGCGGTCCACAGCATGTTCAATCGCCGGGATGATTCCGCGGCGCTCGATCATCTGCCACGTCCGGCGGGCTGGCACACGTCTGCCGTGCTTCGCGCGAAGAATCTCCTCGTACGCATAAATCGCCGCTAGACACTCACGTTCCGCCGCGGAGCCTGCACCGTGCGCTCCCGCGCGCAATTCCACGGCGCGCTGCTTAGCTTGTGCCGCCAGATCACTCCGACCCAGCTTGATGGCGTTCCGAGCAAACACCTCGCACTGCTCCGGCGTCATCAGTTTCTTAACTCTGTCGTCCATACCACCCCCGTCACGTGTCATTTGATGCGTTCATGCCTAACAGCTGAGCCAAACGCTCCACACCACTATGGGTGTGGTGATCCACTCCTGAAAAAAAATAGACCCTGGCACTCTCAAGTGCCCTGCGGGTAGACGAAACTCCGTCAACCGTGACGACTTGATCGTGCGCCGCGAAACGGAACTCGTTCTCTGCGTCAAAATCGTGGATCGTGGCAATCATCTGGTTGTCCACCACGAACGGAAAGCCGTGCTCATGCTCGATCCCAAGGACATAGCAATGCTGTGCAAGATCAATGCGCACTCGCCCATCGGGGCGAAACCTTCCCCACCTGTTTGTCGCCCCGGTGACCTGAAGCGCGCGCTCCAGGACTTCCCCACGCACCCATATGTTGTCGGTCATATCTGTCACTCATCAACCTCTCGCGCGGTCACCTTCAGTTCGGTGCGCCGTGCTCCCAAAGGGCCAAATCGAACACTCTCTCCCTGAACCACTTTTCCTGTGCAAGCCGAGAAATCGAGTCGACCGTGGGGTGCCACGTATCCAGGAATGGCTGCAGATCCGCCAGCGATGCCACGGCGCCATCGATTTCCCCCTCCCTCTCGACGTATGCGCCAAGCCAGGACCTTGCGTACTCGGCGTAATCCCGATTTGCAAAGCGATAGCCCAGCTTCTTCAGTGCTGCGACGGCGCGCGAGTCGTAAATCAGATAGGGGTGTCGGTGCTTCCACCAGAGCAGCTTTGAGGCTGCGGACAGGTTGAAGGAGCCGAAGTCCCGCCTGAAGCTCTCCGCCAGATTCTGAACATTCGATACCGGACTCGGTCCATCTGCAGCGTTCACTGCGCCCAACACGATGTTCGCTGTCGTATGGCCACCGATTCCTCTGAAACTTCTTGATATCCGGAAATGATGCATGGCCTTCCGGAGCGACTCTGGCGACCAGGACGCAGCGAGCATTTGGAATACCGGTCGCTCCGACTGCTCCCATAGCAGCAGGTACCGCATGGCGTAGTACGACATGGGATGCTCGAACGTCCCGCGATTAAGTCGACGCATACGCACCATCCTGCTCCTGCGCGCGGCCAAGGGCGACCAGCATTTCCAACAGCTTCGGGAGCCGCTTCTTCCACGGCCCGCGCGCAGTAAACCTTGCGGCGATCTCATCGACTGAGAGCGGGACGGGGCTTGCAGCGATGACGTCTGCGACGGCGCGGACCTGGTCGACGGCGTCCTTGGGCCACGGGGTCGGTTTGGTGGCGATGGGGGCGGCGCTGGCGGGTTCGGTGCGCTCGCCTTCGTCGGGGGTGGTGTCGAGGCCGCGCTGTTCGGGTTCGCGGTGGGCTTCGGGGTTCTGGAACTCGGGGCGGAGCCAGTGGATTTCGCCGCGGGCCTCCAGGGCGGCGCGTTCGGCGTTGAGGGCGACGAGTCGTTCGAGGATGGCTTCGTCGAAGGCGCGCTTGGCGGTGTCTCGCGTGCCCTCATCCGCCCTTCGGGCACCTTCTCCCGCAGGCGGGAGAAGGGACGTGGGTGCGTCGTTGCCGTGGGCGATGCGCAGCAGCGGCAGCAGGTCGCCCCAGCCGTAGGCGTGGAGGACGGCTTCGTCGAGTTCGTCGTGCAGTTGGCGCAGGACGGAGACGAGGCCCTGTTCGTGGATGGTGCGTTCCTTGGCGGTCAGGGGTTCGCCGCTGCGCAGTTTTTCCACCACGTTGTACATGCCGGTCAGGGTCAGGCCGGGATGGGCGGCCTGCTGGCGCTTGCGGTGGGCGTCGAGTTGTTCGGCGAGGTCGCGGATGCGGTCGGAGGGGTATTCGCCGTAGGTCTTGGTGGGACCTTCGTTGCCGTCGGCGTCTACGAAGGAGATGCCGATGGGGCCGCCGAATTTGTCGGCTGTATGGAAGTTGGGGAAGGGAAATGTTTCGAAGCAAGTAGTTTTCGTATAGCGCGGCCGATCCTCCAATGTTCCACCAGCTGCAAGTGCCCAAGCACCGTGAACTGTGCTGCTAAGAACGCCAAGGAACTCGGCTTGCTCGATCGCGATCGCCACGAGCATATCGTCGGGAAGAACTTCCACATCGCAGAAGACGAAGAACCGATGCTTTGCGACATATGCGGTAGCGATGTATTTCGTGATACCGCGCATTGAGACCCGTAGGTCCTCGTTGCTCCTCCTGTGAAGCCACCACTTCTCTCTTAGATCTTTGTCTTTCTGGACATCACGATCCGGTTTTACGCGATCGAATAGCCACTGATACACCGCAGGAAATTTGTCACGCGCTTGGTCGAGCGACAGCCCATGCATGTCTATGACTCGCATGCCGCGCGACACCTGCGTTAGGTCGCGACCATTCATGTAGGGACGAAGACGCGCCTCAATCCCCGTGACCTCTCCAAGCCCGAGCGCACGGGCCTGATCCTCCGTGACAGTCATTCCATCACCGTGAGGAATGACACCGCGATTGCTAACCCGGCTATTCGCCAACAACGGAACCGCGCCAGCGACGTTCGCTCCCACTTTCAGATCAGCGTAGATCAGACCACGCTTCTCGTGGAGCGTGACTTCAACTTCGTCGCGCCCTTCCTGCTCTGCGACCACCTGACGCAATACGCTTGGGCCGTCACCAAGTCGACCCACCGTCATAGCAATCCGCACCGCCGCCCCGTCGGCCGTATCCACCCACGGGTGATCCGGAATCGCGAACACCAGCGACAGCGGCTGCTTCTTGTCCCCCAGGTGCGGCTCCAGCACGCGGCGGTTGAACGACTGCCGGATCGAATTGGTGGTGATGAAGCCGAAGCGTTCGACGGCTCCGCGGCGGGTCAGCTGGGCGGCGTGATGCCACCAGTACATGACGAAGTCGGCGGACTCGGGCATCTCCGGCCACGCGCCGCGTAGTGCTTCGACGTAACCGTCACCCAGCGCGGTGCGCATGCGCTTGTTACCAATGAAGGGCGGATTCCCAACGATGAAATCCGCCTCCGGCCACGCCGCCTTGCGCGGATTGACGTACTGCTCCACCGGCCGGCGAGCGGTCTCGTCGGGCACCTGCTCCCCCGTCACCGGCGACACCTTCATCGTCTCCCCATCCCACCGCGTCACCGGCACGCCGGCCTCGTCGGTGACGTACTGCACGTCATCCCACGCCAGCACGGCATCACGCGTCTCGATATTGCGGAAGTCGCGGATCACCGGTTGCGGCGGGTGCACGTCGCCGCGGGTGCGGAAGTGCCATTGCAGGTAGCCGATCCACAGCACCACTTCGGCGATAGCGGCGGCGCGGGGGTTCTTCTCGATGCCAAGCAGGTTGTGCGGGTCGACGGTTTCGCCGGCGGCGGCGTCGGCGCGTTCGCCGTCGAGGGCGAGGCCGGTCTGGCGGTAGCCGAGTTCGTCGAGGGCGTTGAGCACTTCGCCTTCCAGCCGCTTGAGGTGCTCCAGCGTCACGTACAGGAAGTTGCCGGAGCCGCAGGCGGGGTCGAGCACGCGCACGCTGCACAGGCGGTGGTGGAAGCGGCGCAGCTCGGCGATAGCGTCCTTGTGCTTGCCCTCGTCGGCCAGGGTGCCGGCGGCGGCCTGGGCCTCGGTCCACTCCTTGCGCAGCGGTTCGATCACGGTCGGCAGGACCAGGCGCTCGACGTAGGCGCGCGGGGTGTAGTGGGCGCCGAGCTTGTGGCGGTCCTTCGGGCTGAGGGCGCGTTCGAGCAGGGTGCCGAAGATGGCGGGCTCGACGTGCTGCCACTTGGCGTGGGCGGCCTCGGCCAGCAGGGCGACCTGCTCGCGGTCGAGCGGCAGGATGTCGGGCTGCTTGAACAGCTTGCCGTTGAAGCGCAGCACGGTGTCCCTGACCACCGCGGAGAACTCGGTGCCGGCGTCCATGTCGATCCACAGCTGGCGGACCATGCGCATGGCGACGTCGGGCTGCTCGGCGTGGGTCACCAGCAGGTCGCGGAAGGCGTGCTCGGGTAGCAGCTTCACGTCCTCGGCAAACATGGTGAACAGGCAGCGCATGAGGAACTGGGCGACCAGCTCCGGCGGGTGGCTGGCCTTCTCCAGGCTGCGGGCGAGTTTGGCCAGGCGCTCGGCGATCTCGCGGGTGACGCGGGCGGACTCGCGGCTGGGGTCGAGGTTGAGCGGGTCCAGCCAGATGCGGCGCAGGCGGTCGCGGACCTCGGGCTTGCGCAGGTCGGCCAGGGCGATGCGGTGGCTGCGCGGGTCCGGGAACGGGACGTAGGTGCCGCCGGAACGGCTGAATTCGGAATACAGCTCGATGCGGTGGCCGACGTCGACCACGATGACGAACGGCGGCCGGCCCTCGGCGGCGGGAAGCGCGCGGGCGTAGTTCTCGGCCTGGCTGCGGGCGCGCAGCAGGGCGTCGTCGAAGCCCTTGGTGTGGCTGCCGAGCTTGAGCTTCTTGGACTCGAGGACGAACGCGCCGCGGCGGTACAGGTCGATGCGGCCGGCGCTGCTGCTGCCGTCACCGTGGCTGAAGGTGATCGGCCGCTCGAACATGTAGTCGAGCTCGGGCGTGGGGTGCGGGGTGTCGACGCCGAGCAGGTGGCACAGGTCGATCAGGAACGATTGCGAGGTCGACAGCTCGGAGGCGGTAACGCCCTGCCATTTGCTGATGAAGGCGTCGGCGGCGCCGGTGTTGTGCGGAGCGCTGTCTGCGTCGGCCACGTATGGGTCCCCACCCTGCGGTTGCGAGTTGCAGGGCAGGATACGTCATGGGGTTGCAGCAGGTGAGACGGTGGACAGGGAGCGCGTAGACTCTGGCGTGTCCACTGCCGGACAAGGAGAAAACATGACAAGGATGTGGGTTGTACTGGGCGATGCCACCACCGGCGGTGGCCAGGTCATCAGCGGGTCGCCTTTCACCGATATCGACGGTCTTCCCGTCGCGCGCGTCAACGACAAGGCTACCTGCCCGCAGCACAAGGGCACGTTCCCGATTGTCGACGGGGACCCGACCACCATCATCGACGGCGAGGCCGTCGCCCTGCACGGGAGTTCGCTGGCCTGCGGCTGCAAGGTGTTGGCGGTGAAGCAGGTACGGGTTTTCCTGGATGCGGGTGGTGGCGCGGGTTCCGCGGTGGGTGGCGCCTCGACGAGCGCCACCGCGGCCGCGGTCGCCACGACCAGGCCTGTTCCGGACCCGATGGCTGCCGCCAATGCCGGGCCTGCCTTCGACGAACAGATCCGGTTCGTTGGCCCCACGGGTGTGGCCCTGTCGAACATCGGCTACGTGCTTCATCTAAAAGATGGAAGCAGCATCGACGGGGTGACCGATGACGATGGCCGGACCGGACGCGTGACGACCTCGGCACCGCTCGGCATCAGCCGGGCCGAGCTGTCCGCTCCGCCGCAGGCGTCCGGTTGCTGCGGCGCGGCCGGCCTCCCTTCGCAAACGGTGCAGGTAGCGCTGGCTGGCGTCGGGACCAATGGCAATCAGGTGGGATCGTCGGTCCAGCAGGCCAGCGCCGGCAAGGCGGAGGACCGCGGTTTGACCGGCGGCGAGATTGCGATGGCGCGACAGGTGTTTGGAGAAGCCATTGATTACGGATCGGTCAAGATCCACAACCATGGCTACTGGTTGTTCTTCGGCTTTCAACAGGAGGACACGGCAGTGGCGCCGAATGGCGAGATATACCTTCCGGCAGACCTGTTCAAACCGGACTTCTCGCTGCTTGGACCGACTGAGCAGCGGTTGTTGATACACGAATTGACGCATGTCTGGCAGTACCAGCTCGGTTATCCGATCAAACGCGTGCGGGCGGTCCGCCCCCACATGAGCTACGCGTACACACTGGGTTTGGGACGAAAGCTGCACGACTACAACATGGAAGCCCAAGGCAACATCATTGCCGACTACTTCACTTTGAAGGTGCACGGCGACAAGCGTGCCCTGTATGAAGCGCAGTACATGTTCAGCACCTTCGATTCGCTGCCGTCGTATCAGCAAACCCTGTCTGAATTCCTCGCGGATCCGCGCAGCGCCAACAACCTTCCACAGGTGACCGAATGAAACGTACGACGACGCTTCTGGCGGGCCTCCTCCTTCCACTTGCAGGTGGGTGCGCCCAGCCCTCCGACTTGTATCAGCGCGCAACCGTCGTGATGGTCGACGAGCAGATATGCGTGTCGGTTGCGGGCGACAGCGGCGACCGTTCACGCTCGACGAGGGTGGCGGGCGTGACTCTGAGTCGAGTCTCAGGTGATCGGACGGAAGCCGTCTGGGAGCTCGACTTCACTGGGGCAGATGAACCTTTCTTTCTCGTCCCCGGGAAATGCCTGCGACCCGGCGCTCCGCATGGCGACGGCGTGGTTGAGGTGCTTCTGGAAACGCCCGTCACGGGCGTGCACTACGCTCTTTCCATCATGGGGACAGTGCCCACGGACGAGCCGGGTGGCGATGGTTTGGCCACCCGCCTCTACCGCGAGAACTTCTGTCTGAAGCAGCAAACCACAAGCGTGACATCGATTGTCCCGGTCCCCTGGGGCGCCGGCCGTCCGCAATGGGAAGTGTGCGCCGATTAGTCACAGGCTCCCTCAAAGAAATATCGAGAGAGCCCGCGTCTGATCCAGCCCGCTCAGTGCTCCGGCCGCGGCCCGGGACCGCCGGGCGTGGGATCGACGATGGGCTTTTCCGGTTGCCCGGGCACGGGGTCGACCGGGCGGTCGGGGGTGGGATCGGTGGGCCGGTCGGGGGTAGGATCGATCGGCCGGTCCGGGATGGGGTCGCTTGCGGGGTGCGGGGTTTGGCCGGGGACGTCGCGCGGGTCTTCGGCGCCGGGCCGGGCGGTCGGGAAAGTCATGGGTCTCTCCGTGGGGAGCGGAAGGCCATCGTGCTGCGGGTTGGGTGGCGGCACCGTGATCGGGCGTAGCATGGGTCCACGCGTGCCGCGGCGCATGCCGCCACTGACCAGGAGCAATGCCATGAAACACCTCAAACTCGCCGTGCTCGGCGCCGTCTGTGCGGCGGCATTCGCCGGCCCTGCCCTCGCCGAGCTCAAGCCCGGCGACAAGGCGCCGGCATTCACCGCACCGGCCTACCTGGCCGGCGAGGCGTTCACCTTCGAGCTTGGCGACGCGCTTGAGCAGGGGCCGGTGGTGGTGTACTTCTTCCCGGCGGCGAACACGCCCGGCTGCAACGTCGAGGCGGCGCTGTTCTCGCAGGCGATCGACAAGTTCAAGGCGCACGGCGCGTCGGTGATCGGCGTCACCGCCGGCAATGTCGACCAGTTGGCCGAGTTCTCCAGCAACACCGAGACCTGCGGCGGCAAGTTCCCGGTCGCGGCCGACACCGGCGCGAAGATCGCCGCCGAGTACGACGCCGTGCTCGACAAGAAGCCCGAGTGGGCGGACCGCACCTCGTACGTCGTCGCGCCCGACGGCACGGTCGCCGCGGCCTACTCCGACCTCAACCCCAACCGCCACGTGCGCGAGATGCTCGCCGCGGTCGAGGCGCTGGAGGTTGAGGGATTGGAGAAGTAACCGCGCCCGCTAGCCGCGGAACGTCTGCAGGTGGACGCTGGTTTCGCTGTTGCTGATGCCGGGGATCTTGCGGATGCGTTCGAGCACTTTCGACAACTCGGCCAGGTCGCCGACGCGCAGTTCGGCGACGAGGTCCCACCGGCCGTTGGTGTCGTGCAGCTCGGCCACGCCGGGCTCGCCGAGCAGCGCGCGGATCACCGAATGCTGATTGCCCTTGACGGCGAGGCTGGTCCAGGCGCGGATCTCGTCGGGCGTGGTGTCGGGGCGCAGGCGCACGGTGTAGCCGACGATCACGCCGTCGCGCTCCAGTTTGGCCATGCGGTTGGTGATGGTGCCGCGCGATACGCCGAGCGCCTGCGCGAGGCTGGCGACCGGGGCGCGGGCGTCGTGCCGCAACTTGGCGATCAGTCGGTGGTCGAGGTCGTCCATTCGGGCAATCCGGCAACAGAAGCTGTCACTTTGCCAGCTTTATGGCGGATACGGCGCAATCCTGCCGTTTCGCGCTGACGCCGGGGTCCGGACAATGGAATCCATCCCGACGTCGCCCCATTGAAGGAGTCCCGGATGACCACCCTGCTGACCACCCACGACATCGCCAAAATCGTCGCCACCCATGGCCTGCCGCAGATGTTCTCGCGCCTGGTGGATTACCTCGAAGCCGACTTCGGTCGCTGGAACGATTTCGACAAGACCGCCCGCACTGCCGCGCACTCCGAGGTCGGCGTGATCGAGCTGATGCCGGTCGCCGACGACAGGGAGTACAGCTTCAAGTTCGTCAACGGCCACCCGGAAAACTACAAGCACGGGTTGTCGACGGTGATGGCGTTCGGCGCGCTGGCCGATGTCGAGACTGGCATGCCGACTGTGCTCAGCGAGCTGACCATGACCACCGCGATCCGCACCGCCGCGACCTCGATCATGGCGGCGAAGAAACTCGCCCGTAAGAACGCGAAGGTGATGACGCTGATCGGTAACGGCGCGCAGAGCGAGTTCCAGGCGCTGGCCTTCCACTACATGCTCGGCATCGAGGAGGTGCGTCTGTATGACGTCGACCCGGCCGCCACCGACAAGCTGGCGGCCAACCTCGCCGACGCCGCGCCGAAGCTGCGCGTGGTCCGCGCGGCCAACACCCGCGAGGCGGTGCGTGGCGCCGACATCGTCACCACGGTGACCGCCGACAAGAAGAACGCGACCATCCTGAGCGCCGACATGATCGAGCCGGGCATGCACATCAACGCCGTCGGTGGCGACTGTCCGGGCAAGACCGAGCTGGACCCGGCGATCCTGACCGCGGCCAACACCTGGACCTATGTCGAGTTCGAGCCGCAGAGCCGGATCGAAGGCGAGCTGCAGCACATGACGGCGGACTTCAAGGTCACCGAGTTCTGGCGCGTGGTTGCCGGCGAGGCCGAAGGCCGCACCGCCGACGACCAAGTGACGATCTTCGACTCGGTCGGGTTTGCGCTGGAGGATTACTCGGCGCTGCGGTTGGTGCGTGACCTGGCCAACGAGTTGAAGCTCGGCAGCAAGACCGACCTGGTGCCAGTGATGGATGATCCGAAGGATCTGTTTGGCGAACTGATGGGGACGAAGGCGCGGCGACAGGCGGCGTAAGGCGGTCGACATCGCGATGTGGGGCGCCCGTCGTGGGGGACTGCGGTGGGCGTTTTTATCTGGGGGATCTGATCGCGGCTGAAGCCGCTCCTACAAAAGCCCGGAAAACCGGAAAGGACGGGGATGGGTGCTTGTCCGATCGGTGGCCGCACGGCGGCCGGAGCCGCGCGCATACTTCGTTGCGCTGTAGGTCCCGCCCGGCTTTTCGACCCAAGGAGAAACCGATGATCCGCACGCTCGCAGTCGCACTGGCACTCGCCACCACCCTCCCCGTCCTGGCCCAGGACGCTCCCCCGGAAATGTCGCCGGAGATGTCCGCAGAACAGGCGACGATGATGCAGGCCTACCAGCAGGCCGGCACGCCCGGTCCGCAGCACGCCGGGCTGGCGAAGACCGCCGGCACCTACGACCTGGCAATCAAGAGCTGGATGTCGCCCGACGCGCCGCCGACCAGCGAATCGGGCACGGCCACGCGTTCGATGATCCTGGGCGACCGGGTGATGGTCGAAGAGGTCGAGGCCACCATGCACGGCCAGCCGTTCACCGGCCACGGCATGACCGGCTACGACAACGTCACCGGCAAGTACTGGTCGACCTGGAACGACAGCATGTCGACCGGGGTCATGGTCAACGAGGGCACCTGCGACGAGCAGGGCGCCTGCAGCTTCACGGGAAGCTGGAACGATCCGGTCAGCAAGCAGGAGGTCGACGCACGCATGACCACCAAGTGGACCAGCCCGACGGTCGAGGTGTTCGAGATGTACGGGCCGGGACCGGACGGCAAGGAGTACAAGATGATGGAGATGACCTACACCAAGCGGTGAGGCATCCATGGGGAACGATCCGGCCCGCGCGCCGTGGTGCGTCGCGGGCCGGATCGGGTACGACAGGGGCGACCTAGGCGGTCGCCAGCAGCTCCGCGTCCTTTGCCGCCGCACGCTGGAACCCCGGGCGCGCCTTGGCCCGTTCGATGTACCGCTCGATCACCTCGCTTTTCGGTACCAGCCCGAACTGCGTGGTCCAGGCCAGCGCGGTGCCCCAGAGCACGTCGGCGGCGCTGAAGCGATCGCCGAGCATCCACGGGCCGCGCGCGAGCTGCGCTTCCAGTGCCGCCAGCATCGAGTCGAAGTCGCGATACGGCGAGACCATCGGCTCCGCCGGTTCGTGCTTCTGCGCGCGGTCGACCACGGCCGGCTCGAAGCACGAGGCGTAATAGACCATCCAGCGCAGGTAGCTGCCGCGCGCGGAGTCGCCGATCGCCGGCGCCAGCCCCGCCTCGGGGAAGCGGTCGGCCAGGTGCAGGTAGATCGCGACCTGCTCGGTCACCACGGTGTCGCCATCGACCAGCGTCGGCAGCTTGCCGAGCGGATTGAGCGCGAGGAATTCCGGACGGCGCTGCTCGCCGGCATGCAGATTCACCAGCTCGATGCGGTAATCGACGCCGAGCTCTTCCAGCATCACGCGGGCGCCGGCGGAACGGGAATGCGGGTGGTGATGGAGGGTCAACGCGGGGGCAGCGGTCATGGGGACTCCTTGATCGAGTGAATGGGGTGGCGCCAGCTTGCGGCTTATTGCGGGCAGATCGTGTCCTGATTTGCCGGACCCGCGACTATGCCACCGCATCGGGTAGTGGCCGCCATCACGCGTGGCGAACGTTCCTCTACTCAAGCTCGCAAATCGTGTGGACACGCTTTCCCGCCCGTTTCGGGCGCAACACCCAGGAGGTATCCCGTGGTCAAGAGTGCCCTGAGCGCCCTCGCGCTCGCGTGTCTGGTGTCTGCCAGCACCCTCCCCGCCCCTGCCCACGCCGCGTCCGGCGGCAAGCAGATCCGGGTCAATGTCCTGCTCGACACCAGTCCATCGGCCGCGGTGCTTGCCGACCTTGGGACTTATGGCGCCGTCCGCGACGTGCTGGTCGGCATCGACGCCGTCAGCATGCGCACCACCGCGAGCGGCCTGGACGCGATCCGCAACCTGCCTTACGTGCTGGCGGCGAACCCGGATGCCGAGCGCCATGGCAGCCCGGTCGACACCGTCAGCGCGACCAATTTCCTCAACGGCGTCAGCACCTGGGACCAGGACGCCGTCGATGTCACCAATCCGGGCGTGCGGACCATGCCCTACAACGGTGACGGCGTGTACGTCGCCGTGCTCGACACCGGCCTGCTCGACACTTGGCGCCAGTACTTCCCGCAGGAGCGCATCGCCAGCGAATTCGCCACCGCGTTCAATGGCGGCGGCGGCGAAAACGGGAATGTCTCCTCGCCGCCCAACAAATGGGAGCACGACCAGAACTCGCACGGCACCCATGTCACCAGCTCGATCCTCGGCTACAGCCTGGGTGGAGTGCCGGTCAACGGCACTGCGCCGCTGGCGACCGTCATCCCGGTCAAGGTGCTGAACCAGAACGGCTCCGGCTGGTCGTCGGTGGTGGCCGCGGGCATCGTGTATGTCGCCGACCTCAAGGCCAGCGGTGCGCTCGGCGATGCGCCGGTGGTGATCAACATGAGCCTCGGCGGCTCGGTGCTCGACGCGGTCGAGAAAGCCGCGATCGACTATGCGATCGGCGAAGGCGTGGTCATCGTCGCATCCGCCGGCAACAGCGGCACCAGCGGAATGGGCTACCCGGGTGCGTATGCGCCGGTGATATCGGTGGCGGCGTCCGGCTGGAACGGCCAGTGGCAACCCGGCGCCGACGGCAACCCGGGCAACTGGTGGAACGCCGACGACGTCGCCGATCCGACGGCGGCGCTCGATTTCCATATCGCCGACTTCTCCAGCCGCGAACTGGCCGGCCAGGACCTGGACGTGGCCGCGCCGGGCTCGTGGGTGGTCGGTCCCTACCAGACCCAGAGCGGCAAGACCTCGTTCTTCTACCTCAGCGGCACCTCGATGGCGTCGCCGCACGTGGCCGGCATCGCCGCGCTGATGCTGCAGAAGAACCCGGCGCTGGACCAGGCGGCGATCGAGGTGATCCTCGAGGACGCGGCGATCCCGATGCTCGCCGGTTGCGCCGATTTGGCCCAGCCGGGCGGTGCGGTGGTCGAGACCTGCTGGGGCGACGACGCCACCGGCGAGGGCCTGATCACCGCCGATGCGGCGATTGACCTGACCCCGTAACAGGACCGAAGCGACCGCCCGGCATGGAGCCGGGCGGCTGCCAAAACCATCTCCTTTCGATGCGCGCGGTTCAACGCGCCATGCAGCGCCGGTAACGGTCGTCCACCCGGGTGGCGAACCAGGCGGTGGTCAATTCGCGGCTGATCTTCGGGCTTTCCAGGGTGATCCCCGGGATCATCGCGCGCGGCAGCGGCTTGCCGGCGCGCGCCTCGGCCAGCGCGAACACCCGCTCGAACAGCGCGCTGTCGTTGAAGTCCAGCCGGTCGCCACGTTGCAGCGCATCGCGGATCGCGCCGTCATCCATGCCCAACCGGTTGCCCAATGCCCGCACCGCGCGCTCGGTTTCCCCGGGCCGGTCCATCGGCGCGCCGGGCGCCAGCAGGTCGCCATCCAGCGCCAGCGAACGCCCGCTCGCCACCGCGACCGCGTTCTGGAACGCCGCATTCCGGCTGGCGTACCAGCCGGCATTGAAGTCGGCGAACCGGTGCACCTTGCGTGTGTACGGCGTGGTGTAACCGAGCAGGTGGTCGATGCCGAAATACAAGCCGCCGCGACGACTGAACACTTCGTCGCGGATGCTGCCGTCGACCGCGTACGGATAGTCGCCGGCACGCGACTCGGCGAACGGGATCGACACCTGCATCGGTCCGCCGGTGTCGACCGGGTTGAAGCCGTCGAACAATTGCTCGCCGAGCGGCACGCGCCCGGTCAGGTCCTCGTACAGCTCGCTCAGCTCGCGCTCGGTACGCACCGCGCGCAGCCGCTGCTCGTAGCTGCGGCCGTCGGACGAGTCCAGCTTGAGCGCAGCCGACACCACGAACCCGGGCACGTGCACTGCCGCGGCGCGCCGTTCGATCTCCGCGCGCGCGATCGCCGGCAGGTTGGCCACGGGCGGGTCGGCCTTGTAGCCCGATTCCTGCTCGATCACCGCCAGCACCGCACAGATGTTTTCCTCGTACGGCTCGATCCCCTGTGCCGCGAAGGCGGCCTCGATGTCCGCCGCCCATCCGGCGCGGTCGTCGACCCTGGCCGGAATCCGCCGGGCGATATCGGCCCGCGCCGCTTCGGGCGCGGGACCGGTGGGCCGCGGCGCGGTCACGCAGCCGGCCAGCACCAGCAGCAATCCGAGGGTGGCACTCCAGCGCAGGCCGGTGCGGATGGACTTGGCGCGCACGCTCAAAACACCGACAGCCCGGTCATCTGCGCGAACCGGTGCAAGGCATAACGCCCGAGCATCGAGTTGCCCTTGTCATCCAGTCCCGGGTACCAGACGCACAGGCTCATGACGTGCGGGGCCACCGCGACGATGCCGCCGCCGACGCCGCTCTTGGCCGGCAGGCCGACGTAGAACGCGAAGTCGCCGGCAGCGTCGTAGGTGCCCGCGGTCATCATCAGCGAGTTGATCCGGGTCGCCAGTTCCCAGCTGACCACGCGCGTGCGCGACACGTCGCAATAGCCGCCGCGCGAGAGGTATTGCACGCTGCGCGCCAGGTCCACGCAGTTCATGCTCAGCGAGCATTGCAGGAAGTAGAAATCGAGCACGGCGTCGACGTCGTTCTCGATGTTGCCGTAGCTGCGGATGAAGTTGGCGGTGGCGATGTTGCGGAAGCCGCTCTCGCGCTCGGATTTCGCCACCACCTCGTCGGCGCCGACATCATGGCTGCCCGAGCGGGCGCGCATGAACTCCAGCAACGCCTGTTCGGGGTTGGCGTAGTTGGACAGAATGACGTCGGCGACCACCAGCGCGCCGGCATTCATGAAGGGATTGCGCGGGATGCCCTTCTCGTACTCGAGCTGGATCAACGAATTGAACGGGTCGCCGGACGGCTCGCGGTCGACCCGGTCCCACAGCGCGTCGCCGATCGCATCCAGTGCCATCGTCAGCGTATGGACCTTGGAGATGCTCTGGATCGAGAACGGCTCGCGCGAGTCGCCGACCTCGTGCACGGTCCCGTCGCGCGTCACCAGCGCCATGCCGAAACGGTCCAGCGGCACGTTGGCCAGCGCGTCGATGTAGTCCGCGACCTTGCCCTCGCCGAAGCGCGCACGGACTTCCTCGTTGATGGTGCCGAGGATGTCCGGCAGGTCGAGCGCGCTGATATCGAACTGGTTCTGGATGGGCTCGGGCATGGGCAGGCGGGTGCGTGGCGGCCTGCCACGCTAACAGGTCAACCGGCCAGCGACTTGGCGACGCCTTTCACGCCTGTCTTCGCCTTCGCTGCGGACACCGCGGCCGCGCCGGCACCGGATTGCTTCCAGCCTTCGTAGTCCTCGTCGAGCTGGGCGCGTTCCTCGGCGGTGAACAGCTCGCGCGCCATCTTGAACATCGTCTTTTCTTCTTCCTTGGCGTGGTGGTCGATCATCTCGGCGAACACCTTGACCCGGCCGGCGAACTCGGGGGTTTCCACGTCCGCCGCATGCACGTCCGGCATCACCGTCTGCTCGACGGCGCGGTGTTCCTCCACCGCCTCCGCGTGGGTCTGCAGGCCGTCGCGGTCCGCACGCTTCTTGAACTCCGGATAGAACACCTGCTCCTCCCACTTGGCGTGCGGCAGCAGGCTGGCTTCGATCTTCTCCAGCAGCTCGGCGCGGCTCTTCTTCGCGCGGTCGGTGGTGGACTTGATCTCCTCGAACAGGTCGCGCACCGCGTCGTGCTCGGTCTTCAGTGTCTTCAGGATGTCGCGTGCCATGGTGATCCTCCGGGGGTAGGTGAAGCGACATTGCTCGGGCAGGCGTGAGCGGAGCGTCACCACCGGCTGGCGAGCAGCTCGCCATCGGCGCAGGCGATCCACTGCGCATCCGGATCGTCGATCCGCCAGCCGCCGGTGAACGCCGAGAACGCCGGCAGGACGGTCTGTCCGTCGCCCAGCAGGAACGCGGGGTACTGCCGCGGCAGTCCGGGCAGTCGCACCACCGGATGCAAATGACCGCACAGCACATGCGCCCCTTCCCCGGCGCGATCGCCCAGCGGATGGTGGCGAAAGCGGAACGGACCGTCGACGACGTCGCCGGGCAACAGGGCAACCCCCAGCGCGGCGGGCTTGAGCGCGCGGTCGTGGTTGCCGGCAACCACCGTGACCTCGACCTGCGGGTGGGCGGCGAGCAGCGTGCGCCACGCCTGCTCGACGTCGAGGTGCCGGGCGCCGTGCAGGAAGTCGCCAAGGATCCACAGCTCAGCGGCGCCGGATTGGCGCAGCAGTCGGTCCAGCCGAGCCAGGTCGTGGCCGGTGCCGCCGCTGGGAACCGCAATCCCCGCGGCGCGGAAAATGTTGCCCTTGCCCAGGTGGACGTCGGCGACCAGCAACCGCTGCCGTCGGGGCCAGAACAGCGCGCGACCCGCCAGCACCTGCACCGGCTCCCCGGCCAAGGTCAGTTCAAGCGCGCCCGGCATGCCGTTGCTCCAGCTGCGCCGCCGCCCGTGCCACCCGCGTCCGCCAGTCCTCGGTGCTGAGCTGGCCGCGGATCGACTCGGCCCACAGCGGGAATGCCAGCGGCGTCAGCCCGCGCGGCCGGTGCAACGCGAGTTCGCGCTCGCGGCAGCACTGCAACACCTCGCGCAGGCGACCGACTTCCAGTTGCCCGTCGATGACTTCGCGCTCGGCCTGGGCCAGCAGCACGTGGCCGGGATCGTGGCGCTGGAGGACGTCGAACAACAGGCCACTGGACGCCTGCAACTGGCGCAACGAGCGCGCCGCCCGACCCGGCAACGACGGCGGCAGCAGTCCGGCGACGCGGGCGACCTCGCGGAACTGGCGACGGGACAGCTCTGCGAGGTTGAGGCCCTGGCGCAGGTCGTCCATCAGTCCGTCCGGCGACAGTAGCCGCCCCAGCAGGGCGGGATCGGGCCAGGCTTCCGCCTGTGCGGTCAGTACCAGTCCGTAGTCACTGACCGCCCAGCCGAAGGTATTGGGCGCCTCGCGCGCCCAGCGCAATGCCAGCAGCGCGGCCAGACCTTCATGGACGGCCCGGCCGGAAAACGGGAACACGAACACGTGCCAGCCCTGGCGGGTCTTGACCGCCTCCACCAGCAAGGTCGCGGGCGTGGGCAGCGCGGACAGGCGCGACTGCAGCTGCAACAGCGGTGCCAGTGCGCGCATCTCGGGGCTCGCCGGCGGGTCGGCTAGGATCGCCTCGACCTCGGCGCCCAGCTCGCTCGACAACGGCATCCGGCCACCCTGCCAACGCGGCACCCGTCCATCCGCGCGCTTGGCGATCCGTACGAACGCGGTCATGTCGCGCAGCTGCACCAGTTCCAGCGTGCGCCCGGCGAACTGGAAGCGCTCGCGCGGCCGCAACCGGCCGATGAAGGACTCCTCCACCGAGCCGAGCCAGCCGCCCTTCATGAAGCGGACCTGTACGCTGCCGTCGCTGGTGATGGTGCCGATCGACAACCGGTGACGGAAGCCGATCCGGCGATCGTGCACGCGGTAGTGGCCGTCGTCGTCCCGGACCACCCGCCGGAAATCCGGATAGTGCTCCAGCGCGCTGCCGCCGCGCACGATGAAGTCGAGCACGGCTTGCCACGCGGCGTCCGGCAGCCCGGCGTACGCATGGGTGCCGCGTACTTCCGCCAGCAGCCCGCCGGGCTCGAACCCACCGCCAAGCGCGAGCGTGACGCAATGCTGCGCCAGCACGTCCAGCGATAGCCGCGGCGGAAGTCGCGCCTCGACCCGGCCGTGCGACAACGCCGCCCGCGCCGCGGCGTACTCGGCCAGCTCCAGCGCATGGGTCGGCACGCAGACCACGTGCCCTGCCTCACCGGGCCGATGCCGCGCGCGGCCGCCGCGCTGCAGCAACCGCGCCATGCCCTTGGGGCTGCCGACCTGCAACACCTGGTCGACCGCCGGGAAATCCACGCCGAGGTCGAGGCTCGACGTCGCAACCACGCAGCGCACGCTGCCGTCGGTCAGGCCGGCTTCGGCGGCAGCGCGCAGCGAACCATCCAGCGAACCGTGGTGCAGCGCCAGCGTCGCCGGATCGTCCAGCCAGACCGACTGCAACGCCCGGTGCCACAACTCGGCCTGCGAGCGCGTGTTGGTGAACAACAGGCTGGAACGCGCCCGTTGCAGCACCTGCGCCACCCGTTCCAATTGCGACAGCCCGAGGTGCCCGGCCCACGGAAAGCGTTCCCCCTCCTTGGGGAGCAATGTCTCCAGCGTCATTCGCCGCGGTCGCGGCGCCGCCACGATGGCTGCGCCAGGCGCGTGTGGCAGCAGCACGTCGCGTGCCTGTTCGAGATTGCCCAGCGTGGCCGACAGGCCCCAGGTCGGCGCGGCGGGCGCGATGGCACGCAGCCGGGCCAGGCACAACTGCAACAGAACGCCGCGCTTGTTACCGAGCAGCTCGTGCCATTCGTCGACCACCACGCCGCGCACGCCGGCCAGCAGCTGTGGGGCATCGGGATACGACAGCATCAGTGCGAACGATTCCGGGGTGGTCACGAGCACGTCGCTGAGGCCCTTGCGCGCCAGCCGGCGATCGCGGGCGGTCGCATCGCCGGTGCGCATCGCTACCGTCCATGGCACGCCGAGGTCTTCGATCGGTTTTTGCATCGCCCGCACGGTGTCGGTCGCGAGCGCGCGAAGCGGGGTGATCCAAAGCAACCGCAGCCGCGGCGGGGCCCCTGCCTTCGCTCGCTTCGGTGCCGCCGCGTCGCCGAGCTTCAATGCCTGCAGCAGCGGCCCGCCAAGCGCGGCCAGTGTCTTGCCGCTGCCGGTTGGCGTCACCAGCAAACCGGACTCACCGGCGAGGTAGCGCCGCCATGCCCTGCGCTGGAAAGGCGCCGGTTTCCACCCACGGCCCGCGAACCAGTCGACCAGCGCCGTGTCGGCCTGCCTTCGTCGCGTGGGAGCGACTCCCTTGGTCACCGGGCCAGCGCCCGGAGGGACTCGATCCGGTCCGCCTCCGACGCCGGCTTGTCGGTGCGCCAGCGCAGGATCCGGGGGAACCTGACTGCCACCCCCGACTTGTGCCGCTTCGACACATTCACACCCTCGAAGCCCAGTTCGAAGACGTGCTCGGCGGTAACCGAACGCACGGGCCCGAAACGCTCCACGGTGTTGGCCCGGATCCAGCGATCCAGTTGCAGGATCTCCTTGTCGTCCAGGCCGGAATACGCCTTGGCGACCGGCACCAGCACGTCGCCATCCCACAGCGCGAAGGTGTAGTCGGTATACAGCGTGCTGCGGCGCCCGGAGCCCGACTGGGCGTAGACCAGCACCGCATCGACAGTCAGCGGATCGACCTTCCACTTCCACCAGTCGCCGCGCTTGCGGCCGTGCCGGTAGGGGGAGTCGCCGCGCTTGAGCATCAGGCCCTCCACGCCCCTGCCCCGCGCTTCCTCGCGCAGGCGCGCAGCGGCCTCCCAGTCCGATGTCCTCACCTCCGGAGACAGCCGCAGCAACGGGTGGGCGGCAGTGTCGAGCAGTTCGGCGAGCAACCGACGACGCTCCAGCAACGGCCGTTCGCGCAGGTCTTCCCCCTCCAGTTCCAGCAAGTCGTAGGCGAGCACCCGGGCCGGCGCGTTGGCGAGCGCCTTGGGCCCCGGCTTCAGCCGCTGGATCCGCGTCTGCAGCGCGGAAAATGGCAGTGGTGCCGGTGCTTCGTCTTTCCATGCCAGCAACTCGCCGTCGATCACCGCGTCGCGCGGCAACGCCATCGCCGCCGCCTCGATCTCGGGGAACCGCCCGTCCATCCGTTCCTCGCCGCGCGACCACAACGCGATATCGCCGTCGCGGCGGATCAGCTGCAGGCGGATGCCGTCCCACTTCCACTCCAGCAGCCACTCGCCGATGTCACCGAGCGTGGCCACCTCCGCTTCCAAAGGCGAGGCCAGGAAGAACGGATACGGCAGCGCCGCGTCGCCGGGCTGCGCGTCTGGCGACAGCAGGCCGTCGAGAAAGTCCGCTGACGGCGTCCATCGGCCCAGCATCCGCTGCGCAATCAAGGCGATGTCCAGCCCCGAGTATTCGGCCAGCGCTTTCTGCACCAGGCCGGCCGACACGCCCACGCGCAGCGCTCCGGTCAGCAACTTGTTGAACACCAGTCGCTCGCCGAAACACAGGCCGTGCCAGGCCGACACGATCACCGCTCGCCGGGCCTCGGGATCGGCGTTGGCCACCGGCACCAGCCGCTGCTCGATCCAGTCCGCCAGGCCGATGTCTTCGCCGGCCTCTGCGGGATCGTCCAACAGCAGCGCCAGCGTCTCTGCGAGGTCGCCAACGGCGTGATGGCTGGCTTCGACCAGCCAGTCGGGGTTGCCGGTTTCCTCGCCGATCCATGCGCGCAATTCGCCAGTCGTGGCGATACGGGCGCGCGCGCCACCGATCTTGCCGCCGGCCAGCAGCCACAGCGCCCACGCGGCATCGCGCGGTGGCGCCTCGCGGAAGTAGTCGACCAGAGCCGCGCGCTTGTCGCCGGTGCCAGTGCTGCGATCGAGCCGTTCGTACAAGGCGGCGAAGCGGCGCATCAATCGTCCTCGCCGTACTGCGTGTTGAACACGCCGGCATCCACGCCGGCATCGCGCAGCACGCGGACCAGCGCCTCGGTGTCGCCGTGGGTGGCGATTACCCGGCGCGCGCCGGTTTCGTGCACGGTGCGCAGCAGCGAGGGCCAGTCGGCGTGGTCGGACACCACGAAACCGCGGTCGAGGTTGCGGCGCCGGCGGTTGCCGCGGATGCGCATCCAGCCCGAGGCGAAGCCCTGTTGCGCGCGGCGGAATCGACGGATCCACGGACTGCCGGCAGCCGACGGCGGGGCAATGACCAGTTCGCCGGCGAAGTCGGCGCCACGCGGCTCGTCGGCCACCCGGAACGTCTCCAGCAGGGACACTCCGGCATTGCGATACACCTGCACGCCGACGTCGATCGCCCCGTGCACCCACGCCGGGCGGTCGGTGTGCGCCGACAGCTCGGCGAGCACGCGCTGCGTCTTGCCGAGTGCGTAGCAGTACAGGATCGCCGCCTCGCCGTTGGCCTCGCATTCCTCGCGCCAAGCCACGATGTCACGCGCCACCTCGGCGGTCGCCGGCCAGCGGTAGACCGGCAGCCCGAAGGTGGCCTCGGTGACGAATACGTCGCACGGCACCACCTCGAACGGCAGGCAGGTCGGGTCGTGGTCGCGCTTGTAGTCGCCCGACAGCACCCAGGTCTCGCCATCGACCTCGATGCGCACCTGGGTGGAACCGAGCACGTGCCCGGCCGGATGGAACGACAGCACGGCACCGCCGATCCGGAACTGCTCGCCGTGCGCATGCACGCAGTAATCCTGCTCGCGCAGTCGCCACTGCAGGATGGGCAGCCCTGCATCGACCACGTGATAGCACCCCATGCCGGGACGCGCGTGGTCGCCGTGGCCGTGCGTGATCACCGCGCGCGGTACCGGCCGCCAGGGGTCGATATGAAAGTCGCCGATCGGACAGTACAGGCCGTCGGGGGTGGTCACCACCAGGTCGGTCGTCGTGCCCAGAAACCACCCCGTCCGCGATGCCGTGCCCGGCTTGCGGGCAGTAGACCAACGCGGGCGTTAGCGGGACGTCTAGCGCCTAGCGATGATCGAGCGCGAAATCGATCCCCGCGCATACGGCTGCAACCTGGGCGGCGTTGCATTGCTCCGCACTCGCGCGGGGACTGTCCGGGTAGACCTCGGTGGTGCTGGTGAAGCGCGCGTCGGTGATGCCGGCGCACAGGTGCAGTTGCCTGAGCGGATAGTTGATGACGCCGGGCGCCACCACCTTCGATCCGATGATCTCGCCGTTGGCATCGGCCGGGGCGATGTGGGTGACCTTCGCGACCGCCTCGATGATGGCTTGCTGGAATCCGGGCTGCGGGTTCTCGCTGTCGCCAACCAGATAGAACCCATCGGGGATCTCGCCCGGCTCGTATGGCTTGCCGTCGCGTGCGGACAGCGCCGGGCGGAATTCGGATTCGTCGCTGTCGGTGGTTTCGTGCAGGTCGATGTGGACGAGGACGCGATCGCCGAATGGCGCGACCAGGCCCATCAGCGCCGCCGACTCCTGTGCCGGGCTGTCGGCGTGGAACGAGCGGTTCGGGTCGTTCGCATCGGGGTTCCAGCGATGGATCCGCTCATAGCCCCACGGGCTGACGCAAGGCACCACCACCAGGTTGACGCGGCCTTCGTAGTCCGCCGCGCGTTGTTCCACGAACTGCAGCGCGCCGTGCACGCCGCTGGTTTCGTAGCCGTGCACCCCGCCCGTCACCAGCACGACGGGCAAGTCATCGCGCCAGTCACGGCTCTTGATCGCGAACAGGGGGTAGGTGTCCGACGGGCCGTAGTCCAGTTGTCCGTACTGCACGACGTCGAAGCGCGGGCGCAGGCGACCGATCGTGCCGAGCACGTCCGTCTCATAGCTGCGTCGGCGAGTTTGCCGCGACAGCCACTCGGTGCGTTCAGCTTCGCCCCAGGCGACCCCGGGAGTTCCGATCGGATAATGGAATTGGGTGGTCATGCGTTCGCCCTGCAGTGATACAAGCGCCAGATGATGAAGCCCAGCGTAGGCCAAGCCAACCACCGCCGCGTAACGCCCAAGCGTTTCACCCGGCGCGTCGCGTTCGCGCCAGGGTGATTACCGCCACGCCGACCAGGATGATCGCCATCCCGGCGAGGTCATACGGGCCGACGGTCTCGCCGACCAGCAGCACGCCCAGCAACACCGCCACCGGTGGGTTGACGTAGGCATAGCTGGTGGCGACGGCCGGCCGCGCGTGCTTGAGCACATACAGATACGCGCTGAAGGCGACGATCGAGCCGAACACCGCCAGGTAGACCAGCGCCAGCGTCGCCCGCGTGGTCGGTTCCGCCGGCAGCGTCTCGCCGCTGGCAAAGCCGACGCCGAGCAGCGCCACGCTCGCGCACAGCATCTGCGCCGCGGTGTTCATCGGCCCGGCCGGCATGTCCTGACGGCGGCTCCAGACCGAGCCGAACGCCCAACAGGCCGCCGCGGTCAGCAATGCGATCGCACCCAGCGTTTCGCCGGAAAGTCCGCTGCCAAGGTTGAGCACGACCACGCCGACGAAGCCCACCAGTAGGCCGAGGGTCTCCCGGCGCGTCGGCCACTGCCGGTACAGGCCACCGAACGCGGCCGCGAACAAAGGCATGCTCGACACCGCGACCGCGGCGATGCCCGAGCTCACCCGCTCCTCGGCAAAGCACACCAGGCCATTGCCGAAGCCGAGCAGCAGTACGCCGGTGATCGCCGCGTTGCGCCACTGCAACCGGGTCGGCGCGGCATGCCCCCGCCAGCGCAGGAACGCATACATCGCCACCCCGGCCCCGACGAACCGTACCCCCGCCAGCAGGAAGGGCGGATAGCTCTCCAGCGCGAACCGGATGCCGAGGTAGGTCGAACCCCAGACCAGGTAGAGCGTGAGCAACGACAGCGGGATCAGTACGCGCGGTTCGAGCCAACGCGCCTGCGTGGTGGGCATCGTTGCTGTGCCGGGCATGGACGGATCGGACATCGGCGCGCGTCGTGTGGGGCTGTCCAGTATCCGCGATGCCGGCCTCACCCACCTGCTTCATCGACACGGTCCGCTGCGTGGCGCCAGACACGGCAAACCCGCTTCTGCAGGCGGGGCCGTGCCGATAATCGGGGTTGAAGGGCCGGGCAGTCGTGTAATACCGTAATAGTCACGTATATCAGCAAATCACCACAGCAACAGATTGCGCCGCCGGGCGCCCCTACGACATGAACATCTGGAGGAGTCCGACTTTGCGAAAGACACTGACAACCCTGGCACTGTCGCTTGGCTTGGCGCTGACCAGCGCCGCACAGGCGCAACCCGACCTGTCGAAACTGGACAAGGACATGGCCGGCCCGCGGGCACAGGTGCTGGTCCTGGGCAGCATGCATCTGTCGCAACTGCCCGAATCCTTCGATCCCGCATCGCTGGAACCAGTACTGGAGCGCCTGGCCGCCTTCAAGCCCGACATCATCACCATCGAATCGATTTCCGGCGAAGACTGCGACCTCATGGCGCGCCACCCCACGGTCTACGATCCGGAAAGCACCGCGCGCTTCTGCAGCCACCCCGTCGAGGCCCACGCCGCGACCGGCCTGGACGTCCCCGCGGCCATCGCCGAGGTGAACAAGACGCTGGCGGACTGGCCGGCCGACCCGACCCCGGCTCAGCGCCGGCACCTCGCCGCGATGTTCCTCGCCGCCGACGACGACGCCTCCGCCCTGACCCAATGGCTGCAACTGGCGGACACCGAACGCCGCGCCGGCGATGGACTGGACGCGACGCTGGTCGCACGACTCGGCGATCTGGCGACGCGCGACAACGAGAGTTACCAGATCGCCGCACGCCTGGCCGCCCGGCTGGGATTGCCGCGCGTGTTCGCGGTCGACGACCACACCGGGGACAACCTCCAGGTGCCGGACGCGGAGATACCGGCGTTCGGCAAAGCGATCCGCGCGGCATGGGATTCCGCTGCCGCGCAGAAGCAGCCGCTGCGCGATCGCGAAAAGAAACTCACCGAGCGTGGCGACATGCTCGGCCTGTACCGCTATATCAACCGTCCCGACGTGCGCAGCATCCAGTCCGACGGCGACTTCGGCGCAGCCCTGCGTGAGACCTCGTCCCAGCACTACGGCCAGCGCTACGTCGCCGGATGGGAGACCCGCAACCTTCGGATGGTGGCCAACATCCGCGCCGCGTTCCGCGACCGGCCCGGCGCCCGCGTGCTGTCGATCGTCGGCGCCTCGCACAAGCCTTGGTTCGACAGCCTGCTGGGGCAGATGCAGGGCGTGGATATCGTTGATGTCGAACAGGTGCTGAAAGCCGAATAGACGGCCGGCTTTCCACACCGCCTTCAGACCGCTCCGCCAACCAGGCGCTGCATCCTGGCGGCATCGTCCATCGCGTGCCCGTGCGCGGTGTTGTCGAGGATGCACCACGCCGGGGTACGCACCGTGCCGTGCTGGCGCAATGCCTGTGCCAGCACCTCCAGCGCCGGGTCTTCGTAGCGGCTGTAGTAGATGCGCGGCGAACCGTGCCAGCGCCAGTAGTTCCAGCGGGCCGGAGCGCCCGCGCCCCCCGGTCGCGCCGCGGCAGGCAACCGCGCGGGGTCGGCGGCGACGCGGGCAATCGCGTAACGCGGCCACACGGTGTCCGCCGCCGGCTCGAACCAGCTCGCGTGGCGGGGCTCGCACGCCACCGGCCGGGCGCAGCGGCGCCTGAGCATGGCGAAGAACGTGTTGGCCAGACGCGCATCGAACGCGAGACTCGGCGGCAACTGGACCAGCACCCCGCCCAGCGTGGATCCGAGCCCGGCCACGCCCTCGAAGAACTCCGTCAGCGCATCGCCGGTGCGGGACAGCCGGGCCTCGTGGGTGATCCGCTTCGGCAATTTCACCGAGAAGCGGAACCCCGCGGGGACGCTGGCGGCCCAGCGTTCGAACGTCCGCGGCTGGTGCCGGCGATGGAAGGTCGAGTTGATCTCGGTCACGTCGAACCGCGTGGCGTACCGGGCCAGGTGACTCTCGCCGTCGCCGAACAGATGCGCGTGGCGCGAGGGGATCGACCAGCCGGCGCACCCGATGCGCACGGCGGCTGCCCCGGCCCTGTCGACAGAAGCCGTCGTCATGCCATGCACGCACGCAGCAGAAGGTTCAGCACAACCGTCAACACCACGGAGGCGACGATGCTGACAAGGCAACCGGTAGAACGGACTTTCATCGCGTGAGTTGTCCTGGAGACGGCGCGCAGCCGGTGCGCCACAGTCGAGTAGATTGACCCGCCCGGTGTGCGCGGGTCGTCAGCACCAGACGAAGTGCAAAAAGAAATAGACAAAAAGTTCTAGACAATTTGGTCTAGAACAATTAGCGTGGTGTCGACTCCCTCGCGCATGTCTCAATGGCCAATCCCGGTACGCCCAAACCCACCCCCGCAGAACTCGACCTGCTGCGGGTGATCTGGCGGCTCGGTCCGTCGACCGTCAAGGAGGCCCACCAGGCCCGCCAGGCGGAGCGGCCGGACCTGGCCTACGCCACCGTGCTGCGGCTTATGCAGGTCATGCACGGCAAGGGCCTGCTGACCCGCGACGAGAGTCAGCGTTCCCACATCTACGCCGCCGCGCACGCGCAGGATGCGCTGCAGACCAACCTGCTGAAGGATCTCATCCACAAGGCTTTCGCCGGGTCTGGCAAGGACCTCGTGCTGGCCGCCCTCGATCAGCACGTTACCGACCGCGAGCGCGACGAGATCCGCCGGCTCCTGCAGGACACCGAATCAAACGAGGCCCGCGATGACTGACCTGCCTGCGTTCCTGCCCGATCTGTCCGCCCGGTTGGTCCCCGCGATCGGCCACGCCCTTTTCGACTTCGTCTGGCAGGGGCTGCTGATCGGGCTGGCGGCCGCCGCCCTGCTGCAGTGGCTGCGCGATGCCCGGCCGCAGTTGCGTTATGCGGTCGCCTGCCTGGCGATGCTGGCCTGCGTGTTGGTGCCGGCGGCCAGCGTGTTCGCCGACCTGCTCGCCTCGACGCCGGACACGACTGCGCCGGTGTCCACGTCCCTGTCGAGGGATGCCGCGGCGATCGCGTCGACTACGTTCGACCGGATCTGGACGGTGCCGCTGCAAGGCACGTTGCCGGACGGTTGGCTGCGGCTGGTCGTCGCATTGTGGGCCGCCGGCGCCAGCGTGCTGTCGCTGCGGATGGCGCTGGGCCTGTTGTGGATCCGCCATCTGCGCGCCGCCCCGCAAGGTCCGCTGCAGGCCGAGTGGCAGGCGCGGCTGGATGCGCTCGCCCGGCGCTTCGGCCTGTTGCGACACGTCGCCCTGCGCGTGGTCGACCGCCTCGACTCGCCGGTGTCGGCCGGCTGGCTGCGCCCGGTCGTGCTGCTGCCGTCGGCGCTGCTCACGCGGATGCCGGTGGAATTGATCGAAGCGCTGCTCGCGCACGAGCTGGCCCACATCCGTCGCCACGACTACCTGGTCAACCTGCTGCAGGGCCTCGCCGAGGCGCTGCTGTTCTATCACCCGGTCACTTGGTGGCTATCGCGGCGGATCCGCGTCGAGCGAGAACAGATCGCCGACCGCCTCGCCGCCGACCTCATCGGCCAGCCGCGCCGGCTAGCCCTGGCGCTGTCCGCACTGGCGGACCTGCGCCAGCGCCAACCCGCCCCGCTCCACCTCGCCCAAGCCGCCCATGGAGGCCAGCTAATGTCCCGCATCCAGCAACTCGTCCAGCCCGGTCGCCGCGCCGCCGGTGGTCGCATCGCGTTCCCGCTGGTCGGCCTCGCCGCGGCCTGCATCGCGCTGGTGGCACATGCCCAGGTCTCGGCGCCGGAACCGCTGCCCGCGAGCAGCGCGAACCCGAACGCGCCGATCGCCGCCCCGACCGTCCGCACCGCTGCAACTCCGGCCCCGAAAGCGTCCTCGATCCCGGTACCGGCTACGACCCGGGGTCCGGTGCTGCCCACGCCCGCACCGCGCGCCCAGGTCACGCGCGTCGACGATGGACAGCGCGATGCCTTCGCCCTGGTCCGCCATGGCGAGGACGGCGTGACCCTGTCCGGCACGGGCAACGACCGCGACGAGATCAGCGCCGTTCGCGCCGGCCTCGATCGCGACTTCGTCTGGTTCCGTCGCGACGGCAACGCCTACGTGATCGACGACCCCGCGCTGGTTGCCCGCATCCACGCATCGTGGCGCGACGTCGAACAACTCAGCCCGCGGATGGAATCGCTCGGCGACGAGATGCGCGTGCACAGCGCGAAGCTCGAAGCCCTCGGCGAGCGCATGCGCGAACTGACCACCCACACTGGCGAATCCCCGGAAATGCGCGCCGCCATCGCCCGCATGACCGAACTGGCTGCCCAACAGCACGCCTTGGGCGGCGAGCAAGGGCGCCTAGGCGCGCAGATGGCGCGTGCCGACGAAGCTCGCCGTCGCGCACTGGAAGCGAAGATGGACGCCCTCTCCGAGCGCATGGAAGCGCTGTCCACGCAGATGGAGAGCCAGGGCGAAACCATCGAAGCCGCCACCGCGCGCCTGCACGCCAACCAGGCCCCCATCGAAGCGCTCGGTCGCCAGATGGAGCAGGCCAGCCTGCCGATGGAAGCCCTCGGCAGGCAGATGGAAGCGCTCGGCCAGCAACAGGAGCAGCACGCCCGTCGGGCCGAGCGCGAGAGCCGCACCCTGATCGAAGAGGCGCGCCGCAACGGCTTGGCCCGGCCGGCCCCGCAAGCCAACCGCAGGCAGTAGCGGAGCCGCGAACCTGCAACTGCACGGTGCGCGTACCTCCAGTCACACCCGGGCAACACAAGTCCGCAGATGATCTGCACTGCCCCGCTCGCCGGGATCAACCCGGCTTGCGGGGATTTGTGCCACCGGATCAGCTCCGAAGGAGAACCGCATGCTTGACTGGAACGAATACCGCAAGGAACTCGGACCGAGGATCGCGGAAATCGGCCGCCTGTCGCCGGACACGGTCCGTGGCTATACCACGCTGGCCAATGCCGGCACCAAGACCAACCACCTGGATGCCAAGACCCGGGAGCTGATCGGCCTGGCCGTCGCGGTGACCACCCGCTGCGACGGCTGCATCACCGTGCATGTCGATGCCGCGCTCAAGCACGGCGCCACCCGCGAGGAGATCGCCGAGGCGCTGGGCGTGGCGATCGCACTCAACGCCGGCGCCGCACTCGTCTACTCGGCGCGGGTGATGGACGCGATCGACAACCACGGCTAGGCGCGGCCGACGGGCTCACCCCTGTTCCCGCGGTGCCTGGATCATCTTCCAGCCGTTCCCCGACGGATCGCGGAAACCGGCATCGACGCTGCCGTAGCGGTCCTCCGGCGCCTGGGTGAACTCCACCCCGTCGGCGCGCATCCGCTCGAACGCCGCGCGGCAATCGTCGACGACGAGCACCATCGGCGGCATCGCGCCCTTGGCCACGACCTCGCGCACGGCTTGCACGGTGGCGACGTCGAGCATTGGCTGCTCCGGCGCAAACAGACCGAGCTGGAACGACGGCTGCTCCGGATGCTGCACCGTCAGCCAGCGGTAATCGCCATTGCGCGCGTCGGTATGGACGCGGAATCCCAGCTTCCCGACATAGAACTCGTGGGCTTCGTCCTGATCGCGAACGTACAACCCGACTACCCCGACACCCTGGCTCATGACATCTCCTGTTCTTCAGACCGTGATTCGGACGCCGTCACCCTAGCGTCGGCCTCGCGCCGGCGCTTCTCCGAAACTGCGGTCGTGAGGCCGGGCCGTTTCGCCGCGGCGACGAAACATGCCGGCACCCACTCCAGTTCGTGCGGTGCCGCCTGCTCGCGCGCACGGAAATCGCCCGGACTCTCCCCGGTGATATCGCGGAACGTGCGGCCGAACGTGCCAAGACTGGCCCAGCCGGTCCGGAACGCGATGTCGGTGATGGACAACGACGTGTCGCGCAGCAGTGCCGTGGCGCGCTCTATCCGGCGCGTGAGCAGGTAACGGTGCGGCGGAACGCCGAAGGCATCCTTGAACGACCGCGCGAAGTGGGCCGGCGAGACGCAGCTCACGCCTGCCAGTCGCCGCACGGGCCACGCCTCGTGCGAGGCGGCGTCCATCCGGTCCTTCGCGCGCAGCAGGCGACGCAACAGCTCCTGATCCTGGCCTGCAGGCGTCATCGACGAACTACCGGCCCGTGACCTCGGCCCGCTCCTGCCGCGTCAGCACCCGTGGCTCGACCGCCGGTTGCGACGTTGCCATGTCGAAGAAAGGATTATCGCGATGGCGTTCGCCCAGCCTCGCCCGCAGCACGCCCCACATGATCCGCATGACGCCGATCGCCGTCCGAACCGGCGTGGCCGCCACCACGCCCCTGGCGGAGGCGGTGCCCAACGCGATGGGCCGCGACCCGAACGCGGCATCCAGCGTGTCGGACTCTCCCGCCATGCAACTGGCCAGCACTCCGACGTACGGGAACTTCGGATCCCGTGGCGTATTGGCCAGGGGCGTATGACAGCAGGCCGAATGCCAGCGCAGTAGGCCCTTGGGGCTCAATGACAGGCAGGCCAGTTGCTCGGCGCCCCTGGTAAAGCGCACGCCGGCGGGGCGCATGGCGACAATGTCGGTGCCACCGTTCGGATCGAGCACGTCGTGTTCGCGGTCCAGCGCCCGCGTGAAGGCCTGGCAGTCGCGGCAGTAGCAGACTGCGCGGAGGTAGGTGACAGCAGGCTCGATCTCGCCCTGCAGCGTGCCGCAACGACAACGGAAGGGAATGGTCATGACGAGCCTTTTCGAGGATGTGTTCGGATTCTCAGGCTGCGGCCGGCTCGTCACAAGCCGTGGTCGCGATACCATCGATGCTCCGCTGCCATCCCGATACAAACGGAGAACCGCATGCGAATCCACATGATCGTCCTGGGCGTGCTACTGGCCGCTGGCTGCACCGCCCAGGACAGCAGCACCGCCACCGGCGCCACCGCGCCGCCTGTCGCCGACACCCCCGCCACGGCTCCCGCGCCGACGACACCTCCCCAACCCGAACCGCTGCCCGAACCGCCAGCTGCCAACACCGTTCCCGAGCAGTTCCAGGGCGACTACGCCGCCGACATCGCGGCCTGCACCGCGCCCGGCCATGTCACCCGACTGACGATCGGTGACTCGCGCATCGAGTTCCACGAAAGCAGCGGCGAGATCATCGCGGTCGAGGCCCGTGGCAACGACATCGACATCACCGCCCGGTTGACCGGCGAAGGCGAAACCCGCGAGGCAGCCTCCAGTTTCCGCCTGTCCGACGATGGCCAGACCCTGACCGACACCGTCAACGGCCTGGGGAGGCAGCGCTGCGACTGAGGACTGATCCCGGCTATCGTCGGCCGCTACGCATTGCTGCATGAGGTCCGGTCATGATCATCCGCCTGCTTGCCATCGTCCTGCTGCTGTCCATCGGGTTGCCCACCCACGCCCGGCACAGGGACCTGCGCGATCACGGCATCGCCATCGGCGTGCTGCAACCAGGCCAATGGAACGCGATCACCGACGTACCCGGCGTGGCGGTCGGCCACACGACGATCATCCGCGGCGACGACGTCCGCACCGGCGCCACCGCGATACTGCCGCATGGCGGAAACCTGTTCCGGGACAAGGTTCCCGCCGCGGTCTACGTGGGCAACGGTTTCGGCAAGCTGGCCGGATCGACCCAGGTCGAAGAACTCGGCACCCTCGAGACGCCGATCGTGCTGACCAACACCCTCAACGTGCCAGTCGCGATGGATGCGCTGATCGACCATGCCCTCGCCTTTCCCGACAACGGTGAGGTGCGCTCGGTCAATGCCGTGGTGGGCGAGACCAACGACGGCTACCTCAACGACATCCGTGGCCGCCACGTCGGCAAGGCGCACGTGCTGGCGGCCATCGAGTCGGCGAGTGGTGGCAAGGTCGAACAGGGCAGCGTCGGCGCCGGCACCGGGACGGTCGCGTTCGGCTTCAAAGGCGGCATCGGCACCTCGTCGCGCAAGCTGCCCGGCAAGCTCGGCGGACATACCGTCGGCGTGCTGGTGCAGACCAACTTTGGCGGCGTGCTGAGCATCGCCGGCGTGCCCGTCGGCAAGGTGCTGGGCAAGCATTACCTGAGCGACGAGCTAAATGGCTCGCCCGACGGCTCCTGCATGATCATCGTCGCCACCGACGCCCCACTGGACTCGCGCAACCTCAAGCGGCTGGCCAAGCGAGCGATGCTCGGCCTGGCCCGCACCGGCGGCATCGCATCCAACGGCAGCGGCGACTATGTCATCGCCTTTTCATCCAACGAGTCGGTGCGCGTGCCTTACGAATCCCGCAGCCCGCTGCAACAGGTCGCCGTGCTGCGCAACGACGCGATATCGCCGCTGTTCCTGGCCACCATCGAGGCGACCGAGGAAGCCATCCTCAACTCGCTGTTCCACGCGGAAACCATGATCGGCCGCGACGGCCATGAAGTACCCGCGCTGCCAGTCGACGAAGTGCTGCGGATCATGGAAGGGCACGGACACCGGATTTCGCGCTGAAGCCCTCGGAGGCCGCCGCCATCATCCCTGCCAGAGGTTTCCGTCGTCGGATGCGCCATGCCGCGGATCGGTTGAGCGCAGGCAAACCGTCAGCGCCAGTTCGCGTGCCTGCGCCAGAACTCCGCGCTGCGTGCATACGCCTCGCGATCCAGCGGCACGCCGGAACCGCCCTCCTCCACGCCAAGCGCATTGCGCATCATCGTGATCGGCGCCATCGGGGTCTCCTCCGGCTCGGCGGTGTACATGCAGCCGACCACGCCCCAGTCGGCGGTGATCGCGGTGCCTTCCTTCGCCAGTTGCTCGCGGCTGTAGAGGATGACGATCAGGTACGCCGCGATCGGCGGTTCCATCCCTTCGAACCACCGCACCAGCACCGGCAGCTCGTCGCGGCTGCGTGCCTCGTAGTCCGAGCGCAGCAGGTGTCGGTTGCCGTCGGTGACCGGCACTGCCAGGCAGCGCGTCGACGTCCAGTTGCGATGCACGTGCAGCTTGCAGAACGGCGCATAGCCGTCGAGCACCCGCAGCGGCGGAACCTCGTCGAGATGGCGCTCGAACTGCTCCGGCGTGCAGTCCTGGATGGTGTTGCGGCGCTGCTCGCGGAACAGACGGGAGCGGGCGAAATCGGTGAGGACGATGGACATGTGGTGATGCGACACGACGAAGAAGCGACGATTATCGACGCTGACGCGACGCGACGGTGCGGCCGCTCGCCGGCTCAGGGCCCGCAGGCCAGCGTGCCGCTCCAGGTCCGTTCGGCGCCATCCGCGCGTTGCACCTTGAGGGTGGCGGCATGGCGGGTCGATTCGTCACCGGTGGGCTCGGCTTCGCCGCGGTCCAACACCACGGTCAGCCCCTTGCCGGACAGGGTGATGCCGTCGGCGAGGTCGTTGAAGCCACCCGCCCGGCCATTGCCGAGCAGCTCGGCATAACCGCTGTGGTTCACCACCCCCCGGACCGGGCCATCCGGCAGCACATCGGCACGGGCCAGCAACAACACGGCGTCGTCGGCATCGATAAAGCTGCAGGCCAGTTCGCCCGGCAAGCCGGCGTCTTCCACCTGCGCCGGGGTCAATCCCTCGAGCCTGATCGGCGATCCATCGCCGCCCGTCGTGGTGCCCTCGACATCGGCCGGTGCAGGTATCACGCCGGTCGGCTCCACCTGCGGCGCCGGCGGCTCGGCCGGACCGGTTTGGTCGCCGGTGCTTGTGTCCGCACCCGTTGCACTTTCGATCGGGGTTTCCGGCGAAGTGCAGGAGGCCAGCGCCAGCACGAAGACGCAGAGCAGGACATGTCGGGCGTTGATCTTCGGTTTCATCGGCTCACGATGTCGCAGCGCGGTTGAACGCGGCGTCAATTTACGCCCCTGCGGCTGGCCGTCCGGGCCTGTGCTGCGTCCGATGCGCGGCGGATTGGTTATGCTCCTGCCGGTCCGTCCACAGGCATCCACATGAAACGAGCGGCTCCAATTTTCGCCCTGCTGCTGTTCACCGCCTGCGCTCCGGCACTGGCGCGGGACAAGGTCTTCGATGCGCATGTCCACCTGTGGGAATTCGAAACCTCCCTGCAGCAGTACCTCGATGCCGCCGAGGCCGCCGGCACGCAGGTCGACCGGATCGGCGCGATCCAGGGCGGCAACCACATGGCCCAACACGGCCGGTTGGCGGAAATGCGCAGCAACAACGATCAACTGGTCGCGCTGGCGGCCGATCACCCGAAACTGATGCCGATCGCCACCGTGCATCCCTACGACGGCGCCGCCGCGTTGGCCGAGCTCGAACGTCTGGCAGGACTCGGCGTGCACGTGATCAAGCTGCACCCGCACACCCAGGCGTTCGATCCGGCCGACCCGCGGGTGCTGGCGCTGTGCAAGCGTGCCGGCGAGCTCGGCTTCGTGGTCCTCGTCGACAACGCCAACATCTTGGCCGGCGACAGCCAGGCGCTGTTCAACCTGGCGATCCGCGCGCCGAAAACGCACTTCGTGTTCAACCACCTTGGCGGCCTGGGTTTCCGCTTCTGGAACGTGCTGCCGCTGGCGAACACCGCCGAGGGCCTGATGGCCGACAACATCCACTTCGACCTCTCGGCGACGATCCTGCTGGCGGCCGACTCGCCGATCGAGGATGAGTTCGTCTGGACGCTGCGCAACGTCGGCATCGACAACGTCCTGCTCGGCTCCGACTTCCCGCAGTTGTCGCTGGGGAAGACCCTCGAAGCGCTGGAAAAGCTCGACCTCACCGACGAGGAAAAGCGCAAGATCCGCTGGGAGAACGCCCAGCGCATCCTTGGCGGCGCCAAGAGCGGTGTGTCAGGCATCTCCAGGTAGCACACGTCACCCCAGTAAGCCGGGGATCAATGCGCCCCCGGCTTGTAACTCCCGCCGATCGTCCGCGCCGCGATGTTGATCCGGTTGAAGCCGTTGATCGCGACCACCAGCATCGTCAGGTCGACCAGCTCGGCTTCCTCGAACTGCTGCCGCGCCCGCTCGTACAGCACGTCGGACACCGCCTCGTGCGAAGCGAGTTCGGTCAGTTCCTCGGCCCAGGCCAGCGCGATCTGCTCACGCTCGCTGTACGCCTTCGTCTCGCGCCACGCCGGCAGCATGTACAGGCGTTGCTCGGTCTCGCCCGCGGCGCGGGCATCCTTGCTGTGCATGTCGAGGCAATAGGCGCAGCCGTTGATCTGCGAGACACGCATCAGCACCAGTTCGATCAACGCCGGCTCCAGCCGTCCCGCGGTGTGGACGCCCTGGCTGAGGGCGATCAGCGGCTGCATGGCGGCGTAGTGGCGTTGAATGGAAAAACGGGTCATGGGAAAAACTCCTGCGATGAGCGGCCGGAATTGGCCGTTTCAATGCAAGGACGCAGACGCCGCCGGTTTCGTGACAGCCAGCAGCCGGGCCAACTTGCGGGGGTGGCGCAGCGCGTGGATCGCGGTGATGCGATCGCCGTCGCACTCGACCCACATCGCCGCGATCAGCGCGTCGCCGTCGTGCAGGAACAGCGCCGGCTCACCGTTGAGTGTCACCGGCTCGTAGCGCACGCCCGGTCCACCCAGGTTGCGTCCGAGCTGCAGGTACAACCGCGCAAGGCGGTCGGCGCCGTGCAAGGGACGCAGCGTGGCGCGCGCGACGCCGCCGCCGTCGCTGATATGGACCGCGTCCTCGGCGAACAGCGCCCGCAACGAGTCGAGCGTGGGCTCGGCCATCGCGACGACGAAGCGCTGCAGCAACCGTCGCTGCGCCGACTCGTCGACGTGGAAACGCGGGCGACCCTGGCGCAGGCGCGTCCTGGCCCGATGCACGCGCTGGCGGCAGGCGTCCTCGGTGATCTCCAGGATCGCGGCCGCCTCGGCGTGGCTGTAGTCGAACACCTCGCGCAACAGGAACGCGGCGCGCTCCTCCGGGCTCAGCCGTTCGAGCAGCAGCAGGAACGACAACGTCAGCGATTCGCCACGCTCGAGCGCGGCATCGGGATGCTCGGCATCGGGCACCAGCGGCTCCGGCAACCACGGACCGGTGTAGTGCTCGCGCTCGGCCTTGGCGCGGCGCAGGCGGTCCAGCGCCAGGCGCGTGGTCACGGTGACCAGCCAGGCCTCCGGATCGTCGAGCGCGGCCAGTTCCTGGGCGTGCAGCCGCAACCAGGCGTCGTGCAACACGTCCTCGGCGTCGGCGGGCGTGCCGAGCATGCGGTAGGCCAGGCCGAAGAGGCGCGAGCGGTGGTGTTCGAACAGGTCGGTGGCGGTGTCCATGGTCGGATTCTCGGTCAACACATGGCCAGGACGCACGGGCGGGTCGATCCGTGACAGCGCGTGTCAGCTGTCTTCGCCGACTACTTCCGGCAGCAGCGGACGCATGAACGTACGCTCGTAGCGAAGCACGCAACCGGACTCGTCGCGGATCCGGTCGGCGGCGATGAACTCCGGATCACGACCGAACAACGTCCGGTAGTGCTCGTAGCTGGCCAGGCTGTCGAAGGTGAACAAGGCCAGCGCCAAGTCGCTCGCGCCTTCGGCCGGCAGGAAATACCCGTGGTGCCGCCCTTCGTGCTTGTTGACCAGGCGCATCCATTCCTGCGCGAAGCGTTCGAAAGCCTCGGTCTCGGCAGGGTCGATCGTGTAATGCACAACGCAGGTGATCATCGCGGGGTCCGGAAGGTGAAACAGGCAGGTGGTCTTCTTAACGCTTTCCGACCCCGCTTGCACCCCGGTTCATGTCATCGCATCCGCGGCCGCTTCCGTGTCCGCGGCCTTGCGAAACAGCATGGCCGACGCGAGCCACGGCAACGCGAAGCACGCCGTCAGCAGCGCCTCCCGGGCCAGCGGCGGACCGCCCTGCTCGTCGGTGCCGACCGATACGCCGACCGCCAGACCGACACCGGCGGCGAGCAACTGCGCCACCGCCGTCGCGCCCATCGCCCAAGCCATCCCGTGGGCCCGAAACCTCGCCAGCAGCGCACCCAGCGCCGCCAGCAACAACACCCCGCCGAACATCAGGTTGAGCGGATGGCCCTCGCTGCCGAACATGCCGACGGCCAGGTTCACCCAGACCGTCAGGAAACCGGCCACCAACGCGATCCCGAACGCTGCACGGTAGGCGGTGTTGCCGCTCAGCCACGCGGCCAGCTCGTACAGCCCGCAGGCGGTCGCCAGCATGAGGCCCATGACGACGAAATCCGCACCGTCCCAATCCACCTCGCCGGTAAACTGCATCGCCAGCGCGGGCAGGAGCAGCAGGACCGCCGCGGCGCCCCAGATGAAAGGACGCAACCGGTTGCGACCGCGACGGGGGGAAGTGGAAGTGGTTGTCATGATCTGCCTCCGCGAAGTGGACTCCGTAGCTGGAGCTTCTCGCGCATCGATGAAGGGACGATGGGGCCTGCGTGAAGTCATGGCGAAGTCGAGCGCACTCGGAGAATGTCGAACCGCGCCCCGTCCGTTCGTCGCACAGGCAAACCCACCCGGAGCCCCGCATGACCGCTGCCCTTCCCCGCCTGTACGCCCACCCGTTCTCCTCCTACAGCCAGAAGGCGCTGATCGCGCTGTACGAGAACCGGACCCCGTTCGACTATCGCAATCTGGAGGACGCCCAGCCCAACGAGGAGTTGGCAGCGTTGTGGCCGATGCGGCGCTTCCCGGTGCTGGTCGATGGCGGGCGCACCGTGATCGAGGCGACCAGCGTCATCGAATACCTCGACCTGCACCACCCCGGGCCGGTGAAACTGATCCCGGCCGATCCCGACGCCGCGCTCGAAGTACGGATGCTCGACCGCTTCTTCGACAACTACATTTCCACCCCGCAGCAGAAGTTCGTCTTCGACCGCCTGCGGCCCGAGGATGAACGCGACCCGCGTGGCGTCGCCGATGCGCGCACGATGCTGGAGACCGCCTACGCCTGGCTGGACGAGCACATGGCGACGCGCGAGTGGGCCGCCGCCGGCGCGTTCTCGCTGGCCGACTGCGGTGCGGCGCCGTTCCTTTTCTACGCCGACTGGACGCACCCGATCGACCCCGGCTTCAGCCACGTCCGCGCGTACCGCGAACGGTTGCTTGCGCGTCAGTCGTTCAAGCGCGCCGTGGACGAGGCGCGACCTTACCGAGCGTACTTCCCGCTGGGCGCGCCGGACCGGGACTGACTTGCCTGCGGGTCCTGGCCGTGCGCCGCTACCATGCGGCGCATGACCAGATTATTTCCCATCGCCCTGCTCGCCACCCTGCTGCTTCTGGCCTCCGTCGCGCAGGCCGGCGGGCCCGTCGCCACCGTGCGCGTCGCTTTCGACCGCGACGGCATCACCGCCAGCGATGTCCACGGCCTGGCCGACAAGGCCACGGGCCGCGAAGCGACCGCGGGCGACCCGGTGCGCATCGCCTCGATCTCCAAGTTGGTGACCGCGATCGGGGTGATGCGACTGGTCGAGGCCGGCACGCTGGATCTTGACGCCGATGTCGGCCCCCTGCTCGGCTGGCCGCTGCGCAATCCCGCCTACCCCGACACGCCGATCACCCTGCGGCTGCTGCTCTCGCACCGTTCCAGCCTCACCGACGCCGCCGGCTACTGGCAGACTCCACTGGGCGGCCAGCTGCGCGAGATCCTCGACGACCAGCGCGCGTGGGACACCGGCCACGCTCCCGGCAGCTACTTCCGCTACACCAACCTCAACTTCCCGCTGATCGCGCAGGTGATGGAGCGCGCCACCGGCGAGCGCTTCGACCGTCTGATGGATCGGCTGGTGTTGCAGCCGCTGGGCATCGAGGGCTGCTTCAACTGGGCCAGCTGCAGCGACGCCACCGTGGCCCGCGCCGTGGTCATCTACGACGGCGACGGCCAACCCAACAAGGACGATCTGCACGGCGCCCGCCCCGACTGCCCGGTGATCGCCGCCGAGGGCGGCAGTTGCGACCTGTCGCAATGGCGCCCCGGCGACAACGGCGCACTGTTCTCGCCGCAGGGCGGGCTGCGGATCTCGGCCAACGGGCTGGCGCGGATCGGGCGGATGCTGCTGGGCGATGGCGAACTCGACGGCGTGCGCCTGCTGACGCCGGCGTCCGTGCGCGAACTCGCCGCCCCGCTGTGGCAATACGCTCCCGGCCAGGGTCTGACCTTCGAAGAAGACACCGGCGACCTCGGCAAGGGCTTCTTCTGCCGCTACGGCATGGCAATGCAGACCCTGGCCACCCCGGTGGACGGCTGCCGCGACGACCCGTTCGGCGACGGCGTGGCGCGCGTCGGCCACTCCGGCTCGGCCTACGGCCTGCAATCGGGCCTGTGGCTGGACCGCGACGGCGGCACCGGCGTGGTGTGGTTCGCCACCGGCATGCCGGGCGAGCGGCTCGGCGGACGCTCGGCGTTCAGCGCGGTGGAGGAGGCGCTGGCGCGCGGGAACTAAGCAATGGAGTGTTGCCGGCCCCATCACGCCCCGGAAGGTACACCTGCAGGCCCGCGCCCGAGGAGATGACGATGGCCGACACCCAGGAACTCGAGGGCAGGCTCTGGAAAGCGCTTGGTGACGACCGCACCGTCATGCTCGGTGCCACCGGCGTCGAGCCGCGACCGATGACCGCGCTGGCCGAGGACGATCGCACCCCGCTGTGGTTCTTCACCGCCAGCGACACCGAACTGGCACAGTCGCTGGAAGGCAGCGGTGGCCACGCCGCCACCGCCACGTTTGTTGCCAAGGATCACGAGCTGTTCGCCACCATCAGCGGCCACGTGGTCATCGACAACGACCGCGCGGTGATCGAGCGTCTGTGGAACCCGTTCATCGCCGCCTGGTTCGAGCAGGGCAAGGACGACCCCAAACTGCGCCTGCTGCGCATGGACGCCGCCGATGCCCACGTCTGGCTCAACGAGAACAGCCTGCTGGCGGGGGTGAAGCTGCTGCTGGGCGTGGACCCGAAGAAGAGCTACGAGGACAAGGTCGGCGACGTGAACCTGCAGACGCCCCGGTCCGAGTAACCGCCGCGGGCGGCGCATCCCGTAACGCTCCGGTCACCGCGCATGGCGCATGGTTCCCTGGCACTGCGACGCAAAGTCGTAACGGCACTCAGCCGCTGATTCGTTTGTTCGCGTCCCCTACTGAGCCTTCCTCGCCCTGCCCCCGGCAGGGCTTCGGCTTCGGCCGCCCTCGATCCGGCACTTCCGGATCACCTCAAAGGTGACATCACATGAACGACGCCAACAACAACGACAAGAACAAGAACCCGCAATCCGCCGCGCCGGCTGGCAAGGACTCCACCGACCAGCGCAAGGATCCGGCCGCTCCCGCCGGCACCCCGACCCAGCAGACGGGCAAGAATGCAGCTCCGGGAAACGAGACCCCGACCAAGTCGTAACCCGACTGGCATAGCTGAAACGACATCGGCCGGGCTTCCCCCGGCCGATGTCTTCTGCGTGCCCGCCGGGTCGAACAGCGTTGGAGGAAGCCGTTCGCAAGGCGACCGGCCTCCCGGCCTAGCCCTCCAGCAACCGCGCCACGTCCGCATCCTTCTCCCGCCATAACCCGTTCATCCATTGCTGGAACCGGACGCGGAAGGCGCGGTCGCTCTGGTAGTCGCCGTGCAGCAATTCGTCGGGGATCGGACGTTGGCGCACGTGCACATGGATGTCGGGGACGCGATCCGCCAACAGGTCCATCATCGACGGCCGCCCTCCGGGATAGGCGATGGTGACGTCGAGGATCGCGTGCAGCCCTTCGCCCATCGCGTCCAGCACGAACGCCACCCCGCCCGACTTGGGCTTGAGCAGGTGCCGGTACGGCGCGCCCTGCGTCGCGTGCTTGGCCGGCGTGAACCGCGTGCCCTCGACGAAATTCATGATCGACACCGGGATTTCGCGGAATTTCTCGCAGGCGCGACGGGTAGCGGCGATATCGCGCCCGGCCAGTTCGGGACGGCGCGCGATCTGCCTGGGCGTGTGGCGGCCCATGAAAGGGAAATCCAGCGCCCACCACGCCAGCCCCAGCAGCGGCACCCAGAACAACTGCCGCTTCAGGAAGAAGCGCAGCAACGGAATGCGCCGGTTGAACACCTTCTGCAACACCACGATGTCCACCCAGCTCTGGTGATTGGCCAGCACCAGGTAGTGGCCATTCTGCTGCAGCGCCACATCCTCCTGCAGATGCACACGCGTGTGGAGCAAACGGTCCAGCACCCGGTTGTTCACCCCGATCCAGCTTTCCGCCAACCCGGTGAGCACGGGATTGCTGGCCTTGCGCAGGCGGTCGGACGGCAGCAGCGCCTTGACCAGCGCCACCGCCAGCAACGGCACCACGTGGACCACGGTGTTGGCCGCAACCAGCAGGGAGATCAGGGTCACGCGCAATGGGAGCATGGGGGTAAAAGCTTCGGTGGGGATGCGCATTGTCCCGGAAATCGGACTGGATCATCTGTCGGATTTCGACATGCAGTTCGTGGACAATCACCCCATGCGAACCTTTGTACTCAGAGCCCGCGCGGCACCTACCGACAGCGCCAGGCTGCTCGCCTCCGTCGGCACGGACGCGCATGCGGAAATCCTCGCCCACACGCTGATGAACGCGATCTTCGTGGCCCAATCGCACCGGCCCGACGTGGTGGTGTACCTGGTGCTGGAAAGCACGCAGGACTTCTCCCGCACGATCCGCTTCGACGCCAACGCCATGCACGACATCGGCGGCTTCAACGAGCAGGCGCTGCTGGGCAAGATCGCCAAGGCGCTGGACGCCTCACGGGGAATGAGCAAGGAAGAGACGCGACCGGTGGAACCCGGCGTGATCGTGCGCACGGTGAGTTTCGAGCGCCTGGTGCAGGAGCTCGCTGAAGACCACCAGCTGTTCGTGATGGACCGCAAAGGCGCGCCGATCCGCGGGCAGGCGTTCGACGGCAACCCCTGCTTCCTGCTGACCGACCACATCCCGATGCCGAAGAAGACCTTCCACAGCCTCGACCGGCTGGGCGTCACGCGGATCACGCTGGGCAGGACGATGCTGTTCGCGTCACAGTGCGTGGTGCTGATCCATTACGAGCTGGATCAGCGGTAACCCTCGAAGACGCCCACGCCAACGAGGCTTACTTCACTCGCTCACCGGCCGTCGCGCGACCGACGGTCGCATCCGCCGGAGCAGCCCGGATGGCCAGGCGCAGCCGCCCGGTATCCCGCGACAACCTCAGATCGCGATGCCTGACCAGATAGGTCACCGCCACCGCGGCCGCCGCAAAACCGGACAGCGCACCGATCCCCAGCGCCCAGCGCGCGCCGAACCGATCGACCACCCACCCGACCAGCGGCGCACCGAGCGGGGTGCCGCCCATGACCACGGCAATCCGCAACGCCAACACCCGGCCGCGCATCGCCCGTTCGGTGGTGAGCTGCATCATCGAGTTGCTGGCGGTCATGAAGGTCAGCGCCGCCAGCCCGACGAAGAACAGCACCACGCCGAACGACACCGGCCCGGGCATCACCGCCGCCAGCGCCACGCTGACACCGAAACCCGCCGCCGAGACCGCCATCAACACCATGCCGGGCACCGGCCGGCGCGCCGACAGCAGCGCCCCGCACATCGTCCCCGCCGCCATCGCCGAGGTCAGCAAGCCGTACTGGCTGGCGTCGCCATCGAACACCGTGACGGACATGGTCGAAATGAAGATCGCGAAGTTGAAGCCGAACGTCCCCAGCAGGAACAGCATCACCAGCACCGCGATCAGGTCCGGCCGCCGCCACACGTAACCGAACCCCGCCAACAGGCTGCCGCGCGTGCGTTCCGGCAGCGCCTCGGCATGCAGCTCGTGCACCCGCAGACACCACAGTGATACCAGCACGGCCGCGTAGGAGCCCGCGTTGATCACGAACAGCCAGCCCTCCCCGACCGCCGCGATCAGCACGCCCGCCACCGCCGGCCCCAGCATCCGTGCCGCGTTGAACGAGGCGGAGTTCAACGCGACCGCGTTGGCCAGGTCGTGATCGCTGACCAGGTCCGACACGAACGCCTGCCGCGCCGGCGCGTCGAACGCGGTGACGCAGCCCAGCAACAACGCAAATCCGTACACATGCCAGAGCTGAACCGCACCGGATAACGTCAGCAAGCCCAGGCCCAGCGCCAGCAGCCCGGCGGCGGCCTGGGTGTAGAGCAGCAACTTGCGCCGATCCCAGTGATCGGCGGCGTAGCCGGTCAGCGGCAACAGCAGCAGCGGCGGCCCGAACTGCAGCGCCATCACCGTCCCCACCGCCGTCGCGCTGTGATCGGTCAGCACCGTCAACACCAGCCAGTCCTGCCCGATGCGCTGCATCCAGGTGCCCACGTTGGACACCAGTGCGCCACCGGCCCACAGCCGGTAGTTGTAGCTCCCGAGCGACTGGAACATGGTGCTCAAGTGATGCCTGGCGCCTCGGCAGAACGTTTTGCCGCCGAGGCGACCGGAGTCCTCATGCTAACGCGACGACTGTCGATTCCCGCCCCCACCGTTCGTCGATGAAGACAAGCGGGCACTTCGGTCCGCGTCGGCAACCCAAAGGAGACCCACCGCATGACCCCCAAGAACACGATCTGCCTGTGGTACGACGGCGACGCGCTCGAGGCCGCGACGTTCTATGCCGAAACCTTCCCCGACAGCTCGGTCGACGCCATCCACCACGCGCCCGGCGACTACCCGGACGGCCAGCAGGGCGACGTCCTCGTCGTCGACTTCACCGTGATGGGCATCCCCTGCATGGGGCTGAACGGCGGCCCGATGTTCAAGCACAGCGAGGCGTTCTCGTTCCAGGTGGCGACCGATGACCAGGAAGAAACCGACCGCCTGTGGAACGCGATCGTCGGCAACGGCGGCCAGGAAAGCGAGTGCGGCTGGTGCAAGGACAAATGGGGCCTGTCGTGGCAGATCACTCCGCGCGCGCTGATCGAAGCGTGGACCGACCCCGACCGCGCGGCAGCCAAGCGCGCGTTCGACGCCATGATGACGATGCGCAAGATCGACATCGCCACGATCGAAGCGGCACGGCGCGGCTGACCGTCCCCATGAACGGCGTGCCCCCCGTCATCACCGCCTTCGAAAGTTCGCCGGACCGCGGCCGCGGCCTGGCCCGCGACATGCGCGTGCGCTGGGCGCTCGAAGAAACGGGCCAGCCCTACGACGTGCGCCTGCTGTCGTTCGAGGCGATGAAGCAGCCGGCGCACCTGGCCCTGCACCCGTTCGGGCAGATCCCGACGTTCGAGGAAGGCGAGCTCGCCCTGTTCGAATCCGGCGCGATCGTGTTGCACCTCGCCGGCCGCCATGCCGGCCTGCTGCCGGACGACGCCAACGCCCGTGCCCGCGCGATCGCCTGGATGTTCGCCGCGGTCAACACGGTGGAGCCGCCGATCGTCGAACTGAGCATGGCCGGCATCGTCGAACGCGGCAAACCCTGGTACGAAGCGCGCCTGCCGATGCTGCAGAATCGCGTCCGCACACGGCTGGACCAACTGTCCAGCCGCCTGGGCGACGCCGAGTGGCTCGACGGCGCGTTCAGCGCGGGCGACCTGATGATGGTCTCGGTGCTGCTCAGGCTGCGCAGCTCGGGACTGCTGGACGACTACCCGAAGCTGTCCGCCTATGTCACCCGCGGCGAAGCGCGGCCTGGGTACAGGCGCGCGTTCGCAGCGCAGCTGGCGGTGTTCACCGGCAAGCCGGCCGGTTAGCAGCCCTCCGCTGCATCCTGCAGCCCCAAAAAAGACGCCCCGGCGAACCGGGGCGTCTTTCGACAATCATCCGCACCTGATCAGTTAGTCACCAGACTCAGGTTGTAGGTCTGCAGGATCGGCAGCAGCGGTTGGAAGAAGCTGCGGGTGCGCCGGTTGGGCTGCTTGCCCTTGCAGCTGCCGCTTCCGCCCGACAACACGCCCTGGGCCTGGCCGGGACCGGTGATGAACGAACCGCCCGAGTCCCCGCCCTCCGAACACGCGGTCGTGCGCGTCAGGTTGAGGATCGTTTCGCCACTGCTGTAATTGACCGTCTGGTTCTTGGCCTCGATCGTGCCGCAGCGCCAGCCCGACGTGCGGCCGGAACGGCAGATCGCGGCGCCGACGGCGGCTTCGGTGCTGCCGTTGACGGTGGCATCACCGCTGCCCCAACCGTAGACCGTCGGCAACAGCGGGTTGCCGGGATCCACGCTGACCCAGGCGTAGTCGTTGCCGGTCTGCCCGGGCTGCGGGAAGCTGGACGCGGCGAACGAACCGATCTTCGGCCCCGGCGTCCACTGCGACGGCTCGTAGTACACCGGCTCGCCGGCATCGCCGCAGTGGCCCGCGGTGACGAAGGCCGGGGCGCCATTGCGGGTGACGTTGAACCCGATCGAGCAGGCGTAGAGATAGCCGTCTCCCGGATCGCGAAGGTAGCCGAAACCGCCCTTCAGGTCGGTACGCAGGGTCGGCTGTTCGGCCGCGGTGACCAGGCGCACGGTCTGCGCATCTGCGCCGCTGGCGGCGACGTAATCGATGCCGGCCTGCTGCTGGCCCTTGCCGACGGTCACCACGACCGTATTGCTCGGCAGGTCGACGTACCACCCGTACACGCCCTTGGGCACCTTGGCGCCATGCGCGAGCAGGCTGTCGAGCCGCGCCTTGGACGCGTCGAGCTTCGCCTTGGCGTGGCGCACGCTGCGGAACTCGACATCGCCGGCGCCCTTCTGCGGACGCATCGACGTGGTCGCGACGACCAGCTGGAAGCTGCCGTCCGGCTTGCGCTCGATCCAGCTGCCGCCATAGCTGCGACCTTGCGCCTTGGCGAGCTGCTCCTGCTGCAGCGCCGACAGGCGTTCGACCTTGAGGTACTGCGCCAACTGGGCCGTACTCAGCCCGAGGTCACGCTGCATCGCGGCGCGCACCGATGGCGAAACATCGGACGGTGCCGCGGCATGCGCCGACATGGCGAGAACGAGCGGAAGCGAAGAAAGGACGTACAGGCCGCGCTTGGCCAGGGAAGAGAACTTGCGCATCGAGTGACCCCTTTTTGCAGATGGAGTGGACTTGCCCGAGCCGGATTCCTGACTGAACGACAGCTGTAGAAGCGGCCCTGCGGCGCATCTGCGCATGGGTTTGCGTAAGGCTTCGTGAAGGCTGGCGATCTCCGTCAGCTGCGCGGCGCGTGCCGGCCCTCCGCGAATCTTCCTGCAGAACGCCGGAAGATCATCCGGCTTGCGGCTGGACACGATGCCCTTATCGGTGACTACCTCTTCGTCGACCACCTCTGCACCGGCATTGCGCAGGTCGGTGCGCACGCTGGGCCACGAGGTCATGCGGCGGCCACGGACCCTGCCCGGCGGTGTCGCCAATCCCGACAGGGATCAACGCGTCGAAATCGTCGACCTTCGCGTCCGCCACCCGGCCGTGGGCCGGGATCCGAGCGCCTCATGGAGGTCGTCGCTGTACCAATGGGCGTGATCGGACAGGAACTGCCGGAACACCGGGCTCTGGCGATAGACGTCGAGCATGTACTCGCGCCAGGTGTCCTGCAGGGGTTTGGGCAGCGTGCCCATCTGCAGCACCACGTGCTCGAAATGGGACGCGAACAACTCCGACAGCTCCAGCGCCCTGCAGTAGCGCCGCCGTTCGCGGAGCCAGTCCCGGCAAGGCTCGCCAGCATCGGGTGCCGCGCCCTTGCGTTCCAGCCAGTGCCCCTGGGTGAAATCGGCGCTGAATTCATGGTTCGCGCGGAAGTGCAGGTACAGCCCATCCATCTCCAGCAGCGCCCGGGTGCATTCGAAGTTCTCGTGGTACAGCGTGGTCTGCGAGTCGTGCACGATCGCCTGTCGCATCAGCACCACCTGGTGCCATACGAACCAGAAGCCCGCCAGCGTCACCAGTACCATCACGACGGAAACCAGCACCCCGACTAGCGCGGCCCACGCCTGTATGGCCTCCATGGGTTGACCCTCCGCGGCTCGTGGTACCAAACCGGCCAACGTGCCGCGGCCGGCCTGTCGGCCACCGGATTCCAAGGTGCAAAAACGGCGGGACGGGCCCGCACCCGGAAGCCCTCAGGTCCCCCGGGCCGGAAACAACGCCCGCCCCGCTCCGCTCATGAAGATGCCCAGCGTCACCGGCCCGACGCCCTTGAACGCGAGCAAGCGGCGCTCGAAGTCGTCGCGGTCCTCCGCCGCTTCGGCGATGCCACCGATGCGTCCGCCGTACTCGTCCATCAGGGTCCGGCACAGCAGCGACAGCCGGGTCGCGGTGGACTCGTCATAGCGGCGATAGCCGCCCTCGCCCAGCAACCCCACCAGCTGGGCGTGGGTGAAGCGGCAGAGCCTGGCCGGCGTGTCGCAGCCCTGCTCCTCCACGAGCACGCGCCAGGTGGACGCGGCGATCTCCTGCGAGACGCGGTTGCCGAACAGGAAGCTGGCGAGGAACCACTTGAACAGCGACGGCTCGTCCCCCGGGCGGACCTCGAAACCGAGGTCACGCGGCAGCAGTTGGCGACGCATGGGCGGCCTCCTGGTTACGCGCCACTACTGCACCGGCTGGAGACGATGGGCCGCGTCCCCGCATACCACCAGCCCGCCGTCGCCCGACGCCGCACCCACCGCCTGCACGCGCATGCCGACGGCCAGCGACTGCACGTCCACCGGCGGCGCCTTGCACAGGTTCCAGCGGGCCGGGAGTTGCACCTGCACCTCGCCGCGCCCGTCCGCCTCTACCTGCACGGTAGCGTTGCCGTCGTAGCTCCACGGCTGCAGGTCGATGGCGGTGATGGTGCCTTCGATGCGCAGCGGGCCATCGGCCGGCTCGGCAACGTCGGGCGTGGTGGTGGTGCAGGACGCGGTGGCCAGCGCCACGGTGAGCGCAAACGTGAGCGGAAGCGCGGGGGCGATACGGGTCATCGGGGATCTCGCTGCGGTTTGGATCAGTGGAGAGTAGAACCTCGCCCGTGAGCGTTGTGACCCCGGCGATGAAATCCCTCACATCTCCGGCGTTGAGTCCTCGATCACCTCATGCTGTTGGCCCGAGCGCGACGGCCAGATACGGTGCGGTTCGACTCCGCCGCACCTTCGCCACCTTTCCCGGTCGCCCCTCCGCCACGATGTTCCCGCCCCGCTCCCCCGCCCCGGGCCCCATGTCGATCACCCAGTCGGCCTGGGCAACGACGCGCATTTCGTGTTCGATCACCACCACGGTGTTGCCGGCCTCGACCAGGCGGTGCAGCTGCAGCACCAGGCGATCGACGTCGGCGGCGTGCAGGCCGGTGGTGGGCTCGTCGAGCACGTACAGGCTGCGGCCGCGCTGGCTGCGCTGCAGCTCGGTGGCCAGCTTGATCCGCTGCGCCTCGCCGCCGGACAGCTCGGTCGCGGGCTGGCCCAGGCGCAGGTAGCCCAGACCGATCTCGCGCAGCAGGTGCAGCGGGCGCGCGACTGCACCTTCGTCGGCAAAGAACTCCCCGGCCTGCTCGACCGTCATGCGCAATACCTCGGCGATGTTGCGGCCGTTCCACTGCACCTGCAGCGTGGCGTCGTTGTAGCGCGCGCCGTGGCAGGCCGGACACGGGGCGTGGACGCTCGGCATGAAAAGGAGCTCGACGCTTACCACGCCCTCGCCTTCGCAGGTGTCGCAGCGACCCTTGGCGACGTTGAACGAGAACCGCCCGGCGTCGAAGCGGCGGCGGCGCGCGTCGGGCGTGGCGGCGAACAGCTTGCGCACATGGTCGAACAGGCCGGTGTAGGTGGCCAGGTTGGAGCGCGGCGTGCGGCCGATCGGCTTCTGGTCGACCTGCACCAGCCGCTGCACGGCGTCGACGTCGCCGGCCAGGTGCCCGCGCGTGCGTTCGATCGCCGTCGGCGCGTCGGGGGTGTCGTCGTCGCTGTCCTCGGGCTCGTGGCCGAGGTGCAGGCGGACGAGTTCGGCCAGCGCCTGCGCGATCAGGCTGGACTTGCCGGAGCCGGAGATGCCGGTGACCCCGGTCAGCACCCCCAACGGGATGCGCGCGTCCAGGCCGTGCAGGTTGTGGCGATGCAGGCCGCGCAGCTCCAGCCAGCCGGACGGCGTGCGTTCGTGACTGGCCGGCATTGGGGTGGTGCCAAAAAGGTACTGCGCGGTACGCGATTGCTTGACCTTCGCGAGCCCGCCCGGCGGGCCGCTGTACAGCACCTCCCCGCCGCGCTCGCCGGCGTCGGGGCCGACATCGACCAGCCACTGCGCGCGGCGCATCAGTTCGAGATCGTGTTCGACGACGAACACCGAGTTGCCGGCGTCGCGCAGCTGCTCGAGCGCGTCGTACAGCGCCTGGCTGTCGGCCGGGTGCAGGCCGGCGGAGGGCTCGTCCAGCACGTAGACCACGCCGAACAGGTGCGATTGCAGCTGCGTGGCCAGCCGCAGGCGCTGCAGCTCGCCGGGCGACAGCGTCGGCGTGGCGCGGTCGAGCGACAGATAGCCGAGCCCGAGCGCCTGCAGCGCGTGCAGGCGTGCCACAACGCCCTCGGCCAGGCGCTGCGCAGCCAGGCGCTTCTCCTCGGACATCGCCGGCGTGCGGCGCACGTCGGGCGCGGCGGCGTGGGTGGCCCGCTTGGCAGCGGCGCGTTTGGCGCGGTCGCGCCTGGTCGCGGTGGCGTTGGTGGTGTCGCCGCCGGCGTGGGCGTCGAACTTGCCGTTGGCGACCGGCTGCAGCAGTTCGACCACCCGGTCCAGCGGCAGGCCTGAGAACTCACCGATGTCGACGCCGGCGAACGTCACCGAGAGCGCCTCGCGCTTGAGCCGCTTGCCGTCGCACTCCGGGCACAGGCGGCCCTCCAGGTAGCGCGACACGCGCTTCTTCATCAGCGCGCTATGGGTGTTGGCGAACGTGTGCAGCACGTAGCGGCGCGCGCCCGTGTAGGTGCCCATGTAGCTGGGCTCGGTCTTGCGGCGCAGCGCGGCGCGGGTTTCGGCCGGGGTGAAGCCGGCGTAGACCGGCACGGTCGGGGTCTCCTCGGTGAACAGGATCCAGTCACGGTCCTTCTTCGGCAGGTCCTTCCAGGGTTTGTCGATGTCGTAGCCCAGCGTGACCAGGATGTCGCGCAGGTTCTGCCCGTGCCACGCCGGCGGCCACGCGGCGATCGCCTTCTCGCGGATGCTCAGCGAGCGGTCCGGCACCATCAGCGCCTCGGTGACCTCGTACACGTGGCCCAGCCCGTGGCATCGCGGGCACGCGCCCTGCGGCGTGTTCGGCGAAAAGTCCTCGGCGTACAGCATCGCCTGCCGGGCCGGGTACGCGCCGGCGCGGGAATACATCATCCGCACCAGGCTCGACAGCGTGGTCACGCTGCCGACGCTGGAACGCGCATTGCTGGTGCCGCGCTGCTGCTGCAAGGCGATCGCCGGCGGCAGGCCCTCGATCGAATCGACGTCCGGCACCCCTGCCTGGTCGATCAACCGCCGAGCGTACGGCGCCACCGATTCGAAGTAGCGACGCTGCGCCTCGGCGTAGATCGTGCCGAAGGCCAGCGACGACTTGCCCGACCCGGACACGCCGGAAAACACCACCAGCTGGTCGCGCGGGACATCGAGGTCGACGTCCCTCAGGTTGTGCTCGCGCGCGCCGCGGACGCGGACGCAACCGGTGTCGCGGGCGATGGCACGCGCTCGCCCGGCGGCGGATGCCTTCAGGGCGAAACGGCGCTTGGGTGCGGGGGTGCGCGGCATGCGGCGGGCCTGCGGGGAAAACCACACGCTAGCCCCGGCGCGTGAACGTAGGGTGGGTGGTGCGCGTGCGCGGTCTGGCCGCCCCGTTCGGGCCCTCAGTCGCGCTTGAGACGCCGTGCGGCGTCAGCCGCGGCCTGCAGGACGCGCACGTACTCCACACGGGCTTTCGGGGCGTTGCCTGCAGCGCTCTCCAGCCCGTCGATGAACGCTTCCGTCAACGACGACGCGTTGTACTGGTCGGCCAGCTCGCCCATCGACCTGGCCACGGCATCGCGCAGATGCCAATCCACGTTGATGCCCTTCTGGGCTTCATTGGCGAGATCGACGACGCGCAGCAGATGCGGCGTCACGAGACCGACGACGGTGGCTCTCATTGCTTCAACTCTGTGCTTGGGGGGACGGAAGACTAACCCGGCGGGCACTGGCGCGTGTGGCCACGCCCCCTTCCATGGCTTCGCTCGTCCCGTGAAGGAGACCTCCCGCACGTCCACCAGAGACCTTTGCGACATCGTCGGGAGACCTTCCGGAGGTCTTTCGAGGATGTCGCGGAGGTCTGCCAACGACCTCGCGGACATCCCCGGAGACCTTCCGCAGGTCTATTGGAGACTTTGCGAAGGTCGTCGAATGACCTCCCGGAGGTCTCCGGGAGACCTTCGCGACATCGTCGACGACCTCGTGGACCCTGGCGGCGACCTCCGCAAGGTCGCGGACGGCCTCCGGGAGGTCTTTCAAGCCCCAAAACGGCCCAAAACCAGCCTCCAGACATGCAAAAGCCGCCCGGAGGCGGCTTCTGCGGTGTTGCGGGCGACCCGCGGTCAGGCCGGATCGAGCACCGGCGTGGGGGCCGGGGTGGGCGTCGGGGTCGGCGCCGGCGTGGGGGTCTCCACCCTCGCCCGGCCGCCCTGCGACCAGCGCGAACCCAGCTCCTTGCGCAGTTCCTCAAGGCCGGCGTCGCCACCGGACAGCTTGAGCTGCGCGTAGGCGTCCAGCGCGACGTGCATCGCGTCGCTGCCGAGCAGGTCGATGCTGTCGCCGATCAGCGAGAGCAGCTTCTGCAGGTGCTCCTGCAGCGGGCGCAACTGGTCGAGCGCGGCGAGGTCGGCGTTGGCACCGGCCAGGTCCGCGGCCAGGCTGGGCGGCACGATCTGCGGTCCGTGTGGCGTGTGGTGATCGCGAGTACGGGGCGATCGGAGCGGGGAGAGTTTCGCAGAAACCAAGTCGCGACGCTTTCAATCATGGCTATGCTTGGTCCCGAAAGGGGGAACACGTACATGCTCATCAAGCAAGCCGACGACTACAGCCATGTGCTGCGCGCGCTCGAACAGAAGGCGAACCACGGTGGCCCCGAGGCCAAGCGCGCCAGCGACGAGTTGCGAATCCGCCAAGCGGGCCTTAAAGGCGAGAAGGAGTCGGCCTACCTCATCGATTTCGACTACGCGCGCTCGGCGAACTGGGCGGTCATCCATGACCTGCGCGTGGAGCATGCCGGGCGAACTGCGCAGATCGATCACGTTCTGATCAACCGCTGGATGGATGTGTATGTGCTGGAAACGAAGCACACCTGGAGCGGAATCAAGATCACTGATGACGGCGAATTCCTCCGCTGGGCCGGCCGGACCTATCAAGGCATGCCATCTCCCCTTCAGCAGAACGAGCGCCACATCGAGGTTCTGCGGGATGTCCTGGCGCAGGTTGAATTGCCTTCGCGGCTCGGCGTCCGAATCACTCCGGCATTCCACTCCTTCGTACTCGTATCTTCCAATGCACGCGTGGATCGCCCTAAACGGTTCGATGCCTCGCGGGTCATTAAGACCGACCAGCTGAAGAAGGCAATCTGGCGAGATATCGATGCCGAGAACCCCATTTTCGGGTTGATCAAGACCGCTGCGAAGATTGTGTCCAGCGAAACGGTGGAGCACGTGGCGCGCCAGCTCGCCAACCGACACGTGCCCGTAATCGGAAAGCCGGTTTCAACTGCTGGATCCTCGACCGAAAGTCTCGGCTCGGAGCTGTCGGCCGCGACAGCGACGACGCGCAGCGGAAAGCTCCGGATTGAGCCCTCCTTGGGAAGTGCAGCGCAGGAACGCGGAGATAACCAGAAGCGCGAAACGCATCCAGCGCAAGCTCAAACGGGTGGCCCGAGTTGCAAGTCCTGCAGGGGAACGGGAGGTTCCGTTCTCTCCGGTCGCTACGGCTACTACTTCAGGTGCGGCCAGTGCGAAGCCAACACAGCCATTCGCTTCACATGCCAACCCGGCCATAGCCCCCGCTTACGCAAGGACGACAACCGCTTCTATCACGAGTGCTCCGGCTGCCGCAGCAGCGAGCTTTACTTCACTAACCCGGCGTAAACGCGCACATGATCCTGACCATTCCGGTGCTGCTCTATCAGTTGCTGTTCGTCCTCGTACTTTTCATAGCCAGCCGATTCGGGCGGACGGCGTTAGGGATCGCAGCAATCGTGTGTCTGCTATGGACCCTGACCCACCTGTTCTTTCTGCCGCTCATGCTGCTGCAGGGAGCGGTGATCATCGGAAGCTACTTCTGGTTCCGTAGGCGTCTACGCAAGAAATTGGCGTAGCTACTCAGTCGTAGTCTGGGAACAGCGTTTAGTCCCCAACAAGCGGTGCTAGCCTGGGCGACATGACCAAACTCCAACGTGGACTGTATGAGCAACTCGTTACCGAGGCGCTTGAAGCGCAGCTCCTAGAGCTCGATGCCAAACACAGGGCCCTGCGCGGGCGACTCCATGGCGAGGAGGCAGCCGATCGGATAGCGCTGCATTTGGGGACGCTGATACGCCGCGTCGTTTCTAGCCTCGATTCCAAACAACGCACTGATGTAGGTCTCGGGCTCACCCGACAAATTGTCCAGCTGCTCGATGCCACCGGGAAAGGCGTTGATGCAGCCGATGCTCCGTCACCCGCAAGTGATGTTCTCCAGGCGATTGCGGCGCTGCGGCCCGACGGCACGGCTGAGCACATCCAGCTCCCCGCCACGCCGCTACTGGATACCACTCTGCTGACCAACGCTCCGGGCGAACCTCGGATCGGGTTTCAACTTCAATCGGAAGTCCCATCCGCCGATCGCATTGACATCCTGATGGCCTTTGTCCGACGCTCCGGCATCCAGCCACTGCTGGAACTCCTGCGACGTCATAAAGACGCAACGCGACCACTGCGGTTGCTGACGACGACCTACACCAACTCGACTGAGCTAGCAGCACTCCAGGCGCTACGCGATCTAGGGGCAGATATCCGCGTTTCCTACGACACCTCCAGCACACGTCTCCACGCAAAGGCGTGGCTGTTCCATCGTGCTTCTGGCTACTCGACGGCATTCATCGGTTCGTCGAACTTGACTCACTCCGCGCAGGTCACGGGGCTGGAATGGAACGTGCGGGTCTCGGGCGCTCGCAACCCTGACGTCATCGACAAATTTTCAGCTGTCTTCGATAGCTACTGGAACAACGACGATTTCCGCCCCTTCGACGAGGCCGAATTCCGAGAGCTAACGCAGACGCCGCCCAGTGGCCCAAGGGTCTATCTCAGCCCTGTCGAGATCCGCCCCGAACCCTTCCAGTCCCGGCTGCTGGAGCAAATCGAGCTAGCACGACTGCAAGGCCGGCACCGAAACTTGTTGGTCTCCGCCACAGGAACCGGTAAGACCGTCATGGCGGCGCTTGACTACCAGCGCCTGCGAGGACGCTTGCCACGTGCACGCCTGCTCTTCATCGCTCACCGTAAAGAGATCCTCGAGCAAAGCCTTGCGACATTCCGACACGCGTTGCGGGACGCCGCGTTCGGTGAGCTCTGGGTCGGTGGCAACCGTCCGACGCATTTCGATCACGTGTTCGCTTCAGTGCAGAGCCTGACCGCTGCTGGCTTGGCCAACATCGAGCCGGACCATTTCGATGTTGTGATCATCGATGAGTTCCACCATGCCGCGGCACGTACCTACAAGGCGCTGCTCGACCACCTTTGTCCAATCGAGCTGCTCGCCCTCACAGCCACGCCCGAGCGCGGTGACGAGGAGCCAATCCTGCAGTGGTTTAACGGTAGGATCGCCGCCGAACTCCGTTTGTGGGATGCCATCGATCAGCACCGCTTGTGTCCCTTTGCCTACTACGGCATTAGCGATGGCATGGACTACCGCGGAGTGACGTGGAAGCGAGGTCGCGGCTATGAGCCGCAGGAACTCAGCAATTTGGTGACCGGTGATCACGCGCTGGCTCGGTTGATCATTGAAAACGTCACCAAGGCCGCTCCGGACCCCGACTCTATGCGCGCATTGGGCTTTTGCGTCTCAGTGGCGCACGCGCGATTCATGGCGGACCAGTTCAGCGAGGCCGATCTGCCGGCAGTAGCGGTATGGGCTGAGACGCCACCCGAGCAGCGACGCCATGCACTAGAGGCGCTGAAAGCCGGCGAACTCCGAGCGGTGTTCTCCGTAGACCTCTTCAACGAAGGCGTAGACGTGCCTTCCGTCGACACTCTCCTGCTGCTGCGGCCGACAGATAGCCCGACCGTTTTCCTGCAGCAACTCGGCCGTGGCCTTCGTCGCCAGGAGACAAAGTCCGTTTGCACCGTCTTGGACTTCGTTGGCCAGCACCGCAAGGAGTTTCAGTTCCACCGCAGGTTTGGCGCGTTGCTGGGCGGCAGCCGAAAGCAACTGGAGAAGCAGATTGAGAGCGGTTTTCCCTTCTTGCCAAGTGGCTGTCATATGCAACTTGATGCCGTTGCCACGCAAACGGTGCTCGAGAATATTCGTCAGAGCCTACCCTCCACGTGGCCTGCAAAGGCACGCGAGCTGCGGCGCGTAGCGGAAGCCACTCCCGACATCACGCTCAAGAGGTTTCTCGAAGAATCCGGACTCGAGCTCGAAGACATCTACTCCAACAACCACTGCTGGTCTGACTTGCTCGAAGCGGGTGGCGTAGCAACTTTGCCGAACGGGCCTGAGGAGAGCGCGCTGCGACGCGCGTTGGGAAGATTGCTTCACCTCGACGACGAGCAGCGAATTAGGCAGTACCGCAGCTTTGCGCAAGCAACGCTGCCGCCAAGCATGGGCTCGCTCGATATTCGCACCCGCCGGCTGTTCCATATGCTGGCAACAGTACTCACCGAGAGCATCCGAACGGATGGCCAGAACCTCGATAACGCCGCATCACTGATCTGGCAGCACCCACAAGTTTTGGTGGAGCTCAACCAACTGATGGACGTTCTCACCGAACGTATCGATCACGTGCAGGCTCCGCTTTCCACGCACCCCGAAGTGCCGTTGTATGTCCATGCCCGATACACACGGAGGGAAATTCTTGCCGCTTTCAGCGATGGGGATGGGCTGAAAGTGCCGGAATGGCGCGAAGGCGTGCGCTGGCTTCCGGACGCATCGGTGGACTTGCTGGCATTCACTCTCGACAAAGCAAGTGGACACTTTTCGCCCACCACGCGATATCGGGACTACGCGATCAGCCGGGAGCTGATCCACTGGGAAAGTCAGTCCGCCACCCGTGCGGAGAGCGACACCGGTCAGAGGTACCAGCAGCACGAGACCACTGGAAGCATTGCACTGCCATTCGCCCGCCTGACGACGGATGATCGGGCGTTCTGGCTATTGGGGCCTGCTTCATACGTCGCGCATAAAGGCGAGCGCCCGATGGGGATCACGTGGCGCCTTGCTCACGAGTTGCCAGGTGATCTGTACGCACGATTTGCTGCGGCCGTTTCATAGGCTCGGCGGCACGATCTGCGGATTGGCCGCCATCACCGCAGCGTCTGCCGGACGAACACCTCCGAGCGCGGGCCCATGTAGATGAGGTTGCGGCGCTCCGAATCCGGAATCGCCACCAGCCCGGTCAGCGCGGTGGCCAACTGGTCCAGCCCGGCGCGGGCGGTGGTGACCTGGTCGTCGGTGAGGTCGAGCGAAATGTGGTTCTGGGACACGGTGATCTCCGTGTCGACCCATGAATCCGGCGAGTGCCGGATGCGTCCTTGCTCCGCCGCGGTCCGTGTGGCGTGTGGGTGATCGCGGGTACGGGGCGATCGGAGCGGGGTCGATTGTGGTAGATCAAAAAAGATGATGATGCGTTTTTGCGCGTGAGGAACGGCGTCGCGGAAGGCTGTGCAGACCGTGTCCCGCGACCATCAAGCGGCAACGGCTTTGAGACGCATTGGGGCGGGATCGGCGTGTATTTCTCGATGATCGACACTCGGACCCGCTCTCCCCCAACCATCAAGAGTAATGAGAACAGTCCGCTGGTGGACAGAGTTTGGACGAAGCTTTCGACCCAATAGAGAGCCGAACCGCGCATCATGTGTCGAGACGAAGAGCTGCCGCGTCTCCTTAGCTTGCCTAAGGAGATCAATCAGACCAAGAAGATTGATGTCATCAAGGCTCTGCAGCGGATCGTCCAGCATTATGGCGTCAAGCGGCGGCTTTTCTAGACCCATATTCAACGACAAGAACGTGCAGACTGCTAAGGCGTTCAGCTGAGAACTCGATAGGACAGTTTCAGGCGCGTCACTTTCAACGGCCGATTGAGGATCGCTGACAACTGTAGTTAAGCGCCCTCTCCCGCGCACCACGGATGTCAAGAACTTAACAGCTTGAAACGCTGGATGCACATCAACCCGACCATACATATCGGTCAGGAGAGGTTGCAGGTTTTGGATCCTTTCAGCAACAACGTCTGACGCCGACTCACGCAAGGTTTCGATGATTATCTGCGCACGATCACCGGTCCTGGTTCTGTCGGTTAAGTCTCGCTGCTCGACCACAAGCTTCTGCTTCAAGGTAGCGATCTCAGATGCAAGCTCGTTGATGGAAGCAGCGTCCCCCATTCTCGACAGTTGAAGGGCAAAGCGTTCTCCGCGATTTTGCGCCTCAGACGCATTCTCGATAGCCGACCATACATCTTTGCGCACGGACAACAAGTAGTCGGAAGACGTCTCCTCCTCTACCTGTATACCTAATTCAAGCGCGCGTTTACCAATGCCCTGCTTTAACGACGAGTAAGCAGCCTCCGCCGATTCCTGCTGCCTAAGCGACATCTCAAGCCGTAACGCCTCACTTTCGGCCGTCGACAGATTTTCCAGCGCAGCCCTGAGATTCTCGCCATCATCAACGAATGGAAGCGCGCCAGCTCTAGAAACCATCAACTCTAAGCGCCGACGCGTGCCTTCTACATCGTATGTTTGCTCGCAAACTGGACAGCTTGCGCCGAGGTGCTGAAGCGCTATTGATGCGAGCGTGTGCATCTGCTCCACATACTCCTCAAGCTCTGCTTGAATCGAACGCGCTTTACTCATGCGAGCCTGTTCTTCCCTCACATCCTCTTTCAGCACGTTAATCCGTTCCCTGAGCGTAGCTAGGACCGCTCGTCCTTCGGACGGATCACTCCTGTCCAGTGCCGAGAGCGCCACTAAATCACCAGATATCTGATCAATTAAATGCAACTTCCGTTCCAATGCTCGACGTTCCGCATCGAGTTGCTTCATTGCATTGTCAATGGCTACTTGCGATTCACGCGAAAGTGGTGGCGGGCCCGAAATTGTCACGCCCAACTCAGCGATGTCTGCCCACCAAGTCGACCACTCTGCATTGTCCATCTCGACCGGTTGCACTGTTTGCCTAGCTCGAAGCTCAGCGAGCCTAGCCTCAAGGTTGACGATGCGATTTCTCAGGAGATTCAGCTCCGCAGACTTGGCGTTCGTAGCTTTAGACCAAGCAGCCTTCGAACGCTCTAGCTCGGACTGCAGGTCAGTAATCCGACCCGCTCCAACAAGCTCGCTAATGGCATTGAACCGATCGTGATCAGATGCGTCATCAATAAACTGGCTAATCAAGTCCTGCTGGAGGTAGACACTGCGAGTGAGTACATTTCCAAGCGTGGAAAAAGGGTCTACAGCACCCGCGGCATTACTCCACAATACTCGAATTAATCGCCCCTCTGCTTCTGGGCCACGCAGGATCTCCCCTGACTCCTCGACGGAAATTCGTGCCTCTTTTCCATCAAACGTTCTTGTGACTGTGAGCAGATGCGCCCCTCGCTCGACACCCATTCTGACGCGCACTCGCGCCTGGCCCGAGTCCGAGAATCGATTTACCAACCGCTGCGTGCTGTCCGACAGACGCTGAACGCGGCCTGTGAGTGCCCACAGAATTGCGTCATAGAACGACGTCTTACCGTTACCGTTGGCGCCGACGACCACGATGGCGTCCGCATCCACATCAAACAAGGAATCTGCGGCAAATCCCCGGAAGCCAGAAATCTCGACTGTCTGTAGCCTCATTGGTCTTTGCTCCCCGATCTATGCAGAGATTCCATCAGAGGTCGCTGATCCAGGAAGGCTTCGACTAGAGTCACAGCGTCCTGACGTTCCACCCCTCTCTTTTCCAAAACACTGGATAGGTGATCCAATGCTGATCCAGCATTAGATTGGTTTACTACACCCTTAATTGGTAGCAAAGGTCTTAGCACACGTTCTACGTCGCTTGATTTCTTGAGATCATCACCGGTCGCAATCAGCTTTCTTAACCGAGTCGTATCACGCCGAATCGCTTCGATATCGGTTTCTGTGCTCGACTTGACAGCCGGGGTTAATAGAACTAAATAGCCATCCCACGCCTTACCCTCTGATCGACCAATGCTTCTGGAAATGATTTCGACCAGCATGCCCTGTCTATCGGCCCACGAATCTACAAGTTCCACATATGTTTCGAAAGCAACAACTCCAACAACGTTATAGGAGTTTTCAAATAACCGACTAGTCGAGCTGGTCCATGCGGAATTGTCTGATTCAGTTGCCTTGTAGCCGGCCGCCTCAAGAACTGCGACCGACGATGCGATCAGATCAGTCGATGTCAGATATTCACTAATCATACTATTAGCTCGACGATGGAATTTGGATCAGCACGAAGAGAATCAGCAGAAAACATGCGTAGTTGCGAGTTGCCGTAAATTATGCTGCTTGATTGATCGTCAACGACCAGATCGACGGGAGGAGCAATTGGGCTATGACTCAGAACTCCCGTCGCAACACCTAACACCGGCATCGCAGGCAACGTGCGAAGCTGCCTTAGTCTGACGCCGAGATCAGCCTCGACGGCAGAGACGTTACGAATTCCTGAACCGCTGGCTAGAATCACTGTGGCAACTCGACCACTAATGTCAAATTCCACTATTCCGGTGCTATGGATTTTCACCTTAGATCTCAGATTGCGCGCAATTAGTGCGGTCGCCAACAGTAAATCAGCCAACAGGCCGCGCACACCATCATTGTCCGGCCGATAGAGTTTTGGATGAAGCGTCCAGCTTGCCCGTAGTTTTCCGAGCTCTAAAAGTCCTGCCTTCTCCAAATTTGCTATCAGGGAGTCGAGGTTTTCTGTGGCCAGGTGATTGAGATCGGTAAATCGGTCGGCCTCCTCCTTTAACGTCGCCATTTGAGCTTTCACCATCCTCTGTGATAGCTCAAACATAAACTCAGACCATTTCATCTTTATAAAACTTGACTCATCAATCGCAAGTGCTGCCGCGAATGGAGATGCTCCGAAATCCCCCGGATCAACCTGAAATGTCTGACTACCAGCCGGAACTCCCGCGCGAATCTTCCTGCTGCTTTCCACCAGGACATCTGCAGGACTTCCCAAGCCAACGAAGACAACAACGGGGCTAGCGATCAACTTGGCGGCAACTACTGCCTCCCAACCGCCAACCCATTCGCGCTCCAACGCGTCCGTTCTCAGAACCCATGCTTCAGGGTCAGTTTCATTCGCATTTCGATGGAGATAGAAGACACTCAAAGGCCGTTGATTCGCGAAGTCCGCGGGCCCATCTACAACCCCGATTGTTGCCCCGACGCCCAGTTCTCCAACTGCAGTTGAAAAGGCCAAATCAAAGTTAAGAGTGAGTATGGAATTCAGCGCTCCCTCGCAGAGCAACGCAATCGCCAACTTGTGCCCCTCGTTCGGGGACGCCGTCTTAAGAGCATAGTGTTGCCGCAATTGCTCGACTAGTAGCCGCTGAGACCCATTCTTTTGGTACAGCAAATCAGCCAGCTTGGATAGATTTCGCGGTTCTTTGCATTCACCAGTTTCAATGGCTCCGTCGGCCACGAGGCGCGCGTGCGACTGCTCGGAACACGTACCGGCCAAGGGGATCCCGGTGGGCTCTTCAAAGGAGCATCCAGCGCCCACGACCAAGGCAATTCTTCCCCCGCCGGGCACGGAAACCGCCTGCAGTAAACTAACTGGCAATGCCATTGCGCCCCCAATTTTCTGCAAGCTAGTGCTCACCCAATGCTTTTTTGGTCCCGAGACGGCTACCTACATATTCCGCCGATACTCCCCACCCACGTCATACAACGCATGGCTGATCTGCCCCAGGCTGTGCGTCTTCACCGCCTCCATCAACGCGGCGAACACGTTCTGGCGGTCGCGGGCGGTTTTCTGGAGGTAGGCGAGGCCGGTGTCGCGGGCGGTGTTCGCGATCGGGGCTGAAGCCCCTCCTACAAGGCCGTTGCGGAGTTGCTGGTAGTTGGCGACGTTGTCGATCTGCTGGCCCTTCTCTTCCTCGGTCGAGCGGATCAGTTCGATCTCGGTGACGATGTCGCCGGCGTGCTCCTTCGGCAGGAAGGTGTTGACGCCGACCAGCGGCAGGCTGCCGTCGTGCTTCTTGTGCTCGTAGTACAGGCTCTCCTCCTGGATCTTGCCGCGCTGGTACATGGTGTCCATGGCGCCGAGCACGCCGCCGCGCTCGCTGATGGCTTCGAACTCCTTGTAGACGGCTTCCTCGACGATGTCGGTGAGCTTGTCGACGATGAAGCTGCCCTGCCAGGGGTTCTCGCAGAAGTTCAGCCCCAGCTCCTTGTTGATGATCATCTGGATGGCGACGGCGCGGCGCACGGACTCTTCGGTCGGCGTGGTGATGGCTTCGTCGTAGGCGTTGGTGTGCAGGCTGTTGCAGTTGTCGAACAGCGCGTACAGGGCCTGCAGCGTGGTGCGGATGTCGTTGAACTGGATCTCCTGCGCGTGCAGGGAGCGGCCGCTGGTCTGGATGTGGTACTTCATCATCTGGCTGCGGCTGGACGCGCCGTAGCGCTCGCGCATGGCGCGGGCCCAGATGCGGCGGGCGACGCGGCCGATGACGGTGTACTCGGGGTCCATGCCGTTGCTGAAGAAGAACGACAGGTTGGGCGCGAAGTCGTCGATCTTCATCCCGCGCGCGAGGTAGTACTCGACGATGGTGAAGCCGTTGCTCAGGGTGAAGGCGAGCTGGCTGATCGGGTTCGCCCCGGCCTCGGCGATGTGGTAGCCGGAGATCGACACCGAGTAGAAGTTGCGCACCGCGTTGTCGACGAAGTATTGCTGGATGTCGCCCATCATCCGCAGCGCGAACTCGGTGCTGAAGATGCAGGTGTTCTGGGCCTGGTCCTCCTTGAGGATGTCGGCCTGCACGGTGCCACGCACGGTCTTGAGGGTGTAGGCCTTGATGCGCGCGTAGGTCTCGGCGTCGACCACCTGGTCGCCGGTGACGCCGAGCAGGCCGAGGCCGAGGCCGTCGTTGGTCTCGGGCAGCATGCCGCCGTATTGCGGGCGATTCTTTCCTTCGAAAAGTTTTTCGATCTTGTCGTGGGCGGCGTCCCAGCGGGCCTGGTCCTCGCGCAGGTACTTCTCGACCTGCTGGTCGATGGCGGTGTTCATGAACATCGCCAGGATCATCGGCGCGGGGCCGTTGATGGTCATCGACACCGAGGTGGTCGGCGCGCACAGGTCGAAGCCGGAGTACAGCTTCTTCATGTCGTCCAGCGTGGGGATGTTGACGCCGGAGTTGCCGATCTTGCCGTAGATGTCAGGGCGCGGCGCCGGGTCCTCGCCGTACAGGGTGACCGAGTCGAACGCGGTCGACAGGCGCGCGGCGGGCTGGCCGACGCTGAGGTAGTGGAAGCGGCGGTTGGTGCGCTCCGGGGTGCCCTCGCCGGCGAACATGCGGATCGGGTCCTCGCCGGTGCGACGGTACGGGTAGACGCCGCCGGTGTAGGGGTACGCGCCGGGGAGGTTTTCCTTTTGCAGGAAGGTGAGCAGCTCGCCCCAGGATTTGTAGGTGGGGGCGGCGATCTTGGGGATCTGCTGGTGCGACAGGGACTCGCGGTAGTTGTCGACGCGGATGGTCTTGTCGCGGACCTGGTATTCGTTGACGTCGTCGGTGATGGATTTGAGGCGGGCGGGCCAGTGGCGCAGGAGTTTGAGTGCCTCGGAGTCGAGGGACTGGATGGCGTCGTTGTAGCGCTGGCGCAGGGTTAAGAGGGTGCGGTCTACGGGGAAAGCGGAATGCCCTTTCCCTGTAGGAGCGGCTTCAGCCGCGACCTGTACATCGTCCCCAACGTTCTGCGCGTTCGCGGCTGAAGCCGCTCCTACAGCGGAGGGGGCGCGGGAATCAGGCGACTTCGCCGGGCTCTGGAGGTCGTCGACCTGGTAAAGATCGAGCTGCTTCGGCAGCTTCGGGTCTTCGAGGTCGTGCAGGGACTGCCAGTAGGACTGCGCGCGGTCGGCGATCTCGGCCTGGCTCTCGATCCGCTCGTTGATGCCGCGGCCCTGCTCGGCAATCTCGGCAAGGTATCGGATGCGGTTGCCGGGGATCAGCACCGTCGCACGCGGCTCCTTCAGCGAGGTGTCGATGTCGGGTTGGAAGTCGCACCTCCCCGCCTTTGTGGGAGCGGCTTCAGCCGCGATCGTGGAATCGGGGGCCAGGCCCTTCTCCCGCATCAACCGGCACAAATTCGCGAACATCCAGCTGATGCCGGGGTCGTTGAACTGGCTCGCAATCGTCGGGTAGACCGGGACTTCCTCGTCCTTGGTCTGGAAGGCGACGCGGTTGCGCTTCCACTGCTTGCGGATGTCCCTCAATGCGTCTTCCGCGCCGCGCTTGTCGTACTTGTTGAGCACGACCAGTTCGGCGAAGTCGAGCATGTCGATCTTCTCCAGCTGGCTCGGGGCGCCGAAGTCGCTGGTCATGACGTACATCGAGAAGTCGACCAGGTCGACGATCTCCGAGTCGCTCTGGCCGATACCCGCGGTCTCGACGATGACCAGGTCGTAGCCCAGGCCCTTGAGGAAGCCGATCGAATCCTTCAGCACGGCGTTGGTCGCGGCGTGCTGGCGGCGGGTCGCCATCGAGCGCATGTAGACGCGGTCGCTGCGCAGCGAGTTCATGCGGATGCGGTCGCCGAGCAGCGCGCCACCGGTGCGGCGACGGGTCGGGTCGACCGAGATCACCGCGATGCGCATCTCCGGGAAATGCGCGAGGAAGCGGTTGAGCAGCTCGTCGGTGACCGAGGACTTGCCGGCGCCGCCGGTGCCGGTGATGCCGATGACGGGGGTCTTGCCGCCGGCCAGCTGCCATTGCTTGCGCAGCGTGGACAACGCGTGCTCGTCGAAGTGGCCTTCCTCGATCGCGCTGAGCATCTTGCCGATGGCGATCTCGTCGGTGATCGCCGGCGCGGTGTCGTCGGCCTCGCCGTCGACCCGGCCCTCGCTGGCGCGGCGGACGACGTCCTCGATCATCGCCACCAGCCCCATGTGCATGCCGTCGTTGGGGTGGTAGATGCGCTCGACGCCGTAGGCCTGCAGCTCGCGGATCTCCTCGGGGGTGATGGTGCCGCCGCCGCCGGCGAAGACCTTGATGTGGCCGGCGTCGCGCTCCTTGAGCATGTCCACCATGTACTTGAGGTACTCGACGTGGCCGCCCTGGTAGCTCGACAGCGCGATGCCGTCGGCGTCCTCCTGCAGCGCGGCGCGGACGACGTCCTCGACGCTGCGGTTGTGGCCCAGGTGCACGACTTCGACGCCCTGCCCCTGGATCAGCCGCCGCATGATGTTGATCGCGGCGTCGTGGCCGTCGAACAGGCTGGCGGCGGTGACGAAACGCAGCGGGTGGGCGCTGGCGGTGTCGAGGCCGGTATCGGTGTCGGTAAGGTTGCTCGCGGGGGTGCTCATGGCGCACTCGACTTGCTGAAAACGGGAATCCCTCGATTGTAGCGCGGCGCCATTTTTCGCCCGGCTTTCGCGGTTGGTGGGCGTCTCGGCCGCGCCGGGCGCCATTCCGCGTTCTTCGACAGGGATGACCCAGCTATCCCACGTCCACGTCCCACTCTCCCCGCCCGCGCCGGCCAGCCCGGATGCCGACGACGCGTTCGCCGCGTTGCGCGCCGATGCCGCCGGTGGCGTGCCCGAGCCGTTGTTCCGCCTGGCCAATGCGCTGGCCGGCGCCGGCCAACTGGACGAGGCGGCATCGCTGTTCCGCCGTGCGGCGATGGCCGGCCACGGCGGCGCCCAGGTCGAGTACGCGCGGATGCTGCTGTTCGGCCAGGGCTGCGCGGCCGAACCGCACCGCGCGGTCGAATGGCTGCTGCAGGCCGAGGGCCTGGGCAATCCAATCGCCGGCTACTGGCTGGCGTGGGTCGCCATTGGCAGCGTGCTGCTGCCGCGCGACGGCCAGATCAACCAGCGCATGCTGACCGCGGTACAGCACGATTTCCCGCTGGCGCTGCGGGCCGCGGCGATCCACTTCGGGCGCAAGCCCGGCGCCGCCGACCAGGTGATGTGCATGAAGCTGCTCGACCGCGCCGCTGCGCGCGGCGACGTGGTCTCGGCATTGCTGCTGGCCGAGCGCCTGCAACGCGGCGAGGGCTGCGCGGTGCAACCCAAGGCCGCGGCGGCGCTGCGTGCGCGGCTGCGGACCAACGGGGTGGAGGCGTTGCCGTCGACGGTCGCGCCGCCGGTGCAGGCGGATTACTCGCGCCACCCGGGCCGCGGCGCCACGATGCCGGCATCGGCAATGCTCGCCTTCGAGGAAGTGCTGACGCCGCCGCACGCGACCGAGCTGTCCGCCCGACCGCGGGTGCTGCAGGTCGAGAGCCTGCTGTCGTCGGACGAGTGCCGCCTGCTGATGGCCAGCGCGCTGCTGCGCGATGCCACCGCCGATCTCCCGCCGGCCGCCGCGCCATCGGTCCGGTTCGCCCCGGTCCACGAAGACTTCGCCCTGCGGATGCTGCAGTTGCGGCTGGCCCGGGCCGCGCGCGCCGAGTTCGGCCACGCCGAGCCGCTGCTGGTCGAGCATGGCGTGCCGGGCACCACGGAATGGCGCCACCGCGATTACCTGAGCCCCGAAGTGCTGGCCGCGGACCGCGCCGGCGCCGGCAACCGGCGCACCACCGTGTGCGTGTGCCTGCGTCCGCCGGAAGCCGGCGGCGGCCTGGAATTCCCGTTCGCCGAGCTGGAAACCGTGCCGGGCGCGGGTCGCGCGGTGGTGTTCGACAACCTGCGCGACGGCATGCTCGATCGCGACTCGATGCACGCCTCCCTGCCGATCCTGCGCGGCGAGCAGTGGCAGGCGACCTTGTGGCTGCGCGAAGGTCGTTACCGGGCGGTCTGAACGGTTGTGGCGACGGTCACAACGTACGCATCCGTATTGCACGATTGCTTTAGACTACCGCCCCGCAGCCCACGCAAAGTGGGTCCTGCGCAGGCGAATTCATTAGTTTTCAGACACTTATCCAACACAGTTGGCGTAAAGCGCGATGCGCAACCGACGCCTACGCGGAGCACCCGATGATTTTCGAGACCCTGGACACTTTCGGCCATGAACAGGTCGTGTTCTGCCACAACAAGGACGCGGGCCTGAAGGCCATCATCGCGATCCACAACACCGTGCTGGGGCCCGCCTTGGGCGGTACGCGCATGTGGCCGTACCAGACCGAGCAGGACGCTCTGAACGACGTGCTCCGCCTCAGCCGCGGCATGACCTACAAGAACGCGGTCGCCGGCCTGGACATCGGCGGCGGCAAGGCCGTGATCATCGGCGACCCCGCGACCGACAAGTCCGAAGCGCTGTTCCGCGCGTTCGGCCAGTTCGTGCAGTCGCTGGGCGGTCGCTACATCACCGCCGAGGACGTCGGCATCGACGTCAACGACATGGAATACGTGTACCGCGAGACCGAGTTCGTGACCGGCGTGCACCAGGTCCACGGCGGTTCGGGCGATCCGTCGCCGTTCACCGCCTACGGCGCGCTGCAGGGCCTGATGGCCTCGCTCAACAAGCGCTTCGGCGACGAGGAGGTCGGCAAGTACACCTACGCCGTGCAGGGCCTCGGCCACGTCGGCATGGAGTACGTCAAGCTCCTCAAGGAGCGCGGCGCCAAGATCTTCGTGACCGACATCAACAAGGGCCTGGTCGACAAGGCCGTGTCCGAGTACGGCGCCGAGGCGGTGGGCCTGGACGAGATCTACGACGTCGACGCCGACGTGTACTCGCCGTGCGCGCTGGGCGGCACCGTCAACGAGCAGACCCTGCCGCGACTGAAGGCCAAGGTCATCTGCGGCGCGGCCAACAACCAGCTGGCCAACAACGCGATCGGCGACGAAGTGCAGAAGATGGGCATCCTGTACGCACCGGACTACGCGGTGAACGCCGGTGGCGTGATGAACGTCGCGCTGGAGATCACCGGCTACAACCGCGAGCGCGCGATGCGCATGATGCGGACCATCTACCACAACCTGACCCGCATCTTCGAGATCGCCGAACGCGACGGCATCCCGACCTACAAGGCCGCCGACCGCATGGCCGAGGAGCGGATCGACGTGATGGGCAAGCTCAAGCTGCCGCTGGGTCGCACCACCCCGCGCTTCCAGGGGCGCATCCGCGGCGGCGCGTAAGCCGCGATGCAGTGACCATGACGACGGGGCCTGAGTGCCCCGTCGTTGTTTGCAAAACTTGTCGCCGGGATGGCGACCATCCAGTGACGAACCAGGAGTTGTCATGCGTGCATTCCCCCTTGGCGAAGAACTCGATGCCCTGCGCGAGGCCGTGCGCCGCTTCGCCGACGCCGAGATCGCGCCGCGCGCCGCCGCGATCGACGAGGCCAACGCGTTCCCGCAGGAGCTGTGGCCGAAGCTCGGCGAACTGGGCCTGCTCGGCCTGACCGTCCCCGGCGAGTACGGCGGCAGCGAGATGGGCTACCTCGCCCACCTGGTGGCGATGGAAGAGATCTCGCGCGCGTCCGGTTCGGTCGGCCTGAGCTACGGCGCCCACTCCAACCTGTGCGTCAACAACCTTTACGCGAACGGCAACGAGGACCAGCGCACCAGGTACCTGCCGAAGCTGTGCAGCGGCGAGTGGAAGGGCGCGCTGGCGATGAGCGAGCCGGGCGCGGGCTCCGACGTGGTCGGCTCGATGTCGTGCCGCGCCGAATTGAAGGGCGACGTCTGGGTCGCCAACGGCAACAAGATGTGGATCACCAACGGCCCCGAGGCCGACGTGTTGATCGTCTACATGCGCACCGCCGGCAAGGACGCGGGCAGCAAGTGCATGACCGCCTTCATCGTCGAGAAGGGCATGACGGGTTTCAGCACCGCGCAGAAGCTCGACAAGCTCGGCATGCGCGGCTCCAACACCTGCGAGCTGGTGTTCCAGGACTGCGAGATCCCCGCCGGGAATGTTCTTGGCGAAGTCAACGAGGGTGTCAGAGTGCTGATGTCCGGCCTCAACACCGAGCGTCTGGTGCTGACCGGCGGCCCGCTGGGACTGATGCAGGCCGCGCTCGACCTCACCCTGCCCTACGTGCGCGAGCGCAAGCAGTTCGACCAGGCGATCGGCACGTTCGGGATCATGCAGGCCAAGCTCGCCGACATGTACACGGCGCTGCAGTCGTCGCGGGCGTTCGCCTACCAGGTCGCGCGCGACTATGACGCCGGCCACAAGAGCCGGGTCGATGCGGCGTCGTGCCTGCTGCATGCGTCCGAGGCGGCGGTGCAGGTCGGGCTGGAGGCGATCCAGAGCCTCGGCGGCAACGGCTACATCAACGAGTTCCCGGCCGGGCGGATCCTGCGCGACGCCAAGCTGTACGCGATCGGCGCCGGCACCAACGAAATCCGGCGGATGCTGATCGGACGGGAGCTGTTCGACGGCCGCAGTTGAGTTGCGCCGCAGGGCCGTCAGTTCGCTAGACTGCGGGCACACGCACGCAGGGGGCTGTCTGCATGGACCAGTCGAGAACATCCGCGAGCCGGACGCCGGCGTGGAAGTTGCTGCTGGTCGACGACGATCCCGAAGTGCACGCGGTCACCCAGCTGGTCCTGGGCAACTTCCGTTTCCAGGACCGTCCGCTGGAGATCCTCTCGGCCACCAGTGAGGCCGAGGCCCGCCAGTTGCTGGCCGAGCACGCCGACATCGCGGTGGTGTTCCTCGACGTGGTGATGGAGCACGACCGCTCCGGCCTGATGCTGGTCGAACACATCCGCCGCGAACTGGGCAACCACGACATCCGCATCGTCCTGCGCACCGGCCAGCCCGGGCAGGCGCCCGAGCACGATGTCGTCACCCGCTACGACATCAACGACTACCGCGAAAAGACCGAGCTCACCGCGCAGAAGCTCTACACCACCTTGTTCGCGGCGCTGCGGGCGTGGCGCGACATCCAGACCATCCGCGCCAGCAAGCGCGGCCTGGAGCGGGTCATCAGCGCGTCGGCGCGGACCTTCGGCAACGAGCACCACGACGGCTTCCGCACCACCGTGCTGGCCCAGCTCGACCGCCTGGTCGAGGGCGCCAGCACGCTGTGCGTGGCGGTGGACAACCCCGACCCCGCCGCGCCGCTGGTTGCCACCGCGGCTACCGGCCGCCTGCGCGAATGCGGCGACCGTCCGTTGCATGAAGTCCTGCCCGCGCACCAGTTCGAGTCGCTGCGCGGCGCCCTCGACGAGCGCGCCCACCGCTTCGACGGCGACCATTACGCGTTGTACTTCGTCGACAGCGCCAGCGACCGCGAACTGCTGTTCCTCGGCCAGGTCGAGCACCTGTCCGAACTCGACCACAAGCTGCTGGAGCTGTTCGCCTCCAACGTCGCGATCGCGCTGAAGAACCTCGACCTGACCCAGGACCTGACCGACGCGCAGATGGAGATGATCTTCCTGCTCGCCGGCGCCGCCGAGTCGCGCTCGCACGAGACCGCTGCGCACGTCAGCCGGGTCGGTCTGGTCGCCGAGCTGCTGGCCCGCGAATACGGCCTCGACGACGCCACCTGCGAGCGCATCCGCCATGCCGCGCCGCTGCACGACATCGGCAAGATCGGCACCCCCGACGCGATCCTCAACAAGCCCGGCGGCCACACCCCGGAGGAAACCGTGGTGATGCGCCAGCATGCCGAGATCGGCCACCGGATGCTGGCGACGTCCAAACGCGCGGTGCTGCAACTGGCGGCGGAAATCGCCCTGACCCACCACGAGCGCTGGGACGGCGGCGGCTACCCGCATGGCCTGGCCGGCGAGGCGATCCCGGTCAGTGGCCGGATCACCATGCTCGCCGACGTGTTCGACGCGCTTGGCAGCAAGCGCTGCTACAAGGACGCCTGGCCGGCCGAGCGCATCCGCGGCTATATCGTCGAGAACAGCGGCGCGATGTTCGACCCGACCCTCGTGCGGATCCTGCTGCAGAACTGGAGCCGCGCCGAGGCGATCCGCGAGCGCCTGCCGGATTGACGCGGCGCAGGCCGCCAGCGACCTACGCCGCCGGCCGGGTGGCCAGCTGCATCGGCATCCGCAGGGTGAAACGGGTGCCCTCCCCCGGCGTGCTCTGGCAGGCGATGCTGCCGCCCAGCACCTGGGTCGCGAGGTTCCAGGTGATGTGCATGCCCAGGCCGGAACCACCGGCGCCACGGCGGGTGGTGAAGAACGGTTCGAACACGCGACGGCAGCTCTCCGCGTCCATGCCCCTGCCGTTGTCGCCGTAACGGATCACCACCTCGTCGTCCTGCACCCGCGCGACCAGCTCGATCCGGCCCGGCTCGTCCTCGTCGAAACCGTGGGTCACGCTGTTCATCGCGAGGTTGGAGATGATCTGGTAGATCGCGCCCGGGTAGGTTTCGAATTCGATCCCCGGCGGGCAGTCGATGTCGACCCGATGCCGGCGCAGGCTCGGCTGCAGCGACATCAGGATCTCCTCCAGGTAGGCACCCAGGTCGATCCGCCGCGACTCTTCGCTGGACTGGTCGACCGCGACCTGCTTGAAGCTGCGGATCATCCGGTCGGCGCGGCGCAGGTTGTGCAGGATCAGTTGCGAGCTGCGCACCGCGGTGCTGCCGAATTGCTGCAGCGCAGCCGGATCGAGCGGGCCGGCGTCGAGTTGCCGTTCCAGCGCGCGGGCTTCCTGGTCGAGGTAGGACGCGGCGGTCACGCTGACGCCGAGCGGCGTATTGATCTCGTGGGCGACGCCGGCGACCAGTCCGCCGAGTGCGGCCATCTTCTCGGCCTCGACCAGTTGCTGCTGGGTCTGGCGCAACTCGTCGATGGTGCTGCGCAGGCTGGCGTTGGTGTCGTGTAACGCGAGGGTGCGCTGGGCCACGCGGCTTTCCAGCTCGGCGTTGATCCGCGCCAGTTCGAGCTCGTTCTCCTTCAACGGCGTGATGTCGCTGTTGGTGCCGACGACGCGCACCGGCCGGCCGTCGGCATCGCGCGCGACCACCCGGCCGCGGCTGAGACGCCAGCACCAGCGGTCGTCGCGGCGCACCCGGTAGGTCACCTCCATGGTCTCGCCGGCACCGCTGCGATGGCCAGCCAGGGCCTGTTCGAAGCGCTCGCGGTCGTCGGGATGGACCGAGTCGCGCAAGCGCTGGTCGCTCTCCACCACCTCGTCGGTGTCGGCATCGGGGCGATCGAGCGGGTTCTGCCGCCGCAGCTGGCCGGCGGCGATATCCCAGTCCCACAGCTCGTCGCCGGTGCCCCACAGGGCCAGCTTGAGGCGTTGCTCGCTGTGGGCGATCTCGCGCTGGTTGATCTCGCGTTCGGCGCGGCGCTGGCGCACCGCCCGGATGACCAAGGCGACCATGAGCAGCAGGCCGATCAGATACATCGCCCGCGCGATCCCGGTCTGCCACCACGCCGGCTGCAGCCGGATCGGCAGTCGCATCTCCTCGCTCCATGCGCCGCCGGGGCTGCGCGCGCGGACGCGGAACAGGTATGCGCCTGGATCGAGGTTGCTGTAGCTGGCGCGCCGCCGGCGGGCGTCGACCTCGACCCAGTCGGGGTTGATCCCGTCGAGCCGGTACTGGTACTGCACCCGGTCGGGGGCGGCGTAGGCAAGCGCGGAGAACTCGATGTCGATGGCATCGCTGTCCGGGGGCAATTGCAGCGGTGACCGCGTGCCGCCGTCAACATCCACGGGACGCGAGTCGGCGCTGCCATCGGCGCGATACACGGCCAGGCGGGTGATCGCCACCTGCCGCGGCGGCGGCAGCGGTGCGATGTCGGTCGGCCGGAAAATGGTCACGCCCTGCAGGCCGCCGAACGCGATGCGGCCGTCATCGAACTTCGCCGACGAGTTGACGAAGTAACCCATTGGCTGGGCACCCGCGGCGGCGCCGTAGTTGGTGATCGCACCGGTGTCCGGGTCGAGCCGGCTGATGCCGACGGTGGTGCTGATCCAGATCCGGCCCATCGCGTCCTCGGCCAATGCGCCGACCGCCAGCGACGCCAGTCCCTCGGCGGTGCCGTAGTGGCGGAAAACCGGGCGGCCGGCGGCGTCGATCACCATCCGGTTGAGTCCACCGCCCTGGGTGCCGATCCACAGCCGGCCGCGGCGGTCCTCGATCATCCCGGTCACCGAATCGTGGCTGATGCTGCCGGGCGCGTTGTCGTGGGGGAAGTGTTCGAGCGTGCCGGACTGTCGGTCCAGCCGGTACAACCCGGTCGGGATCATGCCGATCCAGAGGTCGCCGCGACTGTCCTCCAGCATCGTCTCCACCCGGGTGTGGTCACGGCCACTGGAACTGGCGCTCGGAGTGGCGATCCGGTGCTCGCGGAACTCGTCGCAGCCGGCACACAGCGAGGCGAACCGGCCGCTGGCGAGGCTGATCCAGAGGGTGCCGTCGGCGGTCTGGTAGATTTCGTGGATCGCGTTTTCGGGCAGGCTGCCGGGATCGGCCGGGTCGTGCCGGTAGGTGGCGAAGCCCTCGCCGGTCCATTGCGCCAAACCATTGCGGGTGCCGATCCAGACCGTCCCGTCCGGGGCGCGATGGATGGCACTGATGCGCGCGTCCGGCAACGTCGACGGGTCGTCCGGATCGGAGCGGTAACGTGCCCATACGCCCTCGCCGGGGGGGGCGCCGGGATCGAACCGGACCATGCCAAGGCCGGCCGCCGGGGCCAACAGCAGGCTGCCATCGGGCATCGGCTCCAGCGAGTACACCGCGAGTTCGAGGCCCGGTGACCGGCTTTCGTAGACGCGGATCGAGCCGAACGCCTCCGATTGCGGGACGTGCAGGCTCAGGCCATTGAGCCAGGTGCCGATCCACAGCAGGCCGCTGCGATCGAGCATCAGCGCGTGCACCCGGTTCGATGCCAGCGCGCCCGACAGGCCGCTGCCCGCGGTCCATACACGAGGTGGTGCATCGCTGCCGTCCAGCCGCGCCAGGCCCCGCGGGGTGGCGACCCAGAGACGACCGTCGGCATCGAGCTGGAGCGCGGAGATGTGCCGGTCGGGCAACCCCTCCTCCACCCCCAGCCGGCGTTGCAGGCGGCCGTGGCGATCGAAGTGCAACAGGCCGTCCCGCGGCGTACCGGCCCAGACCGCACCGCCGGGAGCCAGCGCGATCGCCAGGGTCTCGTGCATGCGGTCCGGCTCGGCCCATGGCGTGGCCTGGCGGCCGTCGGCATCCAGCGTCCACAGCCCGGTGGCGGTGCCCAGCAGCAGCTCTCCGGTTGGCAGCGACACCATGGCGTGGACCGCGCCCAGTTGCTTGCGCAGCGCCCCGGCGACCGACTCGAAACGGTTGCCATCGGGCGGCCGTCGCTGCAGTTCGCCGCCACTGCCGGCAATCCACAGCACGCCGTCGGCACCTTCGTGGAGGGCGATCACCGACTTGTTGGCGAGGCTGCCGGGCGCACCATCGGCCAGGTAGCGGACGAACGAATCGCGCTGCGGCAGGTAACGGGCGAGGCCGCCGCCGAGGGTGCCGACCCAGAAGCCGCCGCCGCGCGCCGGCTCCAGCACGGTGACGTGGCTGTCGGGCAAGCTGTCGTCGCGGCCCGGGTCGTTGCGATAGACCCGGAACTCGTAGCCGTCGAACCGGTTCAGGCCATCCTGGGTGCCGACCCAGACGTAGCCGGACTCGTCCTGCAGCAGCGCACGCGCCGAGGTTTGCGAGAGCCCGTCCTGCACGCCGTAATGCTGGAAGCGGACATCCTCATGGACGACTTTCGCGTCCTGTGCAGGCACCGGCCACGCGCCGACCGACAGCACGCAAAACAGCGCGGCGGCGGCCAGTCTCGCGCCGACCGCCCGCCCCATCGACCTGCGGATTCGCCCCATCGGGCGAGGCTAGCGCCACCACCGTGGCCGGACAAGTGGGCAGGTGCCGGCAACGAAAAACGCCGCGGGGATCCGCGGCGTTTTCGTCCGGTGCGGTGTCGGCCTTAGAAGCCGATCGACCAGTTCGCGAACGCGCCGGTGTAGCTGCGGCCGTTCTCGCGGCGGCTGTCGAGATCCAGGCCCAGGCGACCCCCGACCGGCAGCCAGGCATGCAGTCCGAAGCCGAACACCGCGACGTCCTCGCCCAGACCGGCACCGTTGATCGGCGACCACGCGTCGATGCCGGTGAAACGCGCATCGATCGCATCGCCCGACTGCGACAGCGTGTGCTGCCATTCGATCCGCCCCTGCAGGCCGACCGTGGTCGCGCCGACCGACCATTGCCGCTCCAGCCGCGCACCGGCCAACGCCTGGGTCGCGTCGAGGCGGGAGTCGCGGGTGCTCAGGCCGAAACCGGCGGCGCCGTCTTCGGAGAAGCCGTCGCGGTCCAGTTGCAACGACTGCGCGCCGACGTACGGGACCAGCGTCGCACCGCCCAGCTCGAAGCGGTGGCCCGCCTGCACGCCCACCGTGGCATAGCGGTTGTCGTACTGCGCATCGACGCCGAAACGCTCGCTGCCGAGCACGATGTCGCGTTGCATCCAGCGGTCCATGTGCCCGAACGCGACGCGGCCCAGCAGGTAGTTGCCGCCGTGGTCGTTCCAGCTCGCATAGACTTGGCCCTCCAGCTGGCGGTTGCGCTCGCGGTCGCCACGCAGGGCGTGCGAGGCGAATCCGTCGGTCTGGCCGAACGCCGCGCCCAGCATCAGGTTCGGGCCGAAGTAACGGTCGTGGCCGAGCATCCAGCCGTTGGCGTCGACGCGGGTATGCGACCACATCGAACGCTCGCCATCGAGTCGGTTGGCCCAGGCGCCGGCGGCGATCCCGTGGCCGACCGCATCGAGCCGCGACTCCAGCGCATGTCGGCTGCCTTCGATCGCGATCATCGCGAACGCGGTGTCGGCGCCGTGCATCTCGCCCGACAAGCTGGCCAGCGAGCGCTCGGCGGCCGCGGCCGTCGGCGTGCCCTGGATCGCGCCCGCGCCGTCGACGAATGCCCCTGCGCTGCCCGGACCGGCAAACTCCGCGGTACCGGTATCGATCCGGCGGAACGCGTTCTCGACCCGTGCCGCGCTGGCAGTCGCGGTGCTGCTCAGCCCCATCGATTGCGCCGCGGCGGTGACGTCGAGGCGGTTGATTTCGAGCCAGACCTGCGCCGGCTCATAGGCGATCGCGCCGTCCAGGAACACCCCGTCGGCCACGGCCAGCTCGTCGAACACGCCGCTGACCCCGCCATCGGCGTTGATGATCAACTCACGTGCCTGGTGCACGTACCCCGGCGCGATGCCGGTGATGGTCAACCAGCCATCGACGCTGGCCTGGCCATCGACCTGCAGGTGCGAGCCGATCTCGACATCGAACAGCGAAGTCGCACCCAACACCAGGTCGCCGCCGATCCGGTGCTCGACCCCGCCGGCCCCGCCACCGCCGATCGCCAGCACGCCGTCGTTGCGCACCGCGCCCGCGACCGACGTGGCGTCCAGGTACAGGCCGCCGTTGGCACCGACTATCGCGGTGCCGGGCAAGGCGAAGTTCGACACCAGCAGCGCGCCGCCCTCGACCCGGGTGTCACCGTCGTAACTGTTGTCGCCGGTCAGGTGCAGCAGGCCGTCGTCGCCGCGCAGGGTGATGCCGCCCGCGCCGGAAATGTCGTTCGACCAGACCGACACGCCGGTGTCGAAGTCGGCGACCACCTGGCCCCAGTCGAGCCGGCCCGGTCCCTGCACCGCCTTGCCGACGTCGAGCAGGCCATGGCCGAACACCGGATCGACGCCGACCGCGCCGAGGTCGGTCGCGGTGCCGAGCAGGGTCTGCCGCACCAGGTCGTTGTTGAAGTACGGGAACGCCTCCCACACGAGCGCCGCGGCGCCCGACACCTGCGGCGCGGCGAACGAGGTGCCGCCCCAGCTCCAGTAGGTAGGGGCGTCGGACTTGTCGTCGGTGCCGGTCACCACGACGTCGCCGGGGGCGACCAGGCAGTAGTTCATCGCGATGCCGCAAGCGTTGGAGTATTCCGCCAGCTGGGTCGGATTGGCGGTATCCAGCGCCGCCACCGTCAGCCAGCCGACTTCAAGGTCCGCCGCCGGGGTGGTGCCGTTGGGGCCCAACTGGCTGGGCAGCGCCGCCATGTCGGTGGGATCGGCGAACGACTCGTTGCCGGTGGCGAACACCACCAGGCCGTCGTTGGCGAAGATGAAGGGACGGTACTCCTCGGCGATCGCCGCGGTGGCTTCCGGGTTGGTCCAGTAAAGGCCACCCCACGAGTTGTTCATGATCCGCGCGCCACTGTCGATCAGGTCCTGGTGGACGATCGCCAGGCCGAGCGCACCGTCGACCTCGTTGCCCTGGCCGGATCCGTCGTCGACCGGCTCTTCATCGGAAATGATCCGCGCCGAGACTATCTCCGCACCGGGCGCGATGCCGCCCGGCCACTCGCCGAACGGCACGCCCGCCATGACCAGCGACACCGCGGTACCGTGGCCGACGACATCGTCGACATCCAGGTTGTTGGTTTCGGGATCGAGGTACACGAAGCTGCTGGTGACCCGCGGCCACAGGGCCGGATGCACCCGCGAGACTCCGCTGTCGACCACGCCGATGCGCACGCCCTCACCGGTGAACCCGGCGGCGTGGGCGGCACTGGTATTGGTCAGTCGCAGGTGTTCGCTGAACGCCGGGTCCGGATCGCTCACCACCGGCGGCGGCGGCGGTTCGGGGGCCGGTGGCGGCGCGGTCGGCGGCGGATCGACCGGCCGCACGTTGTCCCCGCCACCGCCGCCACCACAGGCGGCGAGCAAGGCGAGGCCGAAGCCGCCCAGAGCCAGACGACACGCGCTTGCCAGCGCATTGCGATGCAACTTCATGGTTTACCCCCGATGGATGGCTGGGGCGTCGCGCACCTTGCGAACTGTCTGCGTCCCAGCGAGCCTCATTTTTAACCGATAGCCATGCCCCCCACAATCGACACGGGTGCGGAATGCGACCGCAAACCGCAGTTTGGCCGCATCACGCCGGCCTGCCGATCGACGGTTTGCGGCACTGCAGCATGCCGCCGCATAATCGGGACATCCCGGCTGCGGCCGGTCCCTCATCAGGAGTCCGCCATGAGCGACGTTGTCATCGTCGGTGCCAAGCGCACCGCCATCGGTTCATTCCTCGGCCAGTTCACCGGCGTCCCCACCCCGGCATTGGGCACCGCCGCGATCACCGGCGCGCTGGAGCAGGCCGGGCTTGCCGCCGACCAGGTCGAGGAAGTCTTCATGGGCTGCGTGCTGCCGGCCGGCCTCGGCCAGGCCCCGGCGCGCCAGGCCGCACTCGGCGCCGGCTTGCCGACCTCGGCCGGCTGCACCACGGTCAACAAGGTCTGCGGTTCGGGCATGAAGGCGATCATGCTCGGCGTCGACGCGATCAAGGCCGGTTCGGCCAAGGTCGTCGTCGCCGGCGGCATGGAGTCGATGACCAACGCGCCGCACCTGCTCAACGGTTCGCGCACCGGCGTGCGCTACGGCAGCACCGAGTTCCTCGACCACATGGCCTTCGATGGCCTGACCAACCCGTACGACGGCAAGGCGATGGGCGTGTTCGGCGACATGGCGTGCGACAAGTACGCGTTCGACCGCGCCGCGCTCGACGCGTTCTCCGAGGAGAGCGTCAAGCGCGCGCAGAAGGCCCAGGCCGACGGTTCGTTCAAGGACGAGATCGTCCCGGTCACGGTCAAGACCCGCAAGGGCGAGGTCGTGGTCGACACCGACGAGGAGCCCGGCAAGATCGACACCGCGAAGATCGCCGGCCTGCGTCCGGCGTTCGGCAAGGAAGGCGTGCTGACCGCCGCGTCGTCGTCGAAGATTTCCGACGGCGCCGCCGCCACGGTGTTGATGTCGGCCGACGATGCCAAGGCGCGCGGGCTGCAGCCGCTGGCGCGCATCGTTGCGCACGCCAGCCACGCGCAGGCGCCGGAATGGTTTACCACCGCGCCGGTGCAGGCGATTTCCAACGTGCTCGACAAGGCCGGCTGGAAAGTCGAGGACGTCGACCTGTTCGAGATCAACGAGGCGTTTTCCTGTGTCGCCATGGCACCGATCAAGGACCTCGGCATCCCGCACGCGAAGATCAACGTGCATGGCGGTGCGGTGGCGCTGGGCCATCCGATCGGTGCCAGCGGCGCGCGCCTGGTCGTGACCCTGGTCAATGCGTTGCGTGCCCGCGGTGGCAAGCGCGGTGTCGCCTCGTTGTGCATCGGCGGCGGCGAAGCGACCGCGGTGGCGATCGAGCTGCCGTGACCGTCGGCGCCAGCACTAGCACAAGCCAGTCACCAACGGCGCTGGTGCGGACCGAACCGGTTAACAATGTATTAACCAAAAAAATACAACCCCCCGCTTGACAGGCGTCACGGGCTTGTCATCATGTTATCGGCGCGCAATTGCGCGTTGCCAAACTTTTAATCGACGAGGAACGAACCATGACTTTCAACAAGGCGCTGCTCGCCCTGGCTATGGGCTTTGCTCTGGTTGCCTGCTCGAACCAGCAGCAAGCTGAAGATGCCGCCGCCGAAGCCGCCGAGGCTGCTGGCGAGGCTTCCGAAGCCGCTGCCAACACTGCCGCTGCTGGCGACGCGATGGCGACCGACGCTGCCCAGGCTGCTGCGGACACCGCCGCTGCCGCGGCTGACGCCGCTGCCACCTCGGCCGACGCCGCTGCCGGTGCGACCGACATGACCGCCGCCGACGACGCCGCCGACGCTGCCGAGAATGCAGCCGATTCGGCCGAGCAGGCTCAGGACGCCGCGGAAGAAGCGGCTGCCGGCGCCGACGCCGAAGACAACAACGACGGTCTCTAATACCGTCCGAGTTATTGGTTCCAGGGAAGCCGCCGGTATTGCCGGCGGCTTTTTCTTGTTCAACGACATTTTGTCAATCAACAGGAGTCAGTCATGAACCACAAGCTTTCGATCCTCCTCGCCGCCAGCGTCTTCGCCCTCGCCGCCTGCAACTCCCCGACCGCCGAGGACGCCGCTGCCGAAGCCGCTGCCCAGGCCGAAGTCGCCGGCGACCAGGCCGCCGTTGCCGCCGAGTCCGCCGGTGATGCCGCCGCTGCGGGCGTTGAAGCCGCTGCCGCCGCCACCGCCGCTGCCGCCGGTTCGGCCGCCGTTGCCGTCGACGCCGCCGCCGACCCGCTGCAGGCCGCCTATGAAGAAGGCAAGGCCGACGCCGCCGTCGCGATCAGCGAAACCGCCGCCGACGTCTCCGCCGAGATGAGCGACGAGGCGACCGAAGCCTCGGTCGAAGCCGCCGCCGAAACCCAGGACTGATCCTTGATCAATCCAGCGGTTTGCAACACGTGTGACCAGGGCCCGCATTTGCGGGCCCTGCTTTTATCGGGCACCTCGCCCGCAAATGCGGGCCCTGTTTTTTTGGGCCGGTGATTCCCGGCCGGGTATCCTGTGGCGTTTCCATCGCGACCGACACGCCCATGCCCGCACTGAGTTCAACCCTCGATCCGCGTTCGCCGGATTTCCAGGACAACGTCGCCTACCACCGCGCCCTGGTCGGTGAGCTCGACGCGCGACTGGCGCGCGCGGCCAACGGCGGTGGCGACAAGGCACGCGACAAGCACACCGCGCGCGGCAAGCTGCTGGTACGCGACCGCATCACCGCCCTGCTCGACCCCGGTTCGCCGTTCCTGGAAATTGCACCGCTGGCCGCCGAAGGCATGTACGACGACGCCGCGCCCGCCGCCGGCATGGTCTGCGGCATCGGCCGCGTGCAGGGCCAGGAAGTGGTGGTGGTCGCCAACGATGCGACCGTCAAGGGCGGCACCTATTTCCCGATGACGGTCAAAAAGCACCTGCGCGCGCAGGAGATCGCCCGCGAGAACCAACTGCCCTGCGTCTACCTGGTCGACTCCGGCGGCGCGTTCCTGCCGCTGCAGGACGAGGTGTTCCCGGACAAGGAGCACTTCGGCCGGATCTTCTACAACCAGGCCCGGATGTCGGCCGAGAACATTCCGCAGATCGCGGTGGTCATGGGCTCGTGCACCGCCGGCGGCGCGTACGTGCCGGCGATGTCCGACGAGTCGGTGATCGTCAAGGAACAGGGCACGATCTTCCTGGGTGGCCCACCGCTGGTGAAGGCGGCGACCGGGGAGGTGGTCGACGCCGAGACGCTTGGCGGCGCCGACGTGCACACGAGCATCTCCGGCGTCGCCGACCACTTCGCCGAGGACGATCGCCACGCGCTGCAGATCGCGCGCGGAATCGTCGGCACGCTCAACCGCAAGAAGGTCGTGCCGGTCGCGGTGCAGGCAGCGCGCGAGCCGTCGTTCGCCGCCGAGGAGCTGTACGGCATCGTGCCGAAGGACACCCGCCGACCGTTCGACATCCGCGAGGTGATCGCGCGCATCGTCGACGGCAGCGAGTTCCAGGAGTTCAAGGCGCGCTACGGCAAGACCCTGGTGACCGGGTTCGCGCATTTGCACGGGTACCCGGTCGGCATCGTCGCCAACAACGGCATCCTGTTCGCCGAGAGCGCGCTCAAGGGCGCGCACTTCATCGAGTTGTGCAACCAGCGCGGGATCCCGCTGGTGTTCCTGCAGAACATCACCGGCTTCATGGTCGGCAAGAAGTACGAGCAGGCAGGCATCGCCAAGGACGGCGCCAAGATGGTCACCGCGGTGGCGTGCTCGCACGTGCCGAAGTTCACCGTGGTAATCGGCGGCAGCTTCGGCGCCGGCAACTACGCGATGTGCGGGCGGTCCTACGGTGCGCGGTTCCTGTGGATGTGGCCGAATGCGCGGATCAGCGTGATGGGCGGCGAACAGGCGGCGAGCGTGCTGGCGACGGTCAAGCGCGACGGCATCGAGGCACGCGGCGGCGTGTGGACGCCGGACGAGGAGGACGCCTTCAAGGCGCCGATCCGCGAGCAGTACGAATCGCAGGGTAATCCGTACTACGCCACCGCCCGCTTGTGGGATGATGGCATCATCGACCCCGCCGACACCCGGCGTGTGCTTGGATTGGGCTTGTCGGCTAGTCTCAATTCGCCGATCGCGGAACGCACCCGTTTCGGCGTGTTCCGCATGTAGGTTCGGCAGTCGCCCAAGCGGTGTGACCGTCCTCACCGATGAACGCGGGTTTCCTGTCGCCCAGCTGAAGCGGCCGGCGCAATGTGCCCACCGACAATGAAGACCCCGTGAAGCGGGTGTAGGTTTGGGGTTCCCCTGAACTGCCGGACCACCCCATGGCTATCTGGAAAGAAACCACCCCGTCGAAGTCCTCGCCCTCCCCCGAGGCCGCCCAGTTCGATCCAGCGCCGATCCGCGACATCAGCCCGCCGGCTCCGACGCCGGCGCCTTCGTCGGCACCGCAGCGCGCGAGCGACCCCCAGCTGAAGGAATCGCTGATCGCGGCCGACCTGACCATCGAGGGCAAGATCGAGGGCACCGGCCACGTCCGCATCGCCGGCAAGTTCAACGGCGACGTCAACGTGCAGGGCAACCTGACCATCGAGACCGGCGCCAAGCTGACCGGCGGCGTGCGTGCGCAGAAGGTCATCGTCGCCGGCGAACTGGAGGGCAATATCGAATCGGCGCAGAAGGTCGAGGTGCTGGAATCGGGTGCGCTGATCGGCGACGTCAAGGCCGGTTCGCTGACCGTCGCCGCCGGTTCACGGATGCGTGGCCAGGTCGAGTTCGGCTGGGGCGACAAGCACTCCGGCAAGCACGCCGATAAATCCGCTGGCAGCAACAAGGCGGGCACCGACGACGCCGCATGAGCGCGGCGCCACGTCCCGGCACGGCAGGTGCGACCCGCACCTGCCCGCACTGCAAGACGACGATCCTGGAAAGCTCCAGCGTCTGTCCGCAGTGCCGCGGCCATTTGCGCTTCGACGCCGACGCGAATGCGGTCGCGGCGGTGAAGTTTTCGCCACTGCAGGTCGAGGGCACGATCCCGGCGCCGGCCGACGGCGCCTGCGAGTATTCGATGGTGCTGTCGATCCGCGACGGCCGCGGGCGCGAGATCAATCGCCAGGTGGTCGGCGTGGGTGCGCTGCACCCGGGCGACGAGCGGACGTTCAGCCTGGTGGTGGAGGCGACCGAGGTTCCGGGTCACAAGGTCAGGCGCAAGCACTGACGCAGACGCCCACGCTTTTGCAGGAGCGGCTTCAGCCGCGATCGGAAACCGTCCGCCCGCGCCGACTCCAGATCGCGGCTGAAGCCGCTCCTACAGAAAAGCACCAATCAAACTGTCGGGCCGCAGCCATTGCAGCCGCCGCAGCTGCCAGCGGCGCCGTTCGACGGTGGCGCAATCGTGCGGCCCAGCCGCTGCAACCAGCGCGGCTGGCCTTCACGCACCATCGGGACCGCCAACGCCACGCGCAATCTGCGCACCGCCGCCGGGAACTGCCGGCGCGCGACATACGCCGCGCTGAGCACCACCGCCAGCGCGATCACCGTGTACTGGACGAGCAGGCCGGTTTCCATCTCAGCCCGCTCCCAGCAGCACCGCGACCTGGTAGGTCACCAGCGACGCGAGATAGGCCAGTCCGAACAGGTAGCCCGTCGCGATGCCGACCTGCTTCCAGGAATTGGTTTCGCGCTTGATCGTGGCCAGGGTCGAGATGCACATCGGCGCGTAGATGAACCACACCAGCAGCGACAACGCGGTTGCCAACGACCACGTATCGGAGAGCACCGGGGTCAGCGCAGCGGTCGCCGCTTCGTCGCTGGCCGCCGACAGTGCATACACCGTCGCCAGCGACGACACCGCCACCTCGCGCGCGGCCAAGCCGGGGATCAGTGCGATGCAGATCTGCCAGTTGAAGCCTAGCGGCGCGAAGATCGCGGTCATCGCGTGGCCGATCCGGCCGGCGAAGCTGTAGTCGATCGCCGGTGCGACCGCATCGGCCGGCGCTGCCGGGAACGACAGCAGGAACCACAACAGGATGGTCAGCGCGAGGATGATTCCACCGACCCGGCGCAGGAAGATCCACGCCCGTTCCCACAGGCCGATCAGCACGTCGCGCGGGTGCGGGATGCGGTACGACGGCAGCTCCAGCATCAGCGGGTGCTCGCTCTTGTCGCGGCGCCACTTCTTCATCACCCACGACACCGCGAGCGCGCTGAGGATGCCGGCCACGTAAAGGCCGAACAGCACCAGTCCTTGCAGGTTGAAGATGCCGACCTGCTGTTGCGGGATGAACGCGCCGATCAGCAGCGCATACACCGGCAGCCGCGCCGAACAGGTCATCAGCGGCGCGACCAGGATCGTCGCGAGGCGGTCGCGCGGATCCTGGATCGACCGGGTCGCCATGATTCCCGGGATCGCGCAGGCGAAGCTCGACAACAGCGGGATGAACGAGCGCCCCGACAGCCCGGCCTTCGACATCATCCGGTCGAGCAGGAACGCCGCGCGCGGCAGGTAGCCGGATTCTTCCAGCGCGATGATGAAGACGAACAGGATGAGAATCTGCGGCAGGAAGATGATCACCCCGCCGAGGCCGGCGATGATGCCGTCGACCAGCAGGCTGTTGAGCGGGCCTTCGGGCAGGGTCGCGCCGACGAACTCGCCGAGCGCGACGGTGCCGGCGTCGATCGCGTCCATGACCGGCGTCGCCCAGGCGTAGACCGCCTGGAAGATCAGGAACATCACCACCGCCAGCGACAACAGGCCGATGGCGGGATTGAGCAACCAGCGGTCGAGGGTGTCGTCGATCGCGGCGGTGCGGCGCGGCATCGTCACCGCCAGCGACAGCAGGCGGCGGGTTTCGGCATGCAGCGCGTCGGGGTCGACCATCGCCGCGGCGGACAAATGTTCGCGCGGTTCATGGATGCGGCCGGCAACACCGTCGAGCTTCGCCACCAGCGCCTCGGCGCCGTCGCGCCGGATCGCCACGGTTGGCACCACCGGTATCCCCAGCTCGCGCTCCAGCGCGTCCAAGTCGACTTCGATGCCGCGACGCCTGGCCGCGTCCATCATGTTGACCGCCAGCACCATCGGCTTGCCGAGTTCGCGTACTTCCAGCGCGAAGCGCAGGTGCAGGCGCAGATTGGTCGCATCGACCACGCAGACGATCACATCCGGCGCCGGCTCGCCCGGATAGAAGCCGCGGCACAGGTCGCGGGTTACGGCCTCGTCGAGGCTGGCCGCATCGAGGCTGTACGCGCCGGGCAGGTCGAGCACCGCGTAGTTGCGCCCGGACGGCGCGTTGAAGCGGCCCTCCTTGCGCTCAACGGTGACGCCGGCGTAGTTGGCGACCTTCTGCCGGCTGCCGGTCAGCAGGTTGAACAGCGCGGTCTTGCCGCAGTTCGGGCTGCCAACGAGGGCCAGGCGGAGGCTGTCGGCGGCGCTCATGCGGCCTGCTCCACCGTCTGCACCACACGGATGCGCGCGGCCTCGGCGCGGCGCAGGGCGAAGCGGGTGAAACCGATCTGCACCAGCAGCGGTTCGGCCGAGAACGGGCCGGCCGCCATCACCTCGACCCGCTCGCCGCTGACGAAGCCCAACTCACGCAAGCGGCGTGCGATGGCGTCGTTCGGCGACAGGTCCTCGACCGTCTCGACCGTGGCCGCGGTGCGCCGCGGCAGTTCCGTCAGCTTCAAGGCGACGTCCGTACAAATGGGAATTGTTCTCATTCTAGCACCGCCGCGGCAGCGCCACGTGTGCCGGAAATGGCCGGTTTTCGCCAGCGCTATCATGGGCGGCTCCACGGAACCGGATGCCGCCATGAGCCACCCATTGCTGAACCTGCGCGAGGGCCCGGTCGCCCGCCTGCGCATGAACCGGCCGCAGCTGCACAACGCCTTCGACGCCGAACTGATCGGCGCCCTGACCGGCGCGCTGCAGGCGGTCGGCGGCGACGATTCGGTCCGGGTGGTGGTACTGGAGGGTGAAGGCGCGTCGTTCTCGGCCGGCGCCGACCTAAACTGGATGCGCGGCATGGCGGCGGCCAGCGAGGACGAGAACCGTACCGACTCGCTCGCCCTCGCCCGCCTGATGCGGACCTTGAACGAGCTGCCCAAGCCGACCATCGCCAAGGTCCACGGCGCCGCGTTCGGGGGCGGTGTCGGCCTGGTCGCCTGCTGCGACATCGCGATCGGCGCCCATGAGGCCAAGTTCGGCCTCACCGAGAGCAAGCTCGGCCTGCTGCCGGCGGTGATCTCGCCGTACGTGATCGAGGCGATCGGCGCCCGCCAGGCGCGCCGCTGGTTCGCCTCGGCGGAAATCTTCGATGCCGAACAGGCTTGCGCGATGGGCCTGCTGCACGACGTGGTCCACCCGACCACGCTTGATACCGCGGTGCAGCGCCAGGTCGACCTGCTGTTGAAGGCCGGACCGGTGGCATCGGCGCAGGCCAAGGCGCTGGTCCGCCAGGTCGCGTCGCACAGCGACGGCGCCCGCCACGATGCCGACAACGCCGCCCTGATCGCGCGCCTGCGGGTGTCGCCGGAAGGCCAAGAGGGCCTGTCGGCGTTCCTCGACAAGCGCAAGCCAAGCTGGTGTGACTGAAACATCGGCCGACCCACGCACGCCCCGCGCACGCCACCAAGGAAGTTGATTCGTGTTTGAAAAAATCCTGATTGCCAACCGCGGCGAGATCGCCTGCCGGGTCATCCGCAGCTGCCGCGAGCTCGGCATCCGCACCGTCGCGGTCTACTCCGAGGCCGACGCCGGCGCCCAGCACGTGCGCCAGGCCGACGAGGCGCATTGCATCGGCGGTCCGCAGCCGGCCGACAGCTACCTGCGCGGCGAGGCGATCATCGAGGTCGCGCGCCAGACCGGCGCGCAGGCGATCCATCCCGGCTACGGCTTCCTGTCGGAGAACGCCGACTTCGCCGACGCGGTCGAGGCCGCGGGGATCGCCTTCATCGGCCCGAAGGCGGCTTCGATGCGCAAGATGGGCTCCAAGGCAGGCGCCAAGGAGCTGATGCAGGCCGCCGGCGTGCCGGTGGTGCCGGGCTACACCGGCGAAAGCCAGGACCCGGCGCACCTGCATGCCGAGGCCGACAAGGTCGGGTATCCGCTGATGATCAAGGCCGCGCATGGCGGCGGCGGCAAGGGCATGCGGATCGTGCGCGCGAGCGGCGAGTTCCCGGCGTTGCTGGAATCCTGCCAGCGCGAGGCGAAGAACGCCTTCGGCCGCGACCGGGTGCTGTTGGAGCGTTACGTCGAGAAACCCCGCCACATCGAGATCCAGGTGTTCGGCGATACCCACGGCAATGCGATCCACCTGGGCGAGCGCGAGTGCTCGGCCCAGCGGCGTTACCAGAAGGTGCTGGAGGAGTCGCCGTCGCAATTCCTCACCCCCGAGATGCGCGCGGCGATGGGCGCCGCCGCGGTGCAGGCCGCGCGCGCGATCGACTACGTCAATGCCGGCACCGTCGAGTTCATCGTCGGCCGGGACGGGCACTTCTATTTCATGGAGATCAACACCCGCTTGCAGGTCGAACACCCGGTGACCGAATGCGTGACCGGCCTCGACCTGGTCGCGTGGCAGTTGCAGGTCGCGGTCGGGCAGCCGTTGCCGCTGGCGCAGGACCAGATCCGCAGCCACGGCCACGCGATCGAAGTGCGCCTGTACGCCGAAGACCCCGAGGCCGGTTTCCTGCCCGGCTCCGGCAAGCTCGAGCGCCTGCGCCTGCCGACCGCGAGCGAGCACGTGCGGATCGATTCGGGCGTGGTCGAAGGCGACACCGTGACGATCTTCTACGACCCGATGATCGCCAAGCTCATCGTCCACGACATCGACCGCCCGCGCGCCCTCGCCCGCCTGCGCGCGGCGCTCTCGCAGTGCGAGGTCACCGGGCCGAAGTCGAACATCGAATTCCTCGAACGCCTCGCCCGCCATCCGGCCGTGGTCGACGCCAGCATCGATACCGGCTACCTCGACCGCCACCTCGACGAGTTCGTGCCGGCCGCCGAAGCCGGCATCGACACCGACCTGCTATTGGCCGCGACCGTCGCGCGCCTGCTGACCCAGGAGCACGACACCCGCGCACGCGCCGCGGGCTCCGGCGACCCGACTTCGCCGTGGGCCATCGCCGACGGCTGGCGGCTCGGCCACGGCAGCCGCCGCAGCCTCGCCTTCGGCCACCGCGACCAGCGCATCGAGGTGCACGCCAGCGGCAGCGACGGCGACTACCACGTGGAGCTAGCCGACGCGACGGGTGCAAGCAATGTCCACGAAATCAGCGGTGCGCGCCTGCACGACAACCACCTGAGCCTGCGGATCGGCCACCGCGCCCGCGCTTTCACCGTGCTCGATCGCGAGGTCAACCTGCTGGTCCACGACGGCGAACGCCGCCTGCGGCTGCAGCCGCTGGCGATGTATCGTCACGAGCAGGGCGCGGCCGGCGCAGGCGCCGACAACGTGGTCGCACCGATGCCGGGCCGCGTGGTGGTGGTCAAGGCCACCGCCGGCGACACCGTCGAGGTCGGCCAGGAGGTCATGGTGATCGAGGCGATGAAGATGGAGTTGAGCCTGAAGGCGCCACGCGCCGGCACCATCGCCGAGGTCCGCGCGGTCGCCGGCGACTTCGTCGAAGCCGACGCCGTGCTGGTGGCGCTGGCGCAAGTCGAATCGGAGCCGGCATGAACGGCCACGTCCGCATCGTCGAAGTCGGCCCGCGCGACGGCCTGCAGAACGAGAAGACCCTCGTTGCCACCGCCGACAAGGTCGAGCTGATCGACCGGCTCTCGGCCACCGGATTGCAAAGCATCGAGGCGACCAGCTTCGTCAGTCCGAAATGGGTGCCGCAGCTGGCCGACGCCGCGGAGGTCTTTGCCGGCATCACGCGAAAGCCCGGCGTCCATTACCCGGTGCTGGTGCCCAACGAGAAAGGCTACGAGCGTGCGCGCGAGGTCGGGGTCGAGGAGATCGCGGTGTTCACCGCCGCCTCCGAGGCGTTCAACCAGAAGAACATCAACGCCTCGATCGACGAGTCTCTGGCCCGCTTCGCGCCGGTGATGGCGCGGGCGAAAGCCGACGGCGTGCGGGTGCGCGGCTACGTCTCCACCGTGCTTGGCTGCCCGTACCAGGGCGAGGTGCCGCTGGCCGATGTGGTCCGGGTTGCACGTGAGCTGCATGCAATGGGTTGTTACGAAATCTCGCTGGGCGACACCATCGGCATCGGCACGCCCGGCAAGGCTCGGGCGATGCTGAAGGCGGTGGCCGCCGACGTGCCGATGGCCGCGCTGGCCGTGCACTTCCACGACACCTACGGCCAGGCGCTGTCGAACATCCTCGCTTGCCTCGAGGAAGGTGTCGCCGTGGTCGACTCGGCCGTCTCCGGCGTCGGCGGTTGCCCGTACGCGAAGGGCGCCAGCGGCAACGTCGCCAGCGAGGACGTGGTCTACATGCTGCACGGCCTCGGCATCGCGACCGGCATCGACCTCGATCGCCTCGCCGACACCGGCCGCTGGATGGCATCGTTGCTGGGACGCGAGACCGGCAGCAAGGTCGGCAAGGCGCTGGCGGTGTAGATGAGCCGCGAGCGGCCAGCGCAGCGTCCGGGGTCGCCGACCGATACGACGGACGCCGCCGCCACGCTCGCGGCGCTCGAATCGGCCTGCGCCCGCACGGACCTGTCCGCGCAGACACGAGCGCTGCTCGAGCGGGCACGCGACGCACTGGATCAGGCACGCGCCGCCCGCAACTACGCCCAGCAACGCTACCGCGCCCTGTTCGACGCGGTCCCCGACCCTGTCAGCATCATCGCCTGGGACGGCACCGTGCTCGATCTCAACAAGGCCGGCATGGCGGCCTACCGGCGCCCCCGCGAGGAGATCGTCGGGCAACCGATCGAGGTATTGAACCCGGACCTGCCGGTAGGCCACATGGGCCCGGTCCGCGACGCGCTCCGCCGCGGCGACAGCTACGTCATCGAAGTCACCAACATGCGCGCCGATGGCACCCGCTTCCCGGTCGAGGTGCATTCGGCCAACTTCGAACACGAGGGACAGCCGTGCCTGGTCGCGGTGGCGCGCGATCTCAGCGGCCGCGCCGAAGCCGAATCGCGCTATCGCGAACTGACCGAGATGGTCGACAAGGGCGTGATCGTGCGCGGTGCCGACGGCCGCATCCTCTACGCCAATGCCGCCGCGACCGGCCTGCTGGATGCCGAGGTCGGTGCCACCCTCGAAGACGTACTGCGCAGCGGCGACTGGCTGGTGGTTGATGAGGACGGCCGGGTCCTGCGCGAGCCGGAGATGCCGTCGTTCCAGGCCTTGAGCAGCGGGCGCACGGCCAGCGGCCAGATCATCGGTTTCTACAACAAGCGGCAGCGCCGGCTGACCTGGCTGTCGGTGACCTCGGTCCCGCAGTACGCCGCGGGCGCCGACAAGCCGCACAAGGTGTTGTCGGTGTTCAACGACATCACCGAGCTCAAGCGCGACAGCGCGATGTTCGAGCGCGCGCAGGCACTGGCCCATGTCGGCGGCTGGGAATGGGATGCCGGCCACGACCAGCTGTACCTGACCGCGGAGTCCAAGCGCATCCTCGGCCGCGACCCGGCGCCGGACACCATCACCGGCCTGCTCGACGGCCTGGTCGACAACGACCGCCAACGCTTCCGGCACGCGTTGGACCGGGCGATCGCCACCAGTTGTGGCATCGAACTGGAGTTGCGCGGCGTGCGCGGAGACGGCCGGCCGTTCTGGATCCGCGCGACCGGCGAGGCCGACGCCGGCAGCCCCCTCAGCGCCCGGCTGGTTGGCACCTTGCAGGACATCACCGACCGCAAGCAGGCCGAAGACAGCCTGCGCGTGCAGGCGCGCACCGACCCGCTGACCGGCCTGCTCAACCGCGACGCAGTGCGTACCGAGATCGAGACCCGGCTGGCCGATCCGGGCCAGTCGCGGCTGGCGGTGCTGTACATCGATCTGGACCGCTTCAAGATCGTCAACGACGTGCTCGGCCACGCCGCCGGCGACCGCCTGCTGGCCTCGGCCGCGCGCCGGATCCGTCGCGCGGTCGGTGGCGAAGGCGTGATCGCCCGGTTCGGCGGCGACGAGTTCCTGGTGGTCTGTGCGACCGCCGACGATCCCAGTCGTGCGCCGCGGCTGGCCGACGCGATCCTGGAGGCATTCGGCGACAGCTTCCGGCTCGACGGCGAGGAGTTCGCGATCACCGCCAGCATCGGCATCGCCCAGTCGCCCGACGATGGCCACCGTTCGCAACAGCTGATCCAGAGCGCCGACGTCGCCATGTACGACAGCAAGCGCCGTGGCCGCAACGGCTGGCAGGTCTTCACCGCCGAACTGGCCGCGCAGCAGGCCGAGCGCCTGCAACTGGAAACCCAATTGCGCCGCGCGGTCAGCAACAATGAGCTGCACCTGGTCTACCAGCCGCAGGTCGATCTGGCCAGCGGCCGCCTGATCGCCGCGGAAGCGCTGGTGCGCTGGACCAACCCGGCGCTGGGCGACATGCAGCCGAGCCACTTCATCAACCACGCCGAGTCCACCGGCGACATCGTCGGCATCGGCGACTGGGTGTTGACCCGGGCCTGCCGGCAGTTGCGCGAGTGGCGCCGCCAGGGGCTGCCGATCGAACGGGTCGCGGTCAACGTGTCGTACCGGCAATTCATCGGCGAGGACCTGGCCGCGCACGTCCGCGCGGCGCTGAAGGAGTCCGGCCTGCCCGGCAGCGCACTGGAGCTGGAGTTCACCGAGCGGGTGCTGATCGAGGACGAGCCCGACACCCTGCGCACCTTCGCCATCCTGCGCGAACTCGGCGTAGTCCTGACCATCGACGATTTCGGCGAAGGCTACAGCGCCCTCAACTACCTGCGCCGGCTGCCGATCCACGGATTGAAGCTGAGCCAGCTGTTCGTCCAGGGCGTGCCCGACAACACCTCCGATGTGGCCGTCTGCCAGGCCGTCACCGGCATCGCCCGCAGCCTCGGGCTGGGCCTGGTGGCCGAGGGCATCGAAACCGTCGCCCAGCGCGACTACCTGATCGGCCTCGGCGTCAGCGTCGGCCAAGGCTATCTGTTCTCCGCCGGGTTGACCCCCGGGGAAATGCAGCAGCGTTACCTGTAGGAGCGGCTTCAGCCGCGATCTGAAGTTGGCGCGGGCGAACGAGTCCCGATCGCGGCTGAAGCCGCTCCTACAAAGGCGGCGGTTCGCGACGCGACCCCGCCTCCCTTAGAATTCGCCCTTTCCGACCGCAGGACTCCCCATGCAGCTTTCCGATACCCGCGCCATCGTCACCGGCGGCGTTTCCGGCCTCGGCCTCGCGGTCGCCCGGCACCTGGTCAAGCACGGCGGCAAGGTCGCGCTGTTCGATGTCAACGAGGAGAAAGGCGCCGCCGCGGTGGCCGAACTCGGCGATGCCCATGCACGCTTCTGGAAGACCGACGTCAGCGACGAGGCCGGCGTGGTCGCCAATGTCGCCGCTGCGAAGGATTTCCTCGGCGGCCTCAACGTCGCGGTCAACTGCGCCGGCATCCTCGGCGCCGGGCGCGTGCTCGGTCGCGAGGGCGCGATGCCGCTATCGCAGTTCCAGTCGACGGTGATGGTCAACTTGGTCGGCAGCTTCAACGTCGCCAAAGCCGCCGCCGAGCTGATGCAGCACAACGAGGCCGGCACCGACGGCGAGCGCGGCGTGATCGTCAACACCGCCTCGGTCGCCGCCTACGAGGGCCAGATCGGCCAGGCCGCCTACTCGGCATCGAAGGGTGGCGTGGTCGGCATGACCCTGCCGATGGCGCGCGAGCTGGCGCGTTTCGGCATCCGGGTGATGACCGTGGCGCCGGGCGTGTTCTGGACCCCGATGGTCGACGGCATGCCCGAGAGCGTGCAGCAGTCGCTGGCGGCGACCATCCCGTTCCCGTCGCGGCTGGGCCAGCCGGAGGAGTTCGCCGACCTGGTCGCGTACATCCTCGGCAACACCTATCTCAACGGCGAGACGATCCGTCTCGACGGCGCGACGCGGCTGGCGCCGAAGTAGAACCGTCGATCGATCCGGCTTCGTTGTAGGAGCGACGTGAGTCGCGACCCGCCGAACGCTGGAGGCGATGTACAGATCGCGACTCACGTCGCTCCTACACACATGCAGCACCAACATCCGGAAATCGCATGAAAGCTTTCGACGTCAAGAAAGGCAACGTGGTCGAGCACAACAACACCGTCTACCAGGTGCGCGGGATCGAGCGCAGCTCGCCGCAGGGCCGCGGCGGCAACGTCAAGTTCCGCTTCACCCTGTACTCGGTGCCGGGCGGCAACAAGTTCGACCTCAGCCTCGGCGGCGACGACGAGCTCAGGGAAGTCGAGCTGAGCCGGCGCCAGGCCACCTACTCCTACAAGGACGGCGAGTCGTTCGTGTTCCTCGACGACGAGGACTACACCCCGTACACGCTGGATGCCGACGTGGTCGGCGACGACGCCGGCTACATCGTCGACGACCTCGCCGGCTGCTACGTGCAGATCATCGACGACCAGCCGGTCGGGCTGCAGTTGCCGGCCAGCGTCGCGATCGAGGTGGTCGAGACCCCGCCGGAGCTCAAGGGCGGCACCGCGACCAAGCGGCCGAAGCCGGCGCGGCTGTCCACCGGGCTGGAGATCATGGTCCCGGAATACATCGGCAACGGCGAGCGGGTGCTGGTGAGCACCACCAGCGGCGAGTTCGCCGGCCGCGCCGACTGAGGTTCAGGGCAGGCGGAACCCACCGTCCGCCTCGTTCAGGGTGCGCAGGCGCTCGCCGATCATCGCGACGTTGGCCTGCGCGCCTTCCAGCCGGGCGCGCATGTCGGGCGCCAGCAACTCGCGCACCTCGGCGGTGAGTTGTTCGCCCAGGTGGTCGAGCTCGGCGCGCCGACGCGCGCCCTCGGAAGCCAGCCACTGCAACTCCGCGGCCTGCGGCAGGCCGTAGCCGGGCTGCCCTTCCAGCAGTTCGGCCGGGCGACTGAGGAAGCCGCTTTGCCGCAGGACCTCCTGCAGCCGCCGGTCGGCATCGGCGAAACGGGCATCATCGCCGTCGCGGTCGAGATAGCGCCGCTTGAGGTCCTCGCGTGCGAGCAGCAGTTGGCGTCGCCAGGCCGCCTGTTCCAGCAACAGCAGCGCCGCGCTGGCGCGAAGGCCGGCGTCGTCCAGCCACCGGCGCCGCGTCCCGGGCGGTGCTTCCAGCCAGTCCTCGACACTGGCCTGCGGCAACGCCAGTTCGCCACGCGCGATCTCGAACATGGCCTGGAAACGCTCGCGCAACGAATCGAACCGGTAGCCCAGCCGCAACGCTTCGTCGCGATCGTCGAGCACCGAGGTGTCGGCGATGCCTTGCTCGCGCAATTGCTCCATCAGGCCGGTGGGGGTGATGCTGTCAAGCCCGGCGCCGGCCAGACGCGGCACACCGTCATGCAGCAGCTTGAAGGTCTCCACCGCGCAGTTGTTCGTCAGGAAGTAGTAGCGACCGTCGTAACTCCAGTGCAGCTTGGCTGCGCGCGCCAGCAGGCCGGCGACCTCGTCGCGGCGCAATCGCAACGGCACCGAACGCAAGCCGCGCAGTTGGTCCTTGGTGTACTCCTCCACCACCTGCGACAGCGGCAGCACGAACAGCCGCGACGGATACGAGCCGGTCAGCCCGCGCCAGCTGGATAGCTGCACGTCGTCGACGAACGCGCGAAACGACAGCACCAGGTGATGCTGCAGGTCGAGCCGACAATCCGGGCCGCGCGGCCGTCCGGGCGCGCAGACCACCAATCGCAGCATGCCGTGGCCCCAGCGGCTCATGAGGCGGTCGTTGCCCTCGGCGAGCAGGTAGTCGACCTGGTAGACGCGATCGGGATCGAGCATGCCGACGACGGGCGCGCCGGGATCGTCCGAGGGGTCCAGGAAGGGGTAGCCGCGGGCGCAATCGTCGTGCGGCGGCAATGCGTCGAGGCGCGTGCCGAACCAGCGATACAGGGCCGGCCGCCGGCAGGCGTAGGCCGGGTCGAGCAGGAAGTATTCGAGGTTGACGGCGACGAACTCCTCCGGGTCGGTGAGTTCGTACGGGTCGGGACTGCGGTCGACGAACCGGTTGTCGGCGAGCCGCGCGCGGCGTTTCACCTTGACCTGCCAGCCGGCCAGGTCGAGCAGGCGCGGATCGTCCGACAGCCGTTGCCGGCGATCGAGAAAGTGACCCAGTTCGTGCAGCACTGTCGCCAGCAGCTCCGGGCGCTGGCTGCGATGCGCGCCCTCGCTGCGGACGGTTGTCGCGCTGCCGTCGGCCAGTGCCGGCAGCAATCGCTTGTTGAGCAGCAGGTCGTCGCGTCGGGCGCGCCCGTAGGACGCGTGCGGCAGCGCCTCACTCCAGCGCACCCGGATGTTTCGATCCAGCTCCGCCTTGAAGCGCGGCGGCAAACGCGCCTGCGCGTCGTCGAGCAGGCGCTGGCTGGCGTCGACCTGCGCCGGCGTCAGCCCTTCAGCGTCGAGCCGCAGTTGCAGCCCGGCCGACGCAGAAGCGGGCGCCGGGGCCGGCGATCGCAGGCTCGCGCATCCTGTCCCGAACAGCAGCAGCGCGCCGAGCCCGAGCCAACCGGCCCACGCGCGGCGACGGGCGGATATCACGGCGTCAGGATGGCTCGCGCGAGTTCGACGTCGCTGAGCTCGCGCGCCGTGGGCAGGCGCTCGCGAACGTGCACGAACGCCGCCTCCAGGTGCGCGCCACGGATCGCTCCGTCACTGGCGACGAAACTGGCGGCGTCATCGCGGGCGGCCAGCACCACCTTGTCATCGCTGAACGAGCCGCTGGTACCGGATGTGCCGTCCGAGATCGAGCCGACGGATTCGCTGACCGCGTCGGAGATGGTGTAGAAGGTCGACGCCGACGCCGCGGTGGACAGGCCGAACAGCGCGGCGACGGCAAGCAGGCGAAATTGGGTCATCGAACCGGATCCTGTGATGGGGGTGGGTAACGCGGTGGACAGCGTACCGTCGCCGACCGGCATCCGCATGACCGGACCGCACAAGTCGCGGCACCGTTGGGGATGCCGTTCAGGCGCAGTCGCCGGCCGCGCGTGCCGCCGCATTCACACAGCCGCCGGGACACTGGCGGGTCATGGATCCCTACAAACTGCTGCTCGCGGTCACCGGGCTCGCGCTGATCGGCGCGACGTGGTTACCGCACCTGCTCAAGCGCCATCCGGTCACCTTCCCGATGATCTACGTGACCCTCGGCATCGTGCTGTATGCGCTGCCGCTGCAGTTGCCCGATCCCGACCCGTTCGAATACCGCCTCGCCACCGAGCGCCTGACCGAACTGGTGGTGCTGGTGGCGCTGGTCGGCGCCGGCCTTCGCCTCGACACCCCGTTCGGGTGGCGGCGCTGGAGCGTCACCTGGCGGCTGCTGGCGATCACCATGCCGCTGTGCATCCTCGCCGCGGCATGGCTCGGCCAGCTCTTGCTCGGGCTTAGCCTGGCATCGGCGCTACTGCTGGGCGCGGTGCTGGCACCGACCGATCCGGTGTTGGCCTCCGACGTGCAGGTCGGCGGTCCGGACGAGGGCCGGGAGGACGCGGTGCGCTTCGGCCTGACCTCCGAGGCCGGGCTCAACGACGGCCTGGCGTTCCCGTTCGTCTGGCTGGCGATCGCCGTGGCCGCGCTGACCTCGGGAACCGCCGAGCCGCACTGGTTCGCCGCATGGCTGTGGCGCGATGTCGCCTGGCGCGTCGTGGGCGGCGTGCTGGTCGGCTGGCTGGTCGGCTACGGCCTGATGTGGCTGATCTTCCGCACCCGCAGCCAGCACAGCCTGTCGCGCACCAGCGACGGCCTGGCCGCGCTGGCGATCACCCTGTTCGTCTACGGCGTCGCCGAGCTGTGCCACGTCTACGGCTTCCTCGCGGTGTTCGTCGCCGCGGTGGTGATCCGGCAGCACGAACGCTCGCACCGCTACCACGGCACCCTCAACCTGTTCGCCGAACAATGCGAGCGGTTGCTGACAGCGCTGCTGCTGATCCTGCTCGGCGGTACCGTCGCGATCGGCGTGCTCGGACCGTTGCAACTGGTCGACATCGCGTTCTCGCTCGCCTTCGTGCTGCTGGTCCGGCCGCTGGCCGGCGCCCTCGCCCTCGTGCGCAGCCCGCTGGCCGGCCGCGAACGGTGGATGGTCAGCCTGTTCGGTATCCGCGGGATGGGTTCGTTCTATTACCTCGCGTTCGCGCTGAACCACGGCCAGTTCGACCAGCACCCGCGGTTGTGGGCGATCGTGACCCTGGTGGTCCTGCTGTCGATCGCGCTGCACGGGATGTTCGCCACCGGCGCGATGGCCCGGCTGGACCTGTGGCGGGCGCGGCGAGGCAGGCGGCGACACAAGGTCCGGGCCTACTGAAGCCCCGGCGCTCAGCGATCCAGCAGCTTGCCCGGGTTCATGATGCCGTTGGGATCGAGCACCCGCGCGATCCCGCGCATGATCGCGATCTCGGCGCCGCTGCGGGTGCCCTCGAGGTATGCCTTCTTGACCAGGCCGATGCCGTGTTCGGCCGAGATACTGCCGCCGTGGCGCGCCAGCGTGTCCGCCAACAACCGGGTCACGGATTCGCATTGCCCGACGAAATCGGCCGCTTCCAGTGCCTCCGGCTTGAGCACGTTGATATGCAGGTTGCCGTCGCCGATGTGGCCGAACCAGACCACCTCGAACTGCGGGTACTCGCGCGCCAGCAGTGCCTGCGCCTCGGCCAGGAACGCCGGCATCGCCGAGACCCGCACCGACACGTCGTTCTTGTACGGCGCGTGGCGCGCCAGGCTCTCGGTGATGCCCTCGCGCAGGCGCCACAGCTGCGCGGCCTGGGCGTCGCTCTGGCTGATCACGCCGTCGCTGACCAGTCCGGCATCGAGGCAATGCTCGAACGCCGCCAGCGCGGCGGCCTCGTGCGCCCCGTCGCCCGCGGCGAACTCGGCGACCACGTAGTAAGGATGCACCTCGTCGAACGGCGCCTGCGCGCCATGCGCGAGCACGTGCCGCAACGCGCGGTCGGTGAAGAATTCGAAGGCTTCCAGTTGCAGCCGCTCGCGGAACGCGGCGAACACCTGCATCAACCCTTCGAACGACGGCAATGCCAGCAGCATCACATTGGTCGGGGGCGCCGGCTCGGCCAGCCGCAGGGTCGCCTCGACCACGATCCCGAGGGTACCTTCGGAACCGATCAGCAGATGCCGCAGGTCGTAACCGCTGGAGTTCTTCAGCAGGCCGCGGTTGAGTTCGAGCAGGTCGCCGGCGCCGGTGACGACGGTCAACCCGGCGATCCACTCGCGCGTATTGCCGTAGCGGATCACCCGGATGCCGCCGGCGTTGGTGGCGATGTTGCCGCCGATGGTGCAGGAGCCGCGCGCACCGAAATCGACCGGATATTGCAGCCCGTGTTCGCGCGCGGCGTCGTGCACGGCCTGCAGCGCGATGCCGGCCTGCACGGTGAGGCTGCGGTCGACCGGGTCGAAGGCGAGCACGCGGTTCATCCGCTCCAGGCTGACCACCAGCTCGCCATTGGCCGCGACCGCGCCGCCGGACAGGCCGGTGCGGCCGCCGGACGGCACGATCGCGATGTCGTGTTCGTTGGCCCAGCGCACCAGCGCCTGCACCTCGCCGATGCTGGCAGGCAAGGCGATCGCCAGCGGCGCCGGGGTCCAGCGTCGGGTCCAGTCGCAGCCGTAATGCTCCAGGTCGGATCGCTCGGTGGTGAGCCGGAGTCCCGGAGCGGCGGCAAGCAGGGCGTCGAAGCGCGGGTCGGTCATCGGTGGATTGTCGCGAGGGGAAGCGCGAGCGTGCCAGTGGTGCGGGCCGCACGTCCAGTGGTGCGGCGCAGCAAACCGTGCGCGTTTCTGCGATATTCGTCGTCTCCACTTTCCACCCTCCAGCGACCGCCTGCCGTGGCCAAGAAAACGTCCTACCCCAAGAGCGACATCCGCGTGCTGCTGCTGGAAGGCGTCAGCCAGAACGCCGTCGATACCTTCCGCGAAGCCGGCTATTCGCAGATCGAGGTCCACGACAAGTCGCTGCCGGAGGACGAACTCAAGCGCCGGATCGCCGAGGCGCACATCATCGGCATCCGCTCGCGCACCCAACTGACCGCCGAGATGCTGGCGGAGGCGCGCCGGCTGATCGCGATCGGCTGCTTCTGCATCGGCACCAGCCAGGTCGACCTCGACGCCGCCGAACTGCTCGGCATCCCGGTGTTCAACGCGCCTTATTCCAACACCCGCAGCGTCGCCGAGCTGGTGGTCGCCGAGGCGATCATGCTGATGCGCGGAATCCCGCAGAAGAGCGCGCAATGCCACCGCGGCGGCTGGTCGAAGTCGGCCGCCGGCAGCCACGAGGTCCGCGGCAAGACGATCGGAATCGTCGGCTACGGCCACATCGGCACCCAGGTCGGCCTGATCGCCGAGGCGCTGGGGATGCGGGTGGTCTTCCACGACATCGAGGCCAAGCTGTCGCTCGGCAATGCCCATGCCGCGGCCGGCCTCGACGACCTGCTGGCGCAAAGCGACGTGGTGACCCTGCACGTGCCGGAAACCCCGGCCACCCGCGACATGATCGGCGCCTCGCAGATCGCGTCGATGCGCCCGGGCGCGCACCTGATCAACGCCTCGCGCGGCAAGGTGGTCGACATCGATGCGCTTGCCGGAGCGTTGCAATCCGGCCAGTTGGGCGGTGCGGCGGTGGATGTGTTCCCGGTCGAACCGAAGGCCAATGGCGACCTGTTCGAGTCGCCGCTGGTCGGCCTCGACAACGTGATCCTGACCCCGCACATCGGCGGCAGCACGCTGGAGGCGCAGGACAACATCGGCCTGGAGGTCGCCGCCAAGCTGGTGCGCTACAGCGACAACGGCTCGACCCTGTCGGCGGTCAACTTCCCCGAGGTCACCCTGCCCGGCCACGAAGGCAGCCTGCGCCTGCTGCACATCCATCGCAACGTGCCGGGCATGCTGTCGCGGGTCAACGAGATCTTCTCGCAGGCCGGGGTCAACATCGACGGCCAGTTCCTGCGCACCCACCCGAACGTCGGCTACGTGGTGATCGACGTGGCCGCGACCGATGCGCAGGCGGTGCAGTTGAAGGAGCAGCTCGCGGCCATTCCCGGAACCCTGCGGACGCGCAGCCTGGTCTGAACCGCTACGCGTGCCGCAACCACTTGCGCGCCATCCGTCGCAGCGACGGGTCGGCGTCGGGATGGTCCGCGATCGCGTCTATGTCGCGCCAGGCCAGGTCGAGCGATTCGGCGCTGACGACGAAATCCTCGCGTGTGCCGGCGCGCACCACGTAGCGCGCGTCGTAATGCCAGTGGCCCGGCACCTCGGCGCGCGCCGGGATCCAGTGGCGGTCGAGATCGAACAGATCGCCCTCCAGTACCAGTCCAACCAGCCCCGACTCCTCCTCGGCTTCGCGCAGCGCCACCCGCGACAGGTCGCGGTCGCCATCGGCATGGCCGCCCAACTGCAGCCAGCGGTCGAGCTTGCGGTGATGGGTCAACAGCACCCGCTCGCCGCTGCGGTCGACCAGCCAGCTCGACGCGGTCAGGTGTCCGGCGAGGCGCTCGCGGCGGTAGGGATCGTCGGCGAGCACATCGCGCGAGGCGTCAGCGGCGCGCAGGCCCAGCAGTTCCTCGAAACGCGCGACGACTTCGGCCTCCGATGGCCAACGGTGTCGGTACTCGAGCAACTGGTCGGCCAGGTAGCGGCCATCGAAGGTCGTGGTCGATTGCATACGTGGAAGTATGTTCCAGCGCGATACGGAAGCGCGATCCCACCGGACCGGGATCGCCCGATTGTGACGGCGTTATCACCGCTTGCCGGTCGTTTCGTCGCTGGGGTATTGTCGGGCGTTGCTTCGCGTACCACGCACCGCGGCCGACCATTCGTCGCCGACAACTCAACTGGGGATCCGGATGTTCAAGAACCTGTTAGCCACCAAGCCGATCGCACCGGCCGGCCACGTCGATGCGGGCGAGCCGTTCGAGGGCAGCCTGGACGGTGAGCCCACGCTCAAGCGCACCCTCACCGGCACCCAGCTGATCATGCTCGGCATCGGTGCGGTGATCGGCGCCGGCATCTTCGTGCTGACCGGACAGGCCGCGGCCGAGTACGCCGGCCCGGCGGTGATGATCAGCTTCATCCTCGCCGGCATCGCCTGCGCCTTCGCCGGCCTGTGCTACGCCGAGTTCGCGGCGATGCTGCCAGTCTCGGGCAGTGCCTACTCCTACTCCTATGCGACCCTCGGCGAAGGCGTGGCCTGGTTCATCGGCTGGTGCCTGGTGCTCGAATACCTGTTCGCGTCCTCGACCGTCGCGGTCGGCTGGTCGGGCTACCTCAACGCGTTCCTGAGCAACTTCGACCTGGCCTTGCCGACGGCATTGGCCAGCGCGCCGTTCGCCTATGAGAACGGCGAGTTCCTGCACACCGGAGGCATCGTCAACCTGCCGGCGGTGCTGATCATCGCCGCGGTCAGCGCGGTGGGTTATGTCGGCATCACCCAGTCGGCGTTCGTCAACTCGATCATCGTCGCGATCAAGGTCTCGGTGATCGTGCTGTTCATCGCCTTCGGCATCCAGTACATCGACCCGGCGAACTGGCAGCCGTTCATCCCGCCGAGCGAGGGCGGCAACACCTACGGCGTGGCCGGCGTGCTGCGCGCGGCATCGGTGGTCTTCTTCGCCTACATCGGCTTCGACGCGGTCTCCACCGCCGCCGGCGAGGCCAAGAACCCGCAGAAAGACATGCCGATCGGTATCCTCGGTTCGCTGGCGGTCTGCACCGTGCTGTACATCGTCATGTGCGGCGTGCTCACCGGCATGATGGACTTCCGACTGCTCGGCACGCCCGAGCCGGTGTCGACCGCGCTCAACAACTATCCGGCGCTGGGCTGGCTGCAGACCCTGGTCGAACTGGCCGCGATCGCCGGCCTGTCATCTGTCATCCTGGTCATGCTGATGGCGCAACCGCGCATCTTCTACAGCATGGCGCGCGACGGCCTGATGCCGAAGCTGTTCGGCAAGGTCCACCGCAAGTACCACACCCCGTACATCGGCACCGTCATCGTCGGCATCGTTGCCGCCGCGCTGGCCGGGTTGATGCCGCTGGGCCTGCTCGGCGACATCGTGTCGATGGGCACCCTCCTGGCCTTCGCGACCGTCTGCGCCGGCGTGATGGTGCTGCGCTTCACCAAGCCCGACCTGCACCGTCCGTTCCGGGTGCCGATGGCGATGGTGATCTGCCCGCTCGGCGTGGTGTCGTGCCTGTACCTGTTCTCGCTGCCGTTCGCCGAGCACTGGCACCTGCTGATCGGCTGGATCATCATCGGCGCGCTGATCTATGCGCTCTATGGCTACCGCCACAGCAAGCTGCGCAACGCGTAACCGGCGATGAGCACGCGCAAGATCGGTCCGGTGCTGGCCACCTTCGTGGTGGCCAACAACATGATCGGCTCGGGGTTCTTCCTGCTGCCGGCCACCCTCGCCACGTCCGGCGCGGTCACCGTGTTCAGCTGGGTGATCGGCACCGCGCTGGCACTGATGCTGGGCGGCGCGTTCGCGCGCCTGGCCCGCCACTACCCCGAACTGCAATCGGCCGACGACTACGTGCGGCCGTCGCTGGGGCGTGATGTCAGTTTCCTGGCCTCGTCGCTGTACTGGGTGTCGTCGTGGATCGGCAACAACGCGATCGCGGTGGCGGCGTTCGGCTACCTGGTCATGCTGCTGCCGCTGGACGGCGACGTTCCGATGGTCCAGGTCGGCGGCCAGATCGCGCTGATCTGGCTGATGTTCGCGCTCAACCTGCTGGGCCCGCGCCCGGTGGCGAAATTCCAGTCGTTCTGCGTGGTATTCGGACTGGTGCCGGTGGCGGTGGTGTTGTTGTTCGGCTGGGGGCATTTCGACCGCGGCATCTACGATGCGGCCTGGAATGTCACGGCCGACTCCGATGCCTCGGTGGTATTCGGCTCGCTGGGGGCGATCTTCTGGGCCTTCGTCGGCCTGGAAACCGGCGCGATGATTGCCGGCCTGGTGCGCGATCCGGACCGCGACGTGCCGATCGCGACGGTAGGCGGAATCCTGATCGCCGGCCTTGTCTATGTCGTGTCCTCGGTACTGGTGATGGGCATCGTGCCGGCGGAAGAGCTGGCCGCGTCGAGTGCGCCATTCATGCTGGTCGCGGCCGAGATATTCGGACCGTGGGCCGCGATCGCGATCGCCGCGGCGGCCGCGCTCAAGGCCACCGGCACCCTCGGTGGCTGGATGCTGGTGACCGGCGAGACCGGTGCGCAGGCTTCCCGCCGCGGCTTTCTGCCGGCCATCTTCGGCCGCACGAGTTCGCGCGGCGCGGCCGCGTGGGGCCTGCTGATCATCGCCGCGGCGATGAGCGTGATCGCGATCCTGACCCTGTCGCCCAATGTGTCCGGGCAGTTCGGCACCATCATCGGCGTCGTGGTCAACCTGGTGGTCCTCGCCTACGCCGCTGCCGGCCTGAGCCTGGTGATCGGCACCCGCGAACGTCGTCCGAGCACCAGCGATCGCCTGCTCGGCCTCGGTGCCCTGGTCGCCTGCGGCCTGCTGTTGTGGTCGACGTCCGGGGAAATGCTGCTTGGCCTGGTATTGGCGATGGCGGCGGCCTGGGTGCTGTTCCGGTTGTTCGGCCGCAAGCGCCTGCAGCCGGCCTGAGTTCCACCCGGCGGTCGATCTGGAAAACGGCGCGGGCAAACCGCGCCGTTTTTCCTTTTGCGGCGCAGAAAATGCCCACATCCGCACCGCGCGGCATTGCTAAACTCGCCCCATGAGCACAGCCCTGCCCTACGACCCGCAACAGCTGAAGCACCGCGCAGGCGAGATCATCGTCAACGTGCGCGAGCTGGCCGCCGCTGGCTGGACCCCGGCGACCAGCAGCAACTTCTCGACCCGGCTCGACGACCGCCATGTCGCCATCACCGTATCGGGCGGCGACAAGGGTCGTCTGACCGAAGCCGACATCATGGTGGTCGACCTCGACGGCCAGCCGGTCGCCACCGACCAGCGGCCTTCGGCCGAGACGCTGCTGCACACCCAGCTGTACTCGCGCTTCGCCGAGATCGGCTGCGTGCTGCACACCCATTCACGCAACCAGACCGTCGCCTCGCGGCTGTTCGCCGGCACTGGCCACGTCCACCTGGAAGGTTACGAGCTGCTCAAGGCCTTCACCGGCAACAACACCCACGAAACCGCGATCGAACTGCCGGTACTGCCCAACAGCCAGGACATGCACACCCTCGCCGCCCAGGTCGACGCCCTGCTCGACCGCCAATGCATGTGGGGCTACCTGATCGACGGCCACGGCCTGTATGCCTGGGGCCGCGACATGGCCGAGGCGCGACGCCACCTGGAGGCGTTCGAGTTTCTGCTCGGCTGCGAACTGGAACTGAGGAAGCTGCACCGATGAGCCGCCTGCGGATTTTCGCCGACAACGAGCCCGGCACGGCATTGCTGTCCACCGGCAACCACGCCGCGATGGCACGCGAGTTGGCGCCGATCGGCGTCGGCTTCGAGCAATGGCAGGCCAGCGCCGCGGTCACCCCGGGCGACAGCCCGGAGTCGATCATGGACGCCTATCGCGCCGACATCGACCGCCTGGTCGCCGAGCGCGGCTTCAAAAGCGTGGATGTGGTCAGCATCGCCCCGGACAACCCCAACCGCGAGCAGATGCGCGCCAAGTTCCTCGACGAACACTTCCACAAGGAAGACGAGGTCCGCTTCTTCGTCGCCGGCTCGGGCCTGTTCACCCTGCACGTCGGCGACAAGGTCTACGAGATCCTGTGCGAGGCCGGCGACCTGGTGTCGGTGCCCGACGGCACCACCCACTGGTTCGACATGGGGCCGGAGCCGAGCTTCGTCGCGATCCGGTTCTTCACCGAGCCTGACGGCTGGGTCGGCCACTTCACCGGCACCGACATCGCCCGGCTATTCCCGCGCTACGAGCCCGGGGCATGAACAGCGTGCCGCCGATGACCCGCGCGATCCTCACCGATATCGAAGGCACCACCAGCAGCATCTCGTTCGTCAAGGACGTGCTGTTCCCGTATGCGCGGCGTGCGCTGCCCGGTTTCGTCCGCGCGCGCGGCAACGATCCGGCCGTACGCAAATGGCTGGATGCGGTCGCGGCCGAGAACGGCGCCATGTGCCGCGACGAGATGGTCGTCGAGGTGCTGCAGGGCTGGATCGACCAGGACCGCAAGCACACCGCGCTGAAAGCGTTGCAGGGCATGATCTGGGCAGCCGGCTACGACAGTGCCGACTTCACCGCGCACATCTACCCGGATGCCGCCCCCGCACTGCAGAGCTGGCACGACGCCGGGCTGCCGCTGTACGTTTACTCCTCCGGCAGCGTGCCGGCGCAGCGGCTGTTCTTCGGCCACAGCGACGCCGGCGATCTCACCGGGTTGTTCTCCGGCTGGTTCGATACCGAGGTCGGCGGCAAGCGCGAGGCCGGAAGCTATCGCCGGATCGCCGAGTCGATCGGCCTGCCGGGAGGAGAGATCCTGTTCCTTTCGGACGTGGTCGAGGAGCTCGATGCCGCTCGCGAAGCTGGGCTCGACACCGTGCTGGTCGACCGCCGCGACGACTATCCGCAAGCGCGCACCGGTGATGCCGCCAATGGCCATCGCCGGATCGAGTCGTTCGCCGACATCGCCGTCGGCGGCTGAGTCCAAGCGACGCGGCACAACGCCTGCGGGCCCCACCGCGATCGCGGATTTCCTGCCGCTATTCGTTCGCCTCGGCCAACCGATAGCGGGTCGAGGCGCGCTGCTCGCCCTGCCAGCGGTCGAACGCGCGCACCTCGACCCGGTGCTCGCCGATGGCCAGGTCGGTCGGCAATGCACCGCGCCACAGATGGGTCGATGGCTGCGCCTCCGGGGCTCGGTCGTAACCGCGCAGGGCCGTGGCCGCATCGTCGCGGGCGTTCTCGGCAAGCAGTCGCGGGTCCGGGCGCAGGCTGCGCTCCATGGCCTGCCACGGCCCGTCGTCGATTCGGTACTCGACCCGGGTGTCGACCATGCCCATGAACACGTTGGCGTAGACCGCGGCCGCCGGATAGGCGCCGTGGCGCAGCACCCTGGGGGCATGCAGCGCCATCGCCCGGGTCATCGCGGGGTCGTTGGCAGGCCGCGCCGCGACGGGCCGGATCGCGTCGTCGTCGGCCAACCCCGCCGGATGCCAGGCGAGGTCGTAGTCGCCGCCGCCACGCACGGTCAGCAGCGCGTAGCCGTTCGGGGTGCCGTCGGCCATGGTCGCGTCGGGAATGCCGTCCTCGCCCTCCACTCCCGACCAGAACGCCCCGCTGGCGGCGCCGACGTTGTATTCGTGCAGCGGCTGCGCGCCATGCCAACCATTGTCGGCTCCGTGGAAAACATGCCGCTGGGTGTGGCTATGACCGCTGAGCAGCAGCACGTGCGGGAAATCGTCCAGCAGCGCGAACAGGCGCTCGCGGTCGGCATCGCGGAAGCTGTCGCGGCCGCTCGCCTCGAACAACGGGATATGCACCGCGACCACCAGCAACCGGTCCTTCGGCGCCGTCGGCAGGTAGGCTTCCAGGAAAGCGAACTGGTCCTCGCGCAGGCCGCCGATATAGGCCGGTTTCCGGCCCGGCCGATAGACCACGTCGTCGAGCACGATGACGTTGGCTTCCTGCTCCTCCCAGGCAAACGTGTCGGGGCCGTAGGTGTTGCGGAAGGTCAACAGGGATTCGGCATCGCCGCCCGCATCGAGATCCAGGTCGTGGTTGCCCGGTGCATGCAGCCAGGGCGTCACGGCAGTGGCGGTCACCGCGTTCAATGCCGGGTAAAGCGACAGGTCGTCGTCGACCACGTCACCCAGGGTGATGCCGAACTCGGCCGGTGCGCCTTCGGAGATGTAGCGCTCCCGCAGCGAGTCGATGATGTCGCGGGCGTAATAGCCGACGTCGGCCACCGACTTGACCTGGGGATCGGCGAACAAGGCGACCCGCAACTCGCCCGGATTCCGGAGGACATTGACGTCGATCCGGCCCAGCGCGAAGTCCCTGCAGGCCACCGGCTCCACCGGAATGCCGCCGTATTTCAGCGCCGGCCCGGGCACGGTGCGGACGTTGCGCCAGTAGTCGGGAAGCCCATTGTCGCGGCGCGCGGCCTCGTAACCGGCGGGCTTGATCAGGAAGCTGCTGCGGCCGTCGACCACCGGCAGCGCGTATCGCCCGTCGGCGTCGGTCACGACCAGTTGCACGCCGTCGGACAGCCTGGCGCCGGCGATGCCAGGTTCACCCTGGTCGCGCACACCGTCGGCGTCGAGGTCCTCGAATACCGTGCCGCTGTTGCAGGGCGCAGACGCGTGGGCCGGCCCGCCCGGAACGTCCAGCAGCAGGACGGCGAACAGCAGGAGCGATCTCGGCATGGGCGCGGCAGCGGCGAAGGGACCGGAAGCGTAGCAGCGCGGGCGGTCGCGGCGCCGCGCCTTGGCTGCAGTACACTCCGGCGGACGGCGGCTGAAGGATTCAGCGGGGACGTACGGGAGTACGCGATGGGTTGCAAGCAGGTGGGGGTTTGCCTCGGTCTGGTGCTGATGTTGGCGCTTGCCTCCGGCTGGGTACGGGCCCAACCGGCTCCCGCGGCCGCGGCCACGCCGACAGGCACGCTGGAACTGGCGATCGACACCTCGCAGGCGGAGCTCACGCCCCACGTCGCCTACTACCATGACATCTCCGGCAACAAGGACATCTCCGAGATCCGCCAGCACCTCCAGCGGGGTGACTTCAGCGCCCTGCCGGATGGCAGCACCGCGTTCGGGTTCCAGCCGGGGGCCTACTGGTTCCACGCCCGACTGCTCAACCGCAACCCGCTTGAGCCACGCTGGCTGCTGGTCCAGAACTATCCGCTGAGCGATCACCTCGACGTCCATACCGTCTACCCCGACGGCAACGTCCGCCGGCATTCCGGTGGCGACACGTTGCCGTTCGACGCGCGCAGCATCCGCTACCGGATGCCCAACTTCTGGCTGCACCTGCCGCCGAACGAGCCGGTCGACCTGCTGCTGCGGGTGCAGAGCGAAAGCTCGATGCAGGTGCCGCTGGCGGTCTACACCCCGGCCGCCTTCGCCGAAGTCGCGCGCGATGCGCAGTTCGGCATCGGCATCTATTACGGGATCCTGCTGGCGCTGTTCGTCTACAACCTGGTGCTGTGGCTGAAGCTGCGCGATGCCAGCTACTTCTGGTACCTGTTCCATATCTCGGCGTTCGGGCTGGTGCTGTTCACCCTCAACGGACTGGGCTTCGAGTACCTGTGGCCCAACTCGACCTGGCTGGCCGACAAGTCCGTGCCGCTGTCGATCTGCCTGGCCCAGATTGGCATGCAGCAATTCGCCCGGTATTTCCTCGAACTGCGGCGGCGCTGGCGCTTCGGCGATCGCGTCGGGCTGGGGATGATCGCGTTCTTCGTCGTGCTCGGCATCGCCTCGACCCAACTGCCGTACCGGATCTCGACCCCGCTGGCCGCGGCCGCGGTGTTCATCAGCATCGCCTGGATCGCGATCGAGGCGGTGGTGGTGATGCTCCGCGGCTACAAGCCGGCACGGCTGTTCCTGCTGGCCTGGGGCATGTTCCTGTTCGGCACCGCCATGTTTACCGCGGTGGCGTTCGGGCTGCTGCCGAAGAATTTCGCCACTGCCTACGGGGTGCAGCTCGGCTCGGCGCTGGAGATGCTGCTGCTGTCGATCGCGCTGGGCTACCGTTATGCCGCGCTGCGCAACGAAAACGAGCGCATCGTACGCGAGGCCAAGCAGCAGCTGGAACTCAAGGTCGAGCAGCGCACCTCCGAGTTGCGCAACGCGCTCGGGCAGCTCGGCGATGCCCATGCTCGGCTGCGCGAATCGAGCCAGCGCGACGGCCTGACCGGCCTGCATACGCGGGTGCATTTCCTCGAACGCTTCGAACACCTGATGGCGCAGTCGCGCAGCCAGGGCCAGCCGCTGTCGTTGCTGATGATCGACCTGGACCACTTCAAGCAGATCAACGACCGCCACGGCCATCTTGTCGGCGACGAGTGCCTGCGCTGGGCGGCCCATTCGATCGGCCAGTCGTTGCGCGCCTACGGGGCGCTGCTGGCGCGGTTCGGCGGCGAGGAGTTCGTGGTCGGCCTGCCGGGGATGGATCGGCACGCCGCCACCACGGTCGCCGAGAACCTGCGCCAGCACCTGTGCGACGAACCGTGCCGAAGCGGTGGCCACGAGGTCGTGATCACCGCCAGCATCGGCGTGTACCAGCTCGACAACGACCCGGCCGGCAGCGTCGAGGCCGCGCTGCAACACGCCGACGATGCCCTATACCGGGCCAAGGCCGATGGCCGCGACTGCGTGCGTGCGGCCGATGTCGACCGCGACACCGTGGCCGTGCCGTAAGTCGAAACCCGAAGCGGGCCTCAGGCCAGTCGTGCGGCCGCCAGCACCTCGCCGTCGACCACCAGTCGCACCGCCGCGGCGACCTCGCCGTCCAGCGCGCGGTCGCGCTGCAGGAACGGGATCCGTGCCCGGATCGCGGCGTGCGCGGCAGCGACCGCGCGACCCGGCCGGAACTCGTCGGCTTCGGCCAACTCGACCCGCAGCGCCTCGACTTCGGCGAGGAAGCCGGCATGCTCGGCGCTGTCCGGTCGCGGGCCACCCTGGACTTTCTCGGCCAGCGCCGCCGCATCGCCACGATCGGCCAGGTCGCGCGCCGCGTTGATCATGTCGCGTCGCAGGTCGAGTGCCTGCGCGGCGGTGTACAGCTCAAGGCCCAGCACCTTGCCGAGGTCGTCGGCCATCGCCAGCACGTGGCGCGCTTCGTTGGCGCCCATCGACACGTGGTCCTCGGCGTTGGCGCTGGTCGGGATCGAGTACACCGACGCCGGGTGCGCGCGGCTGGCGAGGTCGTTGACGATCGCCGCGGCGGTGTACTGCACGATCATGAAGCCCGACTCGGTCGAATCCTCGTTGCCGATCAGGAACCCCGGCAGGCCGTCGTTGGTAGCCGGATCCACCAGCTTGTTGAGGCGCCGCTCGGAGATCGACGCCAGCACCGGGATCGCCGCCTTGACGTAGCTCATCACCAGCGCCAGCGGCATGCCGTGGAAGTGGCCGGCGGAGATCACCTGCTGCTCGACGTGCTCCTTGTCGGCGTCGGGGAACACGATTGGGTTGTCGGTCAACGCGTTGAGTTCGACCTCCAGCACCCGTGCGGCCTGCGCGACCGCGTCGCGTACCGCGCCGTGGACCTGCGGGATGCAACGCAGCGAGTAGCTGTCCTGCGGCTGGTGCTTCTTGCCGCCACGGAACGGACGGAAGCGGGTGTAGAACTTCTCGCGACCGTGGCGCTGGTTGAACGACACCCAGTTCCAGCCGATGTCGAAGCGCAGCGCCTGCGATTCTGCCGTATCCCAGCTTTGCGGCGACCACGGCTTGAAGCTCGGCACCAGGTGGTATGGGATGTCGGCCAGGGTCGAGCCATCGAGCAGGCGACGCAGGTGCTCGGCCACCTCGACCTGCCCCGGGTGCGGCCGCAGCGCATGCACTTCCTCGGCGAACGCGCCGAGCCGGCCGGCGAACGCGTCAATGGTCATCGCCGCGGCGAGGTCGGCGGTATCGAGCAGATCCTCGAGTTTCGACAACGCCAGCACGCCACAGGCCAGCATCTGCGCGGTGCCGTTGTTGAGGGCGAGGCCTTCCTTGTACGACAGCACGACCGGCTGCAGGCCCGCGCGTTGCAGCGCGTCGGCACCACTGACCCGCTCGCCCTGGTAGAACGCCTCACCGCCGCCGAGCAGCACGATCGCCAAGTGTGAGAGCGGCGCGAGGTCGCCAGATGCGCCGACCGACCCGAGCTGCGGCACCACCGGCACGATCCCGGCGTTGAGCATCGCCACCAGCGCCTGCAGGGTGCCGACACGGATCCCGGAGTGGCCGCGCATCAGGGTGTTGATGCGGATGCACAGCATCGCCCGGACCACGTCGGACGCGAACGGCTCGCCCACGCAGACGGCATGGGTGACGATCAGGTTGCGCTGCAACTCCTCGTGCAGGGTCTCGTCGGAGCGCGCTTCGCCCGGCAACTGCTCACGCAGGCGATGCGCGCCGAGCAGGCGGTCGGCATTGCTGCCGAAGCCCGTGGACACGCCATAGATCGGCTCCTCGCGGCGAACCTGCTCGGCGAGGAACTCGGCGGCACGCGCAACCGCGGGCAACTGCTCCGCGGCCAGTTCGACCTGCGCGCCATGGGCCACCGCGACCAGTTGCGCGCGGGTCAGGGAACGGCCATCGAGACGGACCGGCTTCATCGCTGCACCTCCACCTGCGGCTGGGCCAGTTCGACCCGCAACGCCCTGGCCAACTCGGCCCGCGCGACTTCGAACTGGTCGGCGCGGCGCAGGTCCTTGACCGTGACCGTTCCCTTGCCGATCTCGTCCTCACCCAGCACCACGACGAAGCGGATGCCGGCGCGGTCGGCGTACTTGAACTGCTTGGCCAGCTTCGACGACTCCATCACCACCTCGGTATTCAGGCCGGCCTGGCGCAGCTCGCTGGCGATCGCCAGGCAATGCGGCAGGTGCGCGGCGTCCATCTGGGTCACCAGCACCTGCACTGTGCTCGCGCCGGTGTCGACCAGCCCGGCCTCGCGCAATTGCCAGAACAGGCGGGTCAGGCCGATCGAGATGCCGACACCCGGCAGCTTCGACTTGCTGTAGTGGCTGGCGAGGTCGTCGTAGCGTCCACCGGAGCAGATCGAACCGATCTGCGGATACTCATCCAGCGTGGTCTCGTAGACGGTGCCGGTGTAGTAGTCCAGGCCGCGCGCGATCGAGAAGTTGAGCGCGTAGTCGGCCTCGGGCACGCCGAGCGCGCGGACCAGTTCGAGCACCTCGCGCAGCTCGGCCACGCCGTCGCGCAGGGACTCGTTGCCCTCCCCCAACCCTTCAAGCTGCGCCAGCGCATCCGCGTGCGAGGTCGAGCGCACCTCGACGAACGCCATGATCGCCGCCACCGCCGTCGCATCGAGGCCGAAGCCCTCGCCGGTCAGTGTGTCGCGTACGTGGTCGGCGCCGCGCTTGTCGAGCTTGTCGACCTCGCGCAGCACCCGCGCCTGCAATTCGCCGTCGGCCACGCCCTGGGCCTCGAAGAAGCCGCGCAGCAGCTTGCGGTTGTTGAGCTGGATGGTGAACTTGCCGATCGCCAGCTCCGAGAACACCGCGTGCACCACCGCCGGGATCTCGGCGTCGAAGCGCACGCTCAGCGCGTCCTTGCCGACCACGTCGATGTCGCACTGGTAGAACTCGCGGAAGCGGCCGCGCTGGGCGCGTTCGCCGCGGTAGACCCGCTGCATCTGGTAGCGCCGGAACGGGAACGCGAGGTCGTGCTCGTGCTCGGCGACATAGCGCGCCAGCGGCACGGTGAGGTCGAAGCGCAGGGCCATCTCGGGCAGCCCATCGCCGGCCTTCTCCAGCGCCCCGGTCGACTGCACGAAGTACACCTGGCGCTCGGTCTCGCCGCCGGACTTGGTCAGCAGCACCTCCGACAGCTCCATCACCGGGGTCTCCACCGGCAGGAAGCCGAACCGCTCGAAATTGCGGCGGATCGTGTCCAGCATCCGCTGGAAGGCGATCTGGTCGGGGGGCAGCAATTCCATGACCCCGGGCGGGGTACGCGGCTTGATCGGCGACTTGTTCAAGAACGGGGCTCCAGGGGATGGCGGCGGCGCGCAAAGATCGCCACAGTTTAACGAGGCGCCAACGTTTTCGCCGAAAAACGCGACCACCCCCTTGCCCGCCCCCACGGCAGTCTCTACAATGCGCGGCTCTGCTGTCGGGGTGTAGCTCAGCCTGGTAGAGCGCTACGTTCGGGACGTAGAAGTCGCAGGTTCGAATCCTGTCTCCCCGACCAATAGATACAACGACTTAGGCCGCCCTTGCTGGGCGGCCTTTTTCGTCCTAACAGCCTGGTAACAGCAACCCGTGCTCCGCTCTTCCGAGCGCGGATACGCGCACCTCTTCTGGGTCGCTGAGGGTCGCTTCAGAACCAAGGGCGACCGTTACCCGCCAAGTTGGCGGTAGTAGCTAGTCGCGCACCCGCCAAAAAGGCGGCGCGTCGTTGGCTATTCGGCGACAACTGGCGCCCGTCGCGGTCCCCACGGGGCTTGTGCAGCCAAGAGTTTAAACCGCTTGCAGTGGCGGTCGGCTAGGCTCCTGTGCGACCGGCAGTTCGACCTTACTGTTGCCCAGCCCATTGCGCTTCGAGATTGTGATTTGCACGGGCATCCGCTCCTTAACGGCATCGACGTGGCTGATCACGCCGATCAGCTTGCCGCGGGCGTTGAGGTTGTCGAGTGCATCCAAGGCGACCTGCAATGAGTCGGGGTCGAGCGTGCCAAACCCCTCGTCGAGGAAGAACGAGTCAATGGTCGTGCGCTGGCTGACGAGATCGGACAGGCCAAGCGCCAGCGCTAGGCTGACGAGGAAGCTCTCGCCGCCCGACAAAGTGCTGGCCTCTCGCACTGCGTCGGCCTGCCAGCTATCGACTACCTTGAGATCAAGGTTTGTGGACGATCGCTGGATCGAGTAACGACCCCCATCGAGTCGCTGCAGATGGCTGTTGGCCAGATGCACGAGGTGGTCGAGCGTCAGCCCTTGGGCGAATCGGCGGAACTTGTCGCCGTCGGCCGAGCCAATAAGGCCGTTAAGGTGTTGCCAGTCGGAATAGGCCGCCGCCGCGGCGACGATCTCGCCGTGTAGAGCGGAAAATTTCTGGCGGTTGTCATCGTCGGTCTTCAACTCGCTGCGCAACTGGCCCACGAGTTCGGAGTTCTCGCGTGCCTGTGTGGTAAGCCTCTCGAGCTCGGCCATGAGCTCAACGCGCGGCCGTTCGGTCTTCGGCGCCGCGCGTAGACTTTCCAGTCGGCGGGTCCGTTCCCCGAGCCTGGTATTCGCCGTCAAGATCTCACTTTTGAGGCTGGCGCTGACCTCGCGCAGCTCGGTCAGCTTTGCGGGATCGAGTAGGGCTGCCACGAAGTCTTCCCTAGACGAGAAGTTGCTGGTGCCCAACCTCTCCTCAAGGGCGCGCTCGCTGACAGTGCGATGTTCGCGTGCCCCCTGCAGGCTTTTCGCCGCGCCTGCTAGTTGGCCGGCAAGCGTGTTCCGATGCTCGCGCGCCGACGACACCGCGTGCTCTAGCTCATCCATGCTTCCGGTCGGTTCGCCAGCGCCCTCCGGCTCGGCCCACCCGCCGTTTGTCCACTGATTGCCCCACTGCTGAACCTTGCGTTCGGCCTGTTCCCGCTCACTCGTCAGGCGGATCTTCCGGCCGTCGAGCGAGGTCTGTTCTCGCTGGATCTGCTGGAAGTCCTCCCACTCGGCCTGGCGCGCGGCCAACCACGCGTCCCAGTCTTCGGGCTTCATACCGCCGGGCAGGGCTGCGAGAAGAGCTTGCTCGCACCTGCCGACCTCGGCAGTGCGCGCTTTGAGCATCTCGTTACGCTCAGCGACGCGCTGCTCTGCAACGGCGAGCTTCGCGGCGAGGTCCCCCACCGCGCGGTCTAGTTCGTCCGCCGCGTTCCGCAATAGCGCGTGGGCCGTACGTGCATCGTCGGCGCCTACCTTCAACGCGCCCAGCTCTTGCAGCCGACCACCCAAGTCCGAAGCCCGTGCCGCGACCTGACCGATCAACGCTTCCAGCGCGGGCACGTCCGCCACCTCGATGCCCAACCTGTCACAGTCTGCCCTCCACCGCTCTCGAAGGTCCGTAACGGCAGTCTTCTTCTTGGCGACGGCGCTCTCAGTCATGTTCAGGCGGCTCTTGATCCCGGCGGCATCAGTCTTCAACCTCGTGAGCTCGGCCTGCGCCTGGTCTGCCTCATCCTTGACCAGTCGCACAGCCTTCTGGGTGACGGACAGGTCGAGCCCTCGATAGGACTCGACCATCGGATGCTTCGCCGATCCGCACAGAGGGCACGGCTCACCTTCCTGCAGACCGTCGCGATGTTCGGCCAAGCTCTGGATCAACTTCTCTTGGCTGGCTATGCGCTGCTTATCCTCCAGGCGCTCAACTGCCTGCGCGGCTCTCGTGTGCGCCGCCTCCAGCGCAGCCGACGTGCCGTCTCGCTCGGCCTGCAGGGTGGTGAGCGTGGCTTCTTCCTGTTCGAGCTCCGTGACACTGCGGACAGTGCTGGTCCCAGTGGGCTTCAGCGCGCTCAACTCGACCAGCCGTCGCTCCATCGCACCATGCTGCTTCTGCAGACCCTCGAGCGTCTCGCCGTTCAGTTCAGACGCCAACGCCTCTCCGGCCTTCAACGCTTTCGCCTCGGCCGCCCCAGCGGCTGCCTGCGTTGTCCTCGAGCGCCCGGCTTCCGTCTCGTGCTCCTGCTCGGCCACCTTGCGACTGTTGGCAGCGTCCTCCAGCGACTGGACGGCCGCCTGCTCGTGCCGGCAGATCTCGTCAAGCTGATCAGCCAGCCCGCGCCAACGCATTAGATTCTCGCCGAGCTTATCGCCCCCGGGGATGGCTGCCCTTCGGTTGGCGATCTGCCCCAGTGCCTGATCATTCGAGTCGGCATTCAACTTGCACTGCTCGAGATATGCGATCGCGCCACGGTGTGCCTGCCACGTGGCGAAACAAACAATCCCATCTGCGTCGGCGAGTTCACCAGTCAATACGCTGATCGAGTGCTCCGCTGCCTGCTCGGCTGCCTTGTCGCGCTGAACCGCTACGTACAGCGGACGCAGGGGCTCGGCCAACTCAGCGGGCACCAGCGGTTCCAATAGATTGGTCGCATTCTCGAAAGTCACCTCCCTCTGCCGGACTTCCTCCGCTGCCTGCTGTTCCTCGATGACGGCATCGTCGACATCGCTCAGCCACTTCAAGGCGTCCTGCTCGGACTGCAGCCTCGGCGCCAGCTCAGTGCCGGCAATCTCGGCGGTGCGCAGTTCCTCATCCTTTTGAGCACGCGCCTCATCGGCGAGTACCTCCACCCCATCGGTCCGCGCACGAATCTGCTCGAGCGTGGCCTTGGTCTCGCCAGTGCGCTCGAAGACGCGAGCGGAGATCGCCGCGTACACCTCTGTGCCGGTCAACTGCTCCAGCAAAGAAGCCCGCTCCTTCTCGGGAGCTTTCAGGAAGTTGGCGAAATCACCTTGGGCCAGCAGGACCGAACGGGTGAACTGCTCGTAGTTCAGACCCGTGAGGTCCTCGGTTTTGTCTTTCTTCTCGTTGACGCTGGTGGTCAAGATCGTGCCGTCGGCCTTGGCGAGCTCCACCTGCGGTTGCTGCAAAGTTCCATCGACCTTGTTGCGCGCGCGCCGCTGACTCCAGCGAGCCCGATAGGTTTCGCCGCGGCATTCAAACTCGATCTCGGCCATGCATTCAGCAGTATGCCGAGACATCAGTTCGTTGTTCGCTGCTGAAATCAAGCCCAACCGTGGCGTGCGATGGAACAGCGCCAAGGTAATGGCATCGAGGATTGTCGACTTGCCGGCGCCGGTCGAACCCGTGATCGCGAACAGTCCCCCGCTGAAGACGGGATCGCGGAAGTTGATGTAGTTCTCGCCGCGCAGCGAGTTCAGGTTCTTGAGGCGAATGGAGAGGATCTTCATGCCGCTTCGCCCGCCAGGATCTCGGCCGCCACCGCGGCGAACAGCTCACGGACCCTAGGCAGACGATCCTCCGGGATGTTCGAGCGCGCCGTCAGCACTTGCTCGAAGACGTCAGCCAAGGACAGGTCATCGAGCGTTTGCGGCTGCGGCTCGATCGCCGTGGGCGCCGACTGAGCACGGGCTTTGCGCAGCCGCAGGATCTCTAGCGGAAGGCCGGCCACCATTTCATTGAGCCGCGCCGGAAGGTCCGGCAGATAGTCGCCCGCCTCGACCGTAATCTCGACCCACGCCGGCAGGTCCGCGGCGAATGGTGCCGCCGCCTTGGCTAGCTCTTCCGGCAGGTCGTCGATCGCAGCGTGGACGCGCAACAGCGGCTGGAACGTAGGCACCGGGATGGTTTCGATGCGCTTCCGCTGGCCATCCTCGAACTCGACCAGCAGCACTTGCTTGTCCTGGCCAAGCTCGTCGAAGCTCAGCGTGATGGGGGAGCCGCAATAGCGGATGTGTTCGTTGCTGCCCACAACTTGCGGGCGGTGGATGTGGCCAAGGGCGATGTAGTCCGCCGGCGGGAATAAGTCCGTGGCGAAGGCATTAAGGGAGCCCACGTAGATCTCGCGCACCGACTCGCTGCTGTTGGCGCCTACCGTGGTCAGGTGCCCCGTGGCCACAATTGGGACATTCAGTCCCAACTCTTCCCGCTTGATCAGCGCGGCGGCATAAATGTCCGCGTAGTACTGGGCGATGCCGTTCATCACCGCAAGCCGCTTTTCCTCATCGCTCTGCCCCGGAACGCTGCGCGCGACATCTCGGGCTCGAATGAAGGGCACGCCACACAGGATCATGCCAGGCTGACTGTCGCGCCGGTTCACCACGAACACCTGCTCGGCGGGCTCGCATGTCACCTCCGGAATCACAAGGGTGGATAGCCTGGCGAGCAGCCGGCGGCCTTCGCCGAGCGTGGCCGGCGAGTCGTGGTTGCCCCCAAGTAAGATTAGCCGGGCGCCCGTGTCAATCATCGCGTCGATGAAGCGATTGCACTGCTCGCGCGCGTAGCTCGGCGGCATGGCGGTGTCGTACAGGTCGCCAGCGATGACCACCGCGTCGACCTCTTGCAACCTAACCTGGTCGACAAGCCAGCCAAGGAACTGATCGTGCTCGTGCTGGCGCGTGCGTCCGAAGAAGTTCTGTCCGAGATGCAGGTCGGACGTATGGATGATGCGCATGGGGAGCAACCTCCTTGTAGCCGGCGCCGGCGGCAGGCTAGGTTGGTGAGAGTATGGTCTGCATCACAAACTATGGCTGTCTCAGACGGTGAGACGACGGCCAATGGGGTCGATTGTCAGGTAACAATCTCGGCCTCTCGACCCATGCCTAATTCGCGCCCTAATCGTATTGACGGCGGTAGACGTTCATCCCACAGACGTATCAACGCCGAAATTTCTCCGCCCTTTTGGCTTCTCGTGGAAGCCCTTCCAAAAGCCGCCGGCTGACCAGAGTTCGCCGAATGACGGCTTCGGGTCGATAGCAGTCGCTGAGATTGCTCCGGCAGGGTACATCGTCGCCGTGCAGGTATTAGGGTGAGCTCCGGAGTTGCCGTTTAGCCAAACTTCGCTTCGACCTTCTTCAGATGGATCTCACAAGGGATGCCCGGGGATCAGCACCCGGGTTTATGCAGCCCACCTCGCGGGCGGCATCGAACCGCGCCTGCCGCCCCCCTTCGTAAGGTTGCCAGTGGAGCGGCCGCGCTTCATGCTGCCGCCTTCGGCACATCGGAGGGGGGGCTCCATGTACCAGTACTGCTTCTACTTGGATTGGACAGGGTTGCCGCCCGAAGTCTGGGCGGCTTGGGTTCAAGCGGTCGGTTCGATCATTGCGATCGGCGTCGCCATTTTTGTGCCCAGCCGCATAGCGTCCAAAGACAGGGCCCGCGCCGAGACCTTTCGACGTTTCCGGGCAGCCACCTATGCGTTTGTGCTGCTACCCCAATTGCGAACCATGGAAGGTCGCCTCGCAACCGCCAAAGCCCGCTGGCGCGAAGTGCCCAGTCGCTACGATGACGATGACGTCGCTGAGTATCTCAACGTCCCCGAAGGATTGTCGGAAAGGCTCCTCGACATCCACGAACTGGCAGAGGCTGGGATCGCGATACAAGAAGCAGTGGATGCCATTAACCAGTTGCGCCTAGCCGTCTTCTACCAGTACGCGCACTGGCGATACGCCGGGGTCTTTGTTGACCACGACACCGGCGACGAGGGGGTCATGTCTGAGCCGGAGGACGTCAGCGCGATGTTCACGCACGCCGCCACCACGGCACGAGCTGCGGTCGAGGCACTGGAGCAAGCGCGACGGGCGGCTTCAACGACCCAATAGGGGTGGCGGCACTCGCGTTACCCGCTTCTCCTGCAGCCATCGGAAGCGGACAGCAGTGCCTTACGAGGTGGACGGCTCGGCTGGCGCCGGGAGGCAATCGTTGAGGTTTGGGCATGCGCGGTCGGCCCCGGTCGACACCCGCCAACTTGGCGGGATGGCTCTTTCGCCAGCCTGCACTGGGAAGTAGGCAAGCGTTAGGCATTCTCCGCGCGCGCGCGCGCGCGGCGCACGCATGGGCAAGTTGCGCTCGTCCCGAGGGGCTTCCAGCCAACAGACGTTCGCCGTCTCCATATTTGAGACCTGCGAGGTCCAAGCTCAGGCACGGAGGCACCATGAACCAAGAAAGCAACGCAGATCCCAAGCTGACGATCAGGCTTGAACACTTCGTCGAATGCCAGACCGCTATCGATGCCCTCTTCCGTGAAGCGCAACGATCGACGGGGGCTGACAAGGCTTTCCGGCAGTTCCTTGATGTCGGCATCCGCTTCTCGAACCTGTCGGTGTTCAACTCGATGCTCGTGGCGATACAACGACCTGGAGCGGTCGCCGTAGGCTCCCGCATCAAGTGGGCAGGCATCGGTCGGACCATCAAGCCCGGAGCCCCTCCGCTGCTTATCCTCTGGCCATTCGGCCCCGTTGCCTACCTCTACGAATACTCAGACACCGAAGGCGATGAGATCGATGGCGCCCAGGCCAACCTGCTGTTTGCCGAGGGGCAGCCACCGCCCACATGCCTTGAGCACCTGATCAAGGCTGCAGGTGGGTACGACATCGTGGTCGACTACAGCGACCGCCTCGGCCCGCTGAGCGCTGGCCTGGCCCATGCCGCCATTTCCCAAGCTGGACGCGTGCAGGGCAAGAAGCCGCGGCCGGCATGGCGGATCCTGCTCAATGGCAACCTGGATGCACCCAGCACCTTTGCAACCTTGGCCCACGAGTTGGGGCACATCTACTGTGGACACCTGGGCGAGGGGCCAAACGCGGCGTGGCCCGGGCGCCGGCACCTGCTTGGTGAGGCAGAGCAGGAACTGGAAGCCGAGGCGGTCAGCCACATCGTCTGCCAGCGCAACGGCATTAGAACCCGCTCGGCCGAGTACCTGGCCAGCCACGTCAACCGGGTTGATCTCGACAGGATCAGCATCTTCTCAATCTACGAAGCCGCGAACCGGGTCGAGTCGCGAACCCACCGAGTTGCCCCGGGGGCGCGCAAGTCGATGGCCCAAGAGCCCATCAGCTTCCCTGAGCTATTTCCCGCAATCTGACATCAGTCCCAAAACGTCGGCAATAGTTGATAATTGCCGACACTTTGGAACAAACTCCCTGCATGGATACTGCCCTGGACCTGGCTCGTGACCTGATCGGCCAACGTGGTACGGCCCGCTCTCGCGAGCTGGAGGCTACTGGCGTGGCACGCTCGCAACTGAGCCGGCTAGTGGCCAGCGGCGACCTGATCCGGATCACGCGCGGCCTGTACGCGCTGCCCGGACGCGAACCCGCTTCAGACGAGGCGCTGGTCATCGTAGCCAGACGAGCCCCGCAAGCAATCTTCTGCCTGCTGACCGCGCTGCGCTTCCACGGCCTGACCACGCAAGCGCCGTTCGAGATCTGGCTCGGTATCGGCCACAAAGACCGTGCGCCGCATCTGGACTGGCCGCCGCTTCGGGTGGTGCGCTTCTCCGGCACCTCACTGGTAGCCGGTGTCGAAACCCGCGAGGTCGACGACGTCCCGATCAGGGTTACTGGCGTTGCCCGCACCGTGGCCGACTGTTTCAAGTTCCGCAACAAGATCGGCGTGGACGTCGCCATGGAAGCGCTGCGTGAAGTACGCCGCAGCAAGCAGGCTTCGATGGACGACCTCTGGCATTTCGCACAGGTCTGCCGCGTGGCCAAGGTGATGCGCCCGTACCTGGAAGCACTGTCATGAGCGTGGCGCCGCGAGCAAACCGGATCGCATCGATCCGCCAGCGGCTGCTGGACCGTGCCCGGGCGCGCGGCGAGGAGTTCCAGTTCGTACTGGATCGGTTCGCGGTAGAGCGACTGCTGTATCGGCTGTCGCAATCGGCCTATCGCGATGAATTCGTGCTCAAGGGCGCGATGCTGTTTGCGCTCTGGTTCGACCAGCCGCACCGCCCGACCCGCGATGCCGACTTCCTCGGCTTCGGGCCGCCCGACGCCGGCCGACTGGCCGGGACGATCCGCCAGCTCTGTGCGATCGATGCCGATGACGGGCTGCGCTACGACACGGATTCCATTACCGTCGAGGCCATTCGCGAGGAAGCTCGATACGACGGTTTGAGGGTCACCCTGCTTGCCCTTCTCGGAAATGCTCGCTGCACTGTGCAATGGGACGTGGGGTTCGGAGATGCGGTCACGCCCGCGGTGCTACAGACGCCCTACCCGACGTTGCTCGACGACATGCCGGCGCCTGACTTGCGTGTTTACCCGCGCGAGACCGTATTTGCCGAGAAGCTGGAAGCCATCGCCCAGTTAGGCATCGCCAACAGCCGCATGAAGGACTACTTCGATCTGCTGGCGCTGGTCCGCGAGAACGCCATGAACCCGGCGCACCTTGCCAATGCCCTGCGTGCCACCTTCGAACGCCGCGGCACGCCAGTGCTCGAAGCCACACCGTTCGGGCTGAGCGACGCCTTTGCCGACGATGCGCAAAAGAAGACCCAATGGCAGGCGTTCCTGAAACGGAACCGGCTGCAGGCACCCGACCTCGAAGACGCGGTGACTGAAATCCGCGCCTATGTCACCGATATCAAGGAACACTGATCGTGAAGCTCGAAGACCTCCTCACCCAGCTTGAATCGCCCATCGCCATCCGCCCCACCCGGCGCATGACCCAGGGCGAGCTGGAAGGCTATCTGGACGCGGCCGCCAACATCCTCCGCGGCAGCGCCGACCACTCCGAGTTCCGCGGCTACGTGTTTGCCCTGCTGTTCTACAAGCGCATCAGCGACTGCTTCGACGAAGAAGTCCGCACCCAGGTTGCCCGGTTCAAGGCCGCAGGGATCGCGGAGGAACAAGCCCGGACGCTGGCCCAGGCGCCGGACCTCCATCACTTTGTGGTGCCCGAAACAGCCGCTTGGCGCGTCGTCGCCCGGACCGCCAGGGGCCAACTGGGGCAGGCCCTCAACGACGCCATGCTGGCCATCGAGCGCGCCAACGCCCACCGGCAGAACAACTTCGACGGCATCCTCACCAACAAGATCGATTTCAACAAGCAGGACGAGCTGCCGCGCGACAAGCTGGTCAAGCTGATCAACCACATCGGCAGCCAGACCTTCGACCGCGCGCACGTGTCGGATGACCTGTTCGGCAACGCCTACGAGTACCTGATCCGCAACTTCGCCAGCAAGGCGGGCAAGTCCAGCGGCGAGTTCTACACCCCGGCCGAGGTCGGCTTCCTGATGGCCGAGATCCTGCAGCCCCGGGAAGGCATGTCGGTCTGCGACTGGGCCAGCGGCTCCGGAGGTTTGCTGCTGCAGTGCATCCGCTACGTCAAGAAGCACGGCGGCGACGTGCGCCAGCTCTCCCTGCACGGGCAGGAGTCCAACGTCGCCACCTACAACATCTCGCGGATCAACATGATCCTGCACGGCATCCCGGCATGGGAGCACCGGCAGGGCGACAGCCTGCGCAATCCGCGCCACCTCACCGGCGAAAACCGTATCAAGCAGTTCGACCGGATAATCATGAACCCGCCCTTCTCGCTGGAGGACTGGGGCCATGACACGGTCGCCGCCGGCGACAGGTTCGGACGCCTCGCCTACGGCATGCCGCCGGTCAGCAACGGCGACTGGGCCTGGCTGCAGCAGATCGTGCGCTCGCTGAAGGACCCCGACCCGGACACCGGCCACGGCGGGCTCGGCATGGTGGTGATGTCACAGGGCGTGCTGTTCCGCGGCCAGCCCGAGCAGACCCTGGAAGAGGACGGCCAGAACCAGAAGGCCGATGCCGAGTACCTGATCCGCCGCGGCTTTATCGAAGCCGACCTGATCGAGGCGATAGTGGTGCTGCCGTCCAAGCTGTTCTACGGCAATGGCGTGCCGGGCTGCCTGCTGTTGCTCAACAAGGCCAAGCCGGCCGCGCGCAAGGACAGGATCCTGATGATCTGGGGCTCGCGTCACTATCAGAAGGGCAATCCGCAGAACCTGCTGCGCCCGTCCGACCTGATGCGCATCCTGGTGCCGTGGCGTGCGTTCGGCGACCTGGAGGCGGCCGGCCCTCTGATCGACGAGCACGAGGCGACCCTGATCGGGGAAGTGCAAGCCGACTGCGACGCCCGATTGGCCGATATCGAGGACGCTTACGGGCCGGTGCTGGCACCGCTGGATGCCCTGCGCATCGAAGCCAGAGCGATCGACGCGCTGGACCTTACGATGCAGGCGGTCGACGCGGCCGTGTCGGAGGAGCATCCGTACTTCCAGCCGCTGGCACCGCTCAAGACCGCCATGCAGGACATCGAGACCGCCTTCGCCGCCGCCGGGCGCGGTGACAAGGCCGCTCTCAAGGCCCGCCTGGCGGAAGCCAAGAAGCAGTACACCGCGCAGCGCAAAGCCCTGGTCAGCGCGATCAAGGACCGCAGCAAGCAACTGGGCAAGGCGCGGAAGGAGCTGGGCAAGCTGCAGGACGAGCGCGATCAGCGCGAGCAGGAGCTGCGCCTGGCGGCCGAGCGCGAACTGGCCCACCTGCGCGAGGCGGCCGCCGACCTGCGCCGCATCTGCGCCGATCCCGACGAAGCGCAACGCTATTTCACTGTGGTGGAGCGCGCCGAGATCGAGGAGAACGAGTTCAACCTCAATCTGCCGCGGTATGTGGATACGTTCGAGCCGGAAACCGTGCTACCGCTAGATAAGGCAGTCAGCAATTTGCGGGATGCTGAAGCGGCTGCAGGCAAGAGCAAGGCAGAGCTGAGCCGCCTTCTTTCGTCACTTGGCCTGGAGGGCGTCGCATGACGGGACGACGTCAGGAAGCGATCTATGACCTCCCCTTGCGCCAGTTCGGCACAGACTGCCATTGGCATGTGCAATCGCTCGCGGATGCCGCATTCGTGATGGGCGGTGGCACACCCGATACCGGCATTGCCGAATTCTGGAACCCGCCCGAGATCCCTTGGGCCACGCCGACCGATATCACGGGCACCCAAGGCAACGAGATCCGCACCACAGAACGATCCATTTCGGAGGCCGGTTTGAAGCAGTCGACCTTGGTGCCATCCAACTCCGTACTCATGACCAGTCGGGCCACGATCGGCGTGGCAAAGATCAACCGGGTGCCAATGGCAATCAATCAGGGCTTCGCCGCCTTGTGTCCGAAGGAGGGCTACTCGACCGAATATCTGTTCCACTTGCTCGATGTGCTCCGCCCAACATTGCTTCGCCTGGGAGCTGGAACTACATTCCTTGAAGCCTCACGGCGAGAGATCCGCAAGGTTCGTTTACGCATGCCGGACACGAACGAGCAGCAGCGGATCGCCGCCGCGCTCAAGCTGGCCGACGACGCCATCGTCAGGGCGAATGTGGAATGGCAGGCAGCACGTAAACTCAAATCTGCGCTGCTGTCGGAACTTCTTCAGACAGGGCTGCCGGGGAAGCATGCGAAAATCGTCCAATCCAAGAAGCTCAAGCACCCAAAGGGTTGGACAGTCGCCAAGCTGGGCAAGTGTGGCGAATGGACAGCCGGCGGCACTCCAGACCGGGCGACCAAATCCTTCTATGAGGGAAGCATCCCATGGGTCAAATCCGGTGAAGTGAACTACTGCGTAGTCACTGAAACAGAAGAGCACTTGAGCGAAGAGGGTGTCAGCCAAACAACCTGTGGAGTGCTGCCTGCCGGAACCCTCTTGATCGCCATGTACGGCGCTGGAGTGACCCGTGGGAAGGTCGCGTTACTCGGCATCCCCGCTTCAACCAACCAAGCGGTTGCGGCTTTTAATGGTCACGCCGGCATCGAGAACGAGTTCGTTTACTACTGGTTCGAGCTCAACTATCAGCGAGTTCGGTCTTGGGCCGCTGGATCGAATCAGGACAATCTCAGCGGCTTCTTGCTGAAAGGTCTTCCCATCGCGTTGCCGGATCACGACGAACAGATGCAGATTGTGAAGATATTGAAGGCCTCCGACAGCGCAATTTCGGCTTTGTCTGAGAAGATTGAAGCGCTGGAAACCGTTAAGCGATCGTTGGTGCAAAACCTCCTCACCGGCAAGCTCCGTCTCCCGCAGGACACCGCCCATGCCTGACCACGTGCTCGATGCTCCCGCCGACTACACCGTCCGCACCCTGTTCAACGAGGAGACCACGGTCGAGCGGGAGATCATCGAGCACCTGAAGTCGCCGGCGATGGGCTGGACCTGGCGCCCGCACGTGCAGATCGCCCGGCTGCGCCCGGACGAGCGCGAGGTGCTGTTGCTGCCGCTGCTGCGAGACAAGCTCAAGCAACTCAACCCCAGCGTGCTGACCGACGACGCGCGGGTCGATGCTATCGTCACCCGGCTGCGCGCTTGCCGAGACAACCAGCAATGGCTTGCCTGGCTCAAGCACGGCATCAATCACCAGTTCGATCCTGCCGAGACCTACAAGGACGTGCGTCTGATCGACTACGACGACCTGGATGCCAACGACTGGTGCGTGACCAATCAATTCCCGGTCGAAGGTCACTCGCCGCGCCGGCCGGATATCGTGCTGCTGATCAACGGCATTCCAGTGCTGGTCATCGAGGCCAAGACCGCCAGCCGCAAGAAGCCGGACTGGCGTGAGGGCGCGCAGCAACTGGGCATGTACGCCGAGCAAATCGACCAGCTCTTCTACACAAACGCTTATGGCGTGGGCGTCAACGAAACCCGCATGATGTACGGCGTGCCGGGCCGGCGCCTGCAGTTCTGGCTGCAGTGGCGCGATCCGTGGCCACACGAGGTGGACGAGTTCGACGAGATGAAGGTCTCGCTGTACGGATTGTTCGACCGCGCCAACCTGCTCGACTTCATTCGCCACTTCATCGTCTTTGTCACCAAGGACGGCAAGACCGACAAGGTGGTGGTGCGCTACCAGCAGTTCGACGCGGTGCGCGACATCATGGAGCGTGCCACCGACCTGACCTTGCCGGCAGAGAAGCGACGGGGCCTGATCTGGCATACCCAGGGCTCGGGCAAGACCCTCACGATGATCTACGCCGCGCGCAGCCTATGGGAAGAGCCGGGGCTGCAATCGCCGACGGTGATCCTGTTGGTCGACCGCGAGCAGCTCGGCAGCCAGATGGACCGCGAGCTGCGCTCCACCGGCACCGAGAACGTGCACGTCGCCGACAGTCGACGCGATCTGGAAGCCAAGCTTCGCGGCGACTACCGCGGCGTGATCCTGACCACCGTGCATCTGTTCGAAGGGATGCCGGCCCGGATCACCGATGGCCGCAGCAACGTCATCGTCATGGCCGACGAGGCCCACCGCACTCAGGAACGCGAGCTCGGCACCTATATGCGCGCCGCGGTGGAAGGTGCGTCACTGTTCGGATTCACCGGCACCCCGATCGAGAACGACGACCACAACACGCCCAAGGCGTGGGGTTTCGTCAGGGACGACGGCAAGATCGAGCGCTACATGGGCCGACCCTACACGGTGACGGACGCGCTGCGCGACGGCGTCGTCAAGCCGATCCACTGGCAGCCACGTGTCACTGATTGGCAGCTCGAAGGCGACAAGCTTGATATTGCTTTCAAGCGAGAGTTCGGCCACTTGGCCGTCGCCGAACAGAACAAGCTGAGCACCGAGGGCGCCAAGCTCGATGCCCTGCTCTTCCACCCCACCCGCATCCGGCAAGTGGCCGACGACGTGACTTCGCATTTTGGCGAGCACGTGCGGCCCAATGGCTTCAAGGCCATGGTGGTGTGCAAGGACAAGAAAGCGGTGCGGCTGTACACCGAGGCCCTGCGCGCGCGTCTTGGCGACGACGTGGTGATGCCGGTGATTTCGGAGGCACCGAACGAGGATCCCGAGGCCATCCGGGCGTTGTACCTCGGCGAAGCGAAGCGCAAGAAGCTGCTGAACGAGTTTCTGGTCGCAGCCGATTCCGGGAAGCCTGAGGACCAAGACAAACCGTATCGCAAGGTGGAGGTGCTGGTCGTCTGCAACATGTTGTTGACCGGCTTCGATGCGCCCATCCTGCAGGCGCTGTATCTCGACAAGAAGCTGCGCGATCACGAGCTGCTGCAGACCATTGCCCGGGTCAACCGGCCTTACAACGAGCTCAAGGGCCATGGGCTGGTGCTGGACTACTACGGCATCTTCGACAACCTCAACGAGGCCCTGAACTACAAGCCCGACGAACTGGGTGACGTGGCATTCCCGTTCGAGAAGATCCGCGAACACTTCCGCCGGACCTTCGAGGAGGTCTGGGGGCTGTTTCCGCTGAACGCGGTAGCCCGCGATGGCTCCCATGGCGCTTTCGTGGCGGCGATGAGGCTACTGCGCGATATCGACGGGCTGGAAAAACAGTTTGATACGGGATATCGCAACCTGCGGGTGCTCTACGAAGCACTGCAGCCGGATGAACAGCTTCGCGACTTCGTTCGCCCGTATGCCTGGCTGACCAAGCTCTACATGTTGTATCGCAAGAAGTTCTATCCCGAGGCGGCCCTTGAAGCCGCCGCCGAGGATGCCGCCCGCACCCAGGAGTTGATCCGCGAGCACATCGACGTGCAGGAGCTGGAGCGCGAGTTCCCGACCTATGTCCTGGACGAGCACTTCCTGACCAAGCTGGACGACAAGACGCCCGACGCCAAAGCATTGGACATCGAGGCCATGCTGACGGCCGAGTTGCGCATCCGGATTGACCAGGACGAGAGCTTCCGCCCCCTGTCCGAAAAGTTGCAGCGTTTGATCGACGAAAAACGTGCTGGCGCCTTGGGCGGAGCCGCGCTGATTGCCTCGCTGGAAGAAATGACCGAAGCCGTGCGCGCTGCGGTAGAAGAGTCGCAGCGGCCCATCGCCCAGCAACTCGCGCTGCGGATCAAGACGCGCAACCCGGCACTTCCGGATACCGACGTCGCGGCGGCAGCATCCGGTGTATTGGTGGAAGCTGACCGCCTGTGCTTTGCCGGCTGGTGGAACTCCAGCGCCGTGGACCCGGAGCTGGGCACGGCATTGCTGCTACTGGTCGCAAGCCGATTCCCCACCTCGGGGCTCCTCGCGGACGATCCCATGGTGTTCATCACGGGCTTGGTGCAACTGCTTAAGCGCAAGCACTACACGCCGGCCGCAAAGGATGCGGGAACATGACCGCGGCAGGAAGAACGCCGCAGACAAGAAACATAGCGCTCCCGGACGGGTCCCGGGTCGAGTTCACAATCCACCCCTCCGCGCGCAGCAAATCGGTCCGCCTCAAGCTCAACGCTCGCCATGGGCTCGTGGTCGTTGCGCCCGCTGGCCTGCCGGACAAGCAGACCATGGACCTGGTTTCGGCCAGAGCCGACTGGATCGCCGAGAAACTGGCCGGCTTCGAGGATGTGCGCCACCTGCTGACCCGCTCGCCGGCTTCGCGGCCCGAGGCGTTCGACCTGCCTGCACTCGCGGAGTCGTGGCGGGTCGAATACCAGCAGACCAAAGCCCGCACGGTCGGTGCCCGGACAGCGGAGGTGGGTCGGATCATCGTTTGTGGCGATGTGAAAGAACCCCGCCGCTGCCAGGCGGCCCTGCGGCGATGGCTGGCACGCCGCGCCAAGGAAATGCTGATTCCGTGGCTGGAGAGAGTGTCGTTGCAAACCGGGCTGGTCTACGCGGACGCGGCGATCAAGAGTCAACGTACACGCTGGGGAAGCTGCAGCAGACGGCACTGCATCAGCCTCAACAGCAAGCTGCTGTTCCTGCCTCCGGAATTGGTCCGGTACGTTCTCGTACACGAACTCAGCCACACGCTGGAGGCGAACCATTCGAACCGCTTCTGGGCAACTGTTCGCGGATACGAGCCTGCCACCGACCGCCTGCATCCGAGGATGGCTGAAGCCTGGAAACGTATCCCGCAGTGGGCCACCGCAGAGTCATCCCGGGGTTGCTGACCTGACGTGCTCGGCACAGAGACGCACCGTTTACTTGGTATGGCCCGCGTAAGTCACTGAACATCAAGGGGCGAAAAATACGGCACGTCCCGCCAGGAAAGGCGCCTCGTGAAGCTTCGCCGGGGCCACGACCATTCGAATTGTTCGCGCAAGTGGCAGCCAGCCGCAATGGCGGACGAGGCGTGCAGGCTGACGGAGGCGCGGAGCTCGGGCATGGCAAGCCGCTCCATGAACTGCGTCAACAGGTGCAACCCTCGGGTGGCGTGGCCGTCGTAGTCGAAGGCAAGGACCCGGGCGGAGTTGAAGCCGAATGCCCACGGGTCGACGAACTCGCTACACCAGGCTTGGTACTCATCAAGGATGGCGCAGGGCACGGCCTCGAAGGCCTCGCGTGCCAGCGGATGATCGCCTCGCCCGGCCTGAAATCTTCCGGGCCGGTAGTACCGGCGAGGAGAATCGGGTGTGAAGCAGACGGCATCCACCAGTCTGGAGGTACTGGGCCGAAGCTCCCACGCCATCAGGCCGCCATGCGTCCGCAGGTACGGGATCACTTGCTGTATCCCCCATAGCCAATGGACGACGCGCGCGTTGATGTCGTCGCTGCCGGGACGGCGAAAACGGATCGGAAGTTCCTCAAGCTGTTGAGGCAGCACCGCACCGAAAAAATCATCTCCCAGCCAGATGTCTCGGAACGAGTGATAGCCGACCGCCGCGCCCAGCGCGGTCGTGTGTTCGTCAGAATCTAGACGATTGAGATCGGCACCGCCTCGGTGCAGCGCCTGGACCGCTTCGATCATCCCGAACCCGGCGGCGGTGTGGATCGGAACCTCTGCGCCGAGCCTGGGCATCTGGCCGTCGGGATCTGCGCCGCGGGACAGCAGCAACTCGATCAGCGCCGTGCGTTCGGGGCTGTCCAGGAAGGTGTAGCCCCCGTCCAGCGCACTCATGAGCACTGAATCAGGCGCAAGTCCACTGTTGGGGTCGGCGCCGTCATCCAAGGCTCTCTGGGCTGCAGCAACGTCCCGCCGCTCCGCGGCTTCATGCAGTCGCTGATCTGCTTGATGCTGGCGTGAACTCCCCATGTCGCCCTCCTCCGTCCACCCGCCCGCGATGCCACTCATTGCGCAAACATCTGCCAATGCTGTCGCACACGTCGCGACGAGTTTTTTCCTTGCCCCCCGACAACCGGTCGTTTGGCTGGCCGGCTGCCGGGGTGTAGATGGATAGACAGATGGTTATTCGGCTATCTACGTGGGCAACACCGAATTCGTGGAACTCGCTGACCGTGCCAAGCACTTCCGCTGAAAGCCTTGATAGATATGACTTTCATGGGTTCCTGGGTAGGTGTGGGTATAGGTACAGGTATGGGTCCAGGTCAAGGTCAAAGACGAGCACTAGGCGGTCCCGACTATTTCGCGCACCACGCTGTAATGGCACGCCGACGGCAGTACACCTTGGGACCGATCTTTCACGACAGTTTCGACTCTCCCGACTATCAGCAGCCCGGACAGTGCGTCCAAGTTGATCCGGTCGACACGATGGGGCATGGAAACCAGCTTGGCGAAGTCGCGGAGCAGATCGGATGACCATCCAACACTGAACCGACCCTGCCGCCCAACTTTCCCCCTCAGCTTCGTGACGTTGTACCAACGCGCCAAGCCGAGCTCAAAGTGGGGGCCGAAATCGCAGATGCGAAACCTGAGCACGACCTTGGGCTGTCGACCAAACAGCATCACCGTCGACCACGTCTCAAACTTCAGGCGGTAGTCTCCGGGAGGCACCAGTGCCGGCATCCCTCCATCTACGTCACCTGCGGCGCTGGCCACGAGCGAAAGAGCCGGGCTGCTCGGAGCGCTGCTCACCGCCGACGCGCTCAAGTTCCTGCCCTTCTCTCCAGAAGGGCGACAAACTCTTGGAGTGCCTGGGCAGAAATCAGACGGCGGCGTCCGTCCTTGAACGTGCGCAGCTCCCCATTGCCAATCGCTGCGTAAAGCCTCGTCCTGGAAAGAGGAACAAGCTCCAGGGTTTGCTCGACCGTGTAGGCCAGCGGTTTGGTTTGTGTAGCGTCCACATACACCTCGTTGGGTTCAGTCGCATGCGGTAGCGACTTCGAGCCAACACTACGAGGAGTCCTGTGGCTTCGACGAGGCAGGATTCTTCTGCTTTTCGGAAGAATCCGTCCGCTCCAGGCGCGAAGTGTGTGTCCTCACAAGCCGCGGGGTGATCGCCTCATCCTGGAAAACCAGTGCCGCCGTAGTCGCGACCACCTCTCGCATGGGACTACCGCAAACGTCCGAACACCAACTGGTCATTGCTTGCAAGAAGCGAGCTCTTGGTGCCTTCAGATCCCGTGGCTTTTTCATGACCTGACGTTCAACTTGAGCCGCTCGAAGTTGCTCGCGCACGTACCGGTCCAGCGTGCCCGAAAAGCGGTAAGCCGGCGGCTCCGCCATGTCTGCCAGTTCTCCCGCACGAAAGTGGTTAAAAAGCCAAACCAGCGCCCCGCCTTCACCGTCATCATGATCCGCCCTAGCCTGCATCATCCTCCTGTCGAACTCGGTGGTGTCCGAGGTGAATGTCGCAATCCCTGTTTCGCCCTCCGGTAGTGGCGCCCGTTCCAGCAAACTCTTGACGCGATCAATGGCTTCTTCGAAATCCGCCAGCCATTGATCCTGTTCACGAAGAGTCATTTGCTGCCAAGGAGTCCTTGGGGAAAGTGCCGAATCAAAGGCGTAGATAGCGTGGACCCAAAAGCTTTCTGCCCAGTCATATCCGACATCGTCTTTGTAGGCCGGGTCACAGCCTTTAGTTAGCGTTTCCCAGCACGGGCCCATGCTGGGGTCCGTAATCAGTGCCACGGCTGCATGGCGGATAGCGTCGGCATCCTCGAAGAGCCACCCATCATCTTCAAACTCTGCATGAAGCTTTCGCACTGCTTCCGGCACCGCATCGAGGTATTTCATCTCCGCACCAGCTTGTCGACCGCTGCAGCCCGATGACCCGGTGACAGATGTGCATACCGTTGGGTCATAGCGAAATCTGAGTGCCCGAGCAGCTCCTTGATTGTGAAGAGGTCAACTCCGGCCATCGCCAGCTTGCTCGCGAAGTCGTGGCGACAATCGTGGAACCGGTAATCCACGAGCGCGGCATCGTCGATCAGGCCGGCCCACGCCTTGTTGATGTTGGTCAGCTTGCCGCCGCCAACACCAGGAAACACCAGTCCGTCACTCGCGCCCTGCTTCTTCCAGGTCTTCAACACTGCGGCAGCTTCTGCATTCAGCGGGACGTGACGGGTCTTTCCAGATTTCGCTGTTTCCGCCCGGACGGTAACCTGCTTGCCGGCGAGGTTCACGTCTCCCCAGGTCAGACCAAACAGCTCACCGCGCCGGAGGCCGGTATTCAGTGCCAAGAGGACGAGCGGAGTCAGGTGGTCGGCATAGTTGGTAATCGGCGCCAGCAGCGTCCTGTGGCGTGCGGCGCGCCACTCGTTGCCACTGGCCCGGTCTTTCGCCGCCTTCGCGTCACGCGCCGTCAGCGCCTTTCGCAGTCGCTTGTCCTCCGCCTTGTCCAGGAACCGGACTCGGGTTGAGTCGCCGCCCTTGGAGCGCTTCACCCCAGCCACCGGGTTGGCGCCAAGCACCCCCCACTCAACCGCCTTCGACAGCGCCGCCCGCAGCCGGTCGAGATCCCGGTTGACGGTTGCCGGCTTGATGCCGGCCTTCAACCTCTCGGACTTGAATTTCTCGACCGACCAAGCAGTGATCTCTGTCATCGGCTTTTTGTAGAACCGTCCAAACTGCGCCTTGATGTTCGCGCAGGTCTGTTTGCCGGACCTGCGTTCCACCTCTACCCAAGGCTTGTAGCGCTGCTCCATGAAGTCCTCGAAGGTCACGATCATCGCCTTCGACTTCGCCACGGCCGGTGTCCCGTTCGTCGCGGCGTCACTCAGAATCGCCAGCGCTTTCGTCCGGGCGCCTTCGAGAGTCTGGATCGGGTGCTTCCCGATTGACTTGGAGGTTGCCCTGTTCCACTGGACGTTCCAGGTCTTCGATCCACTAGGCTGGACTCGAAGGAACAGGCCCGGAACCTTGGTGTCCCATAGCCGATAGGGCTTGTCCGCGGCGGTCGCCTTCTCGATGACGGCTCTGGTCAACAACAGTTTTGTCTTCATCTCGCCCCGTAACAGCACTGGTAACAGCAGATTTCACTGTGCCATGGTGTTCGACGGGATTCAATGGAACGCTATGTCATTGATTCAAATGGTAAGCCACTGATGGCAGAAAGATTGAAATTGCGTTCGGGACGTAGAAGTCGCAGGTTCGAATCCTGTCTCCCCGACCAATCATGCAGAACGACAAAAGCCGGCCATGTGCCGGCTTTTTTCATTTCCGCCCTCCGTTCCCCCGGCGATCCGGGCGCTTGGCCTCTGAATCGGGCTTTCGCCGTATCTGGGGATAGGCCGGCCGCATTGGATGCTTGGCTGCCTTTACAGGGGGATTCACCCGATCATGGAATACGCGATTGCGCGCCGCCTGCGGCTGTGCGTCGCCGTGACGTTTTGCCTGCTGGGCGCAACGTCCGCGGTGGCCGCCAGCGACAGGCCCGACACCATCCCGCCCGCCCACATGGACCGCGACGAGGCCCTCGCCGCGGCCGCCGTCCTGCGCGACGATCGCCGCTGGCTGGAAGCACTGGCGGTCTACGAGCGGCTGCAGGCCAGTGCGCCGGGCGACGGCGAGGTCTATCACCTGCGCACGCTGACCCTCGCCGACCTTGGCAGCGCCGACCTGGCCTGGACGTTGCAGCAGGCGCGGCCGGAGCTGTTCGACGAGGCCCAGCGCCAGCGCCTTGCCGCCGACCGGGTCGCCCGGTTGGCGCGCTGGGGCGGGGTCGTCCCGATCGACGAGGCGCACCGGCTGGATGACATGCAGCGCGCGGCGGCGGCGATCGACGACGTTGCCGCTTCGCCGCGGCAGCGGTTCGACCAACTGGTCGTCCTCAATGGCCTGGAGCAGCACGCGCAGGTCGCGACGCAATATCGCCAGTTGCGCTCGGACGGGCTGGAGGTGCCGCCGTACGCACTCGCCGCCGCCGGTGACTCGCTGCTGGCCGTGCGCCGACCGCGGGAGGCGATCGCCGCGCTCGAAGGCGCGACGGCGGAGCTGCCTGACGACGTTGATACCCAGATCGTGCTCGCCTACGCCTATCTGGAAGCGGGCCGCCACGCGGATGCCGAAGCCCATCTGCAACGGATCGTCGCCAACGAACCGGCCTGGGAGCGCCAGCCCGGCGCCAAGGCCGGCTTCCCGAACTGGAAGCGCTACAGCGCCGAGACCAACCTGGCGATGATGCATGCCTACTCGATGGACCTGGCGCGCGCGCAGGCGATGCTGGAACCGATGGTGGCGTACGCGCCGCACAGCGCCGACCTGCAGGCCAAGCTCGGCCTGGTGCTGATGCAGCGCGGCCTCGACGAGCAGGCGTTGCAGCGCTTCGATATCGCCCACACCCAGGATCCGCGCAACCTCGAGGCCCGGATCGGCCAGGTCGGGGCCTTGGCTGAACTGGGGCGAATGCGACGCGCACGCGCGGCCCACGACGCGTTGCTGGCGGCCTACCCGGACAACGTCCACGCGCGCCGGCTCGACCGCGAATGGCGCAGCCGCACCGGATGGCAGCTCGAGGCGAGTGCACGCCGTGGCCGCAGCGATGCCGACGGCAGCACCACAAGCGTTTCGCCCCTCGGTGCACGCGACGGGGGCTACGCGCTCGCCCTCTATTCGCCGCTGCTGGCCGACCGTTGGCGGATCGGAGCGTTCCGCGAGGAGCGCTGGGCCGAGTTCGACGACGACAGCACGCCCGACGAATCGCGCGTGCGCGACCTGCGCCATGGCGTCGGCTTGCAATACCGGCATGACCGCCTTGCGCTGCAACTGCACGCCGCGCGCAGCGACGATCGTCGCGACGCCCCCCGCGCAGTCGATGCCACCGCGTTCGGCATCGCCGCCGACTGGCGCTTCAGCGACCGCCTGCACGGTCGCCTGCAGGCCGAGCGCAATGCCGCAGACGCCTCGTTGCAGGCCCGCGAAGCCGGGATCCTCGGCGATACCGTCGCGATCGGCGTCGACTGGACCGCCGACGAACGCAGCGGCCTGGGCGCCGAGCTGCGGCAGTGGCGTTATGACGACGGCAACCGCCGCGAGTCCGCCGCGATCAACGGTTACCGCCAGCTGGTCGTGCGTCCGCGCCTGGCCTTCGAGCTGCGCGGCGGCGCATATGCCAGCCGCGGCAGTCGCGACGACGCGCCGTACTTCAATCCTTCGCGCGACGCCGGCTGGAACCTCGCGGCAAACCTCAAGACCACCCACTGGCGCAGCTACGAGTTCGCCTTCAGCCAGCGCTTCGGCGTCGGCGTCGGTCAGTACTGGCAGGAGGATTTCGGCAGCGCCGCGATCCCCAGCCTGCAGTACCGCCACGAATGGGAGCTCGGCAGCGGGCGTCGCCTCGACTACGGCCTGGGCTGGTCGCGTCCGGTGTACGACGGCGTGCGCGAGCGCCACCTGTCGTTCGACATCCAACTGCGCTGGGGGAACTGACCATGCGCGTCCACCTGACCACCGTCTTCGCCGCCGTGCTCGCGCTGGCAACGGCGCTGTGCGCCCCGCCGGCCGACGCCAAGTTGCTGGTGCTGAGCTACCACGACATCCGCGACGACGTCGCCCGCCGCGGCGACCCGGACCCCTACGCCGTCAGCACCCAGAACTTCGCCGCGCACCTCGACTGGCTGCACGGCAACGGCTACACCGCGGTCGACCTCGATACCCTCGTCGCCGCCTCCCGCGGCGAACGCGAGCTGCCCGAGCGCGCGGTGCTGATCACGATCGACGATGGCCTGCGCAGTGCCTATACCCACGCGTTCCCGTTGCTGCGTGCGTATGGCTTTCCGGCAGTGGTCGCACCCGTTACCGGCTGGGTCGGCCTGCCGCCAACAGAACACGTCAACTACGAAGGCCCGGCGTCGCACGACCACGACGATTTCCTGACCTGGGCGCAGCTGCGCGAGATGCAGGCCAGCGGCCTGGTCGAAGTCGCCTCGCACACCCACGGCCTGCACTACGGCGCGCTGGCCAACCCGCAGGGCAACACCATCCCGGCCGCGGTGACCCGGTTGCACGACCCAGACACCGGCCAGTATGAAACCCGCGACGAGTACCAGGCCCGGGTGCGCGCCGACCTCGCCGCCAGCGCCGCCTCGATCGCCCGCGAACTCGGCCAGCGCCCGCGCGCGGTGATCTGGCCGTACGCCGCCTACAACCAGCAGACCAACGCGATCGCCGACGAGCTGGGCATGGCGATCTCGTTCGACCTCGAAGGCCCCGAGCAGACCATCGGTCGCGACCTCCACGGCCTCGCCCGCCTGCTGGTGATGGGCAACCCGACCGTGCCGGAATTGGTGCGCGAACTGCGCGGGCCCGCCGATGACGAGGAAGGCTTGCGCGCGATCCAGGTCGACCTCGACTACGTCTACGATCCCGACCCGGCACAGACCGAGCGCAACCTCGACGTGCTGATCGAGCGCATCCACCGGATCCGGCCGAGCCACGTGTTCCTGCAGGCCTTCGCCGACCCCGACGGCGACGGCGCCGCCGATGCGCTGTACTTCCCCAACCGCCACCTGCCGATGCGCGCGGACCTGTTCAACCGGGTCGCCTGGCAGCTCGCGACGCGGGCGCAGGTGCAGGTGTATGCGTGGCTGCCGGTGCTCGCGTTCCGGCCCGCCAACGCCGACGCGCTGGCGTTGCCGGGCGCCGATCCGGCCGAGGTGTTCCGGCTCGACCCGACCAATCCCGACGCACGCGCACTGATCGCCGACATCTACGAAGACCTCGCGATCGCCAGTCCGATCAACGGCCTGCATTTCCATGACGACGCCCTGCTGCGCGAGGGCGAGCTGCCGGACCTGTTCCCCGGCGATCCCGCCGCGCGAACCGCCTACCTGGTCGACTTCACCCACGAACTGCACCGTGCCGCCGAACGCTGGCGACCGAAGCTGAAGACCTCGCGCAACCTGTTCGCGCGCCCGGTGCTGGAGCCGGCCAGCGAGGCGTGGTTCGCGCAAAGCCTCGCCGCGTTCGTCCCCGCCTACGACTACACCGTGATCATGGCGATGCCGTGGATGGAGGGCAGCGACGATCCGCAGGCGTGGATGGACGCGCTGATCGCAAAAGTCGAGGCGCAGCCCGGTGCGCTCGACCGGGTCGTGTTCCAGTTGCAGACGGTCGACTGGCGGGCCGACGACGCCGATTCGAAGTCCGTACCCGGCACGGTACTGCCGCAGACCGGGCGTCGCCTGCAGGCTGCCGGCGTGCGTCACCTCGCTTACTACCCGGACGACTTCCTGCGCGATCGCCCGACCCTGAATGTCGCCCGCGAGACCATCTCCGCGCGCAGCTTCCCGTACCCGGAGGACTGAGCCATGGTCCTTGAACTGCTGTTCTCGTTCGCCTTCTTCTACCCGGTGGCGATGTCGTTCTTCTGGGTCGTGGGCGGGCTGTACTACTACCTGCGGCGCGAACGCAACGCGCCGCCGCGCGACCAGCCGCCGCCGCTGGCCGAGTCGCCGATGGTGTCGATCCTGGTGCCGTGCCACAACGAATCGGCGAACATCGGCGAAACCATCGCCTCGTTGCTCGCCCAGCGCTATCCGCATTTCGAGATCATCGCGGTCAACGATGGCAGCGACGACGACACCGGCCCAAAACTCGACGCCCTGGCGGAACAGCATCCACAGGTCCGCGCGATCCACCTCGACCGCAACCTCGGCAAGGCCAACGCGCTGCGGATGGGCGCGCTGGCGGCGCGCTCGGAATACCTGGTCTGCATCGACGGCGACGCTCTGCTCGACCCGCACGCCTGCCACTGGATGGCCTGGCACCTGTGTAGCGGCCCGCGGGTCGGCGCGGTCACCGGCAATCCGCGCATCCGCAACCGCTCGACGCTGCTGGGCAAGCTGCAGGTCGGCGAGTTCTCCTCGATCATCGGCATGATCAAGCGCGCCCAGCGCAGCTACGGCCGGCTGTTCACGATTTCCGGGGTGGTGTCGGCGTTCCGCAAGACCGCGCTGCACCAGGTCGGCTACTGGTCCGACGACATGGTCACCGAGGACATCGACATCAGCTGGCGGCTGCAGATGAACCATTGGGACATCCGCTACGAGCCCAATGCGCTGGCCTGGATCCTGATGCCCGAAACCCTGCGCGGACTGTGGAAGCAGCGCCTGCGCTGGGCCCAGGGCGGAGTCGAGGTGCTGCTGCGGCACGGGCTCAAGCTCTTCACCTGGCGTCGCCGGCGGATGTGGGGGGTGATGGCCGAATACCTGCTGAGCCTGCTGTGGGCGACGGTGATGCTCGCGATCATCGTGCTGTGGCTCGCCGGGATGGTATTTCCGCTGCCGCCGGCGCTGCGGGTCGATGGCCTGGTGCCGGGCTGGCATGGACTGGTGCTGGCGCTGATCTGTCTGCTGCAGTTCGCGGTCGCCCTGCTGATCGACCGCCGCTACGAAGCGAAGATCGGCCGCTACTACTACTGGATGATCTGGTACCCGGCCGCCTACTGGCTGCTCAGCCTCGCCACCACGCTGACTGCGGTGCCCAAGACCTTGCTCAAGCGCCGCGGCCAGCTCGCGGTATGGACCAGTCCGGACCGGGGATACCGATGAACGCCCAGACCTTCGACGACGCCGACCGCCAGGTCATCTACCTGCCCCATCGCCAGCACCGGGCCAAGCGCACCTTCTACGGGGTGATGACCTTGGTCGCCTGGGTGGTCTACGCCTACCTGTGGCTGCCGTTGGCGACCCTGGTGCTGTGGGTGGCCGGGGTGCGCCTGAGCTACATCGAGTTGTACCTGCGCGACCAGCGCCTCGACACCGCCCTGCTGGTGACCCTGCCGCTGTTGCTGCTTGCCTGCGCGATCCTGTTGATCGGCTGGGCCGAGTACAACCGCCTGCGGTTCCGCGGACGCGAACGTCGATTGGCGCAGGTCGATGTCGACAATGTCGAGGTTGCGCTGGCACTGTCCGCACCGCCCACCCTCGGCGCGGCCTTGCTGGACGCACAACGCGCGGTGCTGGCGATGGACCCTGGAGGCCGGCCGCTGGCGATTCGGGTGGAGCGCGCGCTGGCGGCAGGCTCGACGCCGGCAGTCACGGGGGCTGCGGCGCCGGCTTAGTTCGCCGGCTCGCCGCAACGCTCAGCCGGCCACGTCGGGGTGCCGCACCTGGCCTTCGCCGCGCACCACGTAACGCTCGATCGTCAGCGACTCCAGGCCCATCGGACCGTAGGCATGCAGGCGGGTGGTCGAGATGCCGATCTCGGCGCCGAGGCCGAGCGCGCCGCCGTCGTTGAAGCGCGAGGAGGCGTTGACCACCACCGCCGAGCTGCGGATCTCGCGGATGAAGCGGTCGCTGGCGGCGGTGTCGGTGCTGGCGATGACCTCGGTGTGGTCGGAGGTATAACGCTGGATGTGGGCGATCGCCTCGTCGATGTCGTCGACCACTCGCACCGCAAGGATCGGCGCCAGGTACTCGGCGTCGTAGTCGTCCTCGGTCGCCGGCACGGCGTCGGCGAACAACGCCCGGGTGCGATCGCAGCCGCGGATCTCGGCGCCGCGCGCGCTCAGCTCGGCCAGCGCGCCGGGCAGCCACTGTTCGGCGATGTCGGCATGCACCAGCATCGTCTCCAGCGCGTTGCACACGCCCGGCCGCGACAGCTTGCCGTCGATCGCCAGCTTCAATGCCAGCACCGGGTCGGCGGCGCGGTCGACGTACAGGTGGCAGACGCCCTTGTAGTGCTTGATCACCGGCACCCGCGCATGTTCGGCGACGAAGCGGATGAGCTTTTCGCCGCCACGCGGGATCGCCAGGTCGATCAGGTCGGACAACTGCAACAATTCCAGCACGTGCTCGCGCGCGGTGTCCTCGACCAGCGAGACCGCTTCGGCCGGCAGGCCCTGATCGCGCAGCGCGCGGTGCAGGCAGGCGGCGATCGCGATGTTGCTGTCGCGCGCTTCCGAGCCACCGCGCAGCAGCACCGCGTTGCCGGCGCGCAGGCACAGCGCGGCGGCGTCGGCGGTCACGTTGGGCCGCGCTTCGTAGATCATCGCGATCAGCCCCAGCGGGATGCGGACCTTGTCGACCTGCAGGCCGTTGGGGCGCACGTCGCTGCGGGTTACCTGGCCGACCGGGTCGGGCAAGTCGGCGACCTCGCGGATCGCGGTGACGATGCCGGCGACGCGGTCGGCGTCGAGTTTGAGGCGGTCGAGCATCGCGCCGGTGGTGCCGGCATCGGCCGCGCGCTGCATGTCAGTGGCGTTGGCCTTGAGGATGTCGTCGCTGCCGGCCGCCACCGCGTCGGCCATCGCCTGCAGCAGCGCGACGCGTTGCGCGCTGTCGAGGCTGGCGATCGCATGCGACGTCGCGCGGGCAGCTTCGGCGAGTTGGCGGACATAGCCGGTGGGCTTCGATTGGGTGAGCGTCGAGACGGTTGCGGTTGACGCATTCATTCGCAGTTCTCCATGAACAATTCGGGGGTGGGGGCGGCCGCGGCGGCGCTCAGCAGCACCATGTCCTCGCGGCGGATCACCGAGTGGCAGTTGTTGAAACCCAGCACGCTCGCGATCTCGCTGCTGTGGCAGCCGGCGATGCGTTGAAGGTCGCTGGACTGGTACTGGACCAGCCCACGCGCGAGGCGCCGATGGCCCTCAGCGGGCAACACGTCGACCATTGCGTCGCGGTTGAAGTCGCCTTCAACCGCGATCACGCCGCCGGGCAACAGCGAGGCGCCCTGCTCCGACAGCGCCGCGGCGGCGCCGGCATCGATGCGGATCGCGCCGCCGCTGGGCGGGGTATGCCGCAACCACATCTTGCGCGCGACCAGGCGGTCGCCGTGGGCCGGGATGAAGGTTCCGTGCAGGCGGTCGTCGGCCAGCGCGGCGATGGCGTCGGCGTCGTGACCGCAGAACAGCGCGGTGTCGATGCCGGCCGCGGCGGTCTTGGTCGCCGCTTCCAGCTTGGTGTACATGCCGCCGGTGCCGAGCGAACCGGCACCGCCCTGCGCCATCAACATGATGTCGTGGGTGATTTCCTCGATTCGCGGCACCGGCACGGCGGCCGGGTCGTGGCCCGGGTGGCCGGTGTACAGGCCGGCGGTGTCGGTGGCGATCAGCAGCACGTCGGCGTCGACCAGGCTGGCGACGACGGCGGCGAGGTTGTCGTTGTCGCCGAGCTTCAGCTCGTCGACGGCGACGGTGTCGTTCTCGTTGACGATCGGCAGCGCGCCGATCCGCAGCAGCTCGCGCAGGGTCGCGCGGGCGTTGAGGTAGCGTCGGCGATTACGCAGGTCGTCATGGCTCAGCAACACCTGCGCGACCGGCTGCTCGACCAGGCCCTGCCACAGCGCCAGCATCGGGGTCTGGCCGATCGCCGCCAACGCCTGGCGTTGTGCCAGGTTGGCGCCACTGTTGGCCAGCAGGCCACGACCGGCCGCGACCGCGCCGGACGACACCAGCAGCACCTCGCGGCCCTGGTCGCGAAAGCGCGCGATCATGTTGGCCAGCGCGGCGGCGTTGCGCTTGCCGAGACCACCCTTGCCGTCGGTCAGCAAGCTGCTGCCGACCTTGAGCACGGCGCGCTGCCAGCGCGGCATCGGTTGCACGGGAAACGCGTGTTCGGAATGAGTGGAAGTCATCGGCGCAGTCGGTCCTCCTGTGGATGCAGGGACGCGCATGTAACGGACATGCACGACGTGCGAGAACAGCCGAACCGGCGTGGACGGAGGCGATGCCCCGATGCCCGGTGGTGCGGGAAGATGCCCCCTGGATTGCGACGCATCGAAAGCGGCGTTCGCGGTGATATGCGCCCGGATCGAAGGACGATCAGGCGGCTTGCAAGAGAAGCCCGGGAACGCACGTGCAGGACAACGGCGTTACGTTCACCGACGCCGGAAGCTGTACTCGATAGCCGGGAAGTCTAGCATTTACGGGCTTTTCGGGCCAGCGCACCGTTCATGCCCGAGTGGGTGCGCCTGCGTCCATCGGCGAATTTCCGTCTCTCACCACGCGGGAAATCCCGCGTAGGAGCGACGTGAGTCGCGACCTGTACATGACCTCCAACGTTCGGCGGGTCGCGACTTACGTCGCTCCTACAACGGCACCGCTTCGCGTGTTCAAAAACCTCAGCCGAGCGCCGCCAGACGCTCACGCAACACCTCCAGCCGCATGTCCCCTGCCGCACCCGGCGACACCCGCGCAGCTAGGCTGGCGTCCGCGTCGCCCTCGCTCCAGCGCGCCGGATCGGCCGCCTGCCGATAGGCGTCGCGGAACGGCACGCCCTCACGCGCCAGGTCGATCGCCAGGTCGGTCGCATACATCGACGGTTCCAGCGCGGCGCGCATCGCTTCGGGCTTCCATTCCAGGTTGCGCAGCAGGTCGGGCAACAACCCGAGCGCGCCGATGCCACGACCGAATGCGTGGAAGATCGCGCCCTTGGAGAACTGCAGGTCGCGGTGGTAGCCCGACGGCAACGACAGCAACTGCTCGACCTCGGCGCGACCGGCGGCGACGCTGGCGTAGCTGGCACGCATCAGCTCGATCACGTCCGGGTTGCGCTTGTTCGGCATGATCGAACTGCCGGTGGTGTACTGCGGCGGCAATGCGACGAAGCCGAACTCTGTGCTGGTGAACAGACTGAGATCCCACGCCAGCCGGCGCAGGTCGAGCATCGCCGAGCCGAGCGCGTCGATCGCGGCCAGCTCGAATTTGCCGCGTGAGAGTTGGGCGTACGTTGCCGACAACTGCATCCGCCCGAAGCCGAGCGCTTGCGTGGTGTGGTCACGGTCCAGCGGCAGGTTGACGCCGTAGCCGGCGGCGCTGCCGAGCGGGTTGGCATCGACCCAGGCCAGGGTGTCGCGCGCACGGATCGCATTGTCGATAAACCCTTCCGCCCAGGCCGACCACCACATACCGGCCGAGGACACCACCGCGCGTTGCAGGTGGGTATAGCCCGGCAACGGCAAACCCGCCTCGACTTCGGCGCGGGCCAACGCAACCGTGGCGCTTTCACGACACAGCGCGGACACCTGCGCGAGCCGGTCCTTCAACCACAGCCGGGTCGCGACCAGCACCTGGTCGTTGCGGCTGCGGCCGGTGTGTATCTTGCGGCCGGCGTCGCCGAGGCGCTCGACCAGTCGTGCTTCGATGGCGGAGTGACCGTCCTCGTAGCGGTTGTCGAGGACGAAATCGCCGGCCGTGAAATCCCGGGCCAAGGCATCGAGTTCGCGGGTGATGCCGGACAGCTCGTCGGCATCGAGGATGCCGATACGCTGCAGCCCTTCGGCATGGGCGACGCTGGCCTGGATGTCGAACAGGAAGAACTCGCGATCGAGAATGACGTCGTCGCCGGCGCAGAACTGCTGGATGCGTTCGTCGACGTGGACGCCGGGCTTTTGCCAGAGGAGGTCGGTCATTGCGCAGTCCTTGGAAGTTCTCGGGCTTTTGTAGGAACGGCTTCAGCCGCGATCGGATGCATGATCGCTTACGCCAGTTCCAGATCGCGGCTGAAGCCGCTCCTACAGGGGAACGAGGGCGTCAATGCGGAATGCCAGTAAGCTCCGGCAACCCGAACGCGCGGTTGAGATTCTGCAGCGCCTGGGTCGCCGCACCCTTGAGCAGGTTGTCCTCGGTGGCAACCACGACCAGCCGCCGGCCGTCCGCCGACATCGTGAAGCCGCCAATCTCGACATGATGTTCGCCGGCAATCGCGCTGACCCACGGCGCCTCGTCTAGCACCCGCACGAGCGGTTCGCCCGCGTAGCGGTCGCGGTAACGTGCGACTACCTCGTCGCGGTCGAACCCGCGCGCCAGGCGCAGGTTAGCGGTGACGGCGATGCCGCGGAAATGCGGCGCCACGTGCGGCATGAACTCGACCGGATGGCCCAGCCGCGTCGACACCTCGCGCTCGTGGACGTGTCCGGTCAGCGCGTACGGCATCAGGTTGTCGCGCAGCTTCTCCGGGTCGTTCCTGTCCGACGGCGTGGTCCCGGCACCGGAATATCCCGACACTCCGAAGCATTGCACCGGCCCCGCGAGAACGTCGAGCATTGGCGCGATCGCCAGCTGCATTGCGGTCGCGTAGCAGCCCGGGTTGCTGATCCGCCGCTGGCCGGTGTAGTCGCCTCGGGTCAGTTCGGGCAAGCCGTAATACCAGTCATCGTCGAAGCGATAGTCGGCCGACAGGTCGATCAGCAGCGCCGCGGACGCCGCCGCGTCGAAGGCCGCCACGCAACGCGCAGCCTTGCCGTTGGGCAGCGCCAGCACCACGGCATCGGCGCCGAGGCCGGGCAGCTGGTCGTAGTCCGGCGAGCTGTAACGCAGCTCGCCCGAATAGCCGGGGTTGTGGTCGGCGACGCGCTGGCCATCCAGTGCGCGCGAGGACACGAAAGCCAGCCCGAACCGCGGGTGCGCGGCGACCAGCCGGATCAGCTCGGCACCGACATGGCCACGCGCGCCGACAATGCCGATCGATATCCCGTCCTTGCTCATGTCATGGCTCCGGTGGCGCGCGGGAGCGCGAGTTTGGCGTCGAGGTGGCGGCGCACGGCCGGCCACTCGCCGTCGATGATCGAATACGTGACGGTGTCGCGCAGGCTACCGTCGGCGTGGCGCAGATGGTTGCGGATCACGCCGTCGCGCTTCGCCCCCAGGCGCTCGATCGCGGTGCGCGAGGCGTGGTTGAACCAGCTGGTCTGGAAGCCGACCGCGGCGCACCCCAAGGCTTCGAAGGCATGACCCAGCAGCAGCCGCTTGGCCTCGGTGTTGAGCCCGGTGCGCTGGACCCGGCGCGCGTACCAGGTGTAGCCGATCTGCAGCCGCGGGGTCGCCGGGTCGAGGTCGTAGAAGCGGGTCGAGCCGGCCACCGCGCCTTGCGCATCCAGCACGGCGAATGCCAGCGCCCTGCCCTGCGCCTGCATCGCGAGAGCCGATTCGACATACGCCCCCACCTCCGCGGGCGTAGGCACGCTGGTGTACCAGCACGCGGCCAACACCTCGTCGGTCGCCGCGCGCAGGCCGTCGACATGCGCAGGCGCGAGCGGCTCCAGCCGCACATGGCGGCCGGCGAGAACCGGTACCGTCGTCCACGCACTCATGCCGCGCCCTCCGCCTCGCCACGCAGCGGCCCGAGCAGGGTTGGGGCGCGCTCGCGGCAGTGCGCCACGCAGCGCGCCAGCTGATCGAACGCGTCGATCCCGTACCAGAACACGTTCCACTGCTCCTGCCTGAAGTGGCCGTCGGACTCGGCGTAGTAGAACGCATTGACCGGGTTGCCGTGCCGCGAGCGCCAGAACACGCGCGGGTTCTGCTCGCGCATCACCTGCCAGACCGCGCGCCCGAGGCCTTCGCCCTGGGCGTCGTCGAGCACGGCGAACTTGTCGAGGTAGGTCTCGCCATCGCCGTCATCATTGCCGTCAACCAGGATCACCGCGGCGCGGTAGTTCTCGCTGACGTAGGCGCGGCGCAACGGCGTGCGTTCGAAATAATCCGGCGCCAGCCGCCGACCGAACGCCGACTCCACCAGCGTGCGCAGGCGCGGCAGGTCCAGCGCGTCCCAGGCATCGGCCTGCAGCACCCGTTCGCCCCGGCGCACCAGCGTGCCGGAGCCCTTGTGGGTGAACAGCTCCTTGGCCAGTTCGGCCGGGCGCGTGATCGACACCGACGAGGACGGCGGCAGGCGATCGAGCAGTTGCTTGATCTGCTCGATCTTGACCCGCATGCCGCCGTGCACCCAGGGCTGCGCCAGCAAGTGGTCGTACTCGGTCGACAGGTTGATCGAGTCGATCACCCGGCCCTGCTCGTCGAGCAGCCCGCCGGTGCCGGTCAGGAACACGATCTTGTAGGGCTGCAGCACCTGCACCAGCTCGTTGGCGGCGAAGTCGGCGTTGATGTTGAGGATCTGCCCGCCAACGGTCTCGCCAAGGCTGGCGATCACCGGGATCGAACCGGCCTGCAGGCTGGCCTGGATCGGCGCGAGGTCGACCCGGGCCACCTCGCCGACCAGGCCGTAGGTGTCGCGGTCGAGGTAGTCGGCCTCGAACACGCCCGACACGATCGAGGTCGCGCGCGCGTCGCCCCGCTGCAGCGCTTCCACCAGCCGCAGGTTCTGCGCGTGGAACACCCGGCGCACGATCGCCAGCGCCTCCGGCGAGGTGACGCGCAGGCCGTCGATGGTCCGCTTCCCGATGCCCGCCGTCGCGAGCTCCTCGTCCAGTTGCGGGCCGGCGCCGTGGATCACGATCGGGGTCAGGCCGACGTCCTGCAGGAACGCCAGCGACGAGGTCAGCGCATCGAGGTCGTCGCGTAGCACCGCCCCGCCGACCTTGACCACGGCGAAGCGCGCCGCGTCGAGCTGCGAGAAGCGCTTGAGGTACTGGCTGATCTCCTTGGCGCTGGCCATGCTCGAGAGCAGGCGGACGATGGTCTGGCGCGTCTGGAGGTCGTGGACGGTGGGGGGAATGGTCATTGGCCTGAGGTCGATGTTTCGTGCTGTTGTAGGAGCGGCTTCAGCCGCGATCTGGAGTCGGCGCGGGCGTTCAAGCACCCGATCGCGGCTGAAGCCGCTCCTACAGGAGCCCGGAGAGAATGCGCGTGACCGACTCGCCGTACCGCTGCAACTGCTCCAGCGCCACCCACTCGTCGGCCGTATGCGCCTGGGCGATGTCGCCGGGGCCATAGACGATCGCCGTCAGCCCGGCGGCGGAGAACAGCGATGCCTCGGTCCAGAAATCGACCGCGTTGCCGATCGGCAGGTCCAGCGCCTCGGCGAGGTCGCGCGCTTGCAGCCGGCGCTCCTCCGCGCTGGCGATGTCGCCCGACGGCAGCGGCGGGCCGCGGAAAGTCTCCTCGTAGCGCTCGACCGCACCGGCCTCGACCAGCGTGCCGAAGCGCGCGTGCAACGCATCGATCGACATCGACGGCAGCGGCCGGAAGCCGAACCGGAGCTCGGCGCTCGGCGCGATCATGTTCGCCTTGATCCCGCCCTCGACCTTGCCGATGTTGAAGCGCAGCCCGGTCAGCCCACCGAAGCGCTGGTGCGACTCGGCCTCGACCAGGTCCAGCGCGCGATCGCCCCAGCGCATCGCCTGGTGCAACGCGCTGGCCTCCATCGCGTTGGCGCCGGAGGCGTGGCCGGCGCTGCCGCGGAAGTGCATCAGTACCGAGCTGATGCCGCGATGGGCGAGCACCGCCTCGCAGCGGGTCGGTTCGGCCACGATCGCCTCGGTGAACCCATGCGCACGCGCGAGGAAGGACGGGACGCAACGCGCGTCGTTGGCTTCCTCGTCGGTGCTGAAGAGGAATGCGGCATCGCCCGATGTACGTGCGGCTGCCGCCAGAAGACCCGCTGCCGCGCCCTTGATGTCGCAGGCGCCGAGGCCGATCGCGCGGTCGCCGGTGACCCGCAGGACGTGCGGATCGGCGCTCCACGCCGGCGACGACGGGACTGTGTCCAAGTGCACGTTGAACACCCGGCGCGGGGTGCCGCGCACGGCCAGCATCGACACCGCGCCGTCACCATGGTCGGTGACCTCGACGCGGAAGCCGGGCAATTGTGCGCACAGGTAGTCGAACATCCCGCCGGTACCGATCCGGCGCGGCGGGTTGCGGGTGTCGAAGGAGACCAGCGCTTCGAGGTGGCGGAGGATGTCGGGGAGCATGTGTGGCACCGGTTATGGATCCTTGTAGGAGCGACGTCAGTCGCGACCTGTACATCGTCCCGGACGTTCGGCGGGTCGCGACTGACGTCGCTCCTACATCGAAGCCGGCTTTTGTCGCGGCACGGACTACTTCCGGTTGACCTCCGCCCACAGGGTGCTGCTCATGCCGAACAGCTTGATGAAACCCTCGGCCTCGGCCACACCCCAATCGGCCGCCTGCGCATAGGTCGCGCCCTTGGCGTTGAGGATGTGCGGCGAGTCGATCGCGACCGCGTTGACGATGCCACCGTGGGTTTCCAGCACCACCTCGCCGTTGACGGTCGCCTGGCTGGACGCCAGGAACGCCTCCAGGTCGGTCTTCAGCGGGTCATGGAAGAAGCCCTCGTAGACCAGCTCCACCCACTTGCGCGCGACCTCCGGCTTGAAGCGGTTCTGCTGCTTGCTCAGCACCGCTTCCTCCAGCGCACGGTGGGCGACCAGCAACGCGGCCAGGCCCGGCGCCTCGAAGATGATCCGCCCCTTCAAGCCGATCGTGGTGTCGCCGGTATACAGCCCGCGGCCGACGCCGTACTGGGCGAACAGGCCGTTGAGTTTCGCCAGCAGCTCGTGCCCGGCGATCCTCGCGCCATCCAGGGTCACCGCCTCGCCGTTCTCGAAGCCGAGCTTCACCCGCAGCGGCTGTTCCGGCCAATCGGCGCGCGGCTTGCACCAGCCCGCCGCGCCCTCGCCCGGTGCCTGCCAACGGTCGATCTCGCCGCCGGACATGGTCAGCCCGAGCAGGTTCTCGTTGATCGTGTAGGCCTTCTGCTTGGCCCGCACGCCGAAACCGCGCGCTTCCAGGTACGCCTGTTCGTAGGCGCGGACCTCGGTGTGCTCCTTCTGGATCTCGCGGATCGGCGCCACGATCCCGTAATCGCCCAGCGCCTTGACCGCGAGGTCGAAACGCACCTGGTCGTTGCCCATTCCCGTGCAGCCATGCGCGATCGCGCGGGTGCCCAGCTCGGCGGCGCGCTTCAACGTCGCCTCGACAATCAGGTAGCGGTCCGACACCAGCAGCGGGTACTGGCCCTGGTAGCCCTCGCCCGCCCACACGAAGGGCTTGACGAAGCCGTCCCAGATCGCCGCCCCGCCATCGACGGTGACGTGGCTCGTCACGCCCAGCTCGACCGCGCGTTGCTCGATGAAGGCGCGCTCCTCCGCGTCGACGCCGCCGGTGTCGGCGAACACGGTGTGCACGGCATAGCCCTGTTCCTGCAGGTACGGCACGCAGAAGCTGGTGTCGAGGCCGCCGGAAAAGGCGAGGACGATGGTCTTGTCGGTCATTTCGATTCTCGAGGAGTTGTTGGCGGCTATTGGGCAATCAACGCGGCCATGATCGCCTTCTGCACGTGCAGGCGGTTCTCGGCCTCGTCGATGGCGATGCAGCGCGGGGAATCCATCACCGCATCGGTCGCCTTGACGTTGCGGCGCAGCGGCAGGCAATGGCTGAAGACGGCGTCGTTGGTCAATGCCATCTTCCGTTCGTCGACGATGAAGTGTTTGTACTGGTCGCGGATGGGTTTCTCCGGTGCCCAATTGCCGAAATACGGCAGCGCGCCCCAGCTCTTGGCGTAGACCACGTCGGCACCGGCATAGGCGCTGTCGATGTCGTGGCTGACGGCGAGCGAGCCGCCGCTTTCGGCGACGTTCGCCTCGGCCCAACCCATGTAGTGTTCATCCAGCACGTATTCGGGCGTCGGGCACAGCAGGGTCACGTCCATGCCCATGCGGCTGGCGATCGTCAGTGCCGAATTGGCGACCGCGGTGTTGAGCGGCTTGGGGTGGTAGGTCCAGGTCAGCACGAATTTCTTTCCGCGCAGGTCGGTGGTGCCGAAGTGCTCCTGCAACGCCATCGCGTGCGCCAGTTCCTGGCAGGGATGGGTGATCGTCTCCATGTTGACCACCGGCACCGGCGAATATTTCGCGAAGGCCTTGAGCACCCGGTCCTCGCGGTCCACCGACCAGTCGACGAACTTCGGGAACGCGCGCACGCCGATCAGGTCGGCGTAACGACCCAGCACCCGGGCGACTTCGGCCACGTGCTCCTCGGCGTCGCCGTCCATGACCGTGCCCAGGTCGAACTCGATCGGCCACGCGTCCTTGCCCGGCTGCAACACCACCGCATGCCCGCCGAGCTGGAACGCGCCCAGCTCGAAGCTGGTGCGGGTACGCATCGACGGGTTGAAGAACACCAGCGCGATCGACTTTCCACGCAACTGTTCGCCGAGCTTCTCGCGCTTGAACGCCGCGGCCTGGGCGAGCAAGGCATCGAGGTCGGGTCGCGACCAGTCCTGGGTGTTGAGGAAGTGCTTGATGGACATCGGGAAGGGTTCCGTGGGTGGGATTTGCCGGGCCGGAAAGCAAAAAAGCCCAGCGCGAAGGCTGGGCTTTTCGTGTGTCACGCGTCTTTCGCGTGCGAGCGAATGCTACCCAGCCAAACGGTAGGGTTGCGGTCGACGCGCGCGCGAGGTCATCCCCGCCGCCATGTAGGCGGAGGTCAGGATGTCGGCGTCGGCGCGGAACTGGGTCATCAGGAAACGGATGCTCGCACGTAGCGATCTCCACGGCAAATGATTATCGGCAATGTCACTCAGTGGCTGCGCGAGCCGGTCACGACCGGGGTCACCCCGATCCGGATGCGCAGGCGGTTGCCGGGGTCGTCGGGCAGGCGCGAGCGGTACTTGGAGCCTTTGTAGACGTAGTCGACGTCGTAGGCGATCGGCCGCCGGAACTCGCGCTCGATCGGCACCGCCACGCAATCCGCGGCGACCTCCTCGGGCTTGCGGGTCAATGCGTCCTTGACCGCGCCAACCACCCGCGACAATCCGGAACTGTCGTCGGGACTGGGCGTCTGGTCGCAACGCTGCTGGATGCTGGTCGCGGTCAGGGTCTGGTAAACCGGGGTCACCCGCAGCACCTGGGCGTAGGCGAAACGCACGTTCTCGGCCTGGATCACCGTGGTCTCCTGCGCCATCGCCGGCAGCACGCACAGGACGGAAAGCGCCAACGGCAAGGACAGGGCAAGGCGCATCATCGGGTCGGCGGGCTCGGAAAGCGTGTTCACAAAGTGTATGCGGCGCCAGTGTAGATGGGCTGAATCGCCGCTGTCGTGGCTCTTGCAATGCCGCGACCGGCCGGAACCGGCGGCGGCGGCTAGAATGTCGCAAACCCCTCGCAACGCCCCCATGAGCCTGCACCTCTACAACAGCCTGACCCGCCGGGTCGACGCCTTCACGCCCGCCGATCCGGCCCGTCCGACGATGTATGTCTGCGGCCCGACCGTCTACAACTACGTGCATATCGGCAATGCCCGCGGGCCGGTGGTGTTCGGGGTGCTGGCCGACCTGCTGCGGCGGCGTTTCGGCACCCTCGCCTACGCCCGCAACATCACCGACGTCGACGACAAGATCAACGCCGCGGCGAAGGAACAGGGCGTGCCGATCTCGGCCATCACTGACCGCTTCGCCGCGGCGTACCGCGAGGACATGGCCGCACTGGGCATCGCGCCGCCGGACATTGAACCGGAAGCCACCGGCCATATCGGCGAGATCCTCGCGATGATCGAGCGCCTGATCGAGTCCGGCCACGCCTACGCCGCCGAGGGCCACGTGCTGTTCTCGGTCGCCAGCTTCGACGGCTACGGCAAGCTGTCGCGGCGCGATACCGAGGACATGCTGGCCGGCGCCCGGGTCGACGTGGCGCCGTACAAGCGCGACCCCGGCGACTTCGTGTTGTGGAAGCCCTCGACCGACGATCTGCCCGGCTGGGACTCGCCGTGGGGCCGCGGGCGGCCGGGCTGGCACATCGAATGCTCGGCGATGGCCGCAGCACATCTGGGCGAGACCATCGACATCCACGCCGGCGGCGTCGACCTGCAGTTCCCGCACCACGAGAACGAGATCGCCCAGAGCGAGTGCGCCCACGGCGGCAAGCCGTTCGCGCGCTGGTGGCTGCACAACGGCATGCTGAATTTCGCTGGCGCCAAGATGTCCAAGTCGTTGGGCAACATCGAGAAGGTGCACGATCTGGTCCGCGCCCACCCGCCCGAGGCGCTGCGTTACGCGCTGCTGTCGGCGCATTACCGGCAGCCGCTGGACTGGTCGGACGGGCTGATCGAGCAGAGCGTGCGGACCCTGGACCGGCTGTACGGGACCTTGCGCGATTTGGCCGATATCCAGGCCAGCGCCATGATTCCGGCCGCCATCGAGACCATCCTCGACGACGACCTCAACACCCCGCAGGCGCTGGCCGAGATCGCCCGGATCGGCGGCGAGGCACGCAAGGCGGAGTCGATGGCCGACAAGGCCCGGCTCAAAAGTGAACTGCTCGGCGCCGGCCTGGCGCTCGGACTGCTGCAACAGGACCCCGCGGTCTGGTTCGCCCGCGGCGCCGACAGCGGCGACGATGCACGGATCCAGGCGCTGGTCGACGAGCGCAACGCCGCCAAGCAGGCCCGCGACTTCGCCCGCGCCGATGCGATCCGCGAGCAGCTGGCCGGCGACGGCATCCTGCTGGAAGACACGCCACAAGGCGTGCGCTGGGTGCGACGCCGTGCCGCCCAGGCCTCGTGATCGCCGTTGCCCGGGCGACCGCCCCGACAACGGCAAGCGGGTAAAATTGGTATCGCAATGAACGTCATCACCGCACCTGCCAGCCCGTTCCCGATCGAATCCAGCCCCGCCGAGGCGCAGGCTGCGATCCGCGAGGAATTCGCATTCTTCGGCGACTGGTCCGAGCGTTACCAGTACCTGATCGACCTCGGCCGCAAGCTGCCCCACCTGCCGGCCGAGTGGAAGACCGAGGAACATCGCCTGCACGGTTGCCAGTCGATGGTCTGGATCGTCGTCGAGGGTGATGCCGACCGGCTCGACTTCCACGCGATCAGCGATTCGGCGATCGTTTCCGGCCTGGTCTACCTGGCGTTGCGGGTCTACTCCGGCCGCAGCGCCGCCGAGATCGCCAATACCGACGCCGACTACATCGCCGACATCGGCCTGGCCAAGCACCTCTCGCCGACCCGCAGCAACGGCCTCGCCGCGCTGCTGGCGTTCATCCGCGACCAGGCCCGACGCCGCCTGTGAGTGCGCCGATGCCGGGCGTGCGGGTGCTGCTGCGCAACCCGGGATTCCTCGCCCTGCTGAGCTACCGGCTGCTGTCGATGTTCTCGGCGCAGATCGTCGCGGTGACGGTCGGCTGGCACATCTATCAACTCACCTCCGATCCGCTCGCGCTTGGCCTGATCGGTCTGGCCGAGGTGTTGCCCTACATCGCCTGCGCGCTGTTCGCCGGTTACGCGGTCGACCACCTGCCGCGACGCAAGGTCGGGATGGTCGCGTGCCTAGGACTGGGCGTGACCACACTGGTATTGGCCGCGGTCGCCGCCGGGTGGCTGCCGGCGGGTGTCGGCGGAATGCAGGCCTTCACCATCTACGCCGCGATTGCGTTCAACGGCGTGGTCCGGGCGTTCCTGTCACCGGTCTACATGTCGCTGTTCGCCCGCGTGCTCAAGCGCGAGGAGTACGTCCGCGGCTCCAGCATCGGCGCGGCGGTGATGCAGACCGGGATGGTGCTCGGCCCGGCGCTGGGCGGGCTGCTGATCGCCACCATCGGTACCACCACGACCTACCTGGTGGCCGCTGCATTTGCGGTGGTGGCCGCGATCGTCGTGGTCGGGCTGCAGGTGACCGAGCCGCCGTTGCCGCTGCAGCGCGAGCCGGTGTTCAGGAGCATCGGCGAGGGCCTGCGCTTCGTCCGCAATACCCAGGTCGTGTTCGGCGCGTTGGCGCTGGACATGTTCGCGGTGCTGTTCGGCGGCGCGGTGGCGCTGTTGCCGGCGTTCGTCAGCGACATCTTCGAGGCCGGGCCGGAAGCGCTCGGTTTGCTGCGCGCGGCACCCGCGGCCGGCGCGGTGCTCATGAGCCTGTGGCTGGCGCGGCATCCGCCGCAACGCCATGCCGGGCCGCTGTTGTTCGGCGCGGTCGCGGCGTTCGGCGTGTGCATCGTCGGCTTCGGGCTGTCGCAGTGGATGTGGCTGTCGGCGGTGATGCTGCTACTGTCGGGCGCGTTCGACAGCATCTCGGTGGTGATCCGCTCGACCATCGTGCAACTGGCCACGCCGGACCACATGCGCGGCCGGGTGGCGTCGATCAACGGCATCTTCATCGGCTCGTCGAACGAACTGGGCGCGTTCGAGTCGGGCGTCGCCGCGCGCCTGCTGGGGCTGGTGCCGTCGGTGGTGTTCGGTGGATCCATGACGCTGGCGACGGTGGGCCTGACCGCGAAGCTGGCGCCGAGATTGCGCAAGCTGGATTTGCGCGACCTCGATTGATATATGAAAAAGCCCCGCGATGCGGGGCTTTTTCAACGACGCGAGGTTCGGGCCTCAGTCGCCCATTTGCCGCTGCAGGTGCTCCCAACGCTCCTGCGCGTCGATCGTGCGCTCGGCAGTCAGGCGGGCTTCCAGACGCTCCAGGCCGATGTCCTCGCCGGTGTCGACGCAGAAACCGTAGTCGCCGCTGTCGACCCGCTTGAGCGTGCTGTCGATCTTGCTGATCAGCTTGCGGTAGCGGTCACGGGTGCGCAGTTCCAGCGAGTTCTCGGTTTCGCGGGTGGCGCGCTCGGCTTCGTCGCCGACGTCGCGGACTTCGTCCTTGAGGTTCTCGATCGTCTGCTTGGATTCCTCGACCAGGTCCTCGCGCCATTTCAGCAGGCGCTGGCGGAAGTACTCCAGTTGCAACGGGCTCATGTACTCCTCGTCCGCGCTGGGCTTGTAGCCGGCGGGAACGATCGGACGACCATCTTTTTCTGTCTTGTACGGCACGACTTTGACTTTTCCTCGTGGTGCTGGCGCCTGCGGCTTGGCCGCGACCGCGACGGCAACCTTGCCGATCGGTCGCCTGGCCGGAGCCGAAGCTGGCTTGCCGGCTGGCTTCTGCGAAACCGGTGCCTTGGCAGCCTTGGTGGGGGTTGGGGGGGATGCCGGAGCCTTGGTCGCGGACGCTGCGGCCGGCTTGCTGGCGGCGGACTTCTTTGCTGGGGACTTGGTGCCGACCGGCTTGGTGGCGGCCTTCGCAGGCGCAGCCGCCTTTCCGGTCGCAACGGCCTTCTTCGCGACTGGCGGCGTCTTCTTGGTTGCAGCCTTGCCCGCAGGCCCCTTCTTCGCAGCCGGCTTTTTCGCCGGCGCAGGCTTCCTGGTCGCGACCGCCTTCTTGGCGACCGGCTTTTTCGCAGGCGCCGCCTTCTTGGCAGCCGCCTTCTTCGCAGCCGGCTTCTTGGCTACCGGCTTTGTCGCGGCGGCCTTCTTGGCGACCGGCTTCTTGGCGGCAGCCTTCTTGGCAGCCGGCTTGACGGTCTTGCTGGTGGCCTTGGTGGCCTTCTTCGCGGGTTTCTTCACTGCCACGAGCGCCTTGTCCTTTTTGATTCCCTTGTGACGGGAAAGCGCGCTGTTATACCCTGCCAAGGCACTCGCGGCAACCGTGCCGCGAAACACCCGCAAGGTTCCACGGTCCGCGCGGGAAACTGCCGAAGACCGCGACCGGGATGCGGCACGCGCGTGGCATCCCGAACCCCCATCATGACACCCTTCATGATGCAAAGTGGTACCCAAGGAACCGTGATCGACCGTCTGCTCATTGTCCTGTTGCGCGGCTACAAGCGCTGGATCAGTCCGCTGCTGGGCCCGCGCTGCCGTTTCCATCCGACGTGCTCGGAATATGCGATGCAGGCGATCGGCCGTTTCGGTGCGTTCAAGGGCGGTTGGCTGGCGGTTCGCCGGGTCCTTCGCTGCCACCCCTTGCATCCCGGCGGCCACGACCCGGTACCGCCGATATCCTGACCCATCCCTCGCCGAAAGGACCTCAGATGACCTCGACCCTGATAGTCAATGCCCGCCTCGTCAACGAAGGCCGCGAGTTCGACGGCGACCTGCGATTCGAGGACGGCCGAATCACCGGGATCGGCAAAGGCTTGTCGGCGCGTGCCAACGAGACCGTGGTCGATGCCGCCGGCCGGCGCCTTCTGCCGGGAATGATCGACGACCAGGTCCACTTCCGCGAGCCGGGGATGGAATACAAGGCCGACATGGCGGTCGAGTCCGGCGCCGCGGTCGCCGGCGGCCTGACCAGCTTCATGGACATGCCCAACACCAGCCCGCCGACGCTCGACGCCGAGGCGCTGGAGGACAAGTACCGCCGCGCGGCCGGCCGGGTCCGCGGCAACTACGGCTTCTACATGGGCACCAGCACCACCAACCTGGAGCACATCCAGCGGCTCGACCCGCTGACCGCCCCGGGGGTCAAGGTTTTCATGGGCGCGTCCACCGGCAACATGCTGGTCGACGATCCGGAAGTGCTCAACGCGGTGTTCCGCGACGTGCCGACGCCGATCATCACCCACTGCGAAGACACCCCGATGATCGAGGCCAATACTGCGCGCTACAAGGCGCAGTACGGCGACGACATCCCGGCCGAGTGCCACCCCGACATCCGTTCGCGCGAGGCGTGCCAGAAGTCGACCGAGCTGGCGATCTCGCTGGCGCGCAAGCACGGCACCCGCCTGCACGTGCTGCACATCTCGACCGCCAATGAGCTGGCGCTGTTCGAGACCGGCCCGCTGGTCCGCGCCGACGGCAGCCGCAAGCAGATCACCGCCGAGACCTGCATCCACTTCCTGCGCTTCGACCGCAGCGACTACGCCGAGCTCGGCCACCTGATCAAGTGCAACCCGGCGATCAAGGACGCCTCCGACCGCGAGGCGCTGATCCGCGCGGTCGCCGGTGACGTCATCGACGTGCTCGCCACCGACCACGCGCCGCACCTGCTGGAGGAAAAGCAGAACCCGTACACGAAGGCTCCCAGCGGGCTGCCGCTGGTGCAGTACGCGCTCAACGCCGCGCTGGAGCTGGTCCACGAAGGTCACCTGACCACCGCCCAGGTGGTGCAGAAGTTCGCCCACGCGCCGGCCCAGCTGTTCGACGTCAAGAACCGCGGCTTCCTGCGCGAGGGTTACGCCGCCGACCTGGTGCTGATCGACGACACCCCGCTGACCGTGCGCCGCGAGGACGTGCTGTCGAAGTGCGGCTGGTCGCCGTTCGAGGGCCGCACCTTCCATTCGCGCATCGCCTCGACCTGGGTCAATGGCGTGCTCGGCTGGGACGGCGAGCGGCTGGTGGGCGCGCCCAACGGCCAGCGCCTGGAGTTCGATCGTTGAGAACGCTGCTGGTGGCGGTGGGCACGATCATGCTGGTCGCCTGCGGCACGACGGCGCCCGGTGCGATCGCCGGGCCGATGTCACCGCCGGCCGCGGCATCGCCAGTCGAGCCGGCCGCTTCCGCGGAGGCGATCGACAACCGGATCATCTTCCCCGCATCGGTCCAGCAAGGCGCGCTGGTGATCGGCAAGGTGCCGTCGGGCAGCGAGGTGGTCCACGCCGGTCGCCGGCTGAAAGTGACCCCGTATGGCACCGTCGCCTTCGGCGTCGAGCGCACCCAGGCCGGCCCGGTGAGCGTGCAGGTCACACGCCCCGATGGAAGCCGCGAAACCGCCGAGATCGCAGTGACCGTGCGTGACTTCCCGGTCGAACGGGTGAATGGCGTACCGGGCAGCACCATCGCCCCGCCGCCGGCGGTCGCCGCCCGGATCGCCCGCGAGCGTGCCGCGGTCGCCGCTGCGCGGACGCGTGACGACTCCCGCACCGGTTTCACCGAGGACTTCATCTGGCCGGTGCACGGCCGCATCAGCGGACGGTTCGGAAACCAGCGCATCTACAACGGCACGCCCGGCGCCGCCCATTCGGGCATGGACATCGCCGCGCCCAGCGGCACCCCGATCAAGGCGCCGGCCACCGGCGTGGTCACCCTGGCCGACGACCTCTACATCACCGGCGGCACCATCGTGCTCGACCACGGCCACGGGGTCAGCTCCAACTTCCTGCACCTGTCGCGGATGGACGTGCAGGTCGGGGACGAAGTCGCACAGGGCCAGGTGCTCGGCGCCGTCGGCGCGACCGGTCGTGCGACCGGCCCGCACCTGCACTGGGGCATGAACTGGTTCGACGTGCGGGTCGATCCGCTGCTGGTACTTGGGGAAACGGCCGCCCGCCCCTGACCGCGGCAACTTCCGTCCCGCCGCCTACTTCGGCGTGGCGACGAAACGCGGGTGGCTGCCGGTCACCCGCGGGTCGTGGCCGGTGACCCGGTCACGGCCTGCGGACTTGCTGCTGTAGAGCGCGGCATCCGCCCGCTCCAGCAGGTGCTCGGCGGTCTCGCCGGCGGCGAGCTCGGCCACGCCCAGGCTGATGCTGGCCTCGAACAGGTTGCCGTCGATCGACAACGGCCGGCAGTTGATCGCCGAGCGCAGGTTCTCGGCGACCCCCAGCGCCTCGCCCAGGCGAGTGTCGGGCAACACCACGACCATCTCGTCGCCGCCCCAGCGACCGATCATGTCGTAGGTCCGCAGACGGTTGCGGGTGCGCATGACCACGATCTTGAGGCAGCTGTCGCCGACCTGGTGGCCGTAGTCGTCGTTGATGCGCTTGAAGCGATCGACATCGAAGAACACCAGCGACAACGCGACTCCGCGCTCGTGCGCCTCGGCCACGCAGGCCTCGAGGCGAGCCTCCAGCGCCGGCCGCGACATCGCCCCGGTCAGTGCATCGAACCGCGCCAGCCGGCTGACCCGGTCCCGGTCGCGGCGCAACTGCAGCAACGAGTCGCTGAGGCCGATCATGATCACCAGGCCCGACAGCACGAACGACGCGGGAAACGCATGGCCGACCCAGGCCGGTGCCAGCCACAGCCCGTACAACTCGCCGATCCGCACGAACAGCAGCGCCAACATCGGCAGCCACGACAACAGCACGAAGTACGCCGATCGCTGGCGCTGCAGGCTGCCCATGATCGCGGCCCACAGGACCGCTCCCGTCGCCACCAGCAAGGTCGCGTTGGCGACGATCGCGATCCAGTTGGCAGAACCGGCAAGGGTCGCCAGCGCCAATAGCATCAGCACCGCACCGCAACCGACCAGCACCCGCGTCAGCCGCGGCTGGCGGACCCGCAAGTCGAGGTAGTGGATCAGGAACACCAGGCTGGACAGCGCGGCGACCAGACCGAACAGCCGGACGATCCGCAGGTCGCCGCCGGCGATCTCGGCCAGCCCCGGCAACATGCGCACCTCTCCGCCGCTGATGGCGAAGAACGCGCCCTGCGCGAGCAGGGTCAACAGCAGGTAGCCGTAGCTGCGCTCGCCGATGCCCCACCAGAAGCCGAGCGCCAACAGTGCCAGCAACGCCAGGCTGACCAGGATCGCGGTCCGCCACGCCACGTGGACCAGGTCGGCGCGGTGCACCCGCGCCAGCGGCTCGATCGACACCGGCATGGGCACCGCGCCCAGCGCGTGCACGCGCAGGTAGATGACATCACCCGCGGCCAGGCCGGCTGTCATCGGCACGACCAAGGCTCGGGTGGAAAAGGTCAGGTCGGCATCGCGGCCGATCATCGCCCGCCGTATCGGCAGCGCTTTGCCGGGCGCCCATGCCTCGACCAGGGTCAGGTACGGCGCCTGCACGACCAGCTGCGGGCGCAGTTCGGCAGCCATCGCGTGGCCGACCGTGATCCGCCACCAGCGCGGCGACTGTTCGGTTTCGCGGATGACCGCGTCCGGTCGGGTGAGGAAGCTATCGTCGAATTCGCCGGCGATGATTCGCGCGGGCACCGGATCGGAGTCCAGCCGGGCGACGACGACATCGGCGATGGGGATGGCGGCGGCGGGCGGGCCTGCATCGACCGCGGTGCGGACGGTCGTTGGAGGCACCGAGGCGGCGAATGCAAGCGACGGCAACACCATTGCCGCGACCAGCACGGCCAGCCCGCCCCACGCCCGGCAACGGCATGCCGGTTGCTTCCAAAGACCCAGGGGTGTCCCCATAGCCATCCCCAAAGCACGACCTCGGCAGCATAGCCTGAAGCCGCCGCGCATGTGCAAGCCCCCGGGCGGGGGTTTCGGGACTAGGCGGAGGCGCCGCGACCGGTCACCCGCGCCACCGCATCATGGGCGTGCAGGCTTTCGAAGTGCGCGACCTCGGCATCGAAGCGTTCGATCCGCGGGTCGGCCGAGAGCGCGGCGGCGACCCGGCGCGCGGCGTCCTCGCAGAACATCAGGTTGGCCGCGTTGAGCCGGGCGAACGCCTGCTCGTCTTCGCGCTTGACCGCGGTCTGCACCGGGGTCGCCAGCACGGTCTCGAGCGCGTCGATCAGGGCGGTCAGCGGCAACTCGTCGAAGGCCGGGCGCAATTCGACCCGGACGTCGGCGCGGCTGCGCTGGGCATGCGGGGTGGCGGCCAGGCCGCGCTCGGACGACAGCCATTCGTGGATCGCACTCGACAGCGGTCGGGCGTCGGCGAAGTCCTCGGCGAAGCGGTCGGCGTTGAGCTGCCGCGACAGCGCGGCCGAGGCCGGACAGGTGCTCGAGTATTCGACCGAGAAGCGCAGCGAGACCTTGAGGTGGCCATCGACCAGGGTGGCGTCGATCTCGACCGGGTAGCGCTTCCAGCCGGCGTTGTCGCTGGCCAGCGCCGGGCGCAGCAGCATCTGCTCGTAGCGCAGCACCAGCCGCGCGGCGCTGGACAGGCCGGCCTGGGTCTCGACGAGGGTCTGCAACACCCGGCGCAGGCCGGCCGGGGTCACAGTCTCGCTGGCGAACGCGGTCTGCAGTTCGAGGTACAGCCGCGACATGTGGATGCCGCGGGCGTCGGCGTCGAGCAGGTTGACCGACACGTCGACCGAGGCGGCGACCTGGATCGCATCACCGGGGTCGCCGCCGGCGGTGGCCACGCGCAGCGGCAGGGCGATGTTGGCCATCCCGACCCAATCGAGCGGCCGCGCCATCGCGGCCGCATCGGAGGCGACGTCGGGCAGGCGGCGGGGTGCGTTGGGAATTGTGTTCACGGCGGGGAAATGGGGGCGTCGGCGGAAGTTGCAACGTGGCCATTCTAGCGACCGCTGCCGCTGTCGCCGGTGGCGAGGCTGGAACAGTGCGTCGCGGCGCCCTTGACGCGCCTCGCCGATCAGCCGCGAGCGGCCCGCCAAGCGGTCGCCAAGGTCTTCCACGGCGGTCGCGGCCGCGCGGGATCGGGTTGTTCCAGCCGGGCACGGGCAAGCGCGGTCCACAGCCGGCGCGGGCGGGTCGCGGGCCGGTGCCGGGGCCAGCGTTCGCGCAGTTGATGCGCCCATATCGGCCGCGGGTCGGCATCGCCGGCACGCGCCAGCGCCGCCAGCGGCACGCCGTTGCCATCGGCTTGGGCCAACCGCGAGAGCAGCAACGCGGCCGAGACCGGTCGCGCGTCGCGGTCATGGTCGGCGCCGCCTTCGAGCGGGCCGGCGAACAGGCTCGCATCGATCCGTGCCACCGCCCGTGCGAATGGGGCGATCGCGGCGAAGGCCTCGTCGGCATTGGCGGGCCGTTCGCGGCTCGCGGCCAGCGACGGCAACGAGGCCGCCAGCGTCGACCACGGCGCCTGCTGGCGTTGCAGGACCTGACCGAGCGGATGCCGGCGCGCACCGCGGCTCCATCCCGCCAGTTCCTCCTGCCACCAGCCGAGCTTGGCTTCGCCGGGTCGTGGATCGCTGCCGCCCCAAGCGGCGTCGGTCAGTTCCTGTTGCAGGGTCGCCCAGACGAGCGCGGCCTGGCGCTGCGCTGTCGGCACGAAGGCTTCTGCGACGGCCCATTCCGGCCAGCGCGCGCGCCATTTGGCGATGAAGTCCGCCAACGCATCAGTCGGTTCCGGCGCGGGCGATTCAGACATTGGCGACCGGCCACGCCGCCGCCTCGCGCAACTGCGCGGGTTGCTCGACCAGCACGTCGCCTTGCCACGCGATGGGGTCATCGCTGGACAGCCGATAGCCCCACAACGCGACCACCGACGGCATGCCGGCGGCACGCGCGGCGACGATGTCGCGCTCGTCGTCGCCGACATAGATGCACTCGCCCGGCTCGATGCCGATGCGTTCGGCGGCGACCAGCAGCGGCAGCGGGTCGGGCTTGCGCGCGGCCAGGGTGTCCCCTCCGATCAGCACCGCGCAGCGATCCTGCCAGCCGAGCATCGGCAGCAGCGGCGCGGCGAGGTATTCGGGCTTGTTGGTGACGATGCCCCAGACGCAGCCGGCCGCCTCCAGCGCCGCCAGCATCGGCTCGACGCCTTCGAACGGGGCGCAGTGACGACCCAGCTCGGCCTGGTAGTGATCGAGGAACGACGGAATCCAGGTGTCACGCTCGACCGGATCGACATCGGGGAACGCCGCCGCGACCATCGCCCGCGCGCCCTTGGAGACGTGCGGCCGCAGCTCGGCCAGCAGCATCGGCGGCATCGCCCGGGCGGCGCGCGCGTTGTTGATCGCGGCCAGCATGTCGGGCGCGCTGTCGAGCAGGGTGCCGTCGAGGTCGAACAACACGGCCTTGGGGAACGTCGCCGTAATCGTCTTCGCTGTCATTCGGGCTTGCGCGCGCAGGCGAGGTAGTTGATGTCGGTGCGATCGATCACGCGCGCGGCGTTGCGCCACGGCTCGTACATCAGGCCGCTGACGTCTTCCAGCTGCAGGCCGGCGTCGCGCAACCAGGCGCCCAACTCGGACGGCTTGATGAAGTCGCGGTACTGGTGGGTGCCCTTCGGCAGCAGTCGGGCGATGTATTCGGCGCCGACGATGGCGAGCGCGAACGCCGCCGGGGTGCGATTGAGGGTCGACAGGAACACCCGGCCGCCGGGTTTCAGCAAGGTCGCGCAGGCGTTGATGATGCTGCCAGGGTCAGGCACGTGCTCGAGCATCTCCATGCAGGTGATCGCATCGAAGCTGCCCGGCTGCTCAGCCGCCAGCGATTCGACCGATTGCAATTGGTAGTCGACCTCGGTCCCGCTCTCGAGCCGGTGCAGCCTGGCGACCTTGACCAGCTCCGGCGCAAGGTCGATCGCAGTGACACGCGCGCCCTCGCCCGCCAGCGCCTCGCTGAGCAGGCCGCCACCGCAGCCGACGTCGAGCACCCGCGACCCGGCCAGCGGATGGCGGGTGGCGACGTAGCCCAGCCGCGCCGGGTTCATCGCGTGCAGCGCCTTCTGCGGGCCTTCGGGGTCCCACCAGCGCTGCGCCAGCGCACCAAACTTGTCGAGTTCGGCCTGGCTGAAATTGTCGGATGCGGGTTGTGCGGTCATGGGGAACTCATTTGCGGATCGCGGCGATCCGTTCGCGCCATTGTTTGGCATTGGCGATCAACGCGGCGACATCGACGTCGACCAGCTCGCGGCCGCGCAGTTTCGCCACGCCGGCGATCCAGACGTCGCCGACCTGGTGCCGGCCGGTCGCGTAGACCAGTTGCGAGACCACGTTGTGCACCGGCTGGGTCTCGACCTGGTCGAGGTCGACACACGCCAGGTCGGCCTGCTTGCCGACCTCGATCGAGCCGATCAGCGCGTCCAGCCCCATCGCCTTTGCGCCACCGAGGGTCGCTGCACGCAGCGCCTGCGGGGCGCTGAACGCGGCGGCGTCGCCGGCCACGGCCTTGGCCAACTGCGCCGCGGTGCGGGTCTCGCCGAACATGTCGAGATCGTTGTTGCTGGCCGCGCCGTCGGTGCCGATCGCAAGGTTGACCCCGGCGCGCTCGAGCCTGCCGACCGGGCAGAACCCCGACGCCAGCTTGAGGTTGGACTCCGGGCAATGCACCACGCTGACCCCGCGCCGGGCGCACAGCTCGATCTCGGCATCGGTCACGTCGGTCATGTGCACCGCGATCAGGCGATCGTTGACGAGCCCGAGCCGATCGAGCCGCGCCAGCGGGCGCTGGCCATGCTTCTGCAGAGACTCCTCGACCTCGTGCGCGGTCTCGTGGGTGTGCAGATGGACCGGCAGGTCGAGCTGGTCGGCGAGCATCCTGATCCGCTCGAAACTGGCATCCGACACCGTGTACGGCGCATGCGGCACGAACGCCATCGACACCAGCGGATCGTCGCGCCACTGGTCGTGGACCTCGATCGCGCGGTCGAAGTATTCGTCGTCGCTCGAGGCCCAGGCGGTCGGGAAGTCGATCACCGGCAGCCCGACCCGGGCGCGGAAACCGTGGCGCTTGTAAGTCGCGGCCTGGACGTCGGGGAAGAAGTAGTTCTCGTTGGCGCAGGTGGTGCCGCCGCGCAGCATCTCGGCGATAGCCAGGGTAACGCCGTCGGCGACGAACTCCGGCCCGATCACCGCGCCCTCGACCGGCCAGATGTGGCCGTTCAACCACTCCATCAGCGGCAGGTCGTCGGCGACCCCGCGCAACAGGGTCATCGGGTTGTGGACGTGGGCGTTGACCAGGCCCGGAATCAGCGCGGCGCCGGGCCGCGACACGGTTTCCTTCGGGCTGAAACGGATGCGAGCCTCGGCAATCGGCAGCAGCGCGACGATGACCCCGGCCCTGACCGCGACGGCGTGGTTCTCGAGGACCACGCCGCGCGGCTCGACCGGCACCACCCAGCCGGCCTCGATCAGCAGGTCGCAGGGTTGGGGCTGGATGTCGGTCGTCATCGGATGGCCGCTAGGGTCACTTGACCCGGCTGACGTACTCGCCGGAGCGGGTGTCGACCTTGATGATCTCGTCCTGGCCGACGAACAGTGGCACGCGCACGACCGCGCCGGTTTCCAGCGTGGCCGGCTTGCCGCCGCCACCGGAGGTGTCGCCACGGACGCCCGGGTCGGTCTCGGTGATCTTGAGCTCGACGAAGTTCGGCGGGGTGACGAAGATCGGCACGCCGGCCCAAAGGGTCACCACGCACTCCTCCTCACCCTTGAGCCACTTGTGGGCATCGCCGACGCCGTTCTTGTCGGCCTGGACCTGCTCGAAGCTGGTCGGGTCCATGAAGTGCCAGTGCTCGCCGTCGGCGTAGAGGAACTGCATGTCGGTCTCGACCACGTCGGCGGCTTCGACGTTGTCGGTCGCCTTCATGGTGATTTCCTGCACCCGGCCGCTCTTGATGCTGCGGTACTTCATGCGGGTGAACGCCTGGCCCTTGCCCGGCTTGACGTACTCGGTGTCGGTGATGATGCACGGGTCGTTGTTGACCAGGATCTTCATCCCGTTCTTGACGTCGTTCATGCCGTAACTGGCCATGCTGGAACTCCTGCGGTGTAGATGAATGGAGTGGCGCGGTCCGGCGCGGACGCCGGGCGCTAGAATGTCGGGCTGCGCCCGGCCGAGGCCGGGATGCAGGCAAAACCGGACCCGAATGATAACCGCAGTGAACCCCGCCGCCCCAGCCTTGCAGACGCCATCCGCCTTGCAGCCGCCCCGTTGGCAACAGCTGTGGCGCGAAGCCGTGCGCGACCCGCGTGAGCTGCTCGGGTTGCTCGGGCTCGATCCGGACGCCATGGGCGTTTCCGCCGACGCCGCCGCGCAGTTTCCGTTGCGGGTGCCTCGCGGCTTCGTTGGCCGCATGCGCCACGGCGACCCGCATGACCCGCTGCTGCGCCAGGTCCTGCCGCTGGACGCGGAAATGCAGCCGATGCCCGGCTTCAGCCTCGACGCGGTCGGCGATGGCGCCGCCAAGTCCGGCCACGGCGTGATCCAGAAATACCGCGGCCGCGCCTTGCTGGTAGCCACCGGCAGCTGCGCGATCAACTGCCGCTACTGCTTCCGCCGCCACTTCCCGTATGCCGAGGAAACCGCCGCCGCGAGCGGCTGGCGCGAGGCGGTGGCGCTGATCCACGCCGATACCAGCATCGACGAAGTGATCCTGTCGGGCGGCGACCCATGGTCGCTGGCGACGCCGAAGCTGGCCGAGCTGACCGATGCCCTCGCCGGCGCACCCCACCTCAAGCGCCTGCGCGTCCACACCCGCGTGCCCGTGGTGTTGCCGGAGCGCGTCGACGAGGCCCTGTTTGGCTGGATCAAGGCCCTGCCCTGGCCGGTCACGGTGGTGCTGCACGCCAACCACGGCAACGAGTTCGACGCCAATGTCGGCGCCGCCATGGGCCGCCTGCGCCAGGCCGGCGCGACCCTGCTCAACCAGGCCGTGCTGCTGCGCGGGGTCAACGACTCGGTCGATGCATTGGCCGACCTGAGCGAGCGCGGATTTGCCGCCGGCGTGCTGCCGTACTACCTGCACCAGCTCGACCGGGTCCAGGGCGCCGCCCATTTCGAGATCGACGACGACCGCGCCCTCGCCCTCCACGCCGGACTCGCCGCCCGGCTCTCGGGCTACCTGGTGCCGCGCCTGGTCCGCGAAATCGCCGGGGACAGCGGCAAACGGCCGCTCCAGGGCATGTCTCACGTCTGATCCCTAGAGGCGCGTCACGGACTGCGGACCGGGCATCTGCCATAAGACTGGCATGCGTCGATCCGGGCCGAACAGACGGGCCCGGCCGAGTGGACGGCAGCGTCCGGGGAAACGCAAGGGGGAGTTCATGCTTACATATACGAACGGCGATGCCGGGCTGACGGGCGGTTTCCGCTCGCCCGAGGTCCCGGCCGGGCCGGCGATGACCCGGATCGCACCCCCGCAGTCGACACAACAATTGGTCCCGACGGACCCCGATGGAGAAACTATGCAAGTTGGCAAGGACATGGTGTTGCGGCTGTTGATCGTCGATGACAGCGTCGAAGCCGCAGAGGCCATCGTCAGCGGGTTGCGCAACACCGGGATCGCGGTACGCCCGAGCCGTCCGGAAAGCGAGGACGACCTGGTCGCGCTGCTGGCCAACCAGCCACTGGAAATGGTGCTGGCCGCGCGCGAAGCCACCCAGGTGTCGCTGGCCCAGGTGATGCAGCATGTCGACGCCACCGGCAAGGACCTGCCGGTCCTGTTGCTGGTCGATGCGATCGACGATACCGGTTTGCTGCAGGCCAGCACCCTCGGCGCCTGCGGGGTCGCGCTGCGCGGTCGCATGGAACAGATCGAGACCATCGTCCGCAAGGAATGGACCGACCTGTCGGCCCGCCGCGCGCTGCGCCGCCTGGAAACCCAGGTGCGCGAGACCGAGCGTCGTTGCGATGCCTTGATCGACTCCTCGCGCGACCCGATCGCCTACGTCCACGAAGGGATGCACATCCGCGCCAACAGCGCGTACCTGGAGATGTTCGGTTTCGAGTCGTTCGAGGACATCGAAGGCATGTCGCTGCTCGACCTGGTCGCGCCGCAGCATGTCGACGAGTTCAAGCAACTGCTCAAGCGACTGAGCAAGGGCGAGGCGCCACCGCCGCGCCACGAGATCGAAGCCCGCACGCTGGACGGCAACAACTTCCCGGCGGTGATGGAATTCGCCGCCGCCAGCTACGAAGGTGAAACCTGCCAGCAGGTGATCCTGCGCCGACAGGAACTGGATCCCGAACTCGCCCGCGAGGTCGAGGAACTGCGCCAGCGCGATCAGGCCACCGGCCTGCTGAACCGCCCGACGTTCCTGCGGGCGCTGGAGGACCTGGTCGCCGACTCGGCACAGAATGCCAGCCACCATGCGCTGCTGCTGGTCGAGCCCGACCACTACGCCCGCCTGTTGCAGGACTTGGGCCTGGATGCGGCCGACGACCTGATCGCCGCCTGCGCCAAGCGCCTGCAGGGCGTGCTCGGCGACGGCGACACCGCCGCCCGCTTCGGCGAGCACCAGTTCGCGGTGCTTCGTCGCGGCACCGATTACGCCGGCACCGTGGCCCTGGCCGAAACCGTCCGCGCCGCGTTCGCCGACCACGTGCTCGACATCGACGACCACTCGCTCAACGTCACCGCCAGCATCGGCGGCGTGCAGATCGGCCAGAAGATCGCCAGCGTCACCGCGATCCTCGGCAAGGCCAGCCAGGGCGTGCAGTCGACCATCGGGGTTGGCGGCAACCGGGTCGAGATATTCGACCCCGGCGCGGTCGATCGCGCCGAGGAAGACCGGGTCAAGGCCTGGGTCGACCGCATCCGCGATGCGATCGATGGCGACCGTTTCGTCATGTACTACCAGCCGCTGATCAGCCTGCACGGCGAACCCAACGAAATGTACGACGCCTACCTGCGCATGCAGGGCGAACAGGGCGAACTGGTGCAGCCGCTGACCTTCCTGCAGATCGCCGAGGAGCACGGCCTGCTGTGGGAGATCGACCGCTGGGTGGTGGGCCGGGCGATCGCCGACATCGGCGAGCGGCTCAAGGCTGGCCACCGGACGACGCTGATGGTGCGGATTACCGAGGTGTCGCTGCAGGACGACAGCCTGGTGCAACACATCGAGGAACAGTTGCGCAAGCACGCGGCCGACGGCCAGCTGCTGGTGTTGCAGCTGGCCGAGTCGAAGGTATTCACCCACATCAAGGCCGCGCAGGCGTTCCAGCAAAAGGTGGCGAAACTGGGCGTGCGGGTCGGGCTGGAGCAGTTCGGCAGCGGCCTGAACTCGTTCCAGTTGCTGAGCCATTTCGACGCCGACCTGCTCAAGCTCGACCGCGCCTTCATGGAAGACCTGTCGAGCAACCCGGAGCACCAGACCCGCATACGCGAGATCGCCACCAAGGCGCACGAACTGGGCAAGCAGACCATCGCCCCGTTCGTTCAGGACGCCAGCAGCATGACCATCCTGTTCGGCGCCAGCATCGACTATGCGGAGGGCGAATTCCTCGCCCTCGCCGGCCCGGAAATGAACTACGACTTCAGCTAGGCGCGGGCGCCAGCCGCCTGCCGGTGGCGTCGACGGTCAGACCGCGGCGCGCACCGAGTCGGGCATCGCGCGCAACGTGTCGATGCGCTCCTCCAGCGGCGGGTGGCTCATCAGCAGGCGCTTCATGCCGTGGGCGACGGCACCGCTGATGCCGAACGCGGCGATCTGCTTGGGCAGGGTACTCTGGTCGCGGTTCTGGGCCAGCCGTTGCAACGCGGCGACCATCTTCTCGCGGCCGGCCAGGCTGGCGCCACCCGCATCGGCGCGGAACTCGCGACGCCGCGAGAACCACATCGCGATCATGCTCGCGAACAGCCCGAACACCATGTCCAGCACGAACACGATGATGTAGTAGCCGAACCCCGGGCCGCCCTCGCGGTTGCCGCTGATGTAACCGTCGATCACCCGCCCGACCACCCGTGCCAGCACGATCACGAAGGTGTTGAGCACGCCCTGGATCAACGCCATCGTCACCATGTCGCCGTTGGCGACGTGGCTGACCTCGTGGGCGAGCACGGCCTCGGCCTCGTCGCGGTCCATCGCCCGCAGCAGGCCGGTCGAGACCGCCACCAGAGAATTGTTGCGGCTGGGGCCGGTGGCAAAGGCGTTGATCTCCGGGGCGTCGTAGATCGCCACTTCCGGCATCTTGATCCCGGCGTTCTCGGCCTGCCGGCGGACGGTGTCGACCAACCAGCGCTCGGCCTCGTTGCGCGGCTGCTCGATCACCTGGGCGCCGGTGCTGCGCTTGGCCATCCACTTGGAGATCAGCAGCGAGATCAGGGAGCCACCAAAGCCGAACACCGCGGCGAACACCAGCAGCGTGCCGGTATCGCCCAGGGTCACCCCGAAGACGCCCTGCAGCACGCTCAACACGATGCCGAGCAGCACCATCACGGCGAGGTTGGTGGCAATGAACAATGCGGCGCGCTTGAACATGGGTCTTGTCTCGAATTGACCGGTTTCCCGGGTCGCACGCGATGCACGACTGCCGACAAAAATGTGGCAGGCTCGCTGCGAATTCAAGGTGAGGCCGCAACGACGCTCCGTGAGCCCGATCATCGACCCCTGCCCTTCGGAGCCGGCGCCCGCCGCGGTGCCTTCCGGCTATCGCGGCCGCTTCGCGCCCTCACCGACCGGCGACCTGCATGCCGGCTCGCTGCTGGCGGCGTTCGGCAGTTGGCTGCTGGCGCGCGCGGCAGGCGGCGAATGGTGGGTCCGGATCGAGGACCTGGACCCACCGCGCGAAGTCGCCGGCGCCGCCGAGCGCCAGCTCGACGCGCTGGCCAACCTCGGCCTGCACCCCGACGCACCGGTGGTGCGCCAAAGCGGGCGTGGCGAGCTGTACCAGCAGGCCGTCGACCGGCTGCTGGCCGCCGGTCGCGCGTTCGCCTGCCATTGCAGCCGCACCGACCTGCTTGCCAGCGGCGGCATCCATCGACAATGCGTGGCCCGCATCCGCCGCCCGCGCCCGGCCATCCGCCTGCGGGTGGCGGACGTTTGCCGGATCGAATTCGTCGACGCGGTTCGTGGACGCCAGTCGCAGGACGTCGCCGCGGAAGTCGGCGATTTCGTGCTCAAACGCGCCGACGGCTACTGGGCGTACCAGCTGGCGGTGGTGGTCGACGACGCCGCGCAGGGCATCACCGATGTCGTGCGCGGCGCCGACCTGCTCGACTCGACCCCACGGCAGATCCTGCTGCAGCGCGCGCTCGGGCTGCCGACCCCACACTACGCCCACCTGCCGCTGGTAACCGATGCGGCCGGCAACAAGCTGTCCAAGTCCGACGCCGCCGACCCTCTCGACCTCGCCCGACCGTTGCCGGCGCTCCGGCAGGCCTGGCGGGCGCTCGGCCAGGATTCCGCTGCACTGGAGCGGGCGATCGGTGTCCCCGGCCTGCTCGCCGCCGCCCGCGACCGGTTCGACCCGCAACGCATCCCGAAGGCGGCCATATCCGCCGCATCGCACAACACTGTTTTCACAATCCCGGACTAGTATTTCTCGGGGGAGTTTCCCAGGCATATGGAGAGCAGCATGCAGGCACGCGTCGCGTTGGTCACCGGCGGCACCGGTGGCATTGGAACCTCGATCGTCAAGCGCCTGGCCGACATGGGCCACAAGGTCGCGACGAACTTCCGCGACGAGGCCCGCGGCCGTGCCTGGCAGGACAAGATGAAGGCCGAGGGCATCGACGTGGCGCTCGCGCAGGGCGACGTGTCCTCGCCGGAACAGGCCGAGGCGCTGGTGCGCGAGGTCGAGCGCCAGATCGGCCCGGTCGACATCCTGGTCAACAACGCCGGCATCACCCGCGACTCGACGTTCCACAAGATGAGTGCGCAGCAGTGGAATGATGTCATCTGCACCAACCTCAACTCCTGCTTCAACGTCACCCGCCCGGTGATCGAGGGCATGCGCGAGCGCAAGTGGGGGCGGATCGTGCAGATCAGCTCGATCAACGGCCAGAAGGGCCAATACGGACAGGCCAACTACGCGGCGGCGAAGGCCGGCATGCACGGCTTCACGATTTCCCTGGCGCAGGAGAACGCGAAGTTCGGCATTACCGTCAACACCGTTTCGCCGGGCTACATCGGCACCGACATGGTGATGGCGGTGCCGGAGGAAGTGCGCAACAAGATCGTCGCGCAGATCCCGACCGGTCGCCTCGGCACGCCGGAGGAGATCGCCTACGCGGTGAGCTTCTTCATGCCCGACGAAGCCGGCTGGATCACCGGTGCCAACCTGTCGGCGAACGGCGGCCAGTACATGGGCTGGTGACGCGGCTGCGCATGAGCGGTTCAGCCGCCACAAGTTGCAAAGCGGCCACGGCCTGCGCCATGCTGCAAAGCATCATGACCTAGAGCATTTGCTCCATGCCTGCAACCCGCGTCATCAAGAAGTATCCCAACCGCCGCCTGTACGACACCGAGATCTCCAGCTACATCACGATCGAGGACGTGCGGCAGTTGATCGTCGACAACGAGGACTTCGAGGTCCGCGATGCACGCTCGGGCGAGGACCTGACCCGGCAGGTGTTGCTGCAGATCATCGCCGAGCACGAGCAGGACGGCGAGCCGATGCTGTCGACCCAGTTGCTGAGCCAGATCATCCGGTTCTACGGCGATTCGCTGCAGGGCTTCATGGGCAGCTACCTGGAGCGCTCGATGCAGGGCTTCCTCGACCAGCAGCAGCAGTTCCGCAAGCAGATGGGCGGCATGATCGGCCAGACCCCGTGGGCGATGATGAACCAGTTGACCGAGCGCAACCTGGCGATGTGGAAGGAGTTGCAGAACCTCTCCGGCAGCGTCGGCCAGACCCCGGCGTCGGGCAAGAAACCCGAAGGCAAGCGTTAAGGCTGACTACTGCAACGACTGGCCGGCGCAATACTTCTCGTGGAACGCGACCGCCTGCGGCATCAATGCCTGCAGGGTCTGGATGCGGTTGGCCGGGTCGGGATGGGTCGAAGCGAACTCCGGCGGGCGTTCGCCACCGCCCAGTTGCGACATCCGCTCCCATAACGGGACCGCGGTGCGCGGGTCGTAGCACGCCGCCGCTGCAAGCATCAGTCCGACCTGGTCGGCCTGGGTCTCGTGGTCGCGGCCGTACGGCAGGATGAAACCGTACTGCGCGCCGGCGCCGAGCGCGGCCATCACCGCCTGCTGCTGCCCCGGGTCCATCCCGCCCAGCGCCATGCCGGCGGCCATCTGCCCCATCTGCACCAGCTCCTGCTGGGCCATGCGCTGCGAGCCGTGGCGCAGCAACGCATGGGCGATCTCGTGGCCCATCACCACCGCCATCGCGTCCTCGTTCCCGGCGATCGGCAGCAGGCCGGTGTAGACCGCCATCTTGCCGCCGGGCAGGACGAACGCGTTGGCCTGGTCGGACTGGATCACGCTGACGTCCCACTGGAACTGCTGGTAGGCAGTCGGCGCCTGCTGCTGGTGCATTGCGGCGAGGTCTGCGGTGACTTGTGGCACCCGGGCCACCAGCCGCTGCGCGATCGCGCGGATCTGGCGGCTGACCTCGGCGTCGGGCGGCATCAGCGCGCCTTGGGCCTGGGCATCGCCCAACACCTGCTGGTAGGCCTGCGCGCCCAGTTGAATCTCTTCCTCGGCGCTGGCGCCGTAGTGCGCGGTTTCGCCGGTATACGGATCGGTTTCGGCGCTGCCGAACCATTGCCACGCCGCGTAACCGGCGAACAGCAGCAGGATCCACCAGCGGATGCCGCCGCGCCGCCGACCGCCGGCTCGACGCGTACCGCCGCGCATGCCACCCAGGGAACCAATGTTCATTCGATGCTCCTCAAGCACGGTGGCGCGATGGTGTTCTGGTCAGATTTGGCGGACGACGCGGAAACCGACGCGGGCGTTGGTGGTGTCCCGGTCGCTGCCCAAACGCCATGCCGACCGGGTCTGCTCCGGCGAGCTGGCCCACGAGCCGCCGCGCACGACCTTGTCGGCGCATCCGGGGTTGATCCAGGCCTGGCCGTCGACGGGCGCGCGCCGGTAGCTGTCGTGCCAGCAGTCCGCCACCCACTCGCTGACATTGCCGGCGAGATCGTGAAGGCGATATGCATTGGCCGAGTACGAACCGACCCGCGCCGGTCCCCAGGCGTCGTCGCCATAGCCCTTGAAAGCATTGCGCCAATGCCGGCCACCGGGCGACTCGTCGAGCGCGCCGGTGAAGTTGCCGGCGCCGGCCGGCGGTGCGCCGTCGCCCCAGGGGAACCTCGACTGGCTGCCGGCGCGCAGCATGTATTCGAACTCGGCTTCGCTCGGCAGCCGGTATTCGTGCCCCGTCTGCTCCGACAACCATTCGGCGTAGGCGGCCGCATCCTGTGCGCTGACGTGGACCACCGGCAACTGGTCGCCGGCCGGCTTGCCGGCGTAATCGGAGCGCCAATCGACCCCGCTGCGACGCACCAGGCTGCCGCTGCGCTCGTCGTAGACCGTCGAATGGCCGCGGCGGGTCGCACGCGCCTCGTAACCGGTAGCCGTCACGAACCGGCGGAACTCGCCGACGGTGATCTCGTTGCGCGACACCGCCAGCCCGCGGTCGAAGCGGATGTTGCGGCTCGGGCGTTCGCTGTCGCGCGCATCCGCCTCGTCGTCCGCCGCGCCCATCCGGAAGGCGCCGTGCGGTATCACCACCATCTCCGGACCGCGCCCGCCGCGATCCAGCGCTTCGGTGAAGGCCTGCCCCGGCCGGAACAGGCCGTAATGGCTTGCCAGCTCGATCTGTCGACGCAACTCGACCGCGGCCGGATCGCCCGCCGGCGCGATCCGCAACAGGGTCGCCAGGTGTCGACGGGCCGCATCGAGGTCCTCACGGGTCAGCGCGGCCAGCCCGAGGTCGCGCAGGTTGCCCACCCGCGAGGCACGCTGGCGCGCGATGCGTTCGCGGGCGTCGGCTGCGGTGTCCATGTCCGGTCGCACCTTCGCGGCCTTGGCCAGCCAGTCTTCGGCGGCGGCATAGTCGTCCTGGTTCGCCGCCAGTTCGGCCTGGCGGATCAGCGCGCTCTCGGCCGCGGCCAGGCCCTGCATCGCGCGCGCGTCGCCCGGGCGTAGCCGCAGCGCCTCGCGGAAATGCGCGACCGCGCCCTTCCCGCCCGCGACAACGATCTTGCGCGCATTCAACGCGCGCTCGCCGCTCCGGTTCGCCTGCTGCGCCGCATCGGCGCGCTCGACCCGAGCCAGATACTCGACGACCGCTTCCCGCTCCGGCGCGACCTCGCGGGCCACCGCGGCGATCTCCTGCGCCCGTCGCAAGGCGGCACGATCGTCGTCGATCGCGGCCAACGCCGCATCGCCGTGTTGGAGTACCGCGCCCAGCGCGCGCTCCAGCCCGGTCGCGACGTCGGCATCGGCGGGCGCGTGCTCGCGCAGCGCCAAGTACAGCGGAATCGCGTCGTCCGCCTCGCCGAACAACTCGTCGGCCTCCAGCGCGGCGGCGGCTTCCTGCTTGCGCTGAGCGAGGTTCCCGGCATCCACCGGGACATCCGGCGCGCGCCAGGCGGGAACCGCCGAGGTTTCCGGATCGGAGCGGATGCTGATGATCGGTCCGGCCTGGCCTTCCGCGCTCGCATCGGGGTCGCGGGCCGGGGTCGTCGCGGGGTCCGGTTCGCCAGAGCAGGCCGCCAGCAGCACCGCGATTGCCAGCGCCGCCCGCAAAAACGTACGCGGAGCGGTCGCCGGCGATCCGGCTGGCGCGATGTCTGGCAATCTGGCTCGCAATCGTCCTCCCGGCCCGGCTGGCGGGTTCGTGCCCGCGATGGGGCTTCCTGAAAGTAGGCTATTGTCGCCCACCCCGGCAACCCGGCCGTCGACCCCACACATGTGCCCACAGACCCGATGATTCCAGGCCCGACATCCCCCGCGCAGTCGCCCGCTCCGATCTGGATCACCGATCCCGCGGCGCTGGCCACATATTTCGCCGTCCGCCCCGCGCGCATCGGCCTGGATACCGAGTTCATCCGCGAACGCACCTACTGGCCGCAACTGGCGCTGGTGCAGATCGCGATCGAGCGCGACGGCGCCCTGCAGATCCTGCTGGTCGATCCACTGGCGCCGGGAATCACCGACGCACTGGCCACGATCCTGGCCGACGAGTCGATCCTCAAGGTCATGCACAGTCCCAGCGAGGATCTGGTCGCCTTCAAGCACGCCTGCAAGGCGGTTCCGCGGCCATTGTTCGATACCCAACTGGCGGCGGCCCTGGCCGGGATCGCCGGCGGCATGGGCTACCAGAAACTGGTCGAACAGATCACCGGGGTGGCGCTGGCGAAGGGCGAGACCCGCTCGGACTGGTTGCGCCGGCCGCTGTCGCCGTCGCAACTGGAATACGCCGCCGACGACGTGCGCCACCTGTTCGAGATGCACGATGCGCTGGACGGGATGCTCGGCGAACTCGGGCGACGCGAATGGCTGGCCGACGACGCCCGCCGCACCGCTGCCAATGCCGACAGCGAAGCGCTCGAGCGCTGGCCGCACCTGTCGATGCGCAGCGCCCACTTCCTCGACCTCGATGCCCAGCGCCGGCTGGTGCGACTGCTGCGCTGGCGCGAGGCCCATGCGCGCGACAGCGACCGGCCGCGCAGCTGGATCCTCGACAACGAGCTCGCGGTCGCCCTCGCCCGCACTCCACCGGCGGACCGCGACGCGCTGCAGACGCAACTGGACGCGCATCCCAAGGCCCCGCGCAAGCTTGGTGATGCGATCTGGCGGGCACTGGCCACGCCGCTGGACGACGAAGCCGACACTCCCGATGCCGGCGTCGCCGAAAAGCGCGACAAGAACCGCGTGCGCCAATTGCAGGACGCGGTCGCCGCACGCAGCGCCGAGTTGGGGTTGCCCGACGGCCTGCTGGCCTCGCGCCGTTACCTCGAGGCCCTGCTCGACCACGGCGAATGGCCCGACGCACTCGCCGGCTGGCGCCGCGCGGCCCTGGAGCCGAGCTTGGCGCCATTGCTGGTGAAGTGAAATCCGGTCGCCTGGGTAGGAGCGACGTAAGTCGCGACCTGTCCATCGTTCCAAGCGTTCGGCGGGTCGCGACTTACGTCGCTCCTACGCAACAGGCGACTTGGCGCTGGGGGCTGGCGCCGCCGGTTCCGGCCGGCTAGAATCACGGCCTTCATGGGGCGGTAGCTCAGCTGGGAGAGCGCCACGTTCGCATCGTGGAGGTCAGGGGTTCGATCCCCCTCCGCTCCACCATGAATCCAAAGGCCGCGAGAAATCGCGGCTTTTTTGGTTTCTGGGTCGCGGAAATCGCGCCCCGACCAGCCGCCTCAGTCGGCCAACCACGGCTCCGCGATCTCCAGCGCGGTGCGGTACGGCTCGGGATCGTTGCGGTTGCTCAGCAGGATCACGGTCAGCCGCCGCTGCGGCCAGCGCACGATGACGTTGCGGAATCCCATGGTCTCGCCGGAATGCCACACGCTGTCGCCGGTGATGCGCCAGCCGTAGCCGTATTCGACCGCGGGGGCGTCGGTCGGCGTCACCGCGGTGAACGCAAGGCGGCGCGACTCGTCGCCGAGCAGGCGATCGTCGTACAGCGCGGCATCCCACTTGGCGAGATCGTCGATCGACGAGTAGATGCCACCGTCGCCGAGCACCGCGCTGGTCTGGCTCTGGTCGGTGCGGGTCCATTGCCCGTCCACCCAACTGTAGCCGTAGGCCCGGTGGGCAATCCCGGGACCGTCCTGCACGTAGGCCAGGGTGTCGTGCATGCCCAGCGGCAGGAAGATCCGGTCGCGCAGGAATGACTGGAAGTCTTGCTCCGACGCGCGCTCGACGATCAGCGCCAGCAGCGCGTAGCCGCTGTTGCTGTACCGGTAACCGCTGCCGGGCGCGAAGTGGGTCCGATCCTGGCCTTCGAGCAGGCGCAGCACGTCGGCGTCGCGCAACTGCGCGGTCATGGTCGGCGGAATCACCTCTTCATAATCGACCAGCCCCGAGGTGTGGCTGAGCAAGTGATGCAGGGTGATGCCCTCGGTCGCGGGCGGCAGCGAGGGCAGCCACTGGCGCAGCGGGTCGTCGAGGTCGAGCGCGCCGTTCTCGGCCAGCAGCAGGATCGCCGCCGCGGTGAATTGCTTGGTGATGGACGCGAGCCGGTAGTTGGTCGCCGGGCCGGCTTCGACGCCCCGCTCCAGCTCCGACAGCCCATAGCCGCGTCGAACGACCGGTTCGCCGTCCTTCAGCACCAGCAGCGATGCACCGGGCACGTCGCCGGCATAGCGCGCCATCAACTGGTCGATGGTGGGTTGCAACACGGGCACGTCGTACATCAGGGTCGGGTCCGGTTCGGGTTGCAGGGTGTAGTGCCACCATTCCATCGGGTAGTTGGCGAAGCCATGGCGGCCCATCGCCTCGCGCAGACGCTCGCGGTTGGCGCGCTGGTCCGGCGTGACCAGCGGCGAATCGGTGTTGGCACGCGTACCGAAGAAATCGAAGCCGGTGCCCATGTCGAGCGGCTTGCACACTTCGGCTTCGCATTGAAGCAGGGTCAGGTCCACCGTCGCGCCACGGCTGTGGCCGGACACCGGCGCGATGTAACCACCCAGAAGGTCGCGCTTGTTCATGTCGGGGTAGTAGGCGGTCTTGTTGCGCTGGTCGCCGGGGTCGCTGACCCAGCGGACGAAGTGCGCGACGGCCCGGGCGGGGCGGTAGCAATCGAAGATCTTCAGCCGCAGGTCTTGCTGGCGCAGGTCCTGTTCGACCTTCTGCAATGCCTCGGCGACCGGTTCGAGCAGGTAGCAACGCGGGGCTTCGTAACCGTCGATCGGTGTGCCGACGAAGTTGTCGCTGCCGGCGTAGCGGATGTCCTGGACGATATCAGGGACGAGGCTGCGGATGTCGACCAGCCCGGCCTGGGCCGGGGTCTGCGCCGGTGACAACTGCGGCTCCGATGTGGTCGAAGCGCAGGCGCCAAGGATCGTCGCGAGGACGACCGAACCCGCCAGCCACGACACCGTCCTAGTTGCAGTCGCCGCTGCGTTCAAAGGCCAGGTCCTCGTAGTCGGAACTGAAGTCGGCATTCGGATCGACCTTGGCCATCGCGAGTGCTGGCGAGGCGGGGTCGGCGAAGTCGAGCCAGGCTTCATCGAGGCCCGGACCATCCCAGTCGACCAGCAACCGCTCCCCCACCGCCATCACCTGGCCGCGCAATCGCGGCGATTTGCTGGAGGTGAAGCGCACGCCGCCGTCGGCCTTGCAGACGGTGACCTCGCCGAACCACGGATCGGTGTAATGACCCAGCCGATCGGCAAGCATCGTCGCCGCGGCCGGCGTGCGCGCGGAGGTGTCGGGCACCGGCGCGTCATCGGCGGAGGCCGGCTGGTTGGCCAGGCGCGAAGCGTAGCCGGCAACCGTGGGATTCTCGTGCGGGGCGGTGAAGTGCTTGAGCAGCACCTCGTTGACCACCGTGCGCGCCTCGTCGGCGTCGCCGTTGATCAGCACCACGAAGCCGGAGTCGGTGTCCGGCAGCAGGGTCATGACCGAATACATGCCCGACAACGTGCCGGTGTGCGAGACGGTCCACGCGCCGTCGACATCCGCCAGGCGGAAGCCGAGCGCGTAGGCGTAGTAGTGGGTGTCGTTCCAGTCGCGGCGGCGCTGCGAGATGTGCATCGGCGTGTAGGCAGTCCACATCGCCTCGCGTTGTTCCGGCGACAGCCATTGCAGTTGCTGTTCGGTCGGGTCCAGCCAGTTGCGCGCCCAGTCCAGCATGTTGCCGAGGCTGCAGCGGATGCCGCCGGCCGCAGCCGAGGTGATCGCGGGAATGGTGTCGCCTTCGATCGATGCCGGGATGTTGCGGCCGTCCTCGCGCCGATGCGGGCGGGCGATATTGCCGACCGCGTCGCGGTCGATCTCGCCGACCCGACAACGCTCCAGCCCGAGCGGCTGGAACACCTCGCGTCGGACCATCTCCTCGTACGGCGCGCCGCCGACCGCCGCCGCGACTTCGCCGGCGACCACGTACAGCAGGTTGTCGTAGGCATAACCGGCGCGGAAGCCGTAGGCGGGTTTGATATGGGCCAGCCCATCGATGATGTCGTCGCGGTCGAAGTGGTTCGGCTCCGGCCACAGCATCAGGTCGCCGCCGCCTTCCGGCAGGCCGCTGTTGTGGACCAGCAGGTCGCGCACCGTCATGTGCTGCGTCACCCACGGGTCGTGCATGCGGAACTGCGGCAGGTGCCTCACCACCGGGTCGTCCCAGCGCAGTTTGCCGGCGTCGACCAGCCGCGCCAGCATGCTGGCGGTCATCGCCTTGGTGTTGGAGGCGATCTTGAACAGGGTGTCGGGGGTGACCGGCTGGCCGGAACCTTCCACCAGTTCGCCGGCGGTGCGCGTGTAGACGACCTCGCCGTCCTCGATTACACCGACCGCGATGCCGGGTAACCGGTAGCGGGCGATGAGATCGTCGATGGCGGCATCGTAGAAGGCGGTGTCGGCATCCGCGCTGGCGGTGTCGGCGGCCGTGGCGCGCTGTTCGACCGCAGCCCACATCCGCAGCAGGTTGCCGCTCCAGATCTTCGCGATGTCGGCCTCGCTGAAGCCGCGTTCGCGCAGGCCGGCGCTGACGTTGGCGGTCTGCGAGGCGTCCATCCAGCCGGTGATGCCGCCACCGCCGTCGAAGTCGGAGGCGATGCCGACGTGGTCGATCCCGGCGACTTCGACCGCGTGCTCGATGTGGTCGAGGTAGTCGTCGAGCGTGGCGATCGGATGCTCGCGCTCGATCCGCGCCAGCCCGGCCTGGTAGGCGGGCAACGCCTCGTGCACTTCGCTGTCGAACTCCGCCGCCCCGGCCTGCTTCGCAACCGCCTCCTGCAAAGCTTCCTCGGCGGCCTCGCGCGCCGGATCGGCCTTGAGGAAGTAGGTGTAGGCGACGATCTGCACCACCCCGCCGTTGCCGGCGATCGCGCGCAACAAGTCGTCATCGAGGTTGCGCGGATGGTCGACCAGCGCCTGCGCCGACGAATGCGAGGCGATCACCGGCGCGGTCGAAACCTGCAGCACGTCGCGCACGCAGGCGTCCGAGGCGTGCGAGACATCGACCATGATCCCCAGCGCGTTGGCCCGCGCGACCACTTGGCGGCCGAACTCGCTGAGGCCGGTGTCGCCTGCCGGCTCGTCGCCGAACTCCGGCCTGGTGCCCGAACTGGTGCAGATGTCGTTGTGGCCGGTGTGGGTCAGGCCGAGGTAGCGCGCGCCGCGCCGATACGCGGCATCCAGGTTGGCAAGGTCACGGCCGAGCGAATAGCCGTTCTCGATCCCGATCATCGCCGACAACACGCCGGCCGCGTGGTTGTCGCGCACCTGCTGCGGCGTGGTCGCGAGCCGGATGCGGTCCGGATAGCGCTGCAGCATCATCTCGATCGCCGAGTACTTGCGTTCGGCCACCGCCATCGCATTGGCATAGCCCTCCGGCGTGCGCGGCCCCTGCTCGACGTAGATCACGAAGAACGCCGCGTCCAGCCCGCCCCGCTCCATCTTGCCGAGGTCGACCTTCAACTCGGTGTCGGTGCCGACATCGAAGCGCGGCTCGCGCATGTAGTCGTCGGGAATGTCGACGTGGGTGTCGATGGTCAATGGCGGATCACCCGCCCGGACGACACCACTTGCCAGCGTAAGCGCCAGCACACACAGCGGAAGCAATCTCATCGTCCAGCTGACCTCCATCGCGGCAGCGGCCAGTGTACGCCGCAAAAAAAAAGGCGGCCCGCAGTTGCAGGCCGCCAAGGGGGTATCGCGTCAGAAGTCCAGCGAGAACGTCAGTTGCGCATAGCGCGGTGATTGGAACCGTACCGGGCGCAGGAAGTTGGCGTTGAGTCCGCCATCCACCGACTCCTGCAGGTCCTGGTTGACGTCGATCTCGCGTTGCTGGTTGAACAGGTTGTAGACCGAGAGCTTGATCGCCATCTCGCCGAACGCCAGCGGGCGCTCGTAGGCCAGGCTCGCGTTGACCACGTAGGTCGACGGCATCGTGCCGTAAGAACCGCGCGGGGAGTGTTCGAACACGCGCTGGTCGGTGCTCCAGGTGTCGCCCAGTTGCGGGTTGGCAACGGTCTCCTCGGGTGAGCAGGCCTCCACGCAGATGAAGTAGCTGTGGTAGGTGTCCCAGTTGAACGGGTTGCCGACGCCGAAGCCGGTGATCGGGCCGCCCGTCTGCGCGTTCACGCTCGCGCCGACGCGCCAGTGCTCGGCCAGTGCATACGCACCGCGCAGCTTGAGCTGGTGGCGGCGGTCATTGGCGAGGTAGCCGTAACCGCGCAGGTTGACCCAGGGATCATCGAAATTCTCGGTGCGGCCGGCATCGGCGAACTCGGTGTCCGAGTTGACCGGGCCCTCGGCGTTGCCCTCGCTCTTGGACCAGACGTAGGAGGCATTGAACGCCCATTTGTCGTCCCAGGCGCGGTCGATCTGCAACTCGATGGACTTGTAAGTGCGCTCCGGCTTGACCCAGCCGGTCTGCCCGGTCGGGGTGGAACTGCTGTAGGCCCAGCCCGGATCATCCGGATTGGCATCTTCGGTATTCACGTCCGCCACGTAGATGTAATTGTCGTGCTCGGTCCAGGCGCCGGCCTGCGAGGTGTCGACGGTGACATAACCATCGTTCTCGCCATCGCAGTCGGTATCACCCCAGAAGGTCACCTCCTCGCCGGGGTTGGCCATGACCCAGCCGGGCCCGTTGCGGCCGCAATGGGTGGCACTGATCTCCATGTCGTCGATCGCGTTGTTGAGTTCGCGATAGGTGCCCTGGATCCCGTAGGACCAGCTCTCGCTCAAAGCCTGCTCGAAGCCGAGGATGAACTCGTCCTGGAAGACCGGGTCCATGTCGGCATCCACTTCCGAGCGCAGGTCGCCGACGGTGCCGTCACCCTGCGAGTTGTCGAAGCCCAGCTGTTCGCCGAGGACCGGCATCAAGTAGGTGAAGCCGTTGCGGGTCTGCTGGATGTAGCCCTCGAACGCGTGGTAGGCGCGCGCGTCGAGGAACCCGCCGGCCTGCTTGATGTTGATCACGTTGGCCACCGGCAGGAAATAACGGCCGGCATTGCCGAACAGCTTGGTTCGACCGTCACCGCGCATGTCCCAGGAGAACCCCAGCCGCGGCGCCCACATGTCGTCCATCTTGATGTAGCTGTTGCCGTCGCTGTCCTTGTTGTCGAAGGCTTCCTGGCGGATGCCAAGGTTCAGCAGCACGTTGCGGGTGACCTGCCAGTTGTCCTCCAGGTAGAACGCCGAGTTGATGGTCTCGAACTGGCCGTCGACCCCATACTGGCGGGCGCGCACGTAGACGTTCTCGCCCGGCGGCAGGACCGCGCCGTTGGAATCCGGGATCGCCGCGCCGGGCGTGTCCAGGTACTCGATGCTGTAGAAGGTCTGGTCCGGGCCGGGATAGTGGCGGTCGTAGTTGGAGATGTTCTCCTCGTGGTCGGCACCGAAGCGCAGCAGGTGGTCGCCGACCTGCCATTCGAAGTCGGCGCGCATCGCGGTGCGCTCGTCCAGCCGCGCCTCGACCCGCGTACTGGTGGTGCAACCCAGCGGGATGCCGGGGTCGGGGAATTCGTCGGTCACCTCCTGCACTACCGGGCTGCACTCGAGATCGCTCGGCGAATACTGCGAGTTGTTGCGCTCGGTCTCGCCGTACATCAGCTTCATCGACAGCGCGTCGGTGAGGTAGCCCGTATAGGTGGTGTTCCAGTTCTTGCCACCGGACTCGAAGAAAACCGGCTCCGACGGATCGGTCACCGCACCGGTCTCGAAATCGTAGGCCGAGGTGATCGCCGCCGAAGTGTTCTGGTCGGAGAAACCCATGAACTCGAGGAGGTGGTTGTTGCTGATCTGCCAGTCGACCTTGCCGCCCCAGAACCCGTCGTCGGAGGTGCTCCGAGTCAACGTGGTGCCGGCGTTGTTGGTGTTCTGCGGCTGGTAGTCGCGCGCCTCGAACATGGCGAAGAAGAACAGCTTGTCCTTCACGATCGGGCCGGAGGCATAGAAGTTCAGCTTGGTGCGCGAATAGTTGTCCTCGCTGGCGGTGATGTAGCGGGTGCCGTCCTCGGCATATCGGTTCTCGGACTCGGCCTGCCAGCGACGCGGTTCCAGGGTGAGCTCGGTCCCGAAGTTGAACTCGTTGGTGCCCGAGCGGGTCACCGCGTTGACCACACCGCCGGTACTGCGGCCGAACTCGACCGAATAGCCACCGGTCTTGACCTGGAACTCCTTGTAGAACGCGAAGGGCGCCGACGAGAAACCGACCCGGTTGTAGAAATCGGTGACGTTGAGGCCGTTGATGTAGAAGCTGTTCTCGGCGACCGAGGAACCGCCGAAGGAGATGCCGCCGAACGAGGCATCACCCTTCTGCACGCCCGGCGCCAACTGAGCGACCGAGGCGATGTCCTGGTCGACCGGCAATCGCTCGATCTCCTCGCGGGTGACGTTGGTCGACGACTCGGTCGAGGTCACGTCGACTGCGTTGACCACCCGCGAACCGGTCACCTCGACGGTGCCAAGCGTGGACACCGCCCCGCCCGAGGCGGCGTTGACCACGGTCGCGCTGCCGAGGGCGACGCGCACCTGCACCGGCTCGCCCACGGGCCGCCCGTCCACGCTCGTCTGCAACTGGTAGGTGCCCACCGGCAGGAACGGGAAGCGATAGCTGCCGTCGCTGTTGGCGGTAACGGTGCGGCTGAAGCCGGTCTGCGGGTTGGTCACCGTGACCTGCGCGCCGGCCTGGGACTGACCGACCACCGAGCCATCCTGGGCCAGCGCCATCGGCGCCAGCGATGCCAGGCCGAGGCCCATGGCGATGGAAAGCGCGGTTCTCTTGAATGCCTTGCTGTTCATGTCCCCTCCGGCGGTGCGATGGTTGACGACGGCCGGTATGAAGCCGTCGAAGGTTTCAGTTGACGATCTCGGCCTCGAAGCCGTAGTCCCATTGGTCGAAATACAGGTTGCCCCCGCGCCACTCGACCTCGCCGCGTTGCGAGTCGACGGTCTCGGAACGGAAGTGCTGCTTGGCCGGCTGGAACGGCGTGCCCCAACCGTCGTTGAAGGCAATGCGATAGGCATCGAGCCCGCCGAGATAGAACCATTCCAGTTCGCCGGCGTCCTCGAAACGCCCGGTGGTCACATCCATCGGCACCCAGCCGTACGGCGCCAGGTACAGCCAGCCCCAGTCGTGCAGGTTCCAGTAGTCGTGGTCGGGTGCCTTGCCGCCTTCGAACACCATTCCCGATTGCCAGCGCGCGGGAATGCCGTTGAGCCGCAGCAGGGTGATCAACAGCAGGGTCTGTTGGCCGCAGTCGGCGTGGCCGGCGTGCAGGGCGTAGTCGCTGATGTTGCTGATGGTCGAGTACTCGCGCGCGCCGGCCCACGGGATCTGGTCGACCGCGGCGAACAGCTTTTGAGCGATGCGGTACGGGTTGGTTTCGTCGCCGACCACCTTGCGCGAGAACGCGCGCAGCTCCGGGGTGAACACGACGTGCGGCGGACGTTCACCCAAATGGGCAGCAAGCTCGGCGGTCGCCGGCGCCGGGGTGACCCTGGTCGGGTCGATATCGAAATAGCGGGCGTGGATATCCAGCTCGTAGGTGATCGAGAACTCGACCGGCTTGCCCGCACGAGCCGGCTTTTCCAGGTAGACGGTGCGCTGCAACGCCGACTCGGGCGCGATTTCGGCATCGGCGGGCATGCTGTCGAGCAGGCGGATGTCTTCCTGCTGGCCGGGGATCGCGCGCGGGTATGGGATCCAGGCCCGCACGGTCTCGCCGGGTGGCACGGCGTCGGCATCGACGGTCAACGTCTGGGTCACCCGCACCCGGCGTGGCGCCACGCTGCTGTCGGCGGCGGCGAGCGCCTGCTCGCGGACGCTGGCCTGGTGGACATTCAGCGATTCCATCGGCCCCTCGCTGAAAGGCGTCTGCTGCGCGCGCCGGGCGGCGGCCTCCGGACTCAGGCGAAACAGGTTGGAAACCGCGCGGTCGAAATACCAGGTGCGTCCGTCGATGATCCGGTGCTCCAGCAGGTTGGCCTGCTTCCAGCGCGCGAACTCTTCCTCGCGCAGGTCGGGGATGCGCTCGCGCAGGCTCTGGCGGACCTCGGCCTCGTCGCGATGGAAGTCGATCAGGATGCGGCGCATGCGTTCGCGTTCGAATTCCAGCGCTTCGCGGGTGGCGTCCAGAAGCGCGGTGCTCTCGAGGGCATCGGCAATCGCCGTTTCGGCATCGGCAAAACGGCCGGCATCGACCAGCTCGACTACCTTCGGCAGCGGTGCGGTCGCCTGCGCGGCGCGCAGGCCGGGAACGGACGCCAGCGCCAGCAGCAATGCCCACGCCATCGGGCGGAGCGCCCGCGCGAACCTCGCGATTCGCGACGCGCCATCACGCCTCGACGTGGTTGCTATCGTGTGTCCCACTGTGTCCATCCGCGAGTCATACCCCACCCGGATCACCACCGAAGCTGGCTGTGTAGCACGGCCTGTTCGCATGGTCAATAATTTATTCTTTTATCTTGTGATATAAGAATCATGTATTCCGCAGCGCACAATGACCATCCAGGACACACGATCACGGGTATGAAGATGCGATTGCCGTTCCTCACCTCGCTGGCGCTGGGGTTGGCGATGGGGCTGGTCGCCGCGCCGACGCTGGCGCGCAACCCCGCCCCGGCCTACGACGTTCCGCCCAGCGGCGTCGTCGGCATCCGCGAGGCGTACCTGGAACCGGGCTTCTGGGTCGACCGGATGACCCAGCCGGACCGCCTGCTGATGGATCGCGCCACGATTGCCGCGCAGAACGCGAAACTGCAGCAACTCGACCCGTCGATGCATGACCTGCGCGCCATCCCGGCGACACTGGACGGCGCCACGGTGCGCGGCTGGATCAAGGATCTGTCGGAGCGGCCGACAAGCCCGCGGTTCGACATCGGGGGCGCGCCGGTGCCCGCCGCGACGCTGGATGCGATGGTCGAGAACCTCGCGCTCGACGCGATCCCCGCCTCGCAACCGATCCGCCACGGCCTGGTGGTGCATCGCGCGGACCTGCGGACCTTCCCGACCGCGCAACGCATGTTCAGCCGCGCCGGCGAAACCGACATCGACCGCTTGCAGGAAAGCGCGCTGTTTCCCGGCACTCCGCTGGTGGTCGCCCACGAGAGCGGCGACGGCGACTGGCTGTTCGTGGTCAGTCCGCGCTACGCGGCGTGGATAGAGAAGAAGCACGTCGCCCTCGGCAGTGCCGGGCAGGTGTTCGGCTACGTCGACCAGGCGCCCTACCGCATCATCACCGGTGGCACCGTCGATACAGTGTTCACCCGCGAGGAGCCGCGCGTCTCGCAACTGCAGCTCGACATGGGCATCCGCCTGCCACTGGCCGAGGTGCCGGTCGACCGGCCGGTCAATGGCCAGCATCCCTACACCGCGCACATCCTCGAGCTGCCGGTGCGCAACGACGACGGCCGCCTGGGTTTCTCGCCGGCGTTGTTGCCGAAGCGCCTCGACAGCGCCTCCGACTACCTGCCGCTGACCCCGGCCAACCTCGTCCGACAGGGCTTCAAGTTCCTCGGCGAGCGCTACGGCTGGGGCCACGCCTACGACGCGCGCGACTGCAGCGGCTTCGTGTCGGAGATCTATCGCAGCATGGGCGTGCAATTGCCGCGCAACACCAGCGCGCAGGCGGTCAGCCCGGCCCTGCACCACGTCACCTTCGACAAGGACGACGACCGCGCCGCGCGGATGGCCGCGGTCGCGCAACTGCAGGTCGGCGACCTGGTCTACATCCCCGGCCACGTGATGATGGTGATCGGCCGCGTCGACGGCGCGCCGTATGTCATCCACGACACCAATGGCGGCAGCTACCTCGGCGCCGACGGCGAGCTGCGGGGCATGGCGCTGAACGGCGTGTCGGTCACCCCGCTGCTGCCGATGATGTTCAACGAACGCGAAAGCTACGTCGACCGCATGACCAGCATCGTCCGGCCGCACGGTGCTCTTGAGATGCAACCGGACGATGTCAGGACGACAGGGGAAGCGCACGCCATGAAGGTCCAGCCATGAAGATCACGCAGATCAAGTTCGGCATGTTGCGGGTGCCGCTGAAGACCCCGTTCAAGACCGCGCTGCGCACGGTCGAGCGGGTCGAGGACATCGTGGTGATGGTCCACACCGACACCGGCCACGTCGGCTACGGCGAGGCGCCGGCGACCGCGGTGATCACCGGCGACACCCACGGTTCGATCATCGATGCGATCCACCACTACATCTCGCCGCGCCTGATCGACGAGGACATCGCCAACCTCAACCGCATCACCCGGCTGGTCCAGACCTCGATGGAGAAGAACTCCAGCGCCAAGGCGGCGGTCGAGATCGCGATCTACGACCTCTGGGCCCAGCTCTACGACGCGCCGCTGTACAAGATGCTCGGCGGCGGCGACCCGGTCGTCACCACCGACATCACCATCAGCGTCGACACCATCGACAAGATGGTCGCCGACTCGATCAGCGCGGTCGAGCGCGGGTTCGACTCGCTCAAGATCAAGGTCGGCAAGGACATCGGGGTCGACATCGAACGCACCAAGGCGATCTACGCCGCGGTCGAGAACCGCGCCCTGCTCCGCCTCGACGCCAACCAGGGCTGGACCGCCAAGCAGGCGGTGTTCGCGATCACCGCGCTGGAGGATGCCGGGGTGCGGCTGGAGCTGGTCGAGCAGCCGGTCAAGGCACGCGACCTGGAAGGCATGCGCTACGTCACCGAGCGCGTGCACACGCCGATCATGGCCGACGAGAGCGTGTTCGGGCCGATGGAGGTGATCAAGCTGATCAACATGCGCGCCGCCGACATCATCAACATCAAGCTGATGAAGACCGGCGGCCTGTCCAACGCCATCCGCATCGCCGACATCGCCGGCATGCACCAAGTCGACTGCATGATCGGATGCATGCTCGAATCCAGCATCAGCGTCGCCGCCGCGGTGCACCTGGCCGTGGCCAAGGCCGACGTGATCACCAAGGTCGACCTCGACGGGCCGTCGCTGTGCCAAGGCAACCCGGTGGAGGGCGGGGTGATCTTCAACGAGTCGGAGATCTCGATCACCGACGCCCCGGGACTCGGCATCCGCAGCATCCAGGGACTGGAACCGATCCTGATGGGCAGCGCGGCGGCCTGACCATGTCGGCGCTGCTGAAGATCCGCGCCGGTCGCGACCAGATGTCGGCGATCGAGCGCCGCATCGCCGACTTCATCCTCGACAACGCCCAGTTGCTGCGCGACTACTCCTCGCAGCAGCTGGCCAACGCGCTCGGCATCAGCCAGTCGAGCGTCGTCAAGTTCTGCCAGAAGCTCGGTTTCAAGGGCTATCCGGACCTCAAGTACTCGGTCGGCGAAGCGATCGCGCGCGCAGACAACGGCGACGACGCGACCCGGCCGGATGCCGACGGCGAGCAGCCCAACGGCGACCCGGCGCTGGAGCTGTGGCGCTGCAAGTCCGAGGCGCAGGAAGTGACCCGTTCGATCAATCCGCCGGAGGCGGTCGAGGCCGTGGCAACGGCGATCGCCGACGCCGGCAACCGCGGCAAGGTGTTCATCATCGGCCTCGGCGAGGACGACATCCACGCACGCGCGTTCGCCCTGCGGCTGTCGCTGCTGGGTATCCTCACCGTGCACAACTTCGATACCGCGCACATGACCGCCAGCGTTTCGGCGGCGCACGGCGGCGACGTGCTGCTGGTGTTCTCCGAACACGGCAAGCAGCCGGCGCTGTGCCAGATCGGCCGATTGTTCCGCGAACGCGGCGGCACCGTGGTGACCGTGACCCGGCACAGCGCCAACCCGCTGCGCGCGCATGCGGATCTGTCGCTGCTGGTGTCGGCCCATGACGACCGCGCCCACATCGAACCGCTGCTCTACCACTCGGCCCTGCAGCACCTGCTGGACCGGGTGTTCGTGCTGTTGTGCGAAGGCGGCCGCGACGAGCAGTTGCAGGCCAACATGGAGCGGATCCGGCCGATGCTGGAGGGCTGAGGTCACGCCCGGCTGCCACCGCCCGGATCGGCAAACTCCCATGTGCCGAACGTCACTTGACGTCGACATGCATGGCCAGCACAGTCGATCCCACTTGCTTTTTCTCCTCTTACCCGGGCCTTCGGCGCCGCTTCGGCGCCTGCCGTATGCCGCGGGCCGCACCGGTGGAGCATCACGATGGATAGACGGCAGTTCCTGACACTCAGCAGCCTCGGCCTCGCCGGCGCGATGATCCCGGCCTGGGGCAACGCGATCGCCGCCGAGGCGCTGCTGGATCCGGCGCTCGACGTGGCGATGAAGAAGTCGCTCGCCGATACCGCGCTGCAGGCCGCCACCGATTCCGGCGCGTCGTACTGCGACGCCCGCATCGGCCGCTACCTGCGCCAGTTCGTGATCACCCGCGAGGACAAGGTCCAGAACGTGGTCAACACCGAGTCCAACGGCATCGGTATCCGGGTGATCGCCGACGGCTCATGGGGCTTCGCGGCGACCAACGACCTCAGCGTCGCCGGCATCGCCGACGCCGCCCGCCAGGCCACCGCCATCGCCAAGGCGAATGCGAAGGCCGGCACCGCGAAGGTGCAACTGGCCAAGACCCCAAGCCTCGGCGAAGTGAGCTGGAAGACGCCGATCCGCAAGAACGCGATGGCCGTGCCGCTCAAGGAAAAGGCCGACCTGCTGCTGGGCGTCAATGCCGACGCGATGGCGGCCGGCGCCAGCTTCGTCAACTCGATGCTGTTCCTGGTCAACGAACAGAAGTACTTCGCCTCCACCGACGGCTCCTACATCGACCAGGACGTGCATCGCATCTGGACCCCATTCACGGTCACCGCGATCGACAAGGCCAGTGGCAAGTTCCGCACCCGCGACGGGCTGTCGGCCGCGATGGGCATGGGCTACGAGTACCTCGACGGCGACGCTGCCGGCCAATTCGTCCTGCCCAATGGCGTGGTCGCCTATGGCCAGTCCTACGACATGAACGCCGACGCCATTGCCGCCGCCAAGCAGGCGCAGGAAAAGCTCAAGGCGCCGTCGGTCAAGCCCGGCAAGTACGACCTGGTGCTCGACCCGTCGCACACCTGGCTGACCATCCACGAGTCCGTCGGCCACCCGACCGAGCTCGACCGCGTGCTCGGCTACGAGGCCAACTACGCCGGCACCAGCTTCGTCACCCTCGACAAGGTCCGCGACCGCTTCCAGTACGGCAGCGAGCACGTCAACATCATCGCCGACAAGACCCAGCCGGGCAGCCTCGGCGCGGTCGGCTACGACGACGAGGGTGTCAAGACGAAGCAGTGGGACCTGATCAGGGACGGCAAGCTGGTCAACCTGCAGGCCACCCGCGACCAGGTCCACCTGCTCGGCGAGGACGCCTCGCACGGTTGCTGCTACGCCGACTCGTGGTCGAGCGTGCAGTTCCAGCGCATGCCCAACGTCTCGCTGGCGGCCGGCAAGACCCCACTCAGCGTCGCCGACATGATCAAGGACGTCGAGAACGGCATCTACATCATCGGCGACGGTTCGTTCTCGATCGACCAGCAGCGTTACAACGCGCAGTTCGGCGGCCAGTTGTTCTACGAAATCAAGGACGGCCAGATCACCGGCATGCTCGAGGACGTCGCTTACCAGATCCAGACGCCGGAATTCTGGAACTCCTGCGTCGGCGTCTGCGACGACAGCGACTACCGCATGGGCAGCTCGTTCTTCGACGGCAAGGGCCAGCCCTCGCAGGTGTCGACGGTCTCGCATGGCTCGTCCACGGCGCGCTTCAACGGCGTCAACGTGATCAACACCGCACGGAACCTCGGCTGAGCATGGGCGTTGGCGGAATGCATCGTCGCGACTTCCTGAAGGCCTCCGGCGCCGGGCTGGGACTGTTGCTGATGCCGGCGTTCGGCCGCGCGATCGCGGCCGAGGAGCTGGCCACGCGGATCGACGGGGCGCTCAAGAAGCGCCTTGCCGACACCGCGCTCAACACCGCCAAGGCCGGGGGTGCCAGCTATTGCGACGTGCGCATCGGCCGCTACCTGCGCCAGTTCATCAATACCCGCGAAGACAAGGTCGAGAACGTCGTCAACAGCGAGTCCACCGGCGTCGGCATCCGCGTCATCGCGGACGGTGCCTGGGGTTTCGCCGCGACCAACCGGCTCGATGTCGATGCGATCGCCGAGGCCACCCGGCAGGCGCTTGCTGTGGCCAAGGCCAACGCCGGAACGGTAGCCACGCCGGTCCAGCTCGCGCCCGTGCGTGGCGCCGGCGAGGTGGCGTGGTCGACGCCGATCGAGCGCAATGCGATGGAAGTGCCGATCAAGGACAAGGTCGAGCTGCTGATGACGGCCAACGCCGCCGCGATCGGCGCGGGCGCCAGCTTCGTCGCCTCGCGGATGTTCCAGGTCAACGAGCAGAAGTACTTCGCTTCCACCGACGGCTCCTACATCGACCAGGACATCCACCGCATCTGGACCCCGTTCACGGTCACCGCGATCGACCAGTCCAGTGGCAAGTTCCGCACGCGCGATGGCCTGTCCTCGCCGATGGGCATGGGCTACGAGTTCCTCGACCCGCGCCCGGAGCACCGCCTGGAGTTGCCGGGTGGCGTGGTGATGTATTCGGATTCCTACGACATCGTCGCCGATGCCACCGCCGCGGCGCGCGATGCGCAGGCCAAGCTCAAGGCGCCGTCGGTCAAGCCGGGCAAGTACGACCTGGTGCTCGACCCCAGCCACCTGTTCCTGACCATCCACGAGTCGGTCGGCCATCCGCTGGAGCTCGACCGCGTGCTCGGCTATGAAGCCAACTACGCCGGCACCAGCTTCGCCACCCTCGACAAGTGGCGCGCCGGCGACTTCCGCTACGGCAGCGAGAGGGTGACGATCGCCGCCGACCGCACCCAGCCGCATTCGCTCGGCCAGGTCGGCTTCGACGACGAAGGCGTGCCGGCGAAGCGCTGGAACCTGGTCGAGGACGGCGTGCTGGTCGATTACCAGACCACCCGCGACCAGGCCCACGTCCTCGGCGACGAGCGTTCGCACGGCTGCTCCTACGCCGACTCGTGGTCGAGCGTGCAGTTCCAGCGCATGCCCAATGTCTCGCTGGTCGCCGGCAAGGCCGAGTTGTCGCCGGCGCAGATGGTCGCGGATGTCGAGGACGGCATCTACATCTTCGGCCGCGGCTCGTACTCGATCGACCAGCAACGCTACAACGCGCAATTCGGCGGCCAGCTGTTCTACGAAATCAAAAACGGCCAGGTCACCCACATGATCGAGGACGTGGCCTACCAGATCCGCACCCCGGAGTTCTGGAACGCCTGTTCGGCGGTCTGCGACGAACGCGACTACCGCCTCGGCGGCACGTTCTTCGACGGCAAGGGCCAGCCTTCGCAGGTGTCGGCCGTTTCCCACGGATCCAGCACCACGCGCTTCGACGGCATCAACGTCATCAACACCGCACGCAGCCTCGGCTGACACGTCAGACACGCATAATCAGGAGTTCTGCAGATGGGTATGTTCACCGAACAGGAAGCCAAGGCCATCCTCGACAAGGTCATCGCCCTGTCGACGGCCGATGAATGCACCGCCACGCTGGATGGTTCGGTCAACGGCAACGTCCGTTTCGCCCTGAACAACATCTCCACCAGCGGCGTGGTCGACGACACCAATCTCGCCGTGCAGGTGGCGTTCGGCAAGCGCGTGGGCACCGCGACGATCAACGAGTTCGACGACGCCGCGCTCAAGCGCGTCGTGCAGCGCGCCGAGGAACTGGCCAAACTCGCGCCGGAGAACCCGGAGTTCGTGCCGGCGATCGGCAAGCAGGAGTACAAGCCGACCCCGACCTTCACCGCCGCGACCGCCGCGATCACCCCCGAGTACCGGGCCAATGTCGCCGCCGAGTCGATCGCGCCGTGCAAGGCCGACAACCTGGTCGCCGCCGGCTTCCTCAGTGACGGCCAGGGCTTCAGTGCGCGGGCCAACAACAAGGGCAACTTCGCCTACCAGAAGTCCTCGGCGATGGACTACACCTGCACCGTGCGCACCGACGACGGCACCGGTTCGGGCTGGGTCGCGCGCAACCTGGCCGACGTCGGCGAGTTCAACGTCGGCAGCGAGATCCAGACCGCGATCCGCAAGGCGCGTGGCTCGTCCGGTGCCAAGGCGCTGGAGCCGGGCAAGTACACGGTGATCCTGGAACCGGCCGCGGCCGCCGGGCTGATCTCGTTCATGATGAATTTCTTCGACGCGCGCCAGGCCGACGAGGGCCGCAGCTTCCTGTCGAAGAAGGGCGGTGGCAACAAGATCGGCGAACAGGTCTACGACCCGCGGGTCAACATCAGCGCCGACCCCTGGCATCCGGAAGCGGCGGTGCTGCCGTGGGATGGCGACGGCCTGCCGCGCGAGAAGATGGACATCGTCAAGGACGGCAAGATCGCCAACCTGCAGTACTCGCGCTACTGGGCGCAGAAGCAGGGCAAGCGCGCGATTGGCGAGCCCGGCAACCTGCTGGTGGCCGGCGGTACCAAGTCCACCGGCGACCTGGTGCGCGAGACCGAGCGCGGCATCCTGGTCACCCGCACCTGGTACATCCGCATGGTCGACCCGCAGACCGTGCTGCTCACCGGCCTGACCCGTGACGGCACGTTCTACATCGAGAACGGCGAGATCAAGTACCCGGTCAAGAACTTCCGCTTCAACGAGTCGCCGGTGATCATGCTCAACAACATCGATGAGCTGGGCCGGCCGATCCGGGTCGGCGACGACGAGTCGCAGTTCGTGATGATGATCCCGCCGATGAAGCTGCGCGACTTCACCTTCACCTCGTTGTCGGACGCGGTCTGAGCCATGGTGGCAGGTGGATGAGGTCAAGTCGCCGCGACGTCCTCCGCCTGCTCTCCGGCGCCGCCATCGGCGCCCTGCTCGCCCCGCTGCCGCGTGGTGCGCGCGCGGCCGGCAGCTACGACTTCTGGTTCACCCGGCTGCGCTACGAGTCGGGTGACTGGGACGTCGACCAGCGCATGCCGGCCAACCTGATCACTTCGCTGATCGACTACACCAGCCTTCGGGTCGACCCGAAGGAACACGTGCTCGACCTGTCCGATCCGAAGATGCTGATGGCGCCGTTCTGCTACCTCGCCGGGCACAAGCTGGTCGAATTCAACCCGGCCGAGCGGCGCAACTTCGAGCGCTACGTCCGCAACGGCGGCTTCGTCTTCGTCGACGACTGCAACCATGATATCGACGGCCTGTTCGCCAAGTCGTTCGAGCAGGAGATGGCGTCGATCTTCGGCGCCAAGGCGATGCAGAAGCTGCCGAACAGCCACGCGCTCTACCGCAGCTTCTTCGTGTTCGAGGACGGCCCGCCGGCCACCAGCTTCGAACTCAACGGCTGGGGCGACGACCTGATCCACGACTACCTCAAGGGCATCGAGATCGATGGCCGACTCGGCGTGCTCTACAGCAACAAGGACTACGGCTGCGAATGGGACTACGACTGGCGCAACAAGCGCTTTTTGGCCGAAGACAACACCAAGCTCGCCGTCAACATCGCGGTCTACGCAATGACCGCCTGACCCCACCGGACCCCGCATGAACGATCGCACCACCGAAGCCGATATCCAGTCCGAACTGGCCCAACTCGACACCCTGCGCGCGGCGATCGCGCAGGCGATCGTCGGCCAAAACGACGTGGTCGAACAATTGCTGATCGGCCTGCTTGCCGGTGGCCATTGCCTGCTCGAGGGCGTCCCCGGCCTCGGCAAGACCCTGCTGGTGCGCTCGCTCGGCCAGGCCCTGGACCTGCAGTTCCGCCGCGTGCAATTCACCCCCGACCTGATGCCGAGCGACATCATCGGCACCGAGATCCTCGAGGAGGACCACGGCACCGGCCATCGCAGCTTCAAGTTCCAGCGCGGCCCGGTGTTCACCAACCTGCTGCTCGCCGACGAGCTCAACCGCACCCCGCCCAAGACCCAGGCCGCGCTGCTGGAAGCGATGCAGGAGCGCACCGTCAGCTATGCCGGCGTCACCCACCCGCTGCCGGCGCCGTTCTTCGTGCTGGCGACGCAGAACCCGCTGGAACAGGCTGGCACCTACCCGCTGCCGGAAGCCCAGCTCGACCGCTTCCTGCTGCACGTGCGGGTCGAGTACCCGAGCGAGTCGGAAGAGCGCGACATCCTCGTCCAGACCACCGGCACCCACCACGCCGAAGTGCCGCGGGTGATGCACGGCGAGGCGGTGCTGGCATTGCAGGCGCGCGTGCGCGAAGTGCATTTGGGCGACGACCTGCTGGACTGGATCACCCGGCTGGTACGCGCCAGCCGGCCGCACGACGGCGCCCCCGCCGAGGTTAGGCAATGGGTGAAATGGGGTGCGGGCCCGCGCGCGGGGCAATCGCTGGTGCTGGCATCCAAGGCCCGCGCGTTGCTGCATGGGCGGCTGGCCGCGACCCGCGAGGACATCCTCGCGCTGGCCGCACCGGTGCTGCGCCACCGCCTGCTGCTGTCGTTCACCGCCGAGGCCGAACAGAAGAGCACCGACGACGTGGTCGAAGCGCTGCTGCGCAACGTCCCGTTCGCATCGCGCTGAGGCGGGCAACGCCGTGGCGCAACCGCCCGCTCCCGCTTCGCCGCGCGACCTCATTCCGCCGGAGGTTCGCGCGCGGCTGAAGGACATTCCGCTGCTCGCGCGACAGGCCGCGGGCGTGCACGGCTTCGGTCTGCACCGCAGCCACAACCGCGGCGCCGGACTGGAGTTCGCCCAGTACCGCGCCTACGAGCCGGGCGACGAGCTGCGCCAGGTCGACTGGAAGCTTTACGCCCGTTCCGACCGCTTCTTCGTGCGCGAGTCCGAGCGCGACAGTCCGCTGGACCTGTGGCTGCTGGTCGACGCCAGCGCCTCGATGACGCAGCAGGACCGCGCGCGTCCGCACTGGTCGCGGATGGACGCGGCCAAGGCGCTCGCCGCCTGCCTGGTCGAGCTGGCGCTGCGACAGGGCGATCGCTTCGGCCTGGCGATGATCGGCGGTGGCGAACTGCGGGTGGTGGGCATCGGCGCGGGGCCACGCCAGCGTGATCGCTGCATGCTCGCGCTGCAGGAGCTGCAGGCGGCCGGCACCTGGCCGGACGAGGCGAAGCTGCGACCGCTGTGGGAACACGCCGGCGCGCGCACCCTGGTCGTCTCGCTCGGCGACAGTTTCGACGACGCCGCGGTGATTCTGGCCGAACGCCTCGCCGCGGCACGACGCGAGGTGTTGAGCGTGCAGATCCTGACCGTGGAGGAGCGCGACTTCCCGTTCCGCGGCGGCCATCGATTCCGCGACCCCGAGAGCGGCGAGGAACTGCTCGGCGATGGCGATGGCATCCGCGACGGGTTTATCGCCCGCTTCGCGGCCGCACGCGCGGCGCTGGCCAAGCGACTGGCCGCCAGCGGCATCCGCCATGTCGAGTACGTGCTCGACGAGCCGCTCGACCTGCCGCTGCGCCGGCTGTTCCTGGGCAAGCCGGCATGACGGTGTCGCTGCTGCTGCCGATCGGTCTGTCCGCGCTGGCGGCCCTGCTGCTGCCGCTGCTGGTCCACTTGGCGCGTCGCAGCGAACAGCGACTGGTGGTGTTCGCCGCGCTGCGCTGGCTGCAGGCGAAAGCGCAGCCGCAACGCAAACATCGCTTCGATGAAATCCTGTTGCTGGTGCTGCGCCTGCTGCTGCTGGCGGCGCTGGCGTTGTTGCTGGCCGGGCCGGTGCTCTTCGGCCGGCCCGACCGCACTGCGCGGGTGCTGGTGGCGCCCGGGGTGGACGCCGCCGCCGTGCGGGACCGCATCGGCGCGGACGACGCCCGCTGGCATTGGGCCGCGCCCGGATTCCCGGTGATCGACGAAGATCACACCCGCGCCCCGGATCGACCACCCGCGGACGCCCCCTCGTTCTCCAGCCTGTTGCGCGAGATGGATGCCACCCTGCCCGCCGGCACGCCGTTGACGGTGCTGGTGCCGCCGGTACTGGTCGGCGCCGACGCCGAACGCCCGCGCCTGAGCCGGCGGGTCGAATGGCGGATCGTGTCCGCCGACGGTCGCGCCGCGATCGAGCCGCCCGTACCGTCGACCACGGCGATCCCGACATTGATGGTTCGCCACGCACCCGAGCGCGCCGACTCGCTGCGCTACCTGCGCGCGGCGGGCGCCGCGTGGCTGGTCGCCCGCGAGGACAAGGCGGCGGCGAACCCGGTTGCGCCGGTGACGATCGCACCGGCATCGACGCCACTCGATCCCGACCAGCCACACCTCGTCTGGCTGGTGCCCGGCCCGCTGCCGAACGCGGTGCGCGAGTGGATCGCCGCCGGTGGCGAGGCCCTGCTCGATGCCGACACCGTCGCGCCCGAACTCGCCGAAGCCGCCGTCGTCTGGCGCGGTCCCGACAGCCCGCTCGCCCGCGCGGCGCGTCTGGGCCGCGGCCGCATCATGCAGCTGCAACACGAGCTGCGACCGGCCGCGATGCCGGTGCTGCTGGAACCGGATTTCCCGATCCAGCTCCAACGCCTGTTTACCGAACCACCGCCCGCGCCGACCCGCGTGGAGGCCGCCGCCCACGCGCCACGCATGGGTCTCGCCGCATATCCGGAAACGCCGCGACCGCTCGCGCCGTGGCTGGCGGTACTGGTCGCGCTGCTGTTCCTGCTCGAACGCTGGGTCGCCAACGGTCCCCGTCGCAGGCCCGCCGCATGAACGCCGTCGACGCCCGGCTGCGGAACGCCCGCGACGCCGCACGCAGGCGCGCATGGGTCGATGCCGCGCTGGTCGCCGCGCCTTGGCTGCTGGTCGCCGCCACCCTGGCCTGGCGCACCCACGCCGCGCCGTGGTCGCTCGCGGTGGTGGTCGCGACGCTGCTGGCCGGCGCATTGCATGCATGGCAACGCGGCCGCGGTTTCGACGATCGCTGGCTGGCGCGGCAACTCGACGCCCGGCGCCGCGACATGGACGACAGCGCCGACCTGCTGTTCCCGCACGCGACGCCCGACACCGCCTTGCAACACCTGCAACGCGAGCGCCTGCGCCAACGCGTGCAGAACGGTTCGGCAATCGACCTGCGCGCGCCTTGGCACATTCGCGGGCTGCTGGTCGGCGCGGCATTGGCCGCCGCCTGCATCGTCGCGATCGTGCTGTACCCCGCGACCCAACCCGCGACGCGCACCACCCCCGCCACCCCGGAGGCAGCCGCGACCCAAGCGCGACCGGCCCGCCTGGTCGGCCAGCGCATCGAGATACGCCAGCCGGCCTACACCAACCTGCCAACGCGCAGCATCGACACCTTGGAGGCCAAGATCCCGGAAGGTTCGACCCTGCACTGGCAATTGGACTTCACGCCCACGCCCCGCCGCGTCGAGCTGGTCTTCCACGACGGCGAGCGCCTGGCCCTGCGACGCGAAGGTGGCAGTTGGATCGGCAGTCGCCGCATCGCCAAGCCGAGCCTGTACCGCCTTCAGCTCGAACACCCGTTGCCACCCGAACAGGCCGGCCCGCACCGCCTGGAAGTCGTGGTCGACCAGCCACCGCAACTGCGCGCGCTGCAGCCGCGGCAAACGCTGTCGCTGCTGGAACCGGGGCAGCGCAGCTGGACCCTGGAGTTCGAAGCGACCGACGACTACGGCCTCGCACCGAATGCCCGCCTGCAGATCACCCGCACGATCGGCGGTGGCGAGAACATCACCACCCGCAAGCAGGTCGTGACCCTGCGCGGCCGCGGTGACCCCACCGGCAAACGCTACCGCCACCGGATCGACCTCGCCGCGCTCGGCCTGGTCGCCGGCGACGACGTGATCGCCCGCCTCAGCATCAGCGATCGCCGCGCGCCCGACCCGCAGACCACCCAGAGCCCCAGCTACATTCTGCGCTGGCCGCCCGAGCCGATCCCGACCGCGACCGACCTCGACGGCCTGGTCAAGCGGGTGATGCCCGCCTACTTCCGCAGCCAGCGGCAGATCATCATCGACGCCGAGGCGCTGCTGAAGGAAAAGCCCGCCCTCGCCGCCGACCGCTACCTTGCGCGCTCCGACGCGATCGGCGTCGACCAGCGCCTGCTGCGGCTGCGCTACGGACAGTTCCTCGGAGAGGAAACCGGCGGCACCCCGAAGGTGCTACCGACCAACGACGCGCAGGACCTGCAGCAGGTGATCCTCGGCGAGGAACCCGCTGTCGCCGCTGCGGAACCGCATGATGACGAGCACGGCGACGAGCACGCGGGCGACCTCCAGCGACAACCGACCTTCGGCGAAGAACAGGCGGTGCTCGAACAGTTCGGCCACACCCACGACCACGCCGAAGCCGCCACCCTGCTCGACCCCGGCACCCGCAAGCTGCTGCGGGCCGCACTCGACGAAATGTGGCAATCGGAACTCAACCTGCGCCAGGGCCATCCCGAACTCGCCCTGCCCTACGCCCACCGCGCGCTCGCCTTCATCAAGCAGGTGCAGCAAGCCGAACGCATCTATCTGCCACGAATTGGCAGCCAGCTGCCACCGATCGACCCGAGCCGGCGCCTCGGCGGCGAACGCGAAGGCCTGGGCGACCGGCGTGACCCGCTGGCCGAAGCCACCACCGCTGATCCCGTCGTGGCCGAGGCATGGCGCGCGCTGGCACCGGTGACGACCGGGGAGGCGGCAACCGCGCCCGACCTCGACGCACTCGCGGACTGGGTCGCCTCGCATGAAACCGGTGATGCCGATCCGCTGGAGCTGGCCGTGGCGATCGATGCGCTGCGACGCGATGCCAACTGCCTCGACTGCCGCCAACGCCTGCGCCAACTGTTGTGGCCGTTGCTGGCTCCCCCGCCCGCGGGCACCGGCGAACGCCCGTCGGCAGGACCCGTGGGCAACGCCTATCTCGATGCGCTCGGACGCGAGGCCCGCCCATGAACCCGTACGCAATCGTCGTCGGTCTGCTGGCATTGGCCGTCGCGTTCGGCAGCGTCCGCGCGCTGTGGCGGCAGTGGCGCCTGCCTACGACCGAGCGCCCACGCGCCTGGCGCGTCGCCGTGTTGTTGCTGGCGCAGGTCGCGAGCGCGGCATTGCTGTACTTCACCTTGTTCCCGCCGCCTCAACCGCGTGAAACCGGCACGCTGGTGGTGCTGACCGCACGCGCGAGCGAAGTGACTCGGGAAGGCGTGCCCGGCGAGCGCGTCGTCGCTTTACCCGAGGCTGGCACCGGAACCGACATACGTCCCGGCGCGGAGCGATTCCCCGATCTCGCCGGTGCCCTGCGGCGCTATCCCGCCACCCGCCACATCCGCGTGGTCGGCGTCGGCCTGGTCGCGCGCGACCGCGAGGCGGCGCGTGGACGCAGCATCGAGTTCCGACCGGCGCCGCTGCCACCCGGCCTCGCAGAACTGCAGGCACCGGCACGCGTACCGGCCGGCCGGCGATTCACGGTGACCGGACGCGCGATGCAACTGCCGGAAGCAACCGCCGAACTGCTCGACCCGGCGGGTCGACGCGTCGATCGAGTCGCGCCGGACGACGAACGCCGATTCGAGTTGCATGCCAGTACCCGCAACGCCGGCCTGGTGTCGTACCGAATACAACTGCGTGACGCGCGCGGCGAAGTCATCGCCGACGCGACGGTGCCGCTGGAAGTGACTCCCGCACGCGAACTGCAGGTGCGCGTGCTCGCCGGCGCGCCGAATCCGGAGCTGAAGTTCCTGCGTCGCTGGGCGCTCGACGCCGGCCTGGAACTCGACACCCGCATCAGCCTCGGCGCCGGCATGCAGATCGGCAGCGCGCCGACGGGGTTCGACGCGGCCGCGCTGGACGAACTGGACCTGCTGGTGCTGGACGATCGCAGCTGGCGCGCGCTCGGTTCCGGCCAGCGCGCCGCGCTGGATGGCGCCATCGAGCGTGGGCTCGGCCTGCTGTTGCGCCTGTCCGGCCCGCTCACCGGTGCCGATCGTCAGCGCCTGCAGGCGGCATACGGCATTACCGCCGCCACCGGGGGCACCGCGCGCCAGACCCGCCTCGGCGGCGACCTGGTCGCCGCGGGCGACGCGGCCGATGCACTGCCCACCATCACCGACAGCGCGTTGCGATTCACCACCGCCGATGCGATCACGCTGCTGGCGGATGCGACCGGAACGCCGCTGACCATCTGGCGAGCGCACGGTCGTGGCCGTATCGGCGTAACCACCCTCAGCGACAGCTATCGACTGGTCCTGGCAGGACACGACGACCTGCATGGCGACGTGTGGAGCGAAGCCTTCACCACCCTCGCGCGCTCACAGGCCGCGACGGGTCCGCGGATAGCCATCGATGCAGCCGCCCCCCACCAGCGAAGCGTGATCTGCGGCATCGGCGACGGTGCGAAAATCCTGTCGCCTGATGGCACGTCGGTCACGCTGCATGTCGACCCGGCCAGCGGCGCAAGCCGTTGCGCAGGATTCTGGGCGACGACTGCCGGCTGGCATCAGTTGCGCGATGGCAAGCGCTCGCAGCTGATGCATGTCCGCGATATCACTGAAGCACCTGGCCTGGCCGCCGAGTCGCTCCATGCGGCAACCCGGGCACTGGTCGCCGGGGAGCTGCCAGGCGATGACACGGCCTCCGACAGCGGGCCCCCTACCCGGCCAGGCCCGCGCTGGCCATGGTTTGCCGCGTGGCTGCTGCTGGGCGTGGCGACCTGGTGGCTGGAACGCAGCCGTGTCGGATTGCAGCACGGCACCGGTGCCAGCGCGGATGGACTCGATCCCGATGACCCTAGCCGGAACCACAGCTGAGCCGGAGACAGACGCGCGCACCTAAACCGAGCGCCACGCCCGCCAGCGTTCGGTTTCCGCCCCACCGCCGGTTCATGCGAAAATATGCGGCTACGGCCCCGTAGCTCAGCTGGATAGAGCGGTCCCCTCCTAAGGGACAGGTCACACGTTCGAATCGTGTCGGGGTCACCATATTTGTCGCGCGTCCGTTCGCGACGAACCCGCACCTCCCTGTGCGGACAATTCAATGCTTTAAAGGAGCTTTGCCATGACCCACCCCGTCCTCACCGCACTCGGCCTGAGCGGCACCGAATCCGGCACCTACCTCGGCAATGGCGAATGGGCCAAGACGAGCGACGCCGGCATCCTGGAGCCGGTCAACCCGACCGACGGCGAGGTGCTGGCGCGGGTCCAGGCGTCGTCGCAGGACGATTACGACACCATCGTCGAGCGTGCCCAGGCCGCCTTCAAGGTCTGGCGCACCACCCCGGCCCCGCGTCGTGGCGAGGCGGTCCGCCTGTGCGCCGATGCCCTGCGCGAGAACAAGGACCTGCTGGGTTCGCTGGTCGCGCTGGAGATGGGCAAGTCCAAGCCCGAGGGCGACGGCGAAGTGCAGGAGATGATCGACATCGGCGAGTTCGCCGTCGGCCTGTCGCGCCAGCTGTACGGCCTGACCATGCATTCGGAGCGTCCGGGTCACCGGATGTACGAGCAGTGGCACCCGCTGGGCGTGGTCGGCGTGATCTCGGCGTTCAACTTCCCGGTCGCGGTGTGGGCCTGGAACGCGCTGGTCGCGGCGGTCTGCGGCGACATCACCATCTGGAAGCCGTCGCCGAAGACCCCATTGTCGGCGATCGCCTCGATCCGGATCTGCAACGAGGCGCTGAAGAAGGGCGGCTTCCCCGACATCTTCTTCCTGTTCAACGACGCCGGCACCGAGCTGGCCCAGACCTTCGTCGACGACAAGCGCATCGGCCTGATCAGCTTCACCGGCTCGACCAAGGTCGGCCGCCACGTCGGCGAGCGCGTCGCCCGCCGCATGGGTCGCTCGCTGCTGGAGCTGGGTGGCAACAACGCGATGATCGTCGACCAGACCGCCGACATGAAGCTGGCGATCCCGGCGATCGTCTTCGGCGCGGTCGGCACCGCCGGCCAGCGCTGCACCACCACCCGCCGCGTGTTCATCCACGAGTCGATCCATGACGACGTGCTGGCCAAGCTGGTCACCGCCTACAAGCAGGTCGAGGGCAAGACCGGCGACCCGATGGACACCGCCAACCTGATGGGACCGCTCAACAGCAAAGACGGCGTGCAGGCCTACCTCGACGCGATCGAGAAGGCCAAGGCGGCCGGCGGCAAGGTCGAGACCGGCGGCGAGGCGCTGGACCGCAAGGGCAACTTCGTCAAGCCGACGATCATCACCGGCCTGGCCAACGACTCCGAAGTCGTGCAGACCGAGACCTTCGCGCCGATCCTGTACGTGATGAAGTTCAAGACCCTCGACGAGGCGCTGGCGATGCAGAACGACGTGCCGCAGGGCCTGTCGTCGGCGATCTTCACCGAGAGCCTGAAGAACGCCGAGGCGTTCCTGTCGGCGCGCGGCTCCGATTGCGGCATCGCCAACGTCAACATCGGCACCTCGGGTGCGGAGATCGGCGGCGCGTTCGGCGGCGAGAAGGAGACCGGCGGTGGTCGCGAGTCGGGTTCGGACGCATGGCGCGCGTACATGCGTCGGCAGACCAACACCATCAACTATTCCGACGAGCTGCCGCTCGCCCAGGGCATCAAGTTCGACCTGTAACTCGACCGAGAACCGGACATGTACGCGCTCGCCCGTCCCTGGCTGTTCCGGCTCGACGCCGAGCGCGCGCATGGCCTCACCCTGCGTGCGCTCGATGCGGCGCATCGCAGCGGGGTGGGCAGCCTGCTCGGGCGACCACCCGAGCCGCTGCCGACCCGGGTGTTCGGCCTCGACTTCCCCAACCCCGTTGGTTTGGCAGCGGGGCTGGACAAGAACGGCGCGCACATCGATGCGCTGATGGCGCTGGGTTTCGGCTTCGTAGAGATCGGCACCGTCACCCCCAAACCGCAGGCCGGCAATCCCAAGCCGCGCATGTTCCGGCTGCCACGGCAGCAGGCGGTGATCAACCGGTTGGGCTTCAACAACGGCGGCGTCGACGCGCTGGTGCGCAATGTCGAGCGGGCGCAACGCAAGGGCGGCCTGCTCGGCATCAATATCGGCAAAAACAAGGACACCCCCAACGAGATCGCCGAGGGCGACTACATGTATTGCCTGTCGCGGGTCTACCCGCTGGCGGACTACGTGACCATCAACATCTCCTCGCCCAACACCGCCGGGCTGCGCGAATTGCAGGAAGAGCAGTTGCTGCGGCGCCTGATCGGCACCCTGCGCGAGGAACAGGAGCGCCTCGGCGCCAAGCACGGCCGGCGCATCCCGATGCTGGTCAAGATCGCGCCGGACCTGTCGGATGCCGACATCGAGGCCTGCGCGCGGGTGCTGACCGAGCTGGAAGTCGACGGCGTGATCGCGACCAACACCACCGTGTCGCGGGTGGCGGTCGAAGGCGCGCGTCATGCCGAGGAAACGGGCGGCCTTTCCGGACAACCATTGATGGGCCAGTCGACCACCGTGCTGCGGATGATGCGCACGCGACTGCCCGAAGCGATTCCGCTGGTCGGGGTCGGCGGCATCCTGTCGGGCGCCGACGCGGTGACCAAGATGGCCGCCGGTGCGAGCCTGGTGCAGTGCTATTCGGGGCTGGTCTACCGCGGCCCGGAACTGGTCGGCGAATGCGTCGAATCGATCCGGCGGCGCAAGTTCGCCCCCAGTCGCGGACCGATGCCGCCGGTCGCATGAACGTGCCGGACGCACAGCCCGACCCGCACCGCGCCGCCCGCATCCTTCGCGATGTCCCGCTGCAATCGCGCAACACCTTTGGCGTGCCCGCGCGCGCGCGCCTGCTGGCCGAGGTCGACGATGCCTCGACGCTGTCGGCGTTGCTGGCCCGCGACGAGTTTTCCGGGCGGTCGCCGCTGGTGCTCGGCGGCGGCAGTAATTTGCTGTTCGTCGACGACCCGACACGTCCGTTGCTGGTGCTGACCGGCCGCGACGTGCGTGTGCTTGCCGATGACGGCGAGCGCGCGACCGTCCGCGCCGATGCCGGCGTGCAATGGCATGGCTTCGTGCTGGACACCCTCGCCCGCGGCTTCGCCGGGCTGGAAAACCTCACCCTGATCCCCGGCACCGTCGGCGCCGCGCCGATCCAGAACATCGGTGCCTATGGGGTCGAGGTCTGCGAGTTCGTCCATGCGGTGGAAGCATTCGAACCGGCCACCGGCCAGACCCATCGACTCGGCCGCGCCGATTGCCGGTTCGCCTATCGCGACAGCGTGTTCAAGCAGCAGCCGGACCGTTACATCGTCACCGCGGTGGAGTTCGACCTCCCACGCCTCCACGTCCCGGTCCTCGACTACGCCGGCCTCGGCGACGAGTTGGCGACGATGGGCATCGACCGCCCGACCCCACGCCAGGTTGCCGATGCGGTCATCGCCATCCGTCGCCGCAAGCTGCCCGATCCGGCGATGCTCGGCAACGCCGGCAGCTTCTTCAAGAACCCGATCGTGCCGTCGGCGCAGGCCGACGCGTTGCTCGCCGAGCACCCCACCCTGCCCGCGTTCGGCGGCGGCGACACCGGCCACCGCAAGCTGTCGGCCGGGTGGCTGATCGACGCCTGCGGCTGGAAGGGCCATCGCGATGGCGACGCCGGCGTCGCGGCCTCGCACGCGCTGGTGCTGGTCAACCACGGCAGCGCCAGCGGACGCCAGTTGTTCGACCTCGCGCGACGCATCGCCGATTCGGTGAACCTGCGTTTCGGGGTCGCGCTGGAACCCGAACCCCGCGTGATTGGCGAGCACTGGTAATGGCCCTCCCGACCCACACCCGTGCTGCGCTGCTGATGCTAGGCAGCACCGGGTTTTTCGCGCTGATGGTGATCGTGATCCGGTTTGCGTCGGAATCACTGCATACCTTCGAAGTCGCGTTCTTCCGCAGCTTCTTCGGCCTGATCGCGGCGCTGCCGCTGCTGCTGAAGCATGGTCCGGGGCTGCTGCGGACCCAGCAGTTGCCGCGCTACGCAGTGCGCTGCGTGCTCGGGACGCTGTCGATGTTCTGCGGCTTCTGGGCGATCGGCCACCTGCCGCTGGCACAGGCGGTGTCGCTGTCCTATTCGAGTCCGCTGTTCGCCACCATTGCCGCGGTGCTGATGCTCGGCGAAGTGGTCCGCGCGCGTCGCTGGAGCGCGGTGGTGCTGGGCTTCATCGGCGTACTGGTAATCGTGCGCCCCGGCACCGAGGGATTCAGCGCCGGGACGCTGGTGGCGGTATCCGCAGCGGTGATCAGCGCGATCGTCGCGATCCAGATCAAGCAGCTGTCGCACACCGAGCCGGCCGACCGCATCGTGATCCTGACCACGCTGTTCTGGGTGCCGCTGTCGCTGATACCGGCACTGACGGTGTGGGAATGGCCGCAGGGCATCACCTGGTTGTGGGTCATCGCCGCCGGCGGGCTCGGCACCGCCGGCCACATGCTGTGGACGCGGGCGCTGGCGATCGGCGACGTCTCGGCGCTGCAGCCGATCAGCTTCATGCAGTTGCCGATCGTCGCGGTGCTGGCGTTCTTCTTGTTCGGCGAGGGCGTCGATCGCTGGACTCTGGTTGGCGCTGCGATCATCCTCGGCGCCAACGGCTACATCGCCCACCGCGAGGCGCAACTCGCCCGCCGCGCCGCGACCACGGCGCCGACCAGCGCGGTCAAGCCTGGCGAGTGAGCAAAAAAGAACCCCGGCGCGAAGCCGGGGTTCCCTGTTGCATCACTCAACCATCGGGCCTCAGAACTGCAGGCTCCACAGGTCGATCTTGCCGGTGTCGTAGGTGTAGTTGTCGTTGACCCGCAGCTTCCAGGTGCCGTCGGCCGACTCCGCGGAAGCGTTGACGGTGTAGGTCGCGTCGATGTCGTTGGCACTGCCACCACTGCGGTTGCGCAGGTTGTAGACGCTGCCGTCCGGCGCCACCAGGTCGACGCGCAGGTCGCCGACGTAGGTGTGGTCGATGCTCACCGTCACTTCGAGGTCGGACGGGGCGTTGCCGCCGACGCCGCTGACACTGATCGGGCTTTCCACGGTCGCACGATCAGGAATCGCCACGTCGGTGCCGTTCTCGAAGTAGGTGTTCCCACCACCGCCGTCACTGTCGAAGCTGCCGGTCAGGCTGACGCCCGAGAACGCGCTGTAGCCACGCAGCATCACGTGGTAAGTGCCTGCCTGCACGTTGCTGATGCTGCAGGTCTCGTTGTTGCCGCTGCGGTACGGCCGGCAATCGTAGCTGGACGTGGTCGGCGCGGAACCGAACTTGACGTACATGTCCGCATCGCCGCTGCCGCCGGACGTGGTGAACTCCAGGTTGGACGCGCCGGCCGGCACTTCCAGGGTCCAGAACTGCTGACTGCCCTGACCACCGGCGATGCCGCTCACCGGCACGCCATTCTCGAGCTCGCCGCCACCCGGAGGCGGCTCCTCGCCACCGCCATCGCAGCTGACGCCGACCGCCGCGAACGCCGCGGTGACATCGGCCACCGGCAAGCCCAGCGCGGTCGCGCCGGCTTCGACGCCGCAGGCGCCTTCGTCGAAGGTCGAGTTGGGCTGCCACGCGAACTGGTTGGCATGGGCGAACACCTGGAACGCTTCCTTCGCGTCCCAGCCGCTGCTCTGCGCCAGGGTGCAGTAGGCCTTGTTGTAGACGCCGCTGGAGTAGTGCACGTCGAGGCCGTCGTAGTAGTCGTCGGCGTGGTCGATCGACCTGCCGTCCTGGGTCGGGTTGCACATGTAGCGCAGCGAACCGCTGCCCTTGAAGATGTCGGCACCGACCAGGAAATCAGCGCTGCCACGGTCGAAGAACTCCGCCGCCTCGCCGGCCATGTCCGAGAATGCCTCGTTCATGCCGCCCGACTGGTACTGGTATTCCAGCCCCGAGTTCTGCTCGGTGAAGCCGTGGCTGACCTCGTGCGCGCTGACATCCAGCGACACCAGCGGATGGAAGGTGTTGGCGCCATCGCCGAACGTCATTGACGAGCCATCCCAGAAGGCGTTCTCGTAGCCGTTGCCGTAATGCACGTTCATCTTGAGTCGGAACGTCAACGGCGGCACGCCGACGTAGGCGTCGTACATGTCATAGACCACGCCACCGAAATGGTGCGCATCGTTGAGCGGCGAGTACGCGCCATTGATCTGCTTGACCGTGTTGGTCGGGCAGTTGAACGTGTGGATCGGGCCACTGGAGCCGTGGTTGAAGTTGTGGGTCTCGACGTTGGTGTTGACCATCGAGCAGGAGCTGCCCGACTGCTGCACGTCCAGCGCCGGATAGTCCGTGCCGTACTGGTACTGGCCGATCTTCTCGTTGCCGCCCGGACCGAAGCCGTCGGCAAAGGTCAGGCCTTCCCACTGGCGGATGATCTCGCCGGTGTTGGCATCGATGATCGCGGTCGGGCGCGCGGGGGCGTCACCGTTGACGAAGTACGACGTCAGGTACACCAGTCGCGCTTGGCCCTGCGGGGCGTAGACGAACAGCTGGGTCTTCTGGTTGCTGACCTCGCCGCCTCGCGCGAGCACGGACTGGCTGTGGCGCGCGAGTGCGGCCTGGGCGCGGGCCTTGCTCAGCCGCGGCGTCACCGACGGCAGATCGGCCTGGACGCCTTGCAGCAGCTGGCCGCTCGTGCGCAGGGCGTTACCGCGGGCGTCCTGGACCACCGCCACGCTGTGGCCGTAGACCGGCACGCCGCGATAGGTCTGCTGCATGCGGACGGTGCGCGTGTTGCCGGGAGTGGCGGCGGAACTGCGCGCCTTCAGTGCCATGTCGGCACCGAGGCCCAGCTCGCTGGCGAGCTGGCTGGCGGGCGTGGCGACCAGGTTCTGGCGGTGCACCTGCTGGGTGTTGGCGGCCATCGCGGTCGACGCGGTGGCCAGGCCGATTGCCGCGACCAGGATTCTCACTTGATTGCTACGGGAAGTACGTGACATCCGAATTTCTCCTTTCCATGAAGAACTGCAGCCGCCGGGGCGGTGCCGTGGATTCAACAAGTCCCCCTGTTCCGCGCGAATCGCCGTGGCCGAGGTTGTCGGTGGCACCCATCCAGGTGCCGGCTCTGCGTGCGGATCATCGGCACCGGGTGCGGTGCGCGACCGGGTGACGCTAGAAGTGGCCGGAGTTGGCGTCAATTTCCGTGCACGAGCGCCGTCGCCACGCGATCGTCCCGAGAATCGGCAAACGGGACTGGCTGAACGCGAGCGAACCCCCGTCCTTCGGGACTTGCAGGTCGGCGCCACAGGTGCTGAACACGGGCCAGCGGCACCCGTGATTTGGAACAAGGTTCCAAAAATTTATCGTGCAGTGCAGCAAATATTTCCGCGCGATGACGCTGCGGTTACCGATTCGGTGGCTCCGGCCACGGCCGTCCATGCAGGCGGAACACCGCCAGGTAGGTTGCCGCCGCCCATACGCTCGCCGCCGCCCATCCGGCGAGGATGTCGGAGGGGTAATGGACGCCGAGGTAGACCCGCGAAAAACCCACCAGCAGCACGGACGGCACTGCGACCGCGAACACCGGCCAGCGCCATCGGGTCCGCCATGCCAGCAGCACCACAACCCAGGCCAGGGTCGCCGAGCCCATCGCGTGGCCGCTGGGGAAACTGTAGGTCAGCTCGGGCGTGATCGATTCCCACAACGACGGCCGGTCGCGGGCGAACACCAGCTTGGTGCCGACGTTGAGCAGGCCGGAGCCCGCCAGCGCGACCGCGGCGAACGTCGCCGCACGCAACCGGCGAACTGCCAGCAGCACCAGCACCAGCACGATGTCGATCGGCACCACGCCGTGCAGGTAGCCGATGTCGGTCAGGATGACGAAGAAGCGGTCCAGCCCCGGCGCGGCGAGACCGTGGGCGAAATGCAGGATCGGCTCGTCGAAACCGATGGCCTCCTGCTCGTGGATCTCGTCGGCCAGTTCGGCGAAACCCCACAACGGCAGCAACAGCCCGACGAATACCAGCAGCAGTCGCCAGCCATGCCGGTGCAGCAGATCGCGAACGAGGCGACGCTCCTCGCGCAGCACCTCGCCGGGTTTCGACAGCCCGGTATCGACCGGCCGCCTGCCACGCGACTTGGAATCAGGCGACCCGGGCGCCGCCATAGTGGCGTTCGACGTAGCTGTCGATCAGGCCGACGAACTCGTCGGCAATGTTCTCGCCGCGCAGGGTGACGGTCTTCTGGCCGTCCTCGAACACCGGCGCCGATGGCGCCTCGCCGGTGCCCGGCAGCGAGATGCCGATGTTGGCGTGGCGCGACTCGCCGGGGCCATTGACCACGCAACCCATGACCGCCAGGGTCAGGTTCTCGGCGCCCGGGTGGGTCACCTTCCACTGCGGCATCTTCGCGCGCACGTGTTCCTGCACCGTCTTCGCCAGTTCCTGGAAAAACTCGCTGGTGGTGCGACCGCAGCCCGGGCACGCAGTGACCATCGGAGTGAATGCACGCAAGCCCATCGTCTGCAGCAGTTCCTGCGCGACGATGACCTCGTTGGTCCGCGACTGGCCCGGATCCGGCGTCAGCGAGATCCGGATGGTGTCGCCGATGCCTTCCTGCAACAGCACCGAGAGCGCCGCGCTGGAGGCGACGATGCCCTTGCTGCCGATGCCGGCCTCGGTCAGGCCGAGGTGCAGCGCATAGTCGCCGCGGGTCGCGAGTTCGCGATACACCGCGATCAGTTCCTGCACGCCGCTGACCTTGGCGCTGAGCACGATGCGGTCGGCCGGCAGGCCAATCTCGACCGCGCGATCGGCCGAGTCCAGCGCCGAGCGGATCAGCGCCTCGCGCAGTACGCGACCGGCCTCCCAGGGCTCGGCGCGTGCGTGGTTCTCATCCATCAGCCGGGTCGCCAGCGACTGGTCGAGCGAGCCCCAGTTGGCCCCGATCCGGACCGGCTTGCCGTGCTTGATCGCCAGCTCGATCAGGGTTGCGAACTGGCTGTCGCGCTTCTTGCCGAAACCGACGTTGCCCGGGTTGATGCGGTACTTGGCCAGCGCCTCCGCCGCGGCGGGTTCGGCGGTCAGCAACTGGTGGCCGTTATAGTGGAAATCGCCGATCAGCGGCACCGGCGCGCCCATCATCGCCAGCTTGTCGCGGATGCGCGGCACCGCGGCGGCGGCCTCCGGGGTGTTGACGGTGATACGCACCAGTTCCGAGCCGGCGCGCCAGAGGTCGGCGACCTGTTTCACGGTGCCGGCGACGTCGGCGGTGTCGGTGTTGGTCATCGATTGCACCACCACCGGCGCGCCGCCGCCGACCTGCACGCCGCCGATCGTCACGGAGCGGGTCAGGCGGCGCGATTGGGGGCCGAAGGCGGGGGTGGCGCAGGGCATGGGAGCTTCGGAATTCATGGCCGCCATTGTACCGCCGGGGTCCTGTCCGAAGGACTTCCCGCGGTTGTAGGAGCGGCTTCAGCCGCGATCGGGAGTCGGGCCGCGCGCACCTGTTTCAGATCGCGGCTGAAGCCGCTCCTACAAAAGCCCGTCCACACAAATGCCCATCATCGCCTGCGTGACCGCTTCGGCCGGCTGCGCTACCTTGTCCAGCCGCCCTGCTCCATTGCGATGAGCCTCGACGACCGCAACCACGTCCTCACCCCGAGCCAGCTGAACACGCTGGCGCGCGACCTGCTGGAAGGCGCCTTCCCGCTGATTTGGGTCGAGGCCGAACTGGGCAACGTGTCGAAACCGGCGTCCGGGCATCTGTACTTCACCCTCAAGGATTCGCGCGCGCAGGTCCGCTGCGCGATGTTCAAGCCCAAAAGCACCTGGCTGAAGTTCCAGCCACGCGAAGGCCTGCGAGTGCTCGCGCGCGGCCGCGTCACTCTGTACGAGGCCCGTGGTGAGTACCAGATGGTGCTCGACCACATGGAGGAAGCGGGCGAAGGCGCGCTGCGCCGCGCGTTCGAGGAACTCAAGGCCAAGTTGGAGGCCGAGGGCCTGTTCGACGACGCACGCAAGCGGCCGCTGCCTGCGTTCGCCGCGCGCATCGGCGTGATCACCTCGCCCAGCGGCGCCGCGGTGCGCGACGTGCTCAGTGTGCTGGCGCGACGCTTCCCGCTGGTCGAGGCCGACGTGCTGCCGGTGCAGGTGCAGGGCGCGACCGCGGCCGCGCAGATCACCTTGATGTTGCAGCGCGCGGACGCGTCCAACCGTTACGACGTGCTGGTGCTGGCCCGGGGCGGCGGTTCGCTGGAAGACCTGTGGGCGTTCAACGACGAGCGCCTCGCTCGCGCGATCGCCGCGTGCGCGGTGCCGGTGGTGTCGGCGGTCGGCCACGAAACCGATTTCAGCCTCGCCGACTTCGCCGCTGACGTGCGCGCGCCGACACCTTCGGTCGCGGCCGAGTTGCTGGTGCCGGGTCGCGACGACCTGGAACGCCGACTGCGCGCCCTCGCCGCCCGACTGCAAAACCTGCAGGCACAACATCTCCGCCAGCGGATGCAACGCGCCGATCGCGCCGCGCTGCGCCTCAATGCCCTGCGCCCACGCGCCCGGCTCGACCTGTTGCACCGACGCCAGGCCGAGTCGATCCGACGACTGGCGGCCGCCTGGCAGCAACGCCTCGATCGCGAACGCGCTCACCTGCGCCACGCCGACGCGATACTGCGCGCCGCCCATCCGCAACGCCGCATCGCACGCCTGCGCGAACGCCTCGCATCGTTGTCAAACCGGCCACAGGCCTGCATCGCCCGAAAGCTCGGCAATGACGCCCAGCGACTGCGCGCCCTCGCCCGCTCGCTGGAAGCGGTCAGCCCGCTCGCCACGGTCGCGCGCGGCTACGCGATCGTGCAGCACGATGACGGCCGCATCGTCCGCAGCGTGCTGGATGCCGCGCCGGGCGACCGGCTCGAGGCGCGGGTGAGCGACGGCACGCTGCGCGTAAAAGTCGAACCGCAAAAGCAGCCCATGTAGGAGCGGCGTAAGTCGCGACCGCGCAGCGACCCGGCTTGTCAGTGCGATCGCGACTCACGTCGCTCCCACGACCGAAGGCAGTCCAGTCGAACATCAAGGTCCTCGTCGTCGCCTTGCGCTAACGTGATCCCGTTCAGACTGGGGGATCCAATCGCACCCTGGAGGCACGCATGGCGAAGGCGTCCGACCTGTTCGTCGCCGCACTCGAGGCCGAGGGCGTCGAGTACATCTTCGGCATCCCCGGCGAGGAGAACCTCGACCTCCTCGAATCGCTGCGCACTTCCTCGATCAAGCTGCTGCTGACCCGCCACGAGCAGGCCGCCGGTTTCATGGCCGCGACCTGCGGCCGCCTGACCGGCCGCGCCGGTGTCTGCCTGTCGACGCTGGGGCCCGGCGCGACCAACCTGGTGACCGCCGCGGCCTACGCCCAGCTCGGTGCGATGCCGATGCTGATGATCACCGGCCAGAAGCCGATCAAGACCAGCAAACAGGGCCACTTCCAGATCATCGACGTGGTCGACACGATGCGGCCGCTGACCAAGTACACCCGCCAGATCGTGTCGGCCGGCAGCATCCCGGCGCGCGTGCGCGAGGCGTTCCGGCGCGCGCAGATGGAACGGCCCGGCGCGGTCCACCTGGAGCTGCCGCAGGACATCGCCGGCGATCCGACCGATGCCCACCTGCTGCCTGCGTCGTACTCGCGCCGCCCGATCGCGGAGGCCAAGGCGGTCGCCCACGCCGCGCAAACCATCGCCGAGGCGCGCCACCCGCTGCTGATGATCGGCGCCGGCGCCAATCGCCAGACCATCGCTAACTGCCTGCGCGCGTTCGTCGACAAGCTCGGCATCCCGTTCTTCACTACCCAGATGGGCAAGGGCGTGATCGACGAGGACAGCCCGCTGTGGCTCGGCAACGCCGCGCTGTCGGACCACGACTTCGTGCACCGTGCGATCGACAGTGCCGACTGCATCGTCAATATCGGCCACGACGTGATCGAGAAGCCGCCGTTCTTCATGCGCGAGGGCAAGCGCAAGGTCATCCACGTCAACTACGAGGGCGCCGAGGTCGACGCAGTCTACTTCCCGCAGATCGAGGTGGTCGGCGACATCGCCAACGCGGTGTGGCAACTCGGCGAGGCGCTGCAGCCGCAAGCGCATTGGGACTTCAACTTCTTCCACCGCGTACGCGAGGCGCTGGCCGCGAACATCGCCAAGCGCGCCGACGACGACCGCTTCCCGCTCACCGGCCCGCGACTGGTCGCCGACGTGCGCCGTGCGATGGGCGATGACGACATCGTCTGCCTCGACAATGGCCTGTACAAGATCTGGTTCGCGCGCAATTACCACTGCCGCCGGCCCAACACGTTGCTGCTCGACAACGCGCTGGCGACGATGGGCGCCGGCCTGCCGTCGGCGATCGCCGCGCGCATCGTGCATCCGAACCGCAACGTGCTGGCGGTGTGCGGCGACGGCGGCTTCATGATGAATTCGCAGGAACTCGAGACCGCGGTGCGGCTCGGCATCGACCTGACCGTGCTGCTGCTCAACGACAACGCCTTCGGCATGATCAAGTGGAAGCAGCGGCACGAGGACTACCCCGATTTCGGCATGGACCTGGGCAACCCGGATTTCGTGAAGTACGCCGAGAGCTATGGCGCGCGCGGACATCGACCTGACTCGGCGGCGGAGTTCCTGCCGCTGCTGCGCGAGGCGATCGCCCGCCCCGGCATCGACCTGATCGAGGTGCCGATCGACTACAGCGACGACGACCGCATCCTCAACGAGGAGATCCCACGGCTGAGCGCTGCGCTGTTCGCCGCGTCATAGCGACGATGTTTCCTGTAGGAGCGACGTACGTCGCGATCGGAAATCGTCCGTCCGTGCCGGCTCCCAATCGCGACTCACGTCGCTCCTACAAAAGCTTGCAACCCAGGAGAATCGCGATGGCCACCCTGAAGAAAACCTACCCCTACTACCTCGCCAACAAGCCGGTCGCCGCCAACATCGACCTGGAGGTGTTCGACAAGTACAGCGGCAAGCGCGTCACCCGGGTCGCGCTGGCCGACGGCAAGGCGGTCGGCAAGGCAATCACCGCCGCCTACAAGGCGCGCGAGGCGATGGCCGCGTTCCCGCCCGGCGCGCGGCGCAAGGTGCTGGAACATTGCGTGCGCCGCTTCGAGGAACGCCACGAGGAACTCGCGCTGGCGCTGTGCATCGAGGCCGGCAAGCCGATCGCCGATGCGCGCGGCGAGGTCACCCGGCTGATCGACACCTTCCGCGTCGCCGCCGGCGAGGCGACCCGGATCGGCGGTGAGGTGCTGGAGCTGCAGATCTCCGAGCGCACCGTCGGCTACCGCGGCATGGTCAAGCGCGTGCCGATCGGTGTTTGCAGCCTGATCACGCCGTTCAACTTCCCGCTCAACCTGGTCGCGCACAAGGTCGCCCCGGCGATCGCGGCGGGTTGCCCGTTCGTGCTCAAGCCGGCGCCGAAGACCCCGATCGGCGCGCTGATCATCGCCGAGATACTGGCCGAGACCGACCTGCCCAAGGGCGCGTTCTCGGTGATGGTCTGCAGCAACGAGGACGCCTCGCAGCTGGTCGAGGACGAGCGCGTCGCCCTGCTGAGTTTCACCGGGGGCCTGATCGGCTGGGACCTCAAGGCCCGCGCCGGCCGCAAGAAGGTGGTGCTGGAACTCGGCGGCAACGCGGCCTGCATCGTCGATGCCGACCCCGGCGTCGAACTGGACGAGGTGGTCAAGCGGCTGGTCTCCGGCGCCTACTATCAAAGCGGCCAGAGTTGCATCGGCGTGCAGCGCATCTATACCCACGTCGATGTCCACGACGCCCTGCGCCGCAAGCTCAAGGCCGCGGTCGGCAAGCTGCGGATGGGCGACCCGCGCGACGAGAAGACCTTCATCGGCCCGATGATCGACGAGGAGGCGGCCAAGCGGGTTGAGGGCTGGATCGCCGCCGCGCGCAAGGCCGGGGCGAAGAAGCTCGCCGGTGGCGAACGCGAGGGCAACATGCTGCCGGCCTGGCTGCTGGAGAAGGTGCCGCACGATTGCGAGCTGTACCGCAAGGAAGCGTTCGGTCCGGTCGCCTTCATCGAGCCGTTCGAGGATTTCGACGATGCCCTGGCGGCAGTCAACGACAGCGAGTTCGGCCTGCAGGCCGGTGTGTTCACCGCGCGGCTCGACCACGCGATGCGGGCCTGGGACCGGCTCGACGTCGGCGGCGTGGTGGTCGGCGACATCCCCAGCTTCCGCGTCGACAACATGCCCTACGGCGGTGTGAAGGCGTCGGGACTGGGTCGCGAGGGCCTGCGCTACGCGATCGAGGACATGACCGAACAGCGGCTGCTGGTAATCCGCGACCGCTGATCGCGGCGCCACCGACCGACCGGCGCCCGGCGGTGGCGCGTTAACCCCGTTCGGCGCGCGGGTGCGTTCTGGTTTCGTACAAGGACCACGGAGACCACCATGCACCGCACGTCATCGACCTTCCCTACCCGCCGCACCTTCATCACCACCGCCCTGCTGGCGGCACTGGCGACCGCCTGCAGCAGCACCCACGAACCGTCTCGGGCGCAGGAAAGCGTTGCCGCCAGCGATCGCGCCGTCGCGCAGCGGCAGCTCGCACCGCCGCCCGCCCCGCCCCCGCCGATGTCGGCACCAGAGCTTGCGCGTGCGGCGGTGACGATGGACATGATCGCCCCCGCAGGCATGCCGTCGGCCGGGTATCCCCACTCCTACCCCCAACTGCCGACGAACACCGAGAACTACGCCGAGTTCGACGACAACCCGGTCCATCGAACCTCGGAACAACCGCTCTCGACCTTCTCGATCGACGTCGATACCGGCAGCTACACGAACGTGCGACGGATGCTTGCCGAAGGCGTGCGCCCGCCCGCGGATGCGGTACGCGCAGAAGAGTTCATCAACTACTTCGACTACGGCCACCCGGCGCCGACCTCGCGCGAAGTTCCGTTCCGGGTCAGCACCGAACTCGCGCCAGCGCCGTGGAACGCCGACCGGCAACTTCTGATGATCGGCATCAAGGGCTACGACGTGCCGCGCGCGGAACTGCCGCCGGCCAACCTGGTGCTGCTGGTCGACACCTCCGGCTCGATGCACTCGCCCGACAAACTGCCGCTGCTCAAGCGCGCGATGGCAATGCTGGTGCGCCAGTTGCGACCGCAGGACACGGTCTCGATCGTGGTCTACGCCGGCGCCGCTGGGCTGGTGTTGCCGCCCACCGCGGGCGATCGCCAGGGCGAGATACTCGCCGCGCTCGGCCGACTTCAAGCCGGCGGCAGCACCAACGGCGGCGCCGGGATCCAGCTGGCCTATGACATGGCCCGGCAGGGCTACGTCGAGGACGGGGTCAACCGGATCCTGCTGGCGACCGATGGCGACTTCAACGTCGGCACGGTCGACCAAGGCGCACTGGAAACCCTGGTCGCCGACCAGCGCAGGAGCGGCATCGCCCTGACCACGCTGGGCTTCGGCAGCGGCAACTATAACGACGCGCTGGCCGAGCGCCTGGCCGACCTGGGCAACGGCAACCATGCCTATATCGACAACGCGCTGGAGGCGCGGCGGGTGCTGGTCGAGGCGATGGGCTCGACGCTGTTGACGATCGCCAGCGACGTCAAGATCCAGGTCGAGTTCAACCCGGCAGTGGTCGCCGAGTACCGCCTGGTCGGCTACGAGAACCGGCTGCTACGCAACGAGGACTTCGCCAACGACAAGGTCGATGCCGGCGAGATCGGTGCAGGCCACGAGGTAACCGCGCTGTACGAGATCACCCCGGTGGGTTCGTCCGCGTCGCGGCTGCCGCCGCTACGCTACGGCGAGACCGCGCCGGCGGCGTCCGGCGATGCACGCGAGGTCGCCCACCTGCGCCTGCGCTACAAGCAGCCGGGGAGCGACACCAGCCAGCTGATCGAGACCCCGATCCTGCGTTCGCAGTTGCGCGAACGGGCCAGCGATTCGCTGCGGTTCGCGGCGTCGGTGGCGGGGTTCGCAGATGCGTTGCGCGGCGGAACCCATACCGATGATTGGGGCTGGGACGGCATCCTCGACGCCGCGCGGTCCACCGGCGGCAACCGGGTGGACCCGAGCCGCGCCGAGTTCGTCGGCTTGGTCGAACAGGCACGCGCGCTGGTCGGCGCCGACGACGCGGTGGAAATCGTCAGCGAATGAGTGCGATCGATTCCGCCGGCAACATCTGCTCGGCCGGTCGGCCGAGCAGGTAGCCCTGGCCGTAATCGCAACCCAGCTCGCGCAGCATCGCGCGCTGCTCGTCGGTTTCGATGCCCTCGCCGATGGTGTGGATGCCCAGCGCACCGGCCAGTGCCTGTATCGCACGGACCACTGCGATGCTCTCGTGGCGGCTGTCGCCGGTGAGGCCGGCGACGAAGCTGCGGTCGATCTTCAGGCACTCGATCGGGAACCGGTGCAGGTAGGACAGCGCCGAGTAGCCGGTGCCGAAGTCGTCGAGCTGCGCCAGCACGCCGTGGTGGCGCAGCAGGTGCAAGGTGCGCAACGCGCGCGGCACGTCGTCGAGCAGCGCGACCTCGGTGATCTCGATCCGCAATCGACGCGCATCGGCACCGGCGGCATCGATCAACCGCAACAGGCGATCGGCGAAATCGTCGCTGCGGAAATGCCGCGGCGAGACGTTGATCGAGATGTAGCCCGCGCTGCACACCGACAGACGCGAGATCACCTGCGCATACATCAGCCAGTCGATCTCCTCGATCAGGCCGTTGTCCTCGCCGACGCCGATGAACTCGCCGGGGCACAACAGGCCCCGCGAATGGTGGCGCCAGCGCAACAGGGCTTCGTGGCCAATCACCGCGTTGTCGCCGAGCCGCACGATCGGCTGGTAATGGGCGATGAAACTATCGCCGTTGATCGCCCGGCGCAGGTCGGCCTCCAGGTCGAGGATCTGCAGGGCCTGCTCGCGCATGGCCTCGTCGAACACCGCGCAGCGGTCGCGACCGGACGCCTTGGCCCGGTACATCGCCGCGTCCGCATCGCGCAGCAGCTCGGCGCCGGTGTGGTAGCGCGGATGCCACAGGGCGATGCCGAGGCTGGCCGACGGGAACACCTCGCGACCAGCGACCCAGCACGGTTGCCCGAGCGCGTGGAGGATGTGCTGGGCGAGCTCTTCGGCAACGTGCAGGCCGTCGATGTCCTCCACCAGGATGGCGAATTCGTCGCCACCCAGGCGCGCGACCATGTCGCCATGACGCACGGTGGCGACGATCCGGCGACCGGCTTCGATCAGCAGGTCGTCACCGGCGGAGTGGCCGACGCTGTCGTTGACCAGCTTGAAGCGGTCCAGGTCGAGGAACAGCACCGCGAACACCCGCGGCGACTCCCCCATCGAACTGTGCCGGGCGTTGGTCCGGGCGTTGCTGATCGCGGTGCTGAGGCGATCGAGCAGTTGCGGGCGGTTGGGCAGGCCGGTCAGGGCGTCGTGGCGGGCCTGGTGGGTCAGCTTCTGTTCCGCGCGCAGGCGCTCGCCGATCTGCTCCAGCAGCTCGGCATTGGCCATCGCCAGCTCGCGCGTACGCGCCTCGACCCGCTGCTCGAGTTCGGCGTGCGCGGTGACCAGCCGGTCCTGGCCCTGCTTGCGCGCCAGGCCGATGCTGATGTGATGGGCGACGAAGGTCAGCAGGTCCTGGTCGCGCGCGCTGAAGTTGATCGCATTGGAGTAGCTCTGCACCGCGATGACCCCGACCACCGCCTCGTTGCGGAACAGCGGCACGCCGAGCCAGCAGTGCGACAGGCTGCCGTGGCTGCGCCAGTGACCCTGTGCCTCAAGCTCGGCAATCCGCTGGCGATCGGCCAGCACCGCGCGGCCGCTGGTGATCACGTACTCGGTCATGCCGGCGCCCACCGGACGGGTGACGCGGGCGGCGTCGCGCTCGTCGATCGAGTACGGGAACTCGAGCCGTTCGCCGTCGTCGGACAACAGCGCGATATAGAAGTTGCGCGCGTACAACAGCTCGCCGACGACATCGTGGACCTGGGCGTAGAAGCGCTCCAGGGTCTCGGAGGTAATCGACAGTTCGGCGATGCGGAACAACGCGCGCTGCAGGCGCTCGGCGCGCTGGCGCTCGACGATCTCGCCCTGCAGGTCGCGGTTGCTCTGGCGCAGCGCCTGGGTGCGTTCCTCGACCCGGCGCTCGAGTTCCTCGCGCGCCTGGTGGCGGTCGAGTGCGGTCAGGATGTGCTGGGCGACGAACGCCAGCAGGGCGCGTTCCTCGTCGCCGAAGCAGTCGGGCCGATCGTAGCTCTGCACCACGATCGCGCCGCAGACACGGTCGTCGCGGCGCATCGGCACCCCGAGCCAGTCGACGCTGTCGGGGCCGTGGTTGTCGTCGCGGGCGACGCCCAGCCGTACCCGCACCTCGTCGGAGGAGCCACGCACCGGCTCGCCGAGGTGCAGCAACGCCAAGGTCAGGCTGTTGGGCGAATCGCGCGCGAGGATCTCGCGTTCGGGTTCGGCGACATACGGGTCGAGGCGGTCGGCGAAATACAGGAACCGATAGCTGTCGCGCGCGTCGTCGAACAGCACGATGTAGAAGTTCTCGGCATACATCAGCCCCGCGACGACCGCGTGCAGCCGCTGCAGCATCTCGTCCATTTCGAGGTCGGAGCCGGCGAGGTCGGCGATCTCGTACAGGGCCTGCTGCAGGCGCTCGGACTTTTCCAGCGATTCGACGCGCGCGCGCGCCTCCCGCAATGCCGCGGCAAGCGCATCGGCCTGGACCGGATCACTGGTCGAATGGTTCGCCCTGATCGCCTGTGCACCCTTGTTCTGCACCAATACCGCCCCCTGTCTGCCCGGGCAGGATAGCGCGCCTTACCGGGCCATGGGTCGGCGCCTATGATGCCGCGGGCCGACGCCCCCACAACCCCAGCTCATCAACCCCGTGGCGCTGCCATGGCCGTTGACCCCTGCATGCCCCAGCCCAGCCGCCAGGTGGCGGGCCCCGTCCGGCTGCCGTCCCGACCGCCGCAATGGCGCCAAGGCTTTGCCTCGGCGCCGCCAGCCCGTACCCTGCTGCCGATGAATGGCGCGGCCGACTCGAGCGACGAAATGCTGATGCTGGCGTGGGTTGGCGGCGACGCGTCGGCGTTCGAATTGCTGTACGCGCGCCACCGAGGCCCGCTGTACCGATTCCTGTTGCGCCAGCTGCGCGACCCGTCGCTGGCCGATGAGCTGTTCCAGGACGTCTGGCAACGCGTGATCGGCGCCCGCGAGGGCTGGACGCCCGACGCGGCGTTCCGTACCTGGCTGTTCCGGATCGCCCACAATCGCCTGAACGATCATTGGCGCGCGCTCAAGTACCGGCCGCCAGCACCCGTCGATGGCGAGGAGCGCGCCAACCGCCAGCCCGACCCTTCCAACCCAGAGCGTGAACTGTCCGAGTTCGAGCAGCGCCGCCAGCTCCAGCGCGCCATCGAGGCGCTTCCCGACGAGCAGCGCGTGGTCGTGCTGCTGCGCCTGGAACAGGACCTCAGCCTGGAAGAGATCGGCGCGATCACCGGCAGCGGCCGGGAAACCGTCAAGTCGCGCCTGCGATACGCGATGGACAAACTGCGCGCGGGACTGAACCCATGACCAGCCACGTCCCCGACCCGTTGAGCCCCGAAGAACGCGAGCTGGCCGCCCGCCTGGCGCGGATCGGGCCGCATGGCGAGCCGTCGCCGGCGCTCGATGCGCGGATTCTCGGCGCCGCCCAGACCGCCGCGGCGCGCAAGCCGGACCGCAGCCGACAGCGCCGTTGGCCGGCTTGGGCCGGCATCGCGGCGACGCTGGCGTTGGCGCTTGGGGCGGTGTGGCAGTTGCGGCCGGTGCAGGAGGTTTCTGTCGAGCTGGAGGAGACGCCGGTGCAGCTCCTCATACGCAAGCCGGCGGAGCCAACGCCCGAACCCATGCGGCCGATCGCCCCGCCCAAAGCTACGGTGGTGCCGCCTCCACCGGCACAGGTACGTGCGACGAAAGTGCCGTCACCGCTGCCGCGCACAGCGCCGCAAGCGCCCGAGCCCCCGGTGGTGTTCGACGAACCGTCGCCGATGGACGTAATGCCCCCGCCAGCCGCGCCCGCGCCTCCGCCTTCCCAGCCCGCACCGGAGGCGACCACAACTGCCGGGTCGCGCGCCGCGCGCGCAATGTCGGCCGCCCCCGCCTCGGTGCAGGCCGAAGCAGCCGCGAGCGATGCGCCGGTTTCCGCCACCGGCCGCGCCGCCACCGTGACCGTTACCGACCTGCCGGTCGCCAGCGACAGCCAGCTTCCCCCGGTGGACTGGATCGAGCGCATTCGCCAGCGCCGCGACACCGGTGACCTCGCCAGCGCCCGCGCCAGCCTCGCGTTGCTGCGACGCGACTATCCGCAACTGCCGCTGCCCGACGACGTACGCGCCATTGCGCCGCCCGCGGACCGATGAACAGCGACACTCTGGCCGACCGCGCCCGCCACGAAATCGAGGTCAAGCACAGCCGCTTCCTCGCCCTCGCCGCCCCGGTGCAGACGCCGGAACAGGCACTGGCTTTCCTCGCCGAAGTCGCTACCGCCGACGCCACCCACAACTGCTGGGCCTATCGGGTCGGCGGCCTGTATCGCTCCAGCGACGACGGCGAACCGGCGGGAACCGCCGGCAGGCCGATCCTCGCCGCGATCGACGGCCAGGGTTTCGACCGGGTCATGGTGGTGGTGACGCGCTGGTACGGCGGCATCAAGCTCGGCGCCGGCGGCCTGGTCCGCGCCTACGGCGGCTGTGCGGCAGAGTGCCTGCGCACCGCCGCGCGCGAGCCGCTGGTCGAATACTGCGAACTGAACCTGAGCTACCCGTTCGACCACACCGGCGCCGTGCATGCGGCGCTGGCGCAGCATGGGGCGGAGAAACTCGACGAGCGTTTCGACGCCGCCGGCGCGCACCTGCACCTTCGCCTGCCCGCCGCGCACGCCGATGCCCTGCAGGTGCAACTCCGCGACGCCAGCCGCGACCAGGTACGGATCAAACCAGTGTAGGAGCCGGACGCACCAGCCGGATGCAGCGGACACCACCGATAGCGGACAATGCCCCGATGACCGCCGCGCTCGAAACCGAAATTCCCTCTCCCGCCCCCACCAAAGCTCCGATCGGCAGCCTGCGGATGCTGTGGCCGTTCGTGCGCCGGCACAATCGCCTGTTCGTCGCCTGGCTACTGGCGCTGGCCTGCTCCTCGACCGCCACCCTGAGCCTGCCGGTCGCGTTCCGCACCATGATCGACCAAGGCTTCGCCCAGGGCGGCGGCGGCGCGATCGATCGCGCGTTCGCGCTGCTGTTCATCGTCGCCGTGGCCCTCGCGCTGGCGACCGCTGCGCGGTTCTTCTTCGTTTCCCTGCTCGGCGAGCGGGTGGTCGCCGACCTGCGCGAGCGCCTGTACGCGCACCTGATCGGTCTGGACGCCGGCTTCCACGAGCGCAACCGCAGTGGCGAGCTGGTGTCGCGCCTGACCGCCGATGCCGAACTGCTGCGCGGCGTGATCGCGACCAGCATGTCGGTCGCCTTGCGCAGCACGGTGACCTTCATCGGCAGCATCGTGATGCTGTTCGTGACCAGCCCGCACCTGGCCGCCTACGCGCTGGTCGGCATCCCGCTGGCGGTATTGCCGATCGTGATCGGCGGACGCCGGCTGCAGAAGCTCTCGCGCGCCAGCCAGGATCGTGTTGCCGATGCCAACGCCCTCGCCAACGAGACCCTCGGCGCGGTGCGGACTGTGCAGGCGCATGCCCGCGAACCGTACGAACTCGGCCGCTTCGACGAGGCCCTCAAGCTCGCCGTCGCCACCGCCCGCCGGCGCATCCAGGCCCAGGCGTGGGTCACCGCGATCGCGATCGTGCTGGTGTTCGGCGCGATCACCCTGGTCCTGTGGTCGGGTGCGCATGACGTGGTCGAAGGCGAGATGAGCGCCGGCCTGCTCGGCCAGTTCGTGCTGTACGCGTTGATTGGCGGCGGCTCGGTCGGCGCCTTGGCCGAAGTCTGGAACGAACTGCAGCGCGCCGCCGGCGGCATGGGCCGGATCACCGAACTGCTGGCCGAAAACTCGACCGTCGTTGCACCGGCGCAGCCGCGAACGTTGCCCCAACCGATGCGCGGTGAACTGGCGTTCGACGATGTCACCTTCCATTACCCGATGCGGCCGGACCTGCCAGCGCTGGAAGCATTCAACCTGCATGTCCAGCCTGGCGAAACCGTCGCCCTGGTCGGTCCGTCGGGCGCCGGCAAGAGCACCGTGTTCTCGCTGCTGCTGCGCTTCCACGACCCCCGCACCGGCAGCCTGCGGGTCGACGGCCACGACATCCGCGCGCTCGACCTGGCCGAGTTGCGCGGCGCCGTCGCGCTGGTGCCGCAACAGGCGACCATCTTCGCCGCCAGCGCCCGCGCCAACATCCGCTACGGGCGGCTGGAAGCCAGCGATGCCGAGGTCGACGCCGCGGTCGAAGCAGCCCACGCGACCGACTTCATCAGCGCCCTGCCCGAGGGCCTGGACACCGAACTGGGCGAGCGCGGAGCGCGGCTGTCCGGTGGTCAGCAACAACGCATCGCGATCGCCCGCGCCCTGCTGAAGGACGCCCCGATCCTGCTGCTCGACGAGGCCACCAGCGCCCTGGACGCGCAAAGCGAGCGCGCCGTGCAGCAGGCGCTGGAAACCCTGATGGAGGGCCGCACCACCCTGGTCATCGCCCATCGCCTGGCCACCGTGCTCAAGGCCGATCGCATCGTGGTGATGGACCACGGTCGCATCGTCGCCGAAGGCACCCACCAGCAACTTCTGGCCGAGGGCGGCCTGTACGCGGAACTGGCGAAGCTGCAGTTCCTCGACTGATGCCGCGTCCCTCATAAAGCTTTCACCGCGTCGGTTGTACGGTCAACGGGACCCCTTCAGACTCCCCTGACCTCCGTGGAAAACCAGCAGAGCCGCCGAATAGTCTCCGCCCTGGCACGTCGGGTCGAAACCGGGGCTGAGGCGCAGCAGATCGCCGAGGCAATCGTCTCGACCTGGCGGGAAATCGACGCCGCACTGTCGCCCGTGCTGGGGCCGCAGGCCGTCGCGCTGCTGTACCAGCGCAGCATTTGCCTGGCCGCCAAATCCCGGCCCTGGCTCACGGACATCTGCGAAAGCGGCCAGACGCTGGAACCCGAAGCGTTGAGGGCCGCCTTTGCCCAACAGAGCACCGACACCGCTGCCACCGGCGGATACGAGCTGCTGCAGGCATTCCACGGCATGCTGGCGAGCCTTGTCGGCCTGCCGTTGACCGAACGCCTGTTGCGATTCGTCTGCGCGCCGGATGCCCCGAACGCCCGGATACCGGAGCCGGTCCAACTCGAGCCAACGGCCGGGAACCTGCACTCGTGAGCGCCTGCCCGCTCGAACCCTATGCGCGCCCGACGGCGCAGGCCACGCGCGAACTGGCGCAGTTGCAGGCACAAATCGAAGAGGCCCGGGCCGAACTGGTTCGCCTTCAGCAGGCGGTGATCGACGCCGAGTGCCGGCTCGGGCGCAATCTCGCGGCCGATATCGTCGACGCCAACGAGCGGCTGGTATCCGCGGCGCTGCAGGCTCGTCTCGATGCCGAGACCGCTGCCCGGGCGCTGGCCGACGCCGCCCGTTCAGCCCGGCTCGACGCCCTGACCGGGCTGCCGAACCGGGTGCTGTTGCTGGACCGGTTCGCCCACTCGATCGCCAACGCCAATCGTCGCGGCAGCCGCCTGGCGCTGCTGTTCGTCGACCTCGACAATTTCAAGCAGATCAACGACACCCACGGCCACGCATTCGGCGACGAAGTGCTCACCCTGGCGGCACGCTGTCTGGCCTCCACCGTGCGCGAAGTGGACACCGTCAGCCGCCACGGCGGCGACGAATTCCTGATCCTGCTCGACGAAGTGGCGCAACCATCCGACGCAGTCAGGGTCGCCGACAAGCTGATCGCCGAACTCGCCCGACCGCACCTGGTGAACGACTACGAACTCTCCCTCACCGCCAGTATCGGCATCAGCCTCTATCCCGACGATGGCGAAACCGCCGACACCCTGATCAAGCGTGCGGATGCCGCGATGTACCGGGCGAAGCGGCAGGGGCGGGGAAGCTTCTGCTTTCATGGCGACCCGGCTGCGAGCTAGCACGCTGGCGAGTCGACGCCGCCCAAGTCCCTGTGATCCGCTGAGAAAGGAAGGTGGGCGTCGACCGCGAGTGTGCTCGAGCGCAATTACAAGATCAGGTGATTCCGGCGTGGACAGTGGGGCGGAAATTTTCGATATAGGTGTTCTGGCTTTCCAGACATGATGTAGAGGCTAGCGGAGCTACCTGTACACCAGCAGCCATACCAGACATGTACACCTCAATCTATTCACCGCAGCCAAGCGCACTATCCTGACTGCACGGCAGAATTCCGGAGAGCTCTGACAAATTGTTGACAGGCTCCGATGCACATGGAACTACAGTCTCCGAATTTCCCGAGCTATCAGCGACGGCTACGCCATAGCGCGGATATTCATCCAAATCTGCGTCATAGTGTCGAAATACCTTGTACTGGTAGCCATCTTGATGGAACGCCACTTCAGTGTACTCCGCTCTCGGGCGATGATAACTGTTATAAAAGAATCCGCCCGCTTCGTTGTTGCTGGGGAACTCAAGCTCCATGTTGTCTTTATTGCCGAAACGGTAGTAGATACCTTGTTTACCTGCATCCGGATTGCCACAGAGCGACACGTAGCGTTGCTTGCTAACGGGGCAAGAGAAATAAACCTGCTCATCTACTTGGCAGTTTCCTATGGGAGACCCAAGATCACTGCTGTAGCACGCAGAGCAGGCGAGCACCCCAGAAATCAGCGCCCATAGCGCCAGGGCTCGATTATCTAGCAAAGGCATTATAGTGATCCTGCATTTTTTTGTCGTATCCTTTCTGCCTTGGGCCGTTGTAGGTCTTTGCAAAGGCAAGCCAATCTTTCTTTACTATCGCCGAGCTTAATCGCGAGTCCGCCTCAATGAAGCTGACAAATGCTTTCAGATGGTTTTTCTCAGAGGTACTGATACCAACGACGAATTCTTCTACGCTGGAATAGCCGGCCTGCTCATGCCATCTCCCCATTATTTGGAACTTCCCCCAAGACGCGGATTTCAGGGCGGCGCTCGCATTTAGATTATAGGCCCTCAACAATTTTTTATACTGAACACGGTACTTTCCATACCCACCACCAAATCGATCGGATATGTCCGGATGCGTATCGTCATACATGCCATTGGTTAGTTGGTGAAAGTAGTGCCGCTCGAAGAGTATTGCAGGCACTGGATCCCATCCTTCGAAATCAAAGAAGCTACCCACCGTACCGGTCTCCGTTACAGCAACGGCCTTTACTGCCGCCACTTCGCAGCCTAGTTTATCAGCCGCAGCTATAAAGTCTTCATCCTGTATTTGAGTTCCGTCGTATGGCCCCAAAAAATCAAGCTGCACGTCCTTCTTGTCGATGACAATGACTGGATGCCCTTTTTCGTCGCGACCGGCACCGGCATCAATGCCCAAAGCACCGTCGTGTATTTTTGTGTCTGCCTTGACCTTGATGGAGGGGCTGTACGCAGTAACGACCTTACGCTGATCGCCGAGCGTGGTTCGATAGAGGTGCTTGAACCCTCCCCGCTGCCGCTTGACAAAAAAATCGACCGAATCGCCCGAACGTCCAGTAACTTCGCACGTCAGACCGTGTTCGCTAGTTGAGCCAAAGGAAATTTTTTCACTTGGACCCAAAACTACACGGTAAGAAAGACCCTGGATCGACTCCAGCAATTTGTCTAGCAACACAAACTGTATCGAGGGGTTCCTGGAATGAATCCGTGCCGTTGACTTCATTGTGGCCTGCACCTGACTGAAGTCCGCACGCAGGCGGATTGTTTGTCCGACTTGGATGCGGTTAGCATCTGTTATCCCGTTTAACTTGGCCAGATCTTGGACGGTGGTCCCATGCGCAGCGGCGATCTCAGTGAGGTTGTCGCCATGTACAACTGTGTAACTGCTTGCAGTGTTCATGATCCGTTTGCCTCGACCTGCACTTCCATGTCATCCATGATCTCGTCGAACTCCCATTCTCCTTGCCGCACGAATACAGATACTTCATTTTCTTGGTTCGCACTGAAAAATCGCCCGGAAACAAAAGAATCATCCGAATGGGTTTGCGCTAACCGTTGACCATTTTTCTGGTTTATGACGACGTGAGGGCGGGCCCCAAAAGTAAATGGATTGGACGTAAGTCCTACTATATGAATGACTTGGCTATATTGTTCCGGCCGCGTGACCCGCGTATCGGGCAACATACCCAACACCGCCGCTCCATTCGCCCCGCCCTTGAACGGCATCTGTCCCGCCCTGACCGTGAAGTTGCCCGGGCACGCGAACGTGATGTCGCCGCCCTCCAAGGTGATCTGGGTCTGCCCGGCCTGCAGCACGATCTTGCTCTTGGACAGCACGTCGATGCGCTCGTCGGTGGCGGTGACGGTGACGGACTTGTCAGCCAGCAGCTCTAGCGGGCCGGCGTGCGCTTGCAGGCTTAGCGGACCGTTGGCGGCGATCGCCTTGACCGGGCCGGTCTGGGCGAACAGGGCGACGTGGCCGCCGCTGACGCCGGCGAAGGTGTGGCCGGCGGCAAGATGGGTGTCCTGCTGACTGGTCAGGTGGGTGTTGCCGCCGGCATAGGCCAGGGCGCTGTTGGGCGTGGTCAGGACGATGGCGTCGGGGGAGTCGGCCAACAGCAGTGGGGTCGCGAACTTCTCGACCGGATCGCCACCGTCGCGGTTTGAGCCGGTGGGTTTGGTCGAAGGCTGGCCGTTGATGCTGCCGACGTGCTTGCCGTCCTGCTCGGCATCGAGCGCGGCGGTCAGTCGAGTCTGGTTTTCGTTGGCCTTCAGCGGCGCGACTTCACTGCCTTCGGCAGCATCGCTGAGCGCCTGCGCGGTCCGTTCGGCGCCCTTGAGCTGGCTGACGGCCTCATTGACGTCGAGTTGGGTCGAGGTGGCGTTACTCCGCGCGCTCGTCGACAGCAGCACGCCCTGTCCCGCACGCAGATTGGCCCAGCCGAGGGTGGCCAGGTCGAAACCCTGCCCGCGCAGGCTGCCGCGGCTGGCGTTGTCGTGATCGAGCAGGTAGCCCAGCTCCAGCCGGCTGTCGGCCAGCGAGGTGTGCAGGCGCTGGCGCAGCTGGCCCCTGGCGTCGTCCATCAGCCATTGCTGGGTGCCGCTGCCGTCGAGGCTCTGGCTATGCAGGCCGCTGACGGTGCCGGGGTGGTTGCTGGCGTCGCCCAGGGCGAACGGCGGGGCGACTTCGCCGTTGTACAGCTGGCCGATGACCAGCGGCTGGTCGATGTCGCCGTGCAGGAACTCGACAAGGACTTCGCTGCCGATCCGCGGCAGCGCGTGGCTGCCCCAGTTGGGACCAGCCTGCCATTCGGCGACGCGGACCCAGGTGCCGGAGGTGCCGTCGCCGGGGGCATGGCCATCGGGGTGGGCGCTGGAGCCGGTGTCGGCCAAGCCGCCGCGGTTGGGCGCGGTGCCGCGCTGCCACGGGAACTGGATGCGGACCTGGTGGTCGCGAGTGCTGGTGACGCTGGCGTCGGGCAGGCCGACCACGCGGGCGGTCTGGGGGCCCGGGGCGGTGGGTTTTGGGCGCGACATCGGAACGATCGCGGTGTCGCCCGGGACGGCGACGAAGCGATTGTGATAGCTGCCGCGTTCCAGGTCGGTATTGTCGAGCAAGGCGACGATGCCGCTGCCGAGGTTGTTGGCGACGACGTGCTCGATCGCCAGCGGCACGAAACGCTGGCCGGAGAGGTCCGGATGCTGGGTGAGGGTGAAGCCGAGACCGGCCACCAGACCTCGGGCGCTGCCGGCGCCGGCGTGCAGACGTCGCGGCAGGCGCAGCGCATCGAGTTGCAGGTCGGCGGCGAGGTCGGCGTGGTTGCGTGCGGCGTAGCGACCGGCGCGCGGAGCGGTGTAGACCTCGCGGGTTGGCAGGTTGGGACCGGCCGGGTCGGCGTCGAGGCTGGCGGCGTGCGCTTCTACCCGCTCGGGCTGCCAACTGGCGGTGGTGACGGCGTTGGCAGTGGCCTGGCGTTGCTCGGTGAAGTGGTTGATTGCGTCGGACGCTTCGGTCGCGTCGGTGCGGTGGAAACGCACCGGGCCGGACTCGGGCACGGTCGCATCGCGGTCGAAGATCACCAGCGTGTGGCCACCCTCCCCCTCTTGCGCATGCTCGAAACGCCACGCCAGGCCGGCGTCGGCGAGCAGGCGGAATACGAAATCGTGGTCGCTCTGGCGATATTGGGTGGTGATCGGGAACGTCGGCAACGCCTGGGTCGCATCGACCCGGTAGCTCGCCTGCGGGTAGTCGTCGAAGATCTGCTCGATCACGCCGAGCGCGTCGAGGTCCTGGAAGATGATCGCGTTGCGGCGCAACTTGAGGAACGCGGTCCACGGCGCCATCGTCAGCCGGTAGCGCGCCAACCCGCCATCGCTGCCGAGCGGTGCGACGGTGGTGCAGTGGCCGTGCCAGTGGCGAAGCGATCCATCGGCCTGTCGCAGCCGCAGCGCCAGAGGTTGGCCGACCAGCGCCTTGGCGTCGAGGAAGGCCGAGGTTGACAGACAGTCGATGTCGAACCGGAAGTCGGCGCAGACCGACTCGAAACCTTCGAAGCGCTCGACCACCAGCGCGTCGGGCAACGCGCCGGCTGCATCTGGCGTGCCGATCTCGATCAGGCGGGTGTCTTGCGACAGTTTGGCCAGCAAGCGGCCAGCCGTCGCGGCGAGCGACTGGACATCCATATCCATGTGGGTTCCATCCATTCCATTTGATGTTCCGTCCGGGCCTTCCTTGAACGGGTGGAGCACCGGACTTGTGCAGATTATCACCCTTTGACGCGTCGACTTGCAGTGCCCGCGAGGGCGCGGCGCGGTGATGCCCGGTGCTACGCGGCCGAAGGCAAAGCCCGGTCGATCATGTCCGCAAACGGCAGACCAACCGGCAACGTCCCCATCGCCAGCCCATGCGCCCCGCCGAGCCGGCTGCGGCAGAACGCCTCGGCCACCGGACGGCCCGCCTGCAGCATCACGCTGCCCTGCAGGCACAATGCCAGCTGTTCGACGAAGGTACGCGCAGCGGCCGGTTCGATGACGACATCGCCGTGCAGTGGCGCGCGCAGCCGCTCGACCGCTGCGGCATGATCGGGCTGCCCGCCGCCGCCGGCGCGTTGCAGCTCGGCCCACAACGCCACGCCGGTCCCCGGCTCCTTCTCCAGCGCGCGCAACACGTCGAGGCACTGGATATTGCCGCTGCCTTCCCAAATCGAATTGAGCGGCGCCTGCCGATACAGCCGCGGCAGGATCGACTCCTCGACGTAGCCGTTGCCGCCGAGGCATTCCTGCGCTTCGTTGACGAAGGCCGGTGCGCGCTTGCACAGCCAGTACTTGCCGATCGCGGTGCCGATGCGGGCGAACGCAGCCTCGCTCGGGTCACGTGGCGCCGCATCGACCGCGCGGGCAACGCGCATCGACAGCGTCAGCGCCGCCTCGGCCTCGATGGCGAGGTCGGCCAGCACGTTGGCCATCAACGGGTGCTCGACCAGCCGCTTGCCGAACGTGCGCCGATGCCGGCAATGGTGGATCGCATGGGCCAGCGCCATGCGCATCTGCGCGGCGGCGCCGAGCATGCAGTCGAGCCGGGTCAGCATCACCATTTCGAGGATGGTGGCGATGCCGCGGCCCTCCTCGCCGACCCGGTGCGCCCAGGCGCCGCAGAATTCGACCTCGGACGAGGCATTGGACCAGTCGCCGAGCTTGTCCTTCAGCCGGATCAGCCGGAACGCGTTCTTGCCGCCATCGGGCAAGCGCCGCGGCATCAGCAGGCAGGTCAGGCCGCCGGGCGCCTGCGCCAGCACCAGGAAGCCGTCGCTCATCGGTGCCGAGAAGAACCACTTGTGGCCGACCAGTCGGTACCCGCCATCGGCGTCGGTCGGGGTCGCAATGGTGATGTTGGCGCGCACGTCGCTGCCGCCCTGCTTCTCGGTCATGCCCATGCCGAGGGTGACGCCGCGCTTGTCGGCGATCGGCAGCTCGCGGGGATCGTAGTGCGGTGCCGCAGCCTTGTCGGCCCACTCGGCCAGCGCCGGTTCGCGGCGCAACACCGGCACCGCGGCGTGGGTCATGGTCAGCGGACAGCTGGTGCCGGGTTCGACCTGGTGGTGCAGGTAGCTCAGGGCGGCGCGGGCGACGTGGGCGCCGGGCGCGAGTTCGCGCCATGACAGGCCGGCGACGCCGTGCTCGATCGCCGATTGCATCAATGCGTGGTAGTTCGGATGGAACTCGACCCGGTCGATCCGGTAGCCATGGGCATCGTGGCTGCGCAGGCGCGGGCGGTCACGGTGGGCGTCGAAGCTCAAGTCGTACAGGCGACTGCCCGCAAGTGCGCCGTAAGTGGCGATGTGTTCGGTGAACCCGGCTGTGCCCTCGCGCTGCAGCGCCTCGCGCAGCGCGATGTCGTCGGACCACAGGTCGCGTGGCGCAAACGCGGGCGGCTGGTTGTCGACCTGGTGGGTGTCGAACGGGCTTTCCGACAGCGGCGAATTCATCACTCGGCTCCGCTTGAGACCTGCCGAAGAATCTAGCACCGCACCACAAAAAAGCCCCGCCGAAGCGGGGCTCTCTTCAACCATGCCGGCGGATCACTCGACCGGCGTGATATCCGACGCCTGCGCGCCCTTCGGGCCCTGGGTCAGCTCGTAGCTGACGCGCTGGCCTTCCTGCAGGCTGCGAAAGCCCTTGGAATTGATCGCGGAGAAATGCGCGAACACATCCGCGCTGCCATCTTCGGGCGAGATGAAGCCGAAACCCTTGGCGTCGTTGAACCATTTCACGGTGCCGTACGTCATATCCTGGAAAACCTCATGCTGGATTCGTTGTCGCGCCACGGTGCGGGGGAAAGGCCGGACGCGGGCCGAGTATGCAAACTGAACGGCTACTTGACAATCGCGTTCGCGGGTTTAGTCCGCAGTTTTGCGCCTCAACAACGCCCCGATCAGTGAAGGCAGGCCCGAGGACGCCGCCGCGACGTTGTCGAGTACGTCCTGCAAGGTGATCACCTCGTCGGGATCCGGACCGGCGCCGGCGGCCCAGTTGGCGACGATCGCGAGGCAGGCGTAATCGAGCCCGAGCTCGCGCGCGAGCCCGGCTTCGGGCATGCCGGTCATGCCGACCAGGTCGCAGCCGTCGCGCCGCATCCGTGCGATCTCGGCGCGGGTTTCCAGGCGCGGGCCCTGGGTGGCGCCGTAGCACCCGCCATCGACCAGTGCGACACCGGCATCGGCGGCGGCATCCACGATCGATGCGCGCAGCGAGCGGGTGTAGGGCTCGCCGAAATCGACGTGGATGACCTCGCTGCCGGGTTCCTCGCAGATGGTGGAAACCCGGCCCCAGGTGTAGTCGATCAACTGGTCGGGGCAACCGAGCACGCGCGGGCCGAAGCGTTCGGTGATGCCGCCGACGGTGTTGAGCGCGAGCACGCACCGCGCGCCAAGCGCCTTCAGCGCGGCGAGGTTGGCGCGGTAGTTGATCTGGTGCGGCGGCAGCGAATGGCCTTCGCCGTGGCGGGCGAGGAAGGCGACGCGATGGCCGTCGATGGTTCCGACGCGGATCGGCCCGGACGGAGCGCCGAAGTGGGTCACCGGCTGGTGGGTCTCGACGTCCTGCAGGTCGGCCAGCTGGTACAGGCCGGTGCCGCCAATCACGGCCAGTTCGATCGGATGGGTTTGAGTAGTCATACGGGTCTCGACCTTGTAGGAGCGACGTAAGTCGCGATCGCGCAGGCAACGGAACGGCTACGTAGGTCACCACCCTGCACGGTCGCGACTTACGTCGCTCCTACAGGGAACTTCACTTCAACGCATATATCGCCGGCAGGTTTCGACCCTGCTCGTGGTAATCCATGCCATAGCCGAACACGTAGCGGTCCGGCACCTCGACGCCGACATAGTCGGCGCACATGCCCGGCACGCAGCGGTCGTGAACCTTGACGGCGAGCACGGCGATGCGCACGTCGATGGCACCCTGCTCCCGGCACCAGGCAGTGATCGCGGCCATGGTGTGGCCTTCGTCGAGGATGTCGTCGGCCAGCAGTACCCTGCGGCCCTGCAACGGCGTAACGGGACGGTGCTTCCAGACCAGTTCGCCACCGGAAGTCTCGCCGCGGTAGCGACTGGCGTGCAGGTAGTCGAACTCCAGGTCGAGACCGAGCGCACCGACTTCCATCGCCAGTTGCGCGGCGAACGGCAGGCCGCCATGCATGACCGTGAGGTAGACCGGCACGCTTTCGCGGTAATCGTCGTGCACCTTCTTTGCCATCATCGCGATCGCCTGCTCGATCACGGCGCGATCATGGATCACCTCGGCACTGGCGAGCGCTTGCGCCAGGTCGCGGGGCGCCGTGTCGGTCGGCATCAGACCATGCCCTCCAGGCGGCCGCGGCTGTCTTCGTAGCGACCGTCGGCCAGCAGGCCGTCCCAGCCCATCGGGCCGCGTCCGATCAGCCCGGCCAGCGCCATGGTGTTGAGCACGCGGCCTTCCACGGCTTTCAGCGACTCCGCGACCAATTCCGGATGGCACACCAGCACCACATCGCAACCGGCATCCAGGTGCAGGTCGACGCGCTGCTTGATGCCGCCGGCGGAGAACGCCGCGGCCATGCCGATGTCATCACTGAACACCACGCCGCGGAAGCCCATTTGCTGGCGCAGGATGTCCTCGATCCAGACCTTCGAATAGCCGGCGGGTTCCGGCGCGACCTCCGGGTAGACCACGTGCGCCATCATCACCGCGTCGGCCCTGGCCTCGATGCCGGCGACGAACGGCACCAGGTCGAGCGCGCGGATCTCGTCCAGCGGACGCGGGTCGATCGCATCGTCGAAATGGGTGTCTTCCAGCACCGAACCGTGGCCGGGGAAGTGCTTGAGTGTCGCCGCCATCCCCGCCGCGTGCATGCCGCGCACGTAGGCGCGGGTGAACTCGGCAACCACCTGAGGATCCTCCGAAAACGCGCGGTTGCCGATCGCCCGGTTGCCGCGACCTAGGTCGACCACCGGCGCGAAGCTGAGGTCGACCCCGCTGGCGCGGATCTCGCTGGCCATCAGCCAGGCATGTTCCTCGGCGAGCTTGAGCGCGGCGGCGGGGTCTTGCGCGTACTGCTTGCCGAAATCTTCCAGCGGCGGCAGTGCGCTGTAGCCCTCGCGGAAGCGTTGGACCCGGCCGCCCTCCTGGTCGACGCAGATCAGCTGTGGGCGAGGCGCGGCTTCGCGGATCGCCTGCGACAGTTCGGCGACCTGCGCCCTGGAGGCGAAGTTGCGGGTGAACAGGATTACGCCTGCGCAGCCGTCATGTTGCAGCCAGTCGCGCTCCTGCGCGGTGAGTTCGGTGCCGGCGACGCCGATTACGAGCATTTTGGAGAACTCCTGGGGTCTGTAGTCAGGCACGAGGCGCTTTGCCTCATTGTCGCGCAGTTGGGGTGCCGCCGGTGTGGGGGCAAACACGGCGATTTCCATCCATCGCGATGGATGGCGTTTTTTGTAGGAGCGGCTTCAGCCGCGATCGGAAATTGTCGGAGCCGAATCGACTCCAGATCGCGGCTGAAGCCGCTCCTACAATTGGCTCTGCCGGGCTACGGGGTACGCTCGCGATGGGTCCATTCCGAATATGGCCGGCTGGCCAACGCCAAGTTGTAGTACCGGGCCTCATCGGTGACCTCCGCGCCGATCCAGCCAGGCTTGGTGAACGCCTCGTCCGCTGCATCCAGCTCGATTTCCGCCACAACCAGACCGGCGTTGTCGCCGAGGAACTCGTCGACCTCCCACAGGTGGCCCTCGAACTCGACGTAGTGACGGCGCTTGTCGACCAGTCCGCCAACGCTCAGCGCGAGCAGCGCGCGGGCGTCGTCGACGGGGATCGGGTAATCGAACTCCTGCCGGGTGTGGCCAAGTTCGCGCGACTTCAGGTTCAGGAACGCCTCGTCGCCAGCGATACGCACACGCACCGAGGCCTTCATTGCACCCGTGTCCATGGCGGCGAGGTCGTTGAGATAGCCCTGCGCCATTGGCATGACCTTCTGCGCGGCGGCGCGCCAGGCATCGGTCGTCACGAGGAACTTGCGCTCGATTTCAATCGCCATGGCTCAGCCCTGCTCGAACATAGCAATCGACTCCACGTGCGCGGTATGCGGGAACATGTCCATCACTCCCGCGGCGCGCAGCTTCCAACCCTTCTCGTTGACAAGATAGCCGGCATCGCGCGCCAGCGACGCCGGGTGGCAGCTGACATAGACGATCCGCTTGAACTGCTTCAGCGGCAGGTGCGCCAGCACGAAGTCGGCGCCCGATCGCGGCGGGTCGAGCAGCAGCTTGTCGAAGCCCTCGCGCATCCACGACTGCCCGCCCAGATCCTTGGCCAGGTCGGCGGCATGGAACTGGGCGTTGGTGATGCCGTTGTGGGCGGCGTTCTCGCGCGCCCGCTGGACCAGCCCGGCTTCGCCTTCGACGCCGACCACCTCGCGCACCGAGCGCGCCAGCGGCAGGGTGAAGTTGCCGAGCCCGCAGAACAGGTCGAGCACGCGGTCGTCGGGACCGGCATCGAGCAGTTCGATCGCGTCGGCGATCATCTTGCCGTTGAGGCCGGCATTGACCTGGATGAAGTCGAGCGGGCGGAACACGAACTCGAGATTCCACTGCGGCAACGCAAAGGCGAGCTTCGGGTTGTCCGGCCACAGCGGATGCACGCTGTCGAGACCACCGGGTTGCAGGAAGATCGCGAAACGGTGCTGCTGGCCGAACGCGACCAGCGCGGCGCGATCGGCCTCCGACAGTGGCGCGAGGTGGCGGATGGTCAGGGCGATGCCGCTGAAGTCGTCAGTGGGGTCACCGGCGATGAACTCGATCTGCGGGATGTCGCGGCGCGCGTCCAGTCCGTCGACCAGCGATCCCAATGCCTCGACCTTCTCGCCAATCTGCGGGATCACCGTGTGGCAGCTTGCGATGTCGGCGACGAAGCGCGGATCGGTCTCGCGGAAACCGACCAGGGTCTTGTCCTTCTTCTCGACCCGCCGCACCGAAAAACGACCCTTGCGGCGGTAGCCCCAGGCGGTATCCGTCAGCGGCTCCAGCACCCGCTCCGGGGTGACATGGCCGATGCGCTCGAGGTTTTCAAGCAGCACGCGCTGCTTGGCGATGATCTGCTTGTCCTCGGCGAAGTGCTGCATGGCGCAGCCGCCGCAGGTGCCGAAGTGCTCGCAGCGCGGATCGACCCGTTCCGGCGCGGCCAGCAACACCTCGACCGCGCGCGCTTCGTCGAAGCTGCGATGGCGGCCGGTCTGCACCGCCATCACCCGCTCGCCCGGCAACGCCCCGGCGATGAAGACGGCTTTGCCGGCTTCCCCCGGCTCCCTCGATGCGCGGCGGGCGACGCCGCGGCCATCGTGTGTCATGCCAGTGATCTCGGCTTCAAAGGGGGTCTTGTCGATTCGGGCCACGGGCAAAATGCGGTGATTCAGGGCTGCGTATTGTCGCAGAGGTGGGGAGCGGGTTTCGGGTGGGCTTCGCGCGCGCAGGAGGCGGCCGGCGGGGGAATTGCTCCAGCCCTTCGTCAGGGCAATCCTGCCCTGAGGCGGGCCGCGGGCCATCCATGGCCCGCTTTTGCGCAATTCCCCCGCCGTCCACCTCCTGCCCGGTTGTCTGCGGCCTCGTTGGTTGGGCTTCGGGTAGGAGCGACGTGAGTCGCGACCTGTACATCGCCTCACGGGGTCGGCGGGTCGCGTCTTACGTCGCTCCTACCTCGGGGCTGAGAATGTCGGCGCTTTTCGTCGGCGCGGCTTTAGCCGCGATCGGATATTTGCTCGGCCCGCGCCGACTCCAGATCGCGGCTAACGCCGCTCCTACGAAAAGCGCCGACTTTCTCAGCCCCGATGTCGGCGCGACGTACGTCGCTCCGACATCGGGGCTGAGAATGTCGGCGCTTTTCGTAGGAGCGGCTTTAGCCGCGATCTGGAGTCGGCGCGGGCAGAGCAATTATCCGATCGCGGCTAAAGCCGCTCCTACAGAAGCCCGTGGATACGCTACGAAGCCAAGACTGCGGATGCACCACGACGAGATCCAACCAGGAATTCGCGCCCTGCACGCGCGACGCGGCGTCCTGTCCGGGTATTGCGGAGAATGCGCCATGGATGGCGCACGGCGGTGAGTGCGGCCACGGATGGCCGCCCGAACCGAGTAGCAATGCCCGGACAGGGCGGCGCTCCCGCCCGAAGCCGAGAGCCCCGCCCAGCTGTTGCTGTTGCTGTCGCAGCTACTTCTGCTTCCAGCCGCCGCCGCTCTGATACCACCAGCCACTGCGCGCACTCGCGATCCACTGCTTCGCAAACACTTGGCGAATCTGCGACTCCCACTCCGGGTGCCCATTGGCCACCGCCACCTCGCGATACACCGCATTGCGGTCGCGATTGTCCTCGGCCACCGCCTGCTGGATCTTCACCCGATCCCGCAACTCCAGCTTCGACGCGTCACGCACCACGATCGTGCCGTCGCTGGCGAATCCCAGCGCACCGGCATCGAAACCCGCACGCAGGGCCGAATCGAACCGCGCCGCCATCCGCGCCTGGATCGCCTGGATCGCTGGCGTCTTGATCGTGATGTCAGGCGACTGCGCGTGCGCACTACCGATGCCGACCAACGCGTACAAATCAACCCGCGACGCCAACTGGCGCAACGACGCGGAATCCAGCATCGCGCTCGGGCCACCGTCGCCCTCCTCCACCGGCGTCGACGGCTGCGGCTCCTCGCCAATCACCTTGTCGACGAACTGCCGAGCCGCCTCCCTCGCCTCCGCGGCGGGGAAGTACACATTGATCGTGACGCAGGCCGTGACCAGCACGGCGGCGACCGGAACTCCCATCCAACGACGCATCTGACTTCTCCCTCTATAGAAAATTCGAAATCCCCGCGAAGCAGCCGTCAATCGACCACCGGCTTGACGTCGCCGGTGCCGACCGCGGCCAGCCGCTCGACCAGCGTCGGCCAGTCCACCCGGCGGTTGAAGCCGACCACGGTCAACCGCGGCAGGCCGGACCCTTGCACGATAATAAAGCCCTCGCCCGCTGAACCGAGCCCATCCATCGTGCAGACCTCCTCCGACAAGCGGCAAGCGATGCCGATTTGCGAGTAGCCAAAGTCGTCGAAGAACCCGATCAGTTGCGACTGCAGGCTGCTGACGATCGAGGCATTGCCGACGCTGGTCAGGTCCTGCACGGCGCGCTGGCTGATCCGCTGGCGCACGCCGCGATGGCGGTCGGTGCGCAGTTGCGCGTCGAACGCGACCGGCTGCCAGTTGACCAGGCGCAGGTCGGCGATGCGGCCGTCGAGTTTGCCGCTGATGCTGCCGAAATCGAAGGCGCCGGTCAGCGCGGTCAGGCCGATGTCGTCGAAGGCGATGTCGGCCGACAGCGTCGGCAGCACCCCGAACGGACGCTCCATCGACAACGAGGTCACCGCGACCTCGCCGCCGAACAGCTGCATCGCCAGGCCGCCGTCGAACTGCAGGCGGTCGTCGGCGTAGCGCGCTTCCGGGATAGTGCCGCTGAGTTCGCCGGTGAACGCCGGCCAGTCGAGCGCGTCCGACAAGCGGGCGACATCGAGGCGGTCCAGGCTCAGGCCAAAGCGCACTTCCAGCGACTGGTCGTCGGCGGGGGGGCGTATCTGCAGGTGGTCGAAGCGGGCGACGCCGCCGAGCAGCGGCAACGCGACCGCCTCGCGCAGTCGCAGGACGCCGTCGGCACTGCGGAACGGCAACCGGGTCGGTCCATACGCGAGCCCGTATATCTCGCCGCCGCGCCAGCGCAGTTCGCTCGACACCGGCGTGGTCGCCGAGAACCGCAAGTCTCCATCGATTCCGGCGAAGGCGAAGCGTCCGCGCGGGTCGTCGACGCGGGTGTCGTGCAGGCGCAGCAGCGCGTCGTCGAGCTGGCCATCGCTGATCCGCACGGTGGCGTCGGCGGCACCGTCGATCTGCAGTTCCGCCAGCCCCGCCAGACCCAGCCAGCCACTGAGGTAGCCAGCCGCCAGGCGGTCCAGGTCGGGGCTGCTTGCGCGCAGGTCGAGCGCCTGCAGTTCCGCGGTCGGACCGAGCGCGGCGCTGCCTTCGACCGCGAGGATTCCGCGGTCACTCCAGCGGATGCGCGGCAGCCGCCAGCCCTGCCCGTCCTGCAGGCCGGAAAGCTGCAAGTCGACCGCCCGGTCCTGCAGTGACACGTAGGTGGTACCGAACAGCAACTCCCCGCCGAGGACCTGCCCGTCGACGGTGAACCGATCGACCTCGCCCAATCGCGCGTCGATGTCGACACGGGCACCCAGGTTGGCGCCGGCGATGGTGCCGTCGGGGGTGTCGAACGAAGCCGCGCGCAGATGCAACGGACCGGCGATCTCCAACGGCTGATTGCTGGGCGCGGTCACCGTGAGTGCGGCGTCGAGCGTGCCTCCGGTCAGGCGGCCGCTGTCCCAGGCTTGCGACAACAGCGCCTGCGTCCATGCCATTGGCACGCGGGTCAGGTCGATCCGGGTTGCATCAGGTGCAGCGGCGTTGCGCCGCAACTCGATCCGGATCGCGTCGCGGGTGAGGCTGGCCTCCGTCGTTGCGGCTCCGAGCGCCACCGACAATTGCATCCGTTCGGCGCCACTGCGCAGTTCGCCCGCGCACTGCCACCCGCCATTACCGTCGCGCTGCAACGGGCAGCGCCAGTCGAGGTCGCGGAAGCGATAACCCAGTTCCGGCGCCTCGACCCGGCGCGCGCGCAGGCGCAACTCGCCATGTGGCGCACCCTCGGGCCAGGCCAGCCCGACCCGGACATCGTGCAATGTCGCCACCGCGGTGGTCACCCGGTCGATGGTCGCCGTCGCTGTCCGCGGCGCGGCGCGAGCCGGGCCGATCCCCGCCGTCCACAACCAGGAGGACAGCGCTAGCGACAGCAGCAGGGGTAACATCGGGCGCGACATCGCTGCAGCATAACGAGCCCGGACGCATCTTCGATGAAAACAATGCCCGAACCGCCGGCCTCGCCCAGCGACCTGCCGCGCATCCTGCTGGTCGAGGACGACCCGACCAGCCGCGCGTTCCTGAGCGCGGCGCTGCACGCGATCCCGGCCGAGGTCGATGCCGCCGACAGCCTTGCCGGCGCGCTCGTGCTGGCCGGCGGCCGACATCATGACCTGTGGTTGTTTGACGCCCACCTGCCCGACGGCGATGCCTGCGAGCTGCTCCAACAGGCCAGTGGCAAGCAATCCGGCGTGGTCGCCCTGGCCCACACTGCCTCCGACGAGCCCGCAGTGCGCGAAATGCTGCTGGCCGCCGGGTTCCGCGAGGTGCTGGTCAAGCCGCTGCCGGCGTCGGCCGTGCAGTCGGCGGTGCGCCATGCCTTGGGACTCGACGCGTCGGCGCAGCCGGCCCGCCAGGCTGATGGCGACGGCCCGCCGCGGTGGGACAACGACGCCGCGATCGCCGCGCTCAACGGCAACCGCAGCCACGTCGAAACCCTGCGCCAGTTGTTTCTCGCCGAACTGCCGCACACCCACGAACGCATCCTTGTCGCGGTCCGCGATGGTCATCGCGAGGCGGTCTCCACCGAATTGCACAAGCTGCGCGCGAGTTGTGGCTTCGTCGGCGCCGCGCGGCTGGCGGTCGCGGTGCAAGTCCTGCAGTCGCGTCCGGACGACGTAGATGCATTGGCCGGTTTCGATCGCGCCGCGTCCGATTTGCTGGCGCACCCGGCCGGGCGCAACCCGGACTAGTCCTGGCGATCAAGCAACTGTGGTGACGCCGCCTTCTGCAAGCCGCCGAACATCTCCCACGACTTCAACCCACGCGGACCCAGATGGTGCGCGAGCACGCCGCGCATCGCCCGGCGCAAACCCGGCAGGTCGGCGTTGCCGGGTTGCCGGTCGGCGCCAAGGTCGAGCAGGCCACGACCGGTCGCCGCGCCTGAGCGATCGGCCTGGCCGCGATCGCTGAGCAAGCGGCGCGGGCCATGCTCGGGGTCGAGCCGGTAGCGTGCCGCCGGATCGATCGGTTCGCCGTCGCCATCGACGCTCCACTCGAACCCCAAGCCCAACGCGTCCAGCAGGTCGCGCTCGAACCGGCGCAGCGTCCACGCCAGCGGCTCGCCGGCGCGCAGTCGCTCGCGGGTCCGCGCATAGGCGGCGAACAGGTCCGGTTGCGGGTCGTCGCGCGGGGTCAGTCGCAACGTCAATTCGTTGAGGTAGAAGCCGGCCATCATCGCCTCGCCGGTCAGCCGTGGCGCGGCGTCGAGCGCCTCGGCCGCGCGAAGCTGGGCCAGTTCGCCGCGCTGCACGGCGTCGAAGCGAATCGATTGCAATGGCTGCAACGCCGCCCGCAGCGGCTGGCTGCGCGGCCCGCGCAGGCCGCGTGCGAGCAGGCCGATACGTCCGTGGTTCGCGCTCAGCACCTCGACCAGCAGGCTGGTCTCGCGCCAGGGCCGGGCGTGCAGGACGAAGCCGGGCTCGCCGGTCAGGCGCATCGGCGCCTAATCGTGGTATCCGAACGTACGCAGCGCGGCTTCGTCGTCCGACCAGCCCTCGCGCACGCGCACCCAGGTCTCGAGGAACACCTTGGAATCGAACAGGCGCTCCATCTGCTGCCGCGCCTTGGTCCCGATCTCGCGCAGGCGCTCGCCGCCCTTGCCGATCACGATCGACTTCTGGCCGTCGCGCTCGACCCAGATCACCGCGCCGATCCGAAGCAGCGCGCCGTCGACGATGAAGCGCTCGATCTCGACCGTGGTCGCGTACGGCAACTCCTCGCCGAGCTGGCGCATCAGTTGCTCGCGCACCAGTTCGCCGGCGAGGAAGCGCTGGCTCTTGTCGGTGATCTCGTCCTCGGCGTATAGCGCCGGCTGCTCCGGCAGCAGTGCGAGCACGTCCTTGGTCAATGCCTCCAGCCCCTTGCGCTTGAGCGCGGAGATCGGATGCACGCCGGCAAACTCGCGGCCCTCGGTGACCTTGGCCAGGTACGGCAGCAACGCGGTCTTGTCCTTCAGCCGGTCGACCTGGTTGACCACCAGCACCACCGGTACGCCGACGTGGTGCAAGGCTTGGTAGGCGAAGTCGTCGGCCTCGTCCCACTGGCCGGCGCGAACCACCAGCATGGCCGCGTCGATACCTTCCAGCGCACCGCGGGCGGCCCGGTTCATCCAGCGATGCATCGCGGTCGCGGTCGACTTGCCCTGGTCGCGGTGCAGGCCGGGGGTGTCGACCAGCAGCAGCTGGCCGTCGGCGAAGGTGGCGATGCCGAGCAGGCGGTGGCGGGTGGTCTGCGGCCGCGGCGAGACGATGCTGACCTTGGCGCCGACCAGGGCGTTGGTCAGGGTCGACTTGCCGACATTGGGCCGGCCGATGACGGCGACGTGGCCACTGCGGTGGGGAGTTGGGGTCATGCGGGGAATTGTAGGCGCTACGGCGCGGCGATGGCGGCCAGCGCGGCCTCGGCGGCAGCCTGCTCGGCGCTGCGGCGCGAGTTGCCTTCGCCTTCGGTGACCAGCGCCGGCGCGGCCAGCGTGCAGCTGACCCGGAAGGTCTTGGCGTGGTCCTCGCCGTTCTCGGCGATCAGTTCGTACACCGGCAGCGGTTTCTGCCGCCCCTGCAGCCATTCCTGCAAGCGGGTCTTGGCGTCCTTGCCAACCTTGTGCGGCGGCGGCAACGCGTCCATCGCGGCGGTGAACCACGGCAGTACCACCGCGCGGCAGGCCTCGAAGCCGGCGTCGAGGTAGATCGCCGCGACCACGGCCTCGACCGCGTCGGCCAGGATCGAATCGCGGCGGTGGCCGCCGGACTTCATTTCGCCCGGCCCCAGGGTCAGGCGTTCGCCCAGCTCCAGCTCCCGCCCGATCGGCGCCAGCGCCGATTCGCGGACCAGCTCGGCCCGGGCCCGGGTCAACGCGCCCTCGTCGGCCCGAGGCCAGCGCGCGTACAGCGCCTCGGCCGCGAACAGGTTGACCAGCGCGTCGCCGAGGAACTCCAGCCGCTCGTTGTGCGGAGCGCCGGCGCTGCGGTGGGTCAGCGCCTGCGCCAGCAGTTCCGGCCGGACGAACGGATGGGCGATACGGTCAACCACCGGTCAGTCGATCGCCCCGCCACGGCGCAGTTCCTTCTCGGTCTCGAACTTGCCGACGACGTCGAGGTTGGCGATCAGCGGCTTGCGCACTTCGTACTTCACCGTCATCACGTAACCGGCGTCCTTGCGCTTGATCTTGACGTGCTCGGGCTTCACCGTCTCGGCGTAACTGATGTACAGCCGCCGGAAGAACAGGTCCTGGATCTTGGCCGGGCTCTGGCTGGCGATCCCCGGTTCGCCGGCCAAGCCCTGAAGGGCCTGCTTGACCGCGTAGTACTCCGAGTACATCGGGATCACCTTCATCCCCATGTAGATAAACACGCCGACCACGGCCAGCACGATGACGAACCCGATAAGGGTCATGCCCCCTTGCGTACGTTTCATCCCATTACTCCCCTGAGTGACTGATCCTGAATGAGTACCGCGGGATGGCTGTCAAGCGGTCCCCGGGTGGAATCTACTCGATACTTTGCCCGATCCGCGAGAAATCGATCCCCCCATCGATATTCATCCAGATCAGGAACGCCTTGCCGCGCAGGTTCTGCTCCGGCAGGAAGCCCCAGTATCGGCTGTCCTCGCTGTTGTCGCGATTGTCGCCCATCACGAAATAGTGCCCCGGTGGGACCACCCACTCGCCTTCGCCCGGATCGCGGAACGGCATGCCGGTGCGCTCGAGTACCAGGTGCGGCCGGCCTGGCAGCTGCTCGCGCAGTTCCTCCGCGCCGCTCATGCCGATGCCGCTGTCGTAACCCTGGTAGGTCCCGAGCGAGTCGTATTCGACCGGATCGCCGTTGATGTGGACGCGGTTGTCGTAGTAGCCGATGCGGTCGCCGGGCAGTCCGACCACCCGCTTGATCCAGTCCTGCTCGGGGTGGTGTGGCGGGTGGAACACCACCACGTCGCCGCGATCGGGCTCGCCGATGTCGACGAACTTCTTGTTGATGATCGGCCAGCGCAGGCCGTAGGCGAATTTGTTGACCAGGATGAAATCGCCGGTCAGCAGGGTCGGCATCATCGAGTTGGACGGGATGCGGAAGGGCTCGGCGATAAAACTGCGCAGGATCAGCACCGCCAGCAGCACCGGGAAGAACGCCTTGGAGTAGTCGACGTACCACGGCTCGGCATCGTCATCGAGCAGGCCCTGGTGGGTGGCGCGGTGTTTGGCCAGGACCAGCTTGTCGAGCAGCCAGACCAGCCCGGTGACGAGGGTAAGTACCACCAGGGCGATTTCAAACCAACGCATGCCTGCTCCTTTGATCGACTGGCGACACTTTTATTTGTTGTCCATCTGCAGCACCGCGAGGAACGCTTCCTGCGGGATCTCGACGCTGCCGACCTGCTTCATCCGCTTCTTGCCGGCCTTCTGCTTCTCGAGCAGCTTCTTCTTGCGCGAAATGTCGCCACCGTAGCACTTGGCCAGCACGTTCTTGCGCATCGCCTTGACCGTGCTGCGGGCGATGATCTGCGAGCCGACCGCGGCCTGGATCGCGACGTCGAACATCTGCCGCGGGATCAGCTCGCGCATCTTCTCGGCGATCTCGCGGCCGCGGCGGTCGGCGTGGGCGCGGTGGGTGATGATGCTTAGCGCGTCGACCTTGTCGCCGTTGATCAGGGTGTCGACCCGCACGAACGGGCCGACCTGGAAGCGCACGAAGTGGTAGTCCAGCGAGGCGTAGCCGCGCGACACCGACTTCAGGCGGTCGAAGAAGTCCAGCACCACCTCGGCCATCGGCAGCTCGTAGCTGATCTGCACCTGGTTGCCCATGTAGGTGATGCCGATCTGGCTGCCGCGCTTCTCCTCGCACAGGGTGATCACGTTGCCGACGTAATCGGGCGGCGTGAGGATGTTGGCGCGGATGATCGGCTCGCGGATCTCCTCGACCAGGTTGACCTGCGGCAGCTTGGACGGATTGTCCAGCGGCAGGATCGTGCCGTCGGTCTTGAGCACCTCGTAGATCACGGTCGGCGCGGTACTGATCAGGTTGAGGTCGTACTCGCGCTCCAGCCGCTCCTGCACGATCTCCATGTGCAGCATGCCGAGGAAGCCGCAACGGAAGCCGAAGCCCATCGCCTCGGAAGATTCGGGCTCGAAGCGCAGCGCGGCGTCGTTGAGGCGCAGCTTGTCGAGCGCCTCGCGCAGGTCCGGGAAGTCCTCGGCATCAACCGGGAACAGGCCGGCGAACACGCGCGGCTGCATCTCCTGGAAGCCCGGCAGCGGCTTGGCCGCGGGGTCGCTGGCGAGGGTCAGGGTGTCGCCGACCGGGGCGCCGTGGACGTCCTTGATGCTGGCGTTGATCCAGCCCACCTCGCCGGCGCCGAGCTTGCCCAGCTCCTTGCGCTTGGGGGTGAACACGCCGACCTTGTCGACCAGGTGGGTTCGCCCGGTCGACATCACCAGGATCTTGCTGCCGGGGGTGATCTCGCCCTGCATCACCCGCACCAGGCTGACCACGCCGAGGTAGTTGTCGAACCACGAGTCGATGATCAGCGCCTGCAGCTTGTCGGTGTCGCGCGGCTGCGGCGGCGGGATGCGGGCGACGATCGCCTCCAGCACGTCCTCGATGTTGAGCCCGGTCTTGGCGCTGATCGCGACCGCGTCGGTGGCGTCGATGCCGATCACCGCCTCGATCTCGGCCTTGACCTTGTCGATGTCGGCGGTCGGCAGGTCGATCTTGTTGAGCACCGGCACCACTTCCAGGCCCTGCTCGACCGCGGTGTAGCAGTTGGCGACCGACTGCGCCTCGACGCCCTGGGCGGCGTCGACCACCAGCAGCGCGCCCTCGCAGGCGGCCAGCGAGCGGCTGACCTCGTAGCTGAAGTCGACGTGGCCGGGGGTATCGATGAAGTTGAGGTGGTAGGTCTTGCCGTCACGCGCGGTGTACGGCAGCGACACCGACTGCGACTTGATGGTGATGCCGCGCTCGCGCTCGATCGGATTGGTGTCGAGCACCTGCGCTTCCATCTCGCGCGAGGTCAGGCCGCCGCACAGATGGATGATGCGGTCGGCCAGGGTCGACTTGCCGTGGTCGACGTGGGCGATGATGGAGAAGTTGCGGATCTGCTGCATGCGGGCGGCAATGGGCTCGGAGGCCGGGAAAGTTAACGGGCGATTATCGCATACCGCGGCGCGTCGGCCCGCCGCATGGCCGGGCCGACGCGCGTTGCCGGATGTCGCGAAAACTCAGCCTTCGGCCGCGGTCACGGCCACGAACTGGGTCGCACCGCCCCGCTGGATCAGCAGCATCACCGTTTCGCCCGGCTCGACGCCGGCCAGCTCGCGGTTGAAGTCGGCCACGCTGCCGACGCTCTCGCGGCCGATGGCGACGACCACGTCGCCGGAGCGCAGTCCGCTCTCGCGGGCGACCGCCGGGTCGACCTCGGCCAGCAACACGCCCTCGCCGGCCTCGACGCCAAGGCGCTGGCGCATCGCGGGATCAAGCTCGCGCGCGGCCAGTCCCAGCGCATTGGCGCCGGAGGGTTCCGACGAAGAAGATGCCGGTGCCGGACCGCCCGGGTCCGCCGGCCCGCCCATGGCGCTCTGTGCCCCGACCACCAGGTCGAGTTTCAGGGTCTTGCCGCCTCGGAATACCTCGACCTTGGCCTCGCTGCCCGGCGCTACCGCGCCGACCACCGGCGGCAGGTCGGTGAAATCGCCGATCGGAGCGCCGTTGAACGCGCGGATCACGTCCATGCGTTCGATCCCGGCCTTGTCGGCGGCACTGCCAGGCTGGACGTTGGACACCATCGCGCCGCGGCTGTCGGGCAGCCCGATCGCCTTGGCCACGTCCGGAGTCACGGACTGGATGTTGACGCCCAGCATGCCGCGGCGGACTTCGCCGGTCTCCTTGATCTGGGCGACCGCGTTCATCGCCAGATCGATCGGGATCGCGAAGCTCACGCCCATGTAGCCGCCGGAATTGCTGAAGATCTGCGAGTTGATCCCGACCACCTCGCCGGAGGTGTTGAGCAACGGGCCGCCGGAGTTGCCGCGATTGATCGCGACGTCGGTCTGGATGAACGGCACGTACTGCTGCCCGGCGTACGGATTGGATCGACCGACCGCGCTGACGATTCCAGCCGTGACCGAATGGTCGAGACCGAACGGCGAACCGATCGCGACCACCCACTGCCCGGGCTGCAGCGAGGCGGAATCGCCGGCGCGCAGCCAACGCAGGTTGTCGGCATCGATCTTGAGCAGGGCGATGTCGTATTGCTCATCGCTGCCGATTACCTCGGCCTCGAACTCGCGGCGGTCCGACAGGGTCACGGTGATCTCGTCGGCGCCCTCGACCACGTGGTAGTTGGTCAGCACGTAGCCGTCATCGGAGATCACGAACCCGCTGCCAAGCGAGGTGCCGCCGCTGCTCGGGCCGTCGGGCATGTTCGGCATCGGCATGCCGAACTGGCGCAGGAAATCTTCCAGCCCGGGCGGCACCTGGCCGTTGCCGCCACGCTCCGGCGGCGCCATCTCGGCACTGATGTTGACCACCGCCGGGCCAACGCGCTTGGCCAACTGGGTGAAGTCGGGCAAGCCGGTGACCAGCGGGGTCGCGACCGGCGGCGTCACCGCCTGCGCGGCGGATGCGGTGGTCGCGGTGGCTGGTGCCTGCTGGGCGGTGCAGGCGACCGGCAGCGAAGCGGCCAGCAGGCCGAGCACGGCAATGGCATGGAGGGGTCGGTTCATGGAATCGGCCTCGGGGTTGCGGATGAAAAGTGTGCCGACGCCGTCATGACGGCGTCGAAAAAAAGGCAGTGGCTAGCGTCGTGGCCAGCCGGGCTCGTCCGCCGCGGGGCGCGGCACCGGCTCCGCCTCCAGCATCCGCGGATCGAACGGGTAGAACGATGACGCTCCCGGCGACGGCACCTGGCCCGCGGTACCCGCGCCATTGTCGAAATTGACGTTGAACGCATTGCCGGCCGGGTAGTTGGGCAGCACGGCCCGAGGCCAGGGCCGCGAGACAATCTCGCCTGGCGGCAGGAATGGATGTGGCGATGCGGGTTCGAGCGACGGCGTCGCGACATCGGCGATGCTGGCGATCGCGGTCGCTGCAGTCGCCGTCGGATCCTCGATCCCTCGATTCGACGTGGCGGCTTTAGCCGGCTCGAGCGGTCTAGTATCGCCGGTGGGACGCTGGACATCAGCGGTCGCCACCGTCGTGGCCGCCTCCGCGTTGAAGACGGGACGACCTCGCACCGGCGGCACCTGGGATGGCATCGCTTGCGTTGCCGGTGACGAAGAAAATTGTGCGACGCCGGTTTCGGCGGTATCGCTCGCCGGCGCCGTCGGTTGCGCACTCGCGGCAAGCGGCGTGGCCGGCAGCGGCGAGACGCCGGGTTGCGAGAACGGACGGACCACGAACAACGCCGCGACCGCGACCGACGCGGCCAAGGCCGCACCGCCGATCCAGTTTCGGTGCATCGGGGTTGCGGTCCGGGTCGCTGGGGCCGCGACCGTGGACGCGGCGACGGCATCCCCATCGCGCAACGCGGCACCTACCCGGTCGGCAAACCCCGCCGGAGCCACGCCCGACGCCTGTCCGCGCAACGCATCGCCCGCCAGTTGCCAGCGGCCACAGGCCTCGCGCCACTGCCGGTCGTGGTCGAGCCGCTTCACCGCAAAGCGCGCGGCGGCGTCATCCAGTTCGCCGTCGAACAGCGCGCTGAGGGTTTCGCGATCGGCGTCGTGATGTTGGGTTGTCGGCATCAGTTACTCCGTTCCCGGCGGTCGTCATGGTCGAGGCGGTCATCGCCATCAAGCAAGGGGCGCAATTCGGCATCGATGGCATCGCGGGCGCGGAAGATCCGCGAACGCACGGTACCGATCGGACACCCCATCCTCTGCGCGATCTCGTCGTAGCTCAGGCCGTCGACCTCGCGCAGGCTGATCGCCACGCGCAGGTCTTCGGGCAAGCCTTCGACCACGCGCATCACCGTTTGTTCCACCTGCTGGCGCATCAGTTCGCGCTCGGGGGTATCGGTGTCGCGCAGGCGGATGCCAACGTCGAAATGCTCCGCGTCGCCGACCTCGATGTCATCGGTCGGCGGCCGGCGGTTCTGGGCGACGAGATGGTTCTTGGCGGTGTTCACGGCGATCCGGTGCAACCATGTATAGAACTGCGAGTCTCCACGGAAGTTGGGCAGGGCGCGGTAGGCGCGGATGAACGTGTCCTGGGCGACGTCCTGGCATTCGCTCCAGTCGGAAATGTAGCGCCCGATCAGCCCGACGATGCGGTGCTGGTACTTGCGCACCAGGGCATCGAACGCGGAACTGTCGCCGCGCTGGACACGCCTCACCAGCTGCTGGTCCAGCTCCTGGTTTGACTCCAAATCATTCTCGGCCATACCGCGCGCCGGCACTCCTGTCAGCTCGGCCGTGGCCGAACAATGGGACAACCCTGTCGGGGAAAAGTTCACTCGAACACGATTGGGGCGCGGCCCGCCGTCCGCAACTGCCAGGTGGCACCCCGAGCGGCAATCGACCGGACGAACCCGCTTCGCCGTGATTTGACGCCGATCGAACAACCTCGGGATGATAGCGGCTTATTCCATACCTGAACGGATGGTGCTGCATGGCCTCGCACGACATCGGACTGCCGAGCTTTGACGGACTGCGGGTCCAGCATTGGCACGTGGAAAAACGTGCCGATGACGTCCTCGTGCTCTCGCTCGACCGCGCCGGCGAGTCGGTCAATGCGTTGTCGCAGGACGTGCTGATCGAGCTCGACGGCCTGCTTGAGCGCATAGCGATCGACCCGCCGAAGGCGGTGGTGTTCCGATCGGCCAAGGACAGCGGCTTCATCGCCGGCGCCGACATCAAGGAGTTCCAGAGCTTCGACGAAAAGGGCAACGTCGCCGGCGCGCTGCAACGCGGCCAGCAGGTGTTCCAGCGACTGGCGCAACTGCCCTGCCCGACCGCCGCCGCGATCCACGGCTTCTGCATGGGCGGCGGCACCGAACTGGCGCTGGCCTGCGACTACCGCGTCGCCAGCAAGGACGGCTCGACCCGGATCGGATTGCCGGAGGTCAAGCTCGGCATCTACCCAGGCTGGGGCGGCAGCGTGCGGTTGCCGAAATTGATTGGCGCGCCGGCGGCGTTCGACATGATGCTGACCGGCCGCACCCTGTCGGCCTCGGCCGCGCGCGGCAACGGACTGATCGACAAGGCCGTCGACAAGGCCGTGCTGGTCGATAGCTCAGCCTCGCTGGCGTTGAAGGGGCGCAAGCGGCCGTTCAAGCAGCGCTTCATGGGCTGGCTGACCAACACCTGGCCGGCGCGGCAGCTGATCGCGCCGATGCTGCTCAAACAGGTCGCGCGCAAGGCCCGCAAGGAGCACTACCCGGCCCCGTACGCGTTGGTGAACACCTGGAAGAACACTGGCGGGGGCATCGAGCGCAAGCTCGCGGCCGAGCGCAAGTCGGTGGCGAAGCTCGCCTCGACCCCGACCGCGCGCAACCTGATCCGGGTGTTCTTCCTGCAGGAACGTTTGAAGGCGACTGGCGGCAAGGATCACGGGATCAGCCGCGTGCACGTGATCGGCGCCGGGGTGATGGGCGGCGACATCGCGGCGTGGTCGGCCTACAAGGGTTTCGAGGTCACCCTCAACGACCGCGAGCAGCGTTTCATCGACAAGGCGATGAATCGCGCCGGCGAGTTGTTCGCGAAGAAATTGCGTGACGAGAGCAAGCGTCCGGCGGTCGCGGCGCGGCTGAAGAGCGACCTCGCCGGCGACGGCGCGGCCACTGCCGATCTGGTGATCGAGGCGATCATCGAGCAGGCCGAGGCCAAGCGCGGGCTGTACGCGGATGTCGAGCCGCGGATGAAGGCCGACGCGCTGCTGACCAGCAACACCTCGTCGATCCCTCTGGTCGAGTTGCGCAACGACAGCGCGCGCCCGGCGCAGTTCGCCGGCCTGCACTACTTCAACCCGGTGGCGCTGATGCCGCTGGTCGAGATCGTCCAGCATGATGCGATGGCGGACGAGACCCGCCAGCGGCTGGCGGCGTTCTGCAAGGCGATCGGAAAGCTGCCGGTGCCGGTCGCGGGGACGCCGGGATTCCTGGTCAACCGGGTGTTGTTCCCGTACATGCTGGAGGCGGTGACCGCGTATTCGGAAGGCATCCCGGGCAAGGCGATCGACAAGGCCGCGGTGAAGTTCGGCATGCCGATGGGGCCGATCGAGCTGGTCGACACGGTGGGCCTGGACGTCGCCGCGGGCGTCGGTGCGGAGCTCTCGCCCTTCCTCGGCCTACAGGTGCCTGCGGCGCTGGCCGGCGGCGCCGAGCAGGGCAAGCGCGGCAAGAAGGACGGCCAGGGGCTGTACAAATGGGAGGAAGGCAAGCCGGTCAAGCCGGAGCTGCCGGAGAACTACCAGGCCCCGGCCGATCTCGAGGACCGGCTGATCCTGCCGTTGCTCAACGAGGCGGTGGCCTGCCTGCACGACGGTGTGGTCGCCGATGCGGACCTGCTCGATGCCGGAGTGATTTTCGGTACCGGCTTCGCGCCGTTCCGCGGCGGCCCGATCCAGTACATCCGCGAGGCGGGTGCCGATGGGCTGCTGGAGCGGTTGAAGCAGTTGCAGGCGCGCCACGGCGAGCGGTTTGCACCGCGACCGGGCTGGGATTCCGCCGCGCTACGGTGAGCTGACACTCACGCCTTCGTGTGCTGCTTTTGTAGGAGCGGCTTCAGCCGCGATCGGACAATCGGCCGCTCAACCGACTTCAGATCGCGGCTGAAGCCGCTCCTACAAGGCGCCTGCGCAAGCGCCGATCGGTTACATACGTCGCGTGCGGGCATCGCCCCGCACCGACGAATATCCCGGCCGACCGCTACATCGTGTGCGTCGCACGTTCCGAACCGAGCGTGCCGGCCAGCAGCGCCTCGATCTTGCCCTTGACGTTCTCGCCCTCGGCGCCGTCGCTGAACTGCACGCCGATGCCGGCCGGACGGTTGCCCTGGGCGCCGGCAGGCGTCACCCAGACCACCTTGGCCGCGACCGGCAGGCGCTCGCTGGATTCGGGCAGGGTCAGCAGCAGGAACACCTCGTCGCCAAGGAAGTAGCGCTTGGGCGTCGGCACGAAGATACCGCCGTGTTTCAGGTACGGCATGTAGGCGTTGTACAGCGACGCCTTGTCCTTCACCGCCAGTGACAGGATGCCTTGCCGTGCGCCACCTGCGTTCATGCCTGGGCTTCCTGAAGTGCGCCCTGGAATGCGTCCCGGAGTGATTCCTGCATCGTTTCCTGCCTCATTCGCCGCGTCCCGCCGTCCGGCGCGCATCACCCGCGCGCCAGGCCATCAACAATTCCACCACGACCAGGTCGGCGCGCACCGTGCTGCGCAGCAATTCGCGCGCACGGTTGGCCCGGTCGAACCATGTGGCCAGACTGCGCGCGCGCAGCGGGTCGGTCAAGCGGTTGGCGGCCTCCGCCACCGCGAGATCGGCGGCAAAGCGCAGACGCTGATCGGACAGGTCGTCGGCGACCCAGCGCTGGGCGGTCTCGACCACCGCCACTCGGCCCTTGGCCAGCCCGTCCAGGTCGGCGGCGACCGCGCGGCGCAACGCCAGTCCGCCGTCCTGAAGCCAGCCGTGGGCAAGGCCGGGATGACCGCGCGCGGCATCCAGCGCTTCGCGGGCCTCGGCCTCGGCGTGGCCCTGTTGCTGCAACCATTCCAGCGCCGGCGCGCGCGGCGGCAGGCGGAACTCGAGGTTCTGGCAGCGGCTGCGGATGGTCGCCGGCAGCCGGCTCGGCTGGGCGCTGACCAGCCACAGGTAGCGGCCCGGGACCGGTTCTTCGAGGGTCTTCAGCAAGGCGTTGGCGGCGGCGTGGTTGATCGCGTCAGCCGGTTCGATGATCGCGATCTTGATTTCGCCGTACTGCGGGGTCAGCGCCATTTGTTCCGACAGCTTGCGCACCTGCTCGATCACGATTTCGCTGCGCGACTTCGGCGGCTTGGCCTTGAGGTTGATGCCGTAGCCGATCTGGAGGAAGTCGGGGTGCCCGGTATGGCCGCCGGGATGCGCCAGCGACCCATCCGGCCGCAGTTCGACCGGGTCGGTCTGCGAGCGCACCGCGAACAGACGGCAACTGCGGCAGTTTCCGCAGGGTTCGCCGTCGGGTGTCCGGTCCTTGCACAGCAGCCGCTGCGCGAGCCGCTTGGCGACCGCGTATTTGCCCAGCCGCGCCGGACCGCAGAACAGCAGGCCGTGGCCGAGACGACCGCCATCGATTGCCGCGGCGGCCTGCTCGTAGATGCGCTGTTGCCACGGCGCGAACGTGGTCATCGCAGCGTTTCCCGATGCGCATGCAACTGTGCGACCGCCTGCGCAGCGACCACCGCGGCCGGCTGGCTGGCGTCGATCACCCGGAAGCGTTCCGGTTCGGCTGTGGCGCGGGCGCGGTAGCCGGCGCGGACGCGTTCGAAGAAATCATCGGACTCCGACTCGATGCGGTCGGCGTCGCCGCGGCCGCGGGCACGCTGCAGGCCGATCTCGACCGGCACGTCCAGCAGCAGGGTCAGGCCGGGGTTGATCCCGACCACGCGTTGCTCCAGTTGCGCGATGAGCTCGACATCGCCGCCGCGCGCCGCGCCCTGGTAGGCGTAGCTGGCATCGGTGAAGCGGTCGCTGAGCACCCAGGCGCCGCGGCGCAGCGCCGGCAGGATAGTCTCGCGCACGTGCTGGGCGCGGGCGGCGAACATCAGCAGCAATTCGGTTTCCGGCGCCGGCGGTTCGTGGCGGGTGTCGAGCAGCAACCCGCGTATCTGTTCCGCCAGCGGGGTGCCCCCGGGCTCGCGCGTGCACACCACTTCGTCGCCCGCGGCCAGCAGGGCATCGCGCAGGGCCGCCAGCACGGTCGACTTGCCGGCACCCTCGCCACCTTCCAGGGTCACCAGCCGGGGTTGCGTTTGCAGGCTCACTCGGTGTCCCGCTGATTCTGTCGGCGAGCCTGCCGGTAGTTCCTGAGGTACTTGCGCACGTTGGCCTGGTGCTCGGCCAGCGAGTCCGCGAACAGGTGGCGGCCGCTGCCGTCGCCGATCGCGACGAAGTACAGCGCCGTGCCCCGCGCCGGATTGGCGACCGCGTTGAGCGCATCGACCCCGGGCATCGCGATCGGCGTCGGCGGCAGGCCCGCGCGGGTGTAGGTGTTGTATGGGGTGTCGGTGGTCAGGTGGCTGCGACGGATGTTGCCGTCGTAGGCTTCGCCGATGCCGTAGATCACGGTCGGGTCGGTCTGCAGCCGCATGCCGATGTCGAGGCGCCGCTCGAACAGCCCGGCGATCTGCGGCCGCTCCTCGGCGATGCCGGTTTCCTTCTCGACGATCGAGGCCAGGATCAGCATCTCGTACGGGGTTTGCAACGGGCTGTCGGGGTCGCGTTGTTCCCACGCGGCGGCGAGCGCCTGCTCGCTGGCGACGTAGGCGCGACGCAGCAGGCCGAGGTCGCTGTCGCCACGAGCGTACATGTAGGTTTCCGGCAGGAAGCGGCCCTCCGGATGCTCGCCCGTATGTCCGATCGCCGCCATCAATCCGTCGGCGTCGAGTCCGGTCGACTCGTGCAGCAACGGCTCCGCGGCGTCCAGCGCGGCGCGCAACTCGCGGATGTTCCAGCCTTCGACGATGGTGAAGCGGTGCTGGATGATGTCACCGGCGCGCATCGCCAGCAGCAGTTCTCGCGGGGTGGTGCCGGGGTCCAGCGCGTACTCGCCGACGTGCAGGTTCGCGGCCGCACCCAGTTCCCGTGCGAGCACCCGCCATTCGACATCCTCGCCTTCGCGCACGCCGGCGTCGCGCAGCTTGCCGAGCACCGCGGCCAGCGAGTCGCCCGGCGCGATCACCACGCTGTTGCCCTGCTCCAGTCCGGAAATCGGCGTGTCGGCAAACGCGCTGTAGCGCTGCCATGCCCAGTAACCGGCCGCCGCCGCCGCGACGATCAACAGCAGAAGGAACAATGCGCCGAAGCGGGATTTGCGGGTGCGGGTCACGGCATCTCCGGTGGATTCGATGGATCGGCGCAAGGCTCGGCGAATGCCGGGTTGGCTTCGGCCAGGCATCGCCGCCATTCGGCCACGCGCGGGTGCGCTGCCCAGCGTAGCGAGCCCAGCTGCGCGACCGGCAGGATACCGCGCACGGCGTTGGTCAGGACGATGGCGTCGGCAGTTTCGACATCGGCCACCGACAGGGGCGCCTGTTCGATCTCGAAACGATCGAACAGCCACTGGCGACACACGCCGGCGACACCGCAGCGGTCGACGGGCGGCGTTCGCCAGCGCTCGCCGTGCAGCACGAACAGGTTGGCGGCAGTGGCGCAGACCACGTCGCCGTCGGTGCTGCGCATCAGGCCTTCGTCGGCATCACCGTCGATTGCGCCGGGGATTTGCCATTCGGCGCGGGCCAGCACCTGTTCGAGCCGGTTGCAATGTTTGATGCCGGCCAGCGCCGGCTGCAACGCCAGGCGCGTGTCGCACCAGCGCAAGGTCAGGCCGGCAGGACGCGACGACGGCAGTGGGTGGCGCGACAGGATCCAGGTCGGCTCGGGTGCAAGCGGGGGCGCATAGCCGCGGCCACCGCTGCCGCGACTGAGCTGCAGCTTGAGCACGCCATCGCGGCCGTGGAGCAACTGGCCGGCTTCGCGGCGGACGCGTGCCTGCGACGGCAACGCCAGTCCCAGGCGGGCGGCGCCGCGCTCCAACCGCGACCAGTGCGCGTCCCACCACGCCACTTCGCCGCGGCAGGCCCGCATGGTTTCGAACAGGCCATCGCCATAGGCCAGCGCGCGATCGTCCGGCGCGATCGCCGGCGCCCGGCGCTCGCCAACGAATATCCAGGATTCACGGCCCGGACCTTCCGGCGATGCAGCGGCGTTATCCGGCGCCATGCTTGCCATGGTCCGCATCCGCCACGCCCAGCGCGCGCAGCATGCCGCGCGCCTTGGCCCGGGTCTCGTCGAGCTCGCGTTGCGGATCGGAGTCGGCGACGATGCCGGCGCCGGTGCGGAATCGCAGCGTGCCGCCCTCGACCTCGGCGCTGCGGATCAGGATGTTGAGGTCGAGGTCGCCGTCGCGGTTGAGCCAACCGATCGCACCGGTGTAGGCGCCGCGGCCCTCGCCTTCCAGCTCGGCGATGATCTGCATGCAACGCACCTTCGGGCAGCCGGTGATCGTGCCGCCGGGGAAGGTCGCGCGGATCACCTCGCCGGGAGTCACTTCGGGACGCAGCCGACCGCGCACGTTGCTGACGATGTGGTGGACGTGGGCGTAGCTTTCGACCGTCATCAGCTCGTCGACCTCGACGCTGCCCGCGGTGCAGACACGACCGAGGTCGTTGCGCTCCAGGTCGATCAGCATCACGTGTTCGGCGCGTTCCTTGGGATGGCCGACCAGTTCGCTGATGCGGGCGCCGTCGTCGTCGCCGGGCGCGCGCGGGCGGGTGCCCGCGATCGGTCGGGTCTCGACCACGTCGCCGCGGATCGACACCAGCCGCTCCGGCGAGGCGCTGACCACGGCCCAGTCGGCACCGGTGGCGGTGGCGCCGGCGAACAGCCCGGCGAACGGTGCCGGGTTGTTCTCGCGCAATCGTCGGAACAGCGCGGCGGGCTGCAGCGGCGCGTCGAAACGGGCGCGCCAGCCGCGCGACAGGTTGGCCTGGAACACGTCGCCGGCGGCAAGGTAGTCCAGCACGCGAATGACGCCGTCGACGTAGCGTTGCGGGGCGTCTTCTTCGAGCGCGGCCGGGGACTTCCAGGCGGGCAACGCGCCGATGTCGCCCGCTCGTCCGGCATCGACCACCAGGGTGTCCAGCAAATCCTCGCGATCGCGTTCGACCACGGCAATGCATTCGCCGCTGACGTGGTCGCGCAAAATTGCGGCCGGGCACCGCAGGGCCAGCGCTACCGGCAGTCCGCCCGGTGCCGGCGGAAGTTGCAACACCGGCTCGACCTGGGCGGCCAGTTCATAGCCGAGCAGCAGCGCCCAGCCGCCACGGAACGGCCAGCGCGGTTCGTCGCGCGGCGTACGCGCGGCCTGCCACGCCGCGTCGAGCGCGCGCAGGAAATCCTCGCCGTGTTCGCGGCCATCCTGGTCTCGGGTCACGCCGTCGGGGTCGAGCCGCAACGACCCGCCATCAGCCATCAACAGCAGGTCCCAGCGGCCCTGGGCGGTGCCGGCGGCGCTGGACTCCAGCAACAATGGATAAAGCATCGGCGCCTGCCGATGGATGTCCAGCAGGTCGACGCCCGGCGGCAGTGCGCGGGTCAGCAGCATCGGTTCACCGCGTCGCCATGGCTGCCGCGACGGTCAGATCCGCTTGAACACCAGGGTGCCATTGGTGCCGCCGAAGCCGAAGCCGTTCGAAACCGTGACATCGACCTTCGCCTCGCGCGCGGTGTTGGGCACGTAATCGAGGTCGCAGCCCTCGCCCGGCTGGTCGAGGTTGATCGTCGGCGGGATGATTCCTTCGTGCAGCGCCAGCACCGAGAAGATCGCCTCGGCACCGCCGGCCGCGCCGAGCAGGTGGCCGGTCATCGACTTGGTCGAGCTGACCATGGTCTTGTAGGCGTGGTCGCCGAGCGCGCGCTTGATCGCCAGGGTCTCGGCAAGATCGCCCAGCGGGGTCGACGTGCCGTGGGCGTTGAGGTAGCCGATGTCCTCGGGGTTGATCCCGGCGTCCTTGAATGCCATCGCCATGCAGCGCGCCGGGCCTTCGCCGTTCTCGCTGGGGGCGGTCATGTGGAACGCATCGGAGGTCGCGCCGAAGCCGGCCAGCTCGCAGTAGATGCGCGCGCCGCGGGCCTTGGCGTGTTCGTACTCCTCCAGCACCAGCACGCCGGCGCCGTCGCCAAGGACGAAGCCGTCGCGCTCCTTGTCCCACGGACGCGAAGCGGCGGTCGGGTCGTCGTTGCGGGTCGACATCGCTTTCATCGAGCAGAAGCCGCCGACCGAGGTCGGCGAGGAACCGCGCTCGGCACCGCCGGCCAGCATCACGTCGGCGTCGCCATACTGGATCATCCGCATCGCCATGCCGATCGAATGGTTGGAGGTGGCGCAGGCCGACACCGCGGAAAAATTGGGGCCCTTGATGCCGGTCAGCAGCGAAACCTGGCCGGGCAACATGTTGATGATGGTGCTGGGCACGTAGAACGGCGAGATCTTGCGCGGGCCGCCTTCGAGGTACTTGGCGGTCTGCTCCTCGATGCCGAGGATGCCGCCGATGCCCGAGCCGATCAGCGCGCCGATGCGCTCGGCGTTGCCGTCATTGATCTCCAGCCCGGCATCCTCGATCGCCATCAGCGAGGCGCCGACGCCGTAATGGATGAAGCTGTCCATCTTCTTCGCGTCCTTCGCCGGCACCCATTTGGTGACGTCGAAGTCGCGGATCTCGCCGGCAATCCGGGTCACGAAATTGGTGGCGTCGAAATGGGTGATCGGGCCGATGCCGGAGCGGCCGTTGACGATGCCGTCCCAGCTGCTGACGAGGTCGTTGCCGAGTGGCGACACGAGGCCGAGGCCGGTGACGACGACGCGCCGGTTGAAGGAGGCCGGACGATTGGACATGGAGGGCTCCGCTTGCGAACGCGACCGGATTGTCGACCGGCCCGCGCCTGAAGATGTACGACGGACGTTACAGGTTGTGAAAGACGCAGGGCCGCACGATGCGGCCCCGGGTCCATGGCTGGATACCGGCCCCGGCGGCAGCGGAATGCTCCGCGCCACTGTGACCGTACCGCAAGCGGATTACGCCTTGACGTGAGCCTTGACGTAATCGATCGCCTGCTGCACCGAGGTGATCTTCTCGGCTTCCTCGTCCGGAATCTCGCACTCGAACTCTTCTTCCAGCGCCATCACCAGCTCGACGGTGTCGAGAGAATCGGCACCCAGATCGTCGACGAACGAGGCATTGTTGGTGACGTCTTCTTCCTTCACGCCCAGCTGTTCAATCACGATCTTCTTGACGCGCTCTTCGATGCTGCTCATTGGTTCACTCCTCCCGGACGGGATATTCGATGGAATAGTGTAGTGGAATCGGGGGCTTTGCGAGTAGTCGCGAAAGCCCCGGTGTCGCAGAAATGCCTGTTGGCTCAGGCCATGTACATGCCGCCGTTGACGTGCAGGGTCTCGCCGGTGATATAGGCCGCCGACGGCCCGGCCAGGAACGCCACCGCGCGGGCGATGTCGGCCGGCTCGCCGAAGCGGCCGAGAGCGATCTGGCCGAGCATCGCGTCCTTGGCGTCTTCCGGCAGCGCGCGGGTCATGTCGGTGTCGATGAAGCCCGGGGCGACCACGTTCACCGTGACCCCGCGCGAACCGATCTCCTTCGCCAGCGACTTGCTGAAGGCGATGATGCCGGCCTTGGCCGCGGCGTAGTTGGCCTGGCCGGCATTGCCGGTCACGCCGATCACCGAGGCGATGTTGACGATGCGGCCACGGCGCGCTTTCATCATCGAGCGCATCACCGCCTTGGAGGTGCGGAACACGCTGGTCAGGTTGGTGTCGATGATCGCCTGCCAGTCCTCGTCCTTCATCCGCATCAGCAGGTTGTCGCGGGTGATGCCGGCATTGTTGACGAGGATCGAGATCGCGCCGATGTCCTTGCCGATGGCGTCGACCAGCGTGGTGATCGAATCCGGGGCGGCAACGTCGAGCACGCGGCCGTGGCCGCCACCGGCCGACAGGCGCTCGCCGATCGCCTTGGCGCCGGCCTCGGAGGTGGCGGTGCCGATGACGGTCGCGCCCTGCGCGGCCAGTTCGTCGGCGATCGCCGCACCGATGCCACGGCTGGCGCCGGTGACGAGGGCGATTTCTCCGGTGAGGGGTAAGTTGCTCATGTAAGTCCTTCCTGCATTTGTAGGAGCGGCTTCAGCCGCGATCGGATGCTTGATCGCTCGTGCCGATTGCGGATCGCGGCTGAAGCCGCTCCTACAGGCTTGTGATCATTTCCAGTCTTGCAACGCCGCGTCGAAGTCTGCCGGTGTCCCGAGCGCACGTGCATCCACCGACTTGTCGATGCGCTTGACCAGCCCTGCCAGCACCTTGCCGGGGCCGCACTCGGCGACCCGGCCTGCACCGCCGGCGACCAGCGCCTGCACGCAGCCGGTCCACTGCACCGGCAGGTATAGCTGCCGCACCAGTGCGTCGCGGATCGCGTCGGTATCGACCTGCACCTGCGCATCGACGTTCTGCACCACTGGCAAGCGCGGCGCCGACCATTCGATGCCGGCCATCGCTTCGGCCAGCTTGTCGGCGGCGTCGCGCATCAACGGCGTATGCGAGGGCACGCTGACGGCCAGCTTGACCGCCTTGCGCACGCCACGCTCGGCCAGCACGGTCAGTGCCTTGTCGACCGCCGCGGCGTGGCCGCCGATGACGATCTGACCGGGCGAGTTGTAGTTGGCCGGCACCACCACTTCCTTGCCTGAAGCCGCTTCGCAGACTTCGCGCACCAGCGCATCTTCGGCGCCGAGCACGGCCGCCATCGCGCCGGTCCCGGCCGGTGCGGCGTCCTGCATCAACTGCCCGCGCAGCCGCACCAGGCGGGCGGCATCGTCCAAGGCCAGCACGCCGGCGGCGACCAACGCGCTGTATTCACCGAGGCTGTGACCGGCCAGTCGCGCCGGCAGCGCACCGCCACGGGCCTGCCACAACCGCCACACCGCGACACCGGCAGCCAGCAGCGCAGGCTGGGTGAACTCGGTCTGGTTGAGTTGCGCGTCCGGTCCGGACTGGCTCAGCGCCCACAGGTCGGTGTCCGCGCCATTGCTGGCTTCGGCAAACGTCTCGGCGATGAGCGGGTTGGCCTGCGCCAACTCGGCGAGCATGCCGAGCGACTGCGAACCCTGGCCGGGGAACACGAAGGCCAGTTGCGGATCCGGCTTCTGGTCGGTGTGTAGTTGCTGGTCGATGTGTTGAGGATCGCTCACACGACGGCCCCTGCGGAATGAACGCGCCATGATACGAGCGAACGCCCCGGGCCGTCTGTACCGCGGCGTACAGTCCGGCCTCCGCGTCAGATGCGAAAACGCCCCCGGCGTGGCGACCGGAGGCGTTCCTTCCAGGCCTGGAAGGGGCGGATCAGTAGCGCAGCAGCGCCGAGCCCCAGGTGAAGCCGCCACCAAAGGCCTCCAGCAGCACCAGTTGCCCGCGCTGCACCCGGCCCGAACGCACCGCCTCGTCCAGCGCCAGCGGCACCGAGCCCGAAGAGGTGTTGCCGTGCTTGTCGACGGTCACGATGACCCGCTCCATCGGCATGTCCAGGCGCTTGGCGGTCGCCTCGATGATCCGCAGGTTGGCCTGGTGTGGAATCAGCCAGTCGACCTCGTGGCGATCCAGGCCGTTGGCCTCCAGCGCTTCCTCGACCACCGAGTCCAGCGCCTTGACCGCATGCTTGAACACGTCGTTGCCGGTCATCAGCACCTTGACCCCGGCGTTGTGTTCCTCGGGTTTGAAGCCGACCGACACGCCCACCGGGTTCCACAGCAGCTCCTTCTTGCCGCCGTCGGCATGTAGGTGGGTGCTGAGGATGCCGGTTTCGGTGTCGGCCTTGAGCACCACCGCACCGGCACCGTCGCCGAACAGCACGCAGGTCGAGCGGTCGCTCCAGTCCAGCATCCGGGTCAGGGTCTCGGCCCCGACCACCAGCGCGGTCTTCGCGGCGCCGCTGCGGATGAACTTGTCGGCCACCGTCAACGCGTAGACGAAGCCCGAGCAGGCGGCGTTGACGTCGAACGCCGGGCAGCCGTTGGCACCGAGCCGGTGCTGTAGCAGGCACGCGGTCGACGGAAAGATGATGTCTGGGGTGGTGGTGCCGAGCACGATCAGGTCGAGCTCGGAGGCATCGACGCCGGCCGCTTCCAGCGCACGCATCGCGGCGTGGTAGGCCAGGTCACCGGTGGTCTCGCCCTCGGCGGCGACGTGGCGCTCGCGGATGCCGGTGCGGGTCGCGATCCACTCGTCGGTGGTGTCGACGATCTTCGACAGGTCGTCGTTGGTCAGCACTTTCTCCGGCAAGTAGCTGCCGGTGCCCGCAATGCGGGAATAGATACGGTCGGTCATTGCAGCTCCCGCGGCGAAAGGCCATGGCACGAACGCCAGCGTGCTGGCGATGGAGGCTTCCCGCAGTCGGCCGCGGCGCTCCGCGGCGCCATGCGGCCGCCGCAGAAAATCCAGTCAGACCAGCCAGGCGACCCGATCAGCGGCAACCGCGTACGCGGGAGCGCCCGCAAAAACCTGCGGGCGCGACGAAGCTTACTCTTCGTCGGCGACCTTCGACTGGGTGTCGATCACCTTCTTGCCACGGTAGTAGCCGTCGGCGGTGACGTGGTGGCGGATGTGGGTCTCGCCGGTGGTCGGGTCGGTCGCCAGCTGCTTGCTGGACAGCGAGTCGTGGGCGCGACGCATGCCACGCTTGGACGGGGAAACGCGGGACTTCTGGACAGCCATGGTCTTACTCCAGGGAAAACCTAAAAACGTTGATTCGGTGGACGGTACGAAAAACGTTACTTCGACCCGTCCGGGGTGTTCTTCAATGCCGACAGCGCCGCGAACGGATTGACGCGCGCCACCTCGGCCTCCTCGGCCGGCCAGTCGCGCTCCATCGCCTCCGTGCCCGGCTTCACCGGGATCACCGGAAGGGCGAGGATCAACTCGTCCTCGACCAGTTCGATCGGCTTCAACATGCCGTCCTCGGGCATCAACAACGCCTCGTAGCCTTCGGGCAACGCGGCCTCATCGGCTTCGTCGCGGATCAGGCCGAGCCGCTGCTCGATCGCGACCGGAAACTCGAACCGCTCCAGGCTGCGCTGGCACAACAACGGCAAGCTGGCGTCGACCCGCAATTCGACGAACGGCACTTTCAACTCGTCGGTGCCGAAGTCGAGCGAATAGACCACCTCGCCCTCGGTATCGACCAGACTGTCGCGCAGTCGCGTCAGCGACGCCAACGGCACCCGGCCCTCGACGCCACGACGCGAGGCCACCATGCGCGAGGCATCCAGGACTTCGGGTACCGGCACTTTGGGCACGTCGACGGACATAAGCCGGGGAATGTTAAGGATCGGACCCAGACCTGTCAAACCTTGGCAAGCGTGGCTGCCGCCCGTTGCGGTCCGGGATCCGGCCGCGTCCGCCCGTCACTTCCGGACGCCACCACCCACCGGCATTTGCCCACCCCCGCCCGTCGCGGCAGACTGGCCGTTCACCCTCGCCCGTCGATATCGTGAACGCTTCCCTTCTGACCGTCCTGGGCGTGGCCATCCTTGTGGCCGCGGTCCTGTTCATTATCGCGATTGCGCGGCGTCGCGGCAGCCGTCGCCAACGGGCGATGCGGCAACTGCTGGATTCGGCCGACGCGCTGGAGGCCCGCTTGCGACTGGCCCGCTCGGAGATCGAGGCGGTCGCCGGCGACCATATCGAGGACCCCGTGCAGGACGCCATGCGCGAGATGCTGCGCCAGCGACTGTGGCTGCGTGAACACGGCGAGCAAGCCCAGATCGACGAGCTGCAACAAGTGCGCACTTCGATTGATGAGGCCCGCACCCGGATCGAGCAGCAGTTGCTGCGGATCGAACGCGCCCGCGCGCCCGTGACCTGAATATGGCATCGCCGTCCCGCTTGATCCTGGCGTCCACCTCGATTTATCGGCGCGAGTTGCTGGCCCGGTTGCGGTTGCCGTTCGAAACCGCCCGACCCGAGACCGACGAGAGCCCGTCGCCTGGCGACCCCCCCGACGAACTGGCCCGACGCCTGGCGATCGCGAAGGCCCGCGCGATCGCCGAACGCGAACCTGACGCCTGGGTGATAGGTTCCGACCAGGTCGCAGAACTCGATGGCCGCTGCCTCGGCAAGCCTGGTAACCGCGAGGGCGCCATCGCCCAGCTGACGGCGATGTCCGGCCGCACGGTGGCGTTCCGCACCGGTTTGGGCTTGTGTTGCGGCGAGCGCCTTCTGACGGCACTGGACACCACGACAGTGCGGTTTCGGATGTTGCGCGCCGACGAGATTGCCCGCTACGTCGATGCCGAACAGCCGCTCGACTGCGCCGGCAGCTTCAAGTGCGAAGGCCTCGGCATCAGCCTGTTCGAATCGATCGAAAGCCGCGACCCGACCGCACTGGTCGGCCTGCCGCTGATCGAAACCGCCCGGTTGCTGCGCGAGGCGGGCTTCATGGTGCCCTGAGCGACGCCCGCTGCGCCTCACGGCGCGCCAGCCAACTCCAGTGGACACCATTGATAGGGCAACGCGTCACCGCCGATATAGGCCTCGTACACACGGCAGCCTTCGACGTCAAGGCGCATCCCGTAACCGCGAACGGCCTGCTCAGCATTGTTCGCCAGCGCAAGGTTCTCCGCGACGAGATCCAGCCTGCGCGCTGGCGGCACCTCGAGGCGACAGGCATCGCCGCCACCGGTAGGCACCCGAGCCACCTGCGCGTCGAATCCGGCGCGTTCGATCAGCCAGTTCAGCGTGCCGCAGTCGCCCGCGCCTCCGGACATCCCCAGCGACGCAAGAATCGAATCGATCCGCCGCATGCGCGCGACCCGCTTGTCGACGGCGGCGGGAATGATCGCGTAGTTGTCCCCGCCACGATCAACCATCATCTCCCGCACGCGGGCCACGTAGGCCGGCGACTCCGGGAAATTGGACGCCAGTGACACGAAGGCGAACTCGCCCGGCAGGAACGGGACCATCCAGGCCATCGGCGCGCCACCGACCAGCGCCACCGTCGTCGTCGCCTCCGGACCCCGCAACTCGGGCACCTGCACCGAGAAACCCCGTTCACCCCAACCGGCATGTCCCCAGGTGTTCCATCCCAGCAGGGATACCGACACACATCCCAACACCACGTAGCGCGCCGCGCGTGGGAATACCGGCTTCAGACCCAGCCACAGCAGCAACGGCGCCAGCAACTCCAGCACCACCAGGTAACGGTAGATACCGAACACAAGCATCCACGCCACGAACGACACCGGGACGAACACCAGCAGGAATCCCAGTGCGGGATTCGCCACCACCGGTGGCGAAGACGGTCGTCGCCAACGGCGCAGCAGCAGCCACCCCAACCGGCCCAGGCCGACCAGATACAACGCCGCCCAGATGACTTGCGGCAGCGGACTGTTGCTGACCCGGTCCGGGTCGACGGTGAACAGCAGCGGCCAGGCCAACGCCTCAGCCCATCCTTGCGGTCCCCATTTGGAATCGGCAACGGAGATCGGTTGTGCCAGCGGGGCACGGAAACCGGCATTGAACTGCGGGAACAGCGGGTTGCCGAATGTTTCCCAAACGCTCCAGAACCACGGGCCGGCGACGACCAGGAAGCTTGCGAGGGCGCCGCCGGCCAGCAGGACCACGGCCTTCAGTCGCGACATCCGCGTCGGTGGAAACGCCATGACCGCCATGCCCATGCCGACTGCATACGGCGCGTTGGTCAGTTTGAGACCGACGGCAGCGCCCAGCAGGACCCCGGCCAGCAGGATCCGCGGCAGCGGATTGGCCCGGTCGCTACCGGACTGCGGCAACAGCAAGAAGATCGCAGCCAGCACCGGCACCGCGGTGGCGTTGTCGCCCATCGTGTTGCCGAGACCCGACAGGAAGGCGGCGCCCGCGCACCCTGCCAGTGCCAGCAATGGCGCAAGTCGCGAACGCCGTGGGTGATGTTCCAGCACGCGCCAGGCAACGGCCGCGGCGCCGGCGAACGCCAACCCATGGAACGCCCCGAGCACGAACCCAGCCGACGGCGCCGACCAGCGGGTGGCCATCCAGAAATACGGCACGTCCAGCAACGGCGTGAAGTAGCTCTGCAACTGGGCGGCCGCCAGGTCGTGGCTCAACCGGTCGTTCAACCAGGCGTAAGCGTTGTACAGGTGGTAGTTGCGCAGGTCCCAGTTGCGGTCCTGCCCTAGGGCCAGCGAGACCAGCCCGTACAGCAGCGCCACCATCACACAGGCGATCGCCACGTTGCGCGGGCGATCGAACTCGAAGTACCCGGCCAGCACGCCGCGCAGGCGCGCCACCAAGGTTGCCGCTGCACCCACGAACTACCCCTTCGATTCCCGGGCCGCGACGCTGTCGGCGCCGACAGCGGTTCGCGGCAACGGAGGGATCGCCAGGTAGGTCAGGTGCTTCAACTCCAGCCGTCCGTGGGTCACCGTGTCGAGGATCAGGCCGACCGCGGCCAGCGTCCCGCCCAGCAGCATCAGTGCGGCGCACAGGATCGCGGTGGGGAACCGCGGCACCAGGCCCGTCTGCAGATAGGTTTCCACCAACGGCACCGCGAGCACGATCGACAGCAGCGCACAGGCCGCCGCGCCCACCGAGAAGAACAGCAGCGGCCGTTCCACCTTCCACAGCCGCAGGATGGTGACCAGGATCCGCAGGCCATCGTGGTAGGTCCGCAACTTGCTTTCCGAACCCTCGGGCCTGGCGCCGTAATCCGTCTTCACTTCGGCCACCGGCATGCGCAATTGCAGGGCGTGCACGGCCAGTTCGGTTTCGATGTCGAATCCCGACGCATGGGCCGGGAAGGACTTGACGTAACGCCGGGAAAAGCCGCGATAGCCCGAAAGCATGTCGTTGAAGGTGCGGCCGAACAGCAGCCCTACGCACCGGGTCAGCAGCTTGTTGCCGAACCGGTGCCCGGGTCGGTAGGCCGAGGCTTCGCTGTTGCAGCGCTCGCCGACCACCATGTCGAGGCCCTCGCCCAGGCGCGCGACCAGCGCGGGCGCTGCGCCCGGATCGTAGGTGTCGTCGCCGTCGACCATCAGGTACAGGTCGGCATCGACATCGGCGAACATCCGGCGGACCACATTGCCCTTGCCCTGCAGCGGAACGCTGCGCACCAATGCCCCGGCCCGGCGGGCGATGGCGGCGGTGGCATCGGTCGAGTTGTTGTCGAACACGTGGATTTCCGCGTCCGGCAAACACTCACGGAAGTCGGCGATCACCCGGCCGATCGCCACTTCCTCGTTGAAGCACGGAATCAACACGGCGATCCGCGGCGGACGACTGCCCGGCGGAGTGACGTCCGGCGATGCCGGAAAGGCGCGCTTCAATTCGTTCATGCCGCAAGCACCGGGGGCCAACGTTCGATTGTACCGGTGCGCATCAGCGCACGATCCTCACCGGCTGCTCGGCCCAGGTTTCCACGCTGCCGTCGGCGCCATGCAGGGTCAGCCCCAGCCAATGGGTGCCGGGCGCCAGCCCGGAAGCGTCGACACGCGCGCCGAAGCCGACATCGGGATGGTTGGGATCGGTCGACGTCGGCCAGGTCCGGCCGACACCGGGGTTGGCGGTGCCGTAGTCCGCAGTGGCCATCTCGACCCCGTCCAGGGTCACCACCACCTTCGAGATGCCGACCCCGTCCTTGATCGCCCAGCCGCGGACGTCGAATACCGGCGCCACGGTTGCGCCGGAAGCAGGCGCATCGACATAGGCGAGCGCGGGCGTCACGCAGGGACCGGCTTGTCGCTGCGGTGGCAACGAGAACAACAGGAACCGCTGGTGGCCATGGTCGACGTTGAGCACGCGCGCCGGCGGCAACGCGCCGACCGCATCGCACAGCCCCTGGTAGTAGGTCAGCAATTCCTTGAGCTTGACCGCGGTCGCGTTCACCACCAGCAGCACCGGCTGATCGCGCCGGCCATCGCTTTCCAATCCCCACAGGCGCAACTGCGGGGCGCGGCCGTGCTTGTGGTTGAGCGGATGGTCGAGCACCTCGATCCGCGGGTTGCCGAGGGCGAAGCCGAGTTCGGCACCGAGCTTGAAGTCGCCGGCGACGATCCGGGTGTCGACAGGCATCTGTGCGCGAACCAGCCGCACGGTATCGGCCAGTTCGCCCCATCCGGCGAAGTTCGATGGGTACCACTTCTCGGCGGCGCTGCGCGCGCGCACTTCGGGGATGGAGACCGCGACGTAATAGCCCAGCATCGCTACCAGCCCGAGGCCGGCCAGCCCCCACGTCGCCACGCGCAACCAACGCGGCCATGCCGCCAGTACCGCTGGCAGCAATGGCAGCAACGCTAGGTAGCCCGGCAGCGGCCAATGGAAGCTGACCCGCTCGGTATCGGCAAAGAACCCCAGTCCGAAGAAACCCAGGACCACCAGCCCGCCCAACAATGCGAAGTAACGCGAGGCGGGGGACGCGCTCTTGTTGCCGCGCCACCCCGCCACGGCCAGCGCCACGAACAGCAGCGGGGTCACCAGCAGGGCCTGGATCGCGATGAACCACAGGCCTTCGATATGGAACGCCCACGGGTGGCGGTCGACCAGTTGGAAGCGCAGGCCGGCGTCGGCGTTGTCGAGGTTCCACGCGACCAGCGGCGTCCATGCGGCCGCGCCAATTGCAATCGCGGTCCATACCCGGGCGTCGCGCAGCAGCTTGCGGCCGTCGGCCAGCAACAACAGCGCGACCAGTCCGACCCCGATCACGGCGATGAAGCGGTAATGGCTGAGCGCGCCGATGGTCAGTCCCAGCGCGAGTTCCAGCGATGCCCCGGCGGACACCCGGCGCAGCAGCCGCGCGCCGGCGTCGACGCACAGCAGCGTGGCCAGCGCCATCGGCGCGTCCGGCAGGGCCAACAGCCCGAGGGTGCCTGCCAACGGCAGCAACAGGGCGAAACTGCCGGCCTGCCAGCCGTAGGTCTCGCCGTATTCGCGTGCGGTGATCCGCATCGCCATCCAGGGCACCAGCGCGGCGATCAGCAGGAACGGCAGCCGCAAGCCAAGCGGGTTGTCGCCACCCAGCGTCACTCCCAGTCGCGCCAGCCATGCAGTCAACCCCGGCAGGTCGGAATAGGCGGGCGCCAGGTGCTGGCCTTCGAGCCAGTAGAACGCCTCGTCGACGAATACCGGCAACCGCGCCGCGACCAGCAGCTTGGTTGCCAACACCAGCGCGAACAGCGTCCAGAACAGGCGGCGGGCGTCCCGTGCCTGCATGGTGGGCTGCCAATCGGACGGTGGGGTTTGCCGCATGGACGTGGGACCTCGGTAGACTCGAATGGACACGGTCGCGCCTGGCAACCTGGAGAACAACGAATGGCGGTATCGCCCGCACCCCCCAATTCGGCAAGCATGCTACCCGACCATCTGCGTGCCGCCCTTGACGGTGCGCAGACCCAGGTCAATTCGCTGGTGCTCGGCAAGCCGCACGAGGTCCGGCTGGCGTTCGTCGCGCTGCTGTCGGACGGGCACCTGCTGATCGAGGACCTGCCGGGACTCGGCAAGACCACCCTCGCCCATGCGCTGGCGGCGACGCTCGGCTTGCAGTTCCAGCGCGTGCAGTTCACCTCCGACCTGTTGCCGGCCGATATCGTCGGCGTCTCGGTGTTCGATCCGCAGGCGCGGCGCTTCGAGTTCCACCCGGGCCCGGTGTTCACCCAGGTGCTGCTGGCCGACGAGATCAACCGCGCGCCGCCGCGCACGCAAAGCGCGCTGCTGGAGGCAATGGCCGAGCACCAGGTCACCGTCGACGGCAGCAGCCATGCGTTGCCGACGCCGTTCTTCGTGATCGCGACGCAGAACCCAGTCGATCTGTCCGGCACGTATCCCTTGCCGGATTCGCAGCTCGACCGCTTCCTCCTGCGGCTGGCCCTGGGCTATCCCGGCGAGCAGGCCGAACACGACCTGCTGGCGGGCACCGATCGGCGTTCGCTGATTGCCCAGGCGCGGCCGCTGTTGACCGCCGACGACGTGATCGCGGCGCGCGCGGCGGTCGGTCAGGTCCACGCGAGTGAACCGCTGATCGGTTACGTGCAGGCCCTGTTGGCGCGCAGCCGCAAGCACCCGGGTGTCCGGGTCGGCCTGTCGCCGAGGGCGGGGCTGGCCCTGCTGCGGGCCGCGCGCGCGTACGCGATGCTGCTCGGCCGCGAACACGTGCGCCCGGAGGACGTGCAGGCCCTGTTCACTGCAGTCGCCGCGCACCGGCTGGTCGCCGAGGCCGATGCCGGCAACGATGCCGCGCTGGCCAAGTCGATCCTGCACTCGGTGCCGGTCGACTAGTTCCGGGGACACCTGATGCTTTCCCGCGGCAGGACCGCGCTGCAGCGGTTGCACGAACTGACGCTGGTATGGACGCGCCCGCGCGAGCCCGAAGCGCTGCCGGCGCGATTCGACCGTCGCCGGGTCTACGTGCTGCCGACTCGCTTTGGCCTGTTTTACCTGGTCTTGCTGCTGGCGATGTTGCTGGGCGCGCTGAATTACAACAACAATCCGGCGTTGCTGCTCGGCCTGCTGCTTGCCGGCGCCGGACTGGCGAGCCTGGTGGCCGCGCAGTTGCAGCTGACCGGATTGGCGGTGGTCGCGATCGAGGCCGAGCCGGTGCCGGCCGGCGATGAACTGCTGTTGCGGCTGCATGCGCAATCGGCCGATCGCCGGCGCCGACGTGGCCTCGCGGTCGCGCTCGAACCGCATCCCGAGCGGCCTGCCGTGCTCAACCTCGAACACGGCCACGGCGAGGCAGGGGTGGCGATGGCGACCCACGAGCGCGGCTGGCTCGACCTGCCACGGCTGAAGGTCTCGACCACCCGTCCGCTCGGCCTGGCTCGCGCCTGGGCCTACGCGTGGACGCAGTCACCCCTGCTGGTCTACCCGCGCCCCGAGCCCGACGGACCGCCGCTGCCTAGCGGCTCCGGCGACCGCGTGCAGGCCCGGCTCCACCCCAGCGGCGACGACGTCCACCACCTGCGCAGCTACCGCCGCGGCGATTCGCGCCGGGCGATCGCGTGGAAGCCGTCGGCACGCCGCGACACCCTGCTGGTGCGCGAATACGAACAACCGCTGGGCGCCGACATCGTGCTCGACTGGCACGGGCTGGATCGCCTTGGCTACGAGGCGAAAATCTCGCGGCTGGCGCGCTGGATCGACGAGGCCGAACGCGACGGCCGACGCTATCGCCTAGCATTGCCGACGCAGGCCATCGGCCCCGGCCACGGCGCCTCGCATCGCCACGCCTGCCTGCGCGCGCTCGCGCTGATGCCGCATGGCTGAGCATCCATCGACACCGGCGCTGGATCCGGGCAGCCGCCGCTGGGCGCTGGCGGCGGCCGGCGCCTGCCTGCTGCCGTTGTTGCTGCAGTTGCCGCCAAGGCTGTCGCTGGTGATCGGCTTGGCGGCAGTGACCGTGGCAGCGCTGTCCTGGCGCCGACCGATGCACGGCGTGCTGCGGCTGCTGTTCGGGTTTGGCGTGCTCGGTGCGGTGATGCTGCTATCGGGGTTCGGCATCGGCCGCGATACCGGCTGCGCGGTGCTGGCGGCGATGCTCGCGATCAAGCCGGCCGAGACCTTCAGCCTGCGCGATGCCCGCAGCCTGATCGGATTCGCCCTGTTCGCGCCGTTCGGTACGTTCCTGCTCGACCAGGGACCGTTGCCACTGGCACTTGGCCTGCTCGGCGCGCTGCTGGCGCTGTGCGCGCTGCAACGGCTGGCCGACCTGGAATCGGGCGACGTGGTGGCGACCGGCGCCGGCCGCCGCGTCATCGCCATCGGCCGCCTGCTCGCCCTCGGCTTGCCGCTGGCACTGGCGATCTTCTGGCTGTTCCCGCGGCTGGCGACGCCGTTGTGGGGCGTGCCCGAGCGCGCGCTCGGGCGGACCGGGCTGTCCGGCGAGATGACCCCCGGCCAGTGGATCGACCTGATCGCCGACGACACCCCGGCATTGCGGGTGCGCTTCTTCGGCGCGACTCCGCCGACCTCGCAGATGTACTGGCGCGGCCCGGTGATGTGGGACTTCGACGGCCGCAGCTGGACCCGGTCGAACTGGTTGCGCGACCTGCCACCGGCGCCGATGGAAGCCGGCCCGATGCGCTGGGACTACGAGGTCGAGATCGAGCCGACCGACCGCCGCCAACTGGTCGCGCTCGACCTGCCGCTGGCCGCGCCCGATGGCGCCCGGCTCAACCACGACCACGAAATGCACGTGCCGCGACCGTTGACCTCGCTGACCCGCTGGCGCATGCAGTCGTCGCCGCCGCGTACCTACGAAGCCGACCTGCACCCGCTGTTGCGACGCGCGGCGCTGGACCTGCCGCCGGGCTTCAACCCGCGCACCCACGCCCTTGCCCGCCAATGGCGTGCCGCCGCCGGCGATCGCGACGGGGCGATCGTGCAGCGCGCGCTGGAGTGGATCCGGAGCGAGTTCGTCTACACCCTCGACACCCCGCTGCCCGGCCGCCATTCGGTCGACGAGTTCCTGTTCGACCAGCAGGCCGGTTTCTGCGAGCACTACAGTTCGGCGTTCGTGGTGTTGATGCGGGCGGCCGGGATCCCCGCGCGCGTGGTCACCGGCTACGTCGGCGGCTACCGCAACCCGATTGGCGACTATTGGCTCGTGCGCCGTTCCGACGCCCATGCCTGGGCCGAGGTGTGGCTGGATGGCCGGGGCTGGGTACGGGTCGACCCGACCGCGGCGGTCGCGCCCGAGCGCATCTACGACACCCTCGGTGATCGACGCACCGGTGCGGGCGGCCTGTTCGGCCAGGGCAGCGATCTGTTCAACACCAGCGACTGGCTGCGTCGCGGCTGGAACGACTTCGTGCTCGGCTTCGATGCCGAGCGCCAGTCGCGGATCCTGCGCCCGCTGGGCTTCGACCGGCTCGATGGTATGACGCTGGGCCTGCTGTTCGCGCTGGCGGCGGCGCTGGCGTTGCTGTGGATGGCCTGGCTGAGTCGTCGCGGCGAGCGCCAGCCCGACCCGGTCCTGCGCGCCTGGCACGCCATGGGCCGGCGCTACCGGCGCCTCGGGCTGGAGCGCGAACCGCACGAGGGCGCGCTTGCCTGGGCTGAACGGGTCAGCCTCGCGCGGCCGGTGTCGGGCGCGACGCTGCAGCGGCTCAGCCAACGTTTCAGCGATTGGCGTTACGCTGGCAGTCGCCCGGGAGCGGCGCACGCGCGCGAATCGCAACAACTGGTCCGCGCCCTGCGCGCCCACCGCCCCGACTGACCGGCCCGTGACCGGGCTGCGACCCGGTTCCAACAATGGAGCATGCCGATGAACAGCAAGCCTATGAAGATGCCGATCACGACCGGCCTCGCCATCCTCGCCCTCGTGCTGCTGGCCGGTTGCGCGAGCCAGCCCAAGCCGTTGCAGGGCGAGTTCGCCCAGATCACCCCGCGCGAGGCCGCCAACGCCGACCGCACCGGCGCGATGGTCCGCTGGGGTGGCCGGGTCGTCGATGTCGAGCCGCAGGCCAACCGCACCTGCTTCGAGATGATGTCGACCCAATTGAATGCCTACGCCCGGCCGTACTGGGCGACCGACGACGTTGGCGGTCGCTTCATCGCCTGCCGCGAAGGGTTCTACGACCCGGCACTGTTCGAGTCGGACCGCGAGGTCACCTTTGTGGGCCGCATCGACGGTTACGAGAACCGCCGCATCGGCGAATACGATTACCGCTTCCCGCGCGTCGCCGCCGACGTGGTGTACCTGTGGCCGATCCGCGAGCGGGTCGACGTGATCACCCGTCCGGCGCCGTGGCCGTGGTGGGGCTGGTGGTAAGCCGCAAATCAGCGCGGATTTTGTAGGAGCGGCCGCGATCCGGAACTACCGGCTCGTGCCGAACCGCCCCAGCGGCGCGCCGGCCAGCAGGTGCAGATGGATCTGGAAAACGGTCTGGCCGCCGTGGTCGTTGCAGTTCATCACCACCCGGTAGCCGTCTTCGGCGAAGCCCTCGCGCTTGGCGTACTGCGCCGCCGCATGTGCCAGCCGGCCGACGATCGCGGCCTGCTCCGGCGCGAGGTCGTTGAGCGTCGCGATCGGGGTCTTCGGCACGAACAGAACATGCACCGGCGCCTGCGGCGCGATGTCGCGGAACGCGATCAGGTGCTCGTCCTCGAACACGATGTCGGCGGGGATCTCGCGGCGGATGATCTTGTCGAAGATGGTGTCGGTCATGTCGGGCTCCTGGATCGATAGCGCTGTTCGCCATTGTAGGAGCGGCTTCAGCCGCGATTTGGAATCGAACGAGCGACCATGCATCCGATCGCGGCTGAAGCCGCTCCTACAACAGCCTTACGGCATTTCGCTGCGGCTGCCGAACGCGTGCGACAGGGTGCCGCGGTCGACGTATTCCAGTTCGCCGCCCAATGGCACGCCGTGGGTCAGCCGGCTCGGACGCACCTTGTGCCGGCGCGCGAGCTGGCCGAGGTAGTGCGCGGTGGCCTCGCCCTCGACGGTCGGGTTGGTGGCGATGATCATCTCGATCACCTCGCCCTCGGCCAGGCGTTCGCCGAGCCGGTCGAGTCCGAGTTCGTTCGGGCCGATGCCGTCGAGCGGGCTCAGCCGGCCCTGCAGCACGTAATACAGGCCGCGGTAGCCGGTGGCCTGCTCGATCGCCAGGCGGTCGGCCGGGCTTTCGACCACGCACAACTGCTGCACGTCGCGCGCGGGGCTGGCGCAGGTCGCGCAGACTTCGGCCTCGCTGAAGTCGCGGCACCGCGTGCAATGGCCGACCTTGTCGACCGCCGCGGCCAGCGCCTCGGCCAGACGCCGGCCGCCGTCGCGCTCGCGTTCGAGCACGTGGTAGGCCATGCGCTGGGCCGACTTCTGGCCGACACCGGGCAATACCCGGAAGGCGTCGATCAGTTGTTCGAGCAGCGGCGACGTCATCGGCGGCGGGGCTCCGGCAGGCGGCCGATCAGAACGGCATCTTCATTCCCGGCGGCAACTGCATGCCGGCGGTGGCTGCGCCCATCTTCTCCTGCGAAGCGGCGTTGACCTTGTTGACCGCGTCGTTGATCGCCGCGGCAATCAGGTCCTCGGCCATTTCCGGGTCGCTGATGACGCTGGGATCGATCCGCACCTTGCGGCATTCCATGCGGCCGGTGAGGGTCACGCTGACCATGCCGCCGCCGGCATTGCCGGTGACCTCGACCTTGGCCAGTTCTTCCTGCGCGCGCTGCATGTCTTCCTGCATCTTCTGCGCTTGCTGCATGAGTTGGGCGATGTTTCCGCGCATGTCGTTGTACTCGTTGGGGCGAAGGGGTGGGCGCGCGACGCGGCGCGGCCAGACGGTCAAGGGATGATGGCCGCGGACGCCGGGTTCAAGCCCCCGTCCGCGACATTCAGGCGTCGAACGGCCGGATCGAATCGGGCACGACCCGGGCGCCGTGTCGCTCGATCAGGCGCTGCACTTCGGGATCGTCCATGAAGGCCTGCTCGGCGGCGACCTGGCGCTCGTCGCGGACGCGCTCGGTGCGCTGGCGCAGCGACTCGCCGGAGCGCTCCGAGCGTTCGAAGCGGATCGTCGGCGGCGCGCCGAAGCTTGGCGCCAGGGCTTGGGCGATCTCGTTGACCAGCGCCGGCTTGTTCAACAGTTCGTCGTCCTCGGCCAGCGACAGCTCGAGCACGCCACCGCCGCTGCCGACGAAGCCGGCATGTTCGGCCAGCACCCGCGCCGGACCCTTGAGTTCGCAACGGCCGAGCCACTCGAGCCAAGCCTCGGCGTCGACGATGGGGCCGGATGCGGAATCGGGCATCGACGCGGTCTGCGCGGCGTCCTCGCGTCGTTCGTGTTCGGGCGGCGGCACCACCGCCGCCGAGACCGGCGGTTCGGCCACCCGATGCCTTGAAATGGTGGGTGCCGCGACCGCTTCGGTGGGCACCGCGACCGCGGCCGGCGGAGGAGATGCATCGGGGCTGCCAGCCGCAGTCGACGCCATGTCCGTTGCCGCAACACCCTCCCCGCGCGCCGCCGAAACGGTCCCCGCAGGCGACGCCTCGGCTCGGCGCGCGGCAGGCACCGGCCGGGATTCGCCGCCATCACCGGCCGGGCGGAACGCCAGCATCCGCAGCACGCTCATCTCGAAGCCGGCGCGCGGGCTCGGCGCCAGCGGCAGGTCGCGACGGCCATGCAGCGCCATCTGGTACCACAGCTGCACCAGCTCCGGCCGCAGCTTCGCCGCCACGGCCTCGACATCGACCCCGTCGGCCTCGACCGGTGCGCCCGGTACCAGCTGCCGCACCTGGATCCGGTGCAGGGCCGCGGTCAGCGCCTCCAGCACGCTGCCCCAGTCGGGCGAGAACTCGGCCAGCGCCGCGACCTCGGCCAGCAGCGCCTCGCCATCGCCGTCGGCCAGCGCCTCCAGCAATGCGCCGACCCGGGTGTGGTCGACCGTGCCGAGCATCGACGCGACCGCAGCGTCGGTCAGTTCACCACCGGTATAAGCGATCGCCTGGTCCAGCAGCGACAGCCCGTCGCGCAGGCTGCCGTCGGCGGCGCGGGTCAGCTGGCGCACCGCGCCGGGCTCGACCGCGATGCCCTCGGCGTCGAGGATCCTGTTGATCTGGCCGCTGATCTGGGCCTCGTCGAGGCGCTTGAGGTTGAACTGCAGGCAGCGCGACAGCACCGTCACCGGCAACTTCTGCGGATCGGTGGTGGCCAGCAGGAACTTCACGTGGCCCGGCGGCTCTTCCAGCGTCTTCAGCAGCGCGTTGAACGCCGCCTTCGACAGCATGTGCACTTCGTCGATCAGGTAGACCTTCATGCGCCCGCGCGACGGCATGTACTGGGCGTTCTCGATCACCTCGCGGACGTCGTCGACACCGGTGTTGGAGGCGGCGTCGATCTCGAGCAGGTCGAGGAAGCGGCCCGCGTCGATGTCCATGCACGAGTTGCACTCGCCGCAGGGTTCCGCCGAGGTGCCGCGCTCGCAGTTGAGCGACTTGGCGAAGATCCGCGCGATGGTGGTCTTGCCGACCCCGCGGGTGCCGGTGAACAGGAAGGCATGGTGGACGCGGCCGCTGTCGAGGGCGTTGGTCAGCGCGCGCACCACGTGCTCCTGCCCGACCAGTTCGGCGAAGCGCCTGGGGCGCCATTTGCGGGCGAGGACGAGGTAGGACATCGGTACCCTTGTTGATGGTCCGGCAGGGTCGATGGCGACGACGGTCGATCGCCGCGCGGCCGGTTGCAGGCATTGTGCCACGGCGCTCGGCGGCCGCCGCCGGCCGCTCGCCGCGCTTGCTCCAAAGTCCCGCCGCCGCTAGACTTTGCGGCCCCGCAGGCGGCGCGATGCCGTCTCCGGGGGCCTGGTCATCCAGGTGCTGCGTTCAGGTGCGGAGAGGTGTCCGAGTGGTTGAAGGAGCACGCCTGGAAAGTGTGTAAGCGTCTAAACCGCGCTTCGGGGGTTCGAATCCCCCTCTCTCCGCCAGTTTCGCAGCAAGCAGTTCCAGCAAGTCAGCAAGTCAGCAAGTCTCTGTGGTGGCCCCGTCGGCCCCTCGCGACGCTAGGTCGAAAACTCCGCCAGGGCCGGAAGGCAGCAACGGTATCGACTGACGCGGGTGCCGAGGTCAGCCGGCGGGGTCATCGCCTTTTCAGGTTTCGGTGGAACGCACCTGCGCCGCACTGGTATCGGCCAGTTCGACCAGTTCGCCGCGCTGGCCGACCCGGTAGCCCCGCGCGGCCAGTGCCTCGCCCTCGGCGGCGCTGGCGTAGTGGTAGAGCAGGCAGCGGTCGAGCAGCTCGCGCGGGTACTCGCGCTCCAGGTCGTCGATGCCGCTGTGCGACGGGTTGCCGTGCAGCGCGCAATCGTGGGCGACCAGTTCGCCGGCGTCGGCGAACCGCGCCAGTACCTCCGGGATCGGCCGGGTGTCGCCGGTCCAGACCAGGCTGCCATGCAGGCGCAAGCCGAACGCGGTATCGGGCCAGTGGTGGCGGGCCGGGAACACCTCCAGCCGCACCCCGTCGTGCCAGAACGCATCACCGACCGGGATCACCTGGAATGCGTCCCAGAAATTCGCACCGCCTTCGGCCAGCGCATTGGGATAGTCGCCGACGCGCTGGTGCAGCAGAGGTATCAGCTTGGCCGGCACGTACAGGCGCACCTTGCCGCGGCGCGCCTCATCGAAATAGCTGCCGACGAACAGCCGCTCGAAACCGCCGACATGGTCGAGGTGGGTATGGGTGACGAACAGCGCGTCCGGCATCCGCCCGTACTGTGCGAGGTAGGCGGTCAGGCCTTCGCCGCCACAGTCGATGGTCAGCCACGGCGCGCCGTCGCGCTCGATCGTCGCCATCGCCGAACCCAGCTCGACCGCCGAGGAATTGCCGACACCGTTGAGTCGCAATGCCCAATTCACCTCAGTAGCCGCCATCTCAGTATCCCCGCGCCCAGATGCGGTCGTAAGCGTCGCGCAGGCGGGCGAAGTCGCGCTCGACCGCGTCGACCTCGCGCTTGCCACGAACCTTCAGCAACGAGCGCTTGAGCCGACCAAGGTTGCGCTCGCGCCAACCGGTCGCCGGAATGTGGATGCGTCCGCGGTCGAGGTCGATCACCCAGCCCTGCCCGGTCGCGTCGAACAGCAGGTTGTGGGCGTTGAGGTCGGCATGGTCGAGGCCGGCGCGGTGCGCGCGCGCGACCAGCCGGCCGGCCTCCTCCCATGGCGCGCCATCGCCCGCCACCGCGGCGCGGTCGGCCAGGGTGCGCACGTCCGGCAGTCGCTCGATCAGGATCGCGGCGCGGTAATGCAGGCCTTCGCGGCGGTAGTAGGCGGCGATCGGCCGGGGCACCGGCACGCCCTTCTCGGCGGCGGCACGGGTGAGGCGAAACTCGGCGAAGCTGCGGGTGTGTTCCGCGCCACGCCAAAGGTAGCGATCGCGATTGAACTGGGCGACCAGGCCGCCGCGCAGGTAACGCCGCAGCACGGACTGGCCGAACGGCGCGTCGATGAACCACGCACCGCCGCGACCGCCGCTCTCGACGGGCCGCGCCTTCTCGTCCCAGAATGCCGGCGAGAACCACTCCGGTTCGGCTTGCCGCACCCGCGTCAGGTCGAACAGAATCGCGCCGTAGCCGCTGTCGTCGCGGAACGGCGTCAGTCCTTCGGTCGCGTCATACCCCGTCATCCGCTGGAGTCTAGCAATTACCGTCTTGCATGCACCTGCCCGTGCCCCCGCTTCGGCGCCGGGTTCGATCTGCCTGCTGCGCCTGTCCGCGCTGGGCGATGTCACCCACGTCGTGCCGCTGGTGCGCACCTTGCAATCGGCGTGGCCGCACATCCGCCTGAGCTGGGTGATCGGCAAGGGCGAGCGGCGTCTGCTGGAAGGCCTGGAGGGCGTGGACTTCATCGAGTACGACAAGAAGTCCGGCCTCGGTGGTATGCGGGCGTTGCGCCGGGAGCTGCGCGCCAGCCCGACCGCGCCGCAAAGGTTCGACGTGTTGTTGCAGATGCAGGTCGCCGCCCGCGCGAACCTGTTGTCGGCCTTCATCCCGGCGCGCATCCGGGTCGGCTACGACCGTGCACGTTCGAAGGACGGCCACGGATTGTTCGTCAACCGGCGGATCCCCGACCGCCCGGGCATCCACGTGCTCGACGCGATCGGCAGCTTCTGCGAACCGCTCGGTCTGCGCCAGGACGAGGTCCGCTGGGACCTGCCGGTGCCCGACGATGCGCGCGAGTGGGCCGCCGCACAGTGGCCGGCCGATGACGTTCCGACGCTGATGATCTCGCCCTGCTCCAGCCACGTGCGACGCAACTGGCATGCCGACCGCTACGCCGCCGTCGCCGACCACGCGATCGACCGCGGTTGGCGGGTGGTGCTGTGCGGCGGCCGCAGCGAGCTTGAGCGGCGCACCAGCGATGCGATCACCGCGGCGATGCGCGGCGCGGCGCTCGACCTGGTCGGCAAGGACACCCTCAAGCAACTCCCCGCGCTGCTGGAACGGGCCGAGCTGGTGATGACCCCGGACTCCGGCCCGATGCATATCGCCAACGCGATGGGAACCAAGGTGCTCGGCCTGCACGCGGCCAGCAACCCGGCGCGCAGCGGGCCGTACAGCGACCGGCGCTACTGCGTCGACCGTTACGACGACGCCGCACGCAAGTACCTCGGTAAGCCGGCCTCCGATCTCAAGTGGGGCAGCAAGATAGAGCACGACGGGGTCATGGACCTGGTCACGGTCGAGGACGGCATCGCCGCGTTCGAGCGCTACCTCGCCGACCATCCGCGCCGGACAGCGTAGGCTTCCCGCAACGCATTCCCCGAGGAGTCCCCGATGGCAGCCTGGTTTACCGCGGTCGCGCCGTTCCTGCCCGACATCATCCAGATGGCCAAGCCGATCTTCACCCGCGCCAAGGGCGAGGAAAAGGCGCCCGACCTGGTGCCGCAACAGATCGCCGAGCTGCAGGACGCGGCCGCGCAGAACGCCGAGTCGGTGCGGGTGCTGGCGGCGGAGATGCAACAGACCCTGACCGCCCTGCAGCAGGCCTCGGGCGAGCTGGAACGCAAGCTGGAACGGGCCAACCGGCTGTCGCTGGTGGCCGCCACCGTCGCCGCATTGGCGTTCGCGGTGGCCGCCTATGCGCTGGCGGCCTAGCGCGGCCTACTTGGCCGCGGTGTAGTCCTCGTACGACTTTTCCTCGACGTAGGCCGAGCCCAGCGCCACGTTGATCTCGCGCTTGAGCCGGGCGCGCTCGTCGTTCTCGAAGTACACGCTGCGGGCCAGCTTGACGAAGCCCTCGTCGAAGGCCTGCGCCTTCTCCTTGAGCCGGATGTCGTCCTCGATCTCCCACAGCCGCTCGTTGACCGCCTTGAGGTCGGCGCGCAGGCGGACGATGTCGGTGTTGGCAGCCGGGTGCGCCATCCAGGTCTTCTCCAACGCCGCCAGCTCGTTGCGGACGTTGGCCAGCTTGGCCGGATCGCTCATCCGCTCGGACTTGATCTGCAGGATCGCGATCTTGTCGAGCAACTCGCCAAAGGACACCGGAACCAGGATCTCGGACATGACGCCGCCGCTGAATCGAAGGGGCGCCCAGTGTAGCGCCGCGGCGAAAGATCTTGTCGCCGGCGCCGGCGCCCCGTATCATTTCCGGCTGAACTGCAACCGGAGAGGTGGCAGAGCGGTTGAATGTACCTGATTCGAAATCAGGCGTACGTTAATAGCGTACCGGGGGTTCGAATCCCCCCCTCTCCGCCAGTTTTTTGCAAAGGGCTGCCTCGGCAGCCCTTTTTTGTTGGCTGCTGCCTCGGCAGCCTTGTTTGTCTTGCCTCACGGCCGCCCGGTCGCGATGATCCCGTTATTCCTTGGAAGAGCCCGACACCCTGGCATGACCGCCCCATGATCGAATTCGGACACCTGACCCACGTCGGCCTGCGTCGCGAGCTCAACGAAGACAGCTACTACGGTGACAGCGAACTGGGCCTGTGGCTGGTCGCGGACGGGATGGGCGGACACGAGTACGGCGAGGTCGCCAGCGCGATCGCGCGCGAGGCGATCGTCCGCGAGATCCGCGACGGCACTCCGCTGGCGCAGGCGATCCGGATCGCCGACGAGGAAATCATCCGCACTTCGCGGCGCCGCCACGACGCCCTCCCGATGGGCACCACCGTGGTCGCCGCGCGGGTCGTCGAGGGCAACCGCTTCGAGGTCGCCTGGGTCGGCGACAGCCGGGTCTATCTGTGGCGCGACGGCCAGCTGGCGCAGCTCTCGCAGGACCACAGCTACGTGCAGGAACTGATCGCCAACGGCGCGATCACCCACGAACAGGCGCGCAGCCACCCGCATCGCAACGTGGTGACCCAGGCACTGGGGGTGACCGACCCGCGCAACCTCAACGTCGAGACCATGACCGGCGAACTGCGCTCGGGGATGCAGTTGCTGCTGTGCAGCGACGGCCTGACCGAGGAGGTCGACGATCGCAACATCGCCCGGGTACTGGGCCAGTCCGACTGCAGCGCGCAGGAGTGCGTCGACAGCCTGGTCGCCGCGGCGCTCGACGGCGGCGGCTCGGACAACGTGACCGTGGTGCTGGTGCGCAGTCACTGAGGCCCGTTTTTTGTAGGAGCGGCTTTAGCCGCGATCCGGAATCGGCGCGAGCGGCCAGGCATCCGATCGCGGCTAAAGCCGCTCCTACAAGAGCTCGCGTCTGGGTCAGGCGGGCAATGCCGCCCCTTCGTCCTCGACCACGACATCCCACAGCGCGCGCCCGGCCTTCTTGCGCAGGCCAGCCAACCGCGCCTCATGGGCGGCGCGCTCGTCGTCGGTGATCACCATGAGCGGGCGGGGGCGGCCGGTATCGACCCGCAACGCCGTCAGCAGCGCGGCCTCCGCTGCCGGATCGGGCGCCGAGGCGAACCCGATCTCCTCCTGCCCCGACGTCAGCCCGATGTAGACCTCGGCAAGCAATTGCGCATCGAGCAGCGCGCCGTGTAGTTGCCGATGGGCATTGTCGACGCCGAGCCGCTTGCACAGCGCATCCAGCGAATTGCGCTGGCCGGGATAGCGCTCGCGGGCGAGTCGCAATGAATCCTCGATCGCGCAACGGTCGGCCAGGCAGCCGTGCTGGGCCCCGGCCAGGCGCAGTTCGTTGTCGAGGAAACCGACGTCGAACGCGGCGTTGTGGATCACCAGTTCGGCGCCATCGATGAACGCGAGGAATTCGTCGACGATCTCGGCGAAGCGCGGTTTGTCGGCGAGGAACTCCAGGGTCAGGCCGGTGACCTCCTGCGCGCCCTGCTCGAACTGGCGGTCGGGATTGAGGTAGCGGTGGAACGTACGGCCGGTGGGGCGGCGCTCGACGAACTCGACGCAGCCGATCTCGACCACGCGGTTGCCGCGCTCCCAGCTCAGGCCGGTGGTTTCGGTATCAAGGATGACTTGGCGCATGTCGATCAGTGTACTTATCGACGCAGCTTCAGCGCCTGGTCGCGCGCCAGCACGTCGACCCGCTCGTTGTCGACGTTGCCGGAATGGCCCTTGACCCAACGCCAGTCGATTACGTGGCGCTGGGCGGCGGCATGCAGGCGTTCCCACAGGTCGCGGTTCTTGACCGGGGCGCCGGCGGCGGTCTTCCAGCCGCGACGCAGCCAGTTGGGCATCCACAGGGTGATGCCCTGGCGCACGTACTGCGAATCGGTGTGCAGGATGATCGCGCACGGCTCGCTGAGCACCTCCAGCGCGGCGATCGCGGCCATCAGCTCCATCCGGTTGTTGGTGGTGTCGGCCTCGCCGCCGGCCAGCTCGCGCTCGCGGCCATTGCAGCGCAGCAGCGCCGCCCAGCCGCCCGGGCCGGGATTGCCGAGGCAGGCGCCATCGGTGTGGATTTCAACGTTCTTGCCGGGTTCGATAGTCATCCGGCCATTATTGCCGACCCGTGCCGCGATCGTCCCGCAATGCGTCAACGCAGGCCATCGAGCGGCGAACGCCCGGCCTGCCAATGCAGCCGATGCAACCGCGCCGGCGGAATCGCCGCCCACACCCGCTTGCTGACGGTCAGCGCCAGGCCCGCGCGCAATCGGTCGGTCGCGCCGACGCCGGCGTCGCCATGGCCGACCCGCCAGTGCGGTCCCAGCCATTGCATGCTGATCGAGTCGGCGACGAACCCGGCGCGCCGCAGCGCCGCCTGCCAGCGCCCCGGATCGCGCGCGTGCAGGCCGCTGCGCGCCCAGCGCGCACGATACGGGGTCCATGGGTTCAGCGCCGCCAACCACAGGGTGCCGCCCGGAGCCAGCACCCGCGCGCATTCGCCCAGCAGGCTGTCGGCGTCGATGCCGTCATCGAGCACGTGTTGCAGCAGCACTGCGCCGAAGGTTTCGCTGGCCAGCGGCAACGGCAGGCCGCAGCGCACCGCGCCGCCCCAGCGATGACCGTCGCGCTTCAACAACAGGCCTCGGCCGACAACCGGAGGCGGACTGGCGGCGGGCGCGCCCAGCCAGGCCCACGGCAACGCCGGACACCCGGCCAGGATCCGCTGCACCGCGCTTGCCTCGGCCGTGAGCAGTCCCAGCCCCGCCTCGCTGCCGAACCAGTCGAGCGCGCAAGGTGGCGGATCGGTTTGACGTTGGGACGCGATCGCGGGCATGGTCGGGACATTCCGCCGGGAGGCCGGTGCAGGTCGATTCTGCGCCAAGCCGCGGCCCAGCCCAAGGAGTGTCGACATGCGCCTGCAGGCCCTGCCCGCCTTCAACGACAACTACATCTGGCTGCTGCGCGACGACGCTGGCGGAGCGCTGGTAGTCGACCCCGGCCAGGCCGAGCCCGTGCTCGCCGCCGCGGATGCTAATGATTGGCGTCCCAGCGCAATTCTGCTCACCCATCACCATCCCGACCATGTCGGTGGGACCGCGCAATTGCAGGCGCGCTGGCCGGGCCTGCCGGTATTCGCCGCGGACGATCCTCGAATCGATGGCGCCACCACCGCGGTCGGCCACGGGCAGCGCATCACCGCCGGGGGGCGTGGGCTGGACGTGATCCGCGTCCCAGGTCACACCACCAGTCACGTGGCGTTCCACCTCGAAGACGCCGACGAAAGCCTGCTGTTCTGCGGGGACACCCTGTTCAGCCTCGGCTGCGGGCGGCTGTTCGAGGGTAGCGCGGCGCAGATGCACGGGTCACTATCCCGCTTGGCCGCGTTGCCCGGGCATACCCGGGTCTGCTGTGGCCACGAATACACCCTGTCCAACGCGGCGTTTGCGCGCGTGGTCGAACCCGACAACCCGGCGCTGCGACGCCGCACCGAGGAGGCCCAGGCCATGCGCGATGCCGCACTCCCTACCCTGCCCACCACGATCGCCAACGAACGCGCCTGCAATCCGTTCCTGCGTTGCGACCAACCGGCGGTCATCGACGCGGTCGCACGACGCCTCGGCCACCGGCCGGCGGACGAGATCGAGGTTTTCGCCGAACTGCGGCGCTGGAAAGACGGGTTCGCCGGATGAGGCGCCGGCCGCAACGCCCGTCGGTGCGAAGTCGCAATCTGCGGGACCTGGTCTTGCCGGGTTTCGCCCTGGTCCTGTTCGGCGCGATGCTGGCGCCGCCGGCGCTGGCCAGCCCGGCCGACGGCGCCACCCGCAACGGCCGGGAGATCTACCAGCAGTTCCGCGACGGCCTGTCCGACCCGGAGTGCGGGCCGGAGGTCAGCCAGCGCTGGCGCAAGCATTTCGCCGCCGCGCCCAAACGGCTGGCCGCCGCGGACGAGAACACCCTGGCGCTGTTCGGCTACGTGGTCGACGCGCTGCACGCCTCCAGCCTGCCGACCGAATACGCGCTGATCCCGTTCGTCGAGAGCGGCTACAAGCCCGACGCGCGCAGCCCGCTCGGCCCGGCCGGGCTGTGGCAGATGATCAAGCGCACCGCCCGCGACCACGAGGTCCCGATCCGCAAGGGCTACGACGGCCGCCTTTCGCCGGTCGACTCGACCCGCGCCGCGGTGCGCTACCTCAAGACCCTGCACGGCATGTTCGCCGGTGACTGGCGGCTGGCGGCGATGGCCTACAACGCCGGCGAGTACCGCATCCTCGGCGCGCTCAAGCGCAGCGGCCAGGTCGCCCGCGATGCCCGCCCGGCCGAATTGCCCGGACTGTCGGGAATCACTCACGCCTATGTGCGCAAGCTCCATGCCCTGGCCTGCGTGCTGGAGCAGGCCGAGGAGCGCGAGCAATGGTTGCAGGCGCTCGACCGGCCGGTGCCGCGGCTGCGGGCGGTGACCGTCGCGACCGATGTCGATCGGGTCGAGGAGTGGGCGAGCTCGCACGGCCAGGATCCCGCGCGCCTACGACGGCTCAACCCGGTGTTCGCCGATGGCCGCATCGACCATGGCGACGCGCCGGTATCGTTGCTGGCCCTGGTTCCTGCAGAAGGGCCAGACACCGCCCCCGCGGCCGGAACCGGCGCCGCAAGCGCCGCTGGCAGCGACTAGTCCCCGCAACAGCCTCGCCGGCACATCCGGCCGATCGGCACGCGGGTACACTTGCGGTTTGCCCGACCGGCCCCGCGTCGCGGCACCCACCACCGAGGAGCACCCATGGGTTTCCTGCAAGGCAAGCGCGCACTGATCACCGGCATCGCCAGCGAGCGTTCGATCGCCAGCGGCATCGCCGAGGCGATGCATGCACAAGGCGCCGAATTGGCGTTTACCTACCAGACCGACAAGCTGAAGTCGCGCGTGGAGAAAGCCGCCGCCGCGTACGGCAGCGACATCGTGCTGCCGCTGGACGTCGCCGAGGACGGCAGCATCGCCAACTGCTTCGAGCAGCTCGGCCAGCGCTGGGACGGCTTCGACATCCTCGTGCACGCAATCGCCTACGCGCCGCGCGAGGCGATCGCCGGCCAGTTCCTCGATGGCCTGACCCGCGAGAACTTCGCGATGGCCCATGACATCTCGGCCTATTCGCTGGCGGCGCTGGCCAAGGCCGCGCGACCGGCGATGGCCGGCCGCAAGGGCTCGATCCTGACCCTGTCCTACCTCGGCGCCGAGCGCGCGCTGGAAGGCTACAACGTCATGGGCGTGGCCAAGGCCAGCCTCGAGGCGACCGTGCGCTACCTCGCCTACAACCTCGGCCCGGAAGGCATCCGGGTCAACGCGGTTTCGGCCGGCCCGATCAAGACCCTAGCCGCCGCCGGCATTGCCGGTTTCCGCAAGATCCTCGGCCACGTTGAGGAGAATGCGCCGCTGCGCCGCACCGTGACCATCGAGGACGTCGGCGGCGTCGCCGCGTTCCTGTGTTCGGACCTGGCGTCCGGTGTCACCGGCGAGGTCACCTACGTCGATGCCGGCTACAACATCCTCGGCATGACCGGTCTCGGCGGCGACGAGGCGTAAGCTCGGCAACACACCGGAAGTTCTCGACAACCACACAAAAAAGCCCGGCTTCAAGCCGGGCTTTTTTGTTGGACGGGTCCGTCCGCGATCAGAGGTTGTCCTCGACCACCTCGATCTCCATCGCGCTTCGCAACGACGACACCAGCGCCCGCGCGTCGGCGGCGCCGGCGATCTGCGCCAGTTGCTGCTGCAGCATCTGGCGTTGCGGTGCCGGGATATCGGCCGCGCTGCCCGGAACCACCCGGTCGACCGTGAACAACACGATGGTCCCGTCGGCGAGCACCTGCTTGCCGGCACTCGCCTTGCCCGCGGCGGGGGCTTCGACCGAGAACACCGCCTCCGACACCGACGGGTCGACCAGCGGCGCGCCCCGCGGCACCTCGGGCACCGTTTGCGGAGCCGGCAACCCTTCGGCGGTGGCCAGTTCGGCCAGGGTCTTGCCGCCCCCGAGCTGCGCGAGCAGCGCATCGGCGCGCTTGGTCGCGGCCTCGCGTGCGCGGTCGGCACGGATCGCTGCAATGACCTGGTCGCGGACCTGCGCCAACGGCTGGGTCCGTTCGGGCGTGTGCCCGGTCACCCGGATCCAGACATTGTGGTTCGGCGCGATCTCGATCGGATCGCTGACGATGCCATCCTGGATCAAGGCTTCGGAGAACGCCGCGCGCTTGACCGCAGGATTTCCCGCCAGGCCCTCGGTTGAACGCGCCGTGATCGGCCCGAGCGTCTGCACCGTCACCCCCGCGGCCGCGGCGGCCGGCGCCAGCGCGCCCGGGTTCTGCAACACCGCATCGACCACCGTGCTGGACACCTCGTTGAACGCGCGCTCGCGATCGGCCTCGGCCTGGCTCAGTGCCAGCGACTCGCGCACCTCCTCGAACGACTCCTGCGCGCCGGCCTTGACCTCGCGCAACGCGATCACGTGCCAGCCGAAGTCGCTCCGCACCGGGTCGCTGATGGTGCCCGGCTGCATTGCGAACAGCGCCTCGGAGAACGGTCCGGGCATCATGTCCTTGCTGATCCAGCCGAGATCGCCACCGCTCGCCTTGGAACCGATGTCGTCGCTGTGGGCGGTGGCCAACGCAGCGAAACTTGCCCAAGTCTCCGTCCCGGAGTCGGCACCTTCAGCCCGGGCCTGTGCAGCCAGCTTGTCGGCTTCGGCCTTGGCGGCTTGCCACGCGGCCTCGTCGGCACCCTCTTCCACCCGCACCAGGATGTGCGAAGCCAGCCGCTGGCCCTGTTCGGTGTAACGCGCCTTCTCGTCCTCGTAGCGGGCCCGCAGCGCGGCTTCGTCGGCCGGCGGCGGCGCCGGCATGGTGCTGGCGTCGAGTTCGACATATTCGAGGCTGACGCTCTCGGGGGCGAGGTAGTCGGCCTGGTGAGTGTCGTACCAGGCCTTGATCTGCGCATCGTCGATGACGGCCGTGGTGTCGACCTCGGCCGGCGGTAGCACCACCAGGCTGACGTCGCGACGCTCGCCCATCAGCCGGATCAGGCGCTCCATTTCGGAGGCGGTGACGAAGTTGCTTTCGGCCACCGCACTCGCCACCAGTGTGTTCTGAAGCCCGTCGCGGACCAGCCGGTCGAACTGGGCCGGGGTCTGCGCCGGCACCTGCGATGCCAGCGCGAGCTGGTAACGCTGCAGGTCGAACTTGCCGTCGACCTGGAACGCCGGAATCGCCTGGATCGCTTCGCGCACCATCGCGTCGCTGACCACCAGGCCGGCCTGCTCGGCGGCCATCGCCTGGACCTTCTGGTCGATCAGCGAGTCGAGCACCGCGCGCTTGTTCTCCAGGCTCGCGAACTCGCTGGCGTCAAACGCCTCGCCCTGCTCGGCGCGCTGCTGCTGGCGCACCTGCTCCAGGCGCTGGCGGAACTCGTCGACGCTGACCTGCTCCTGGCGCCACAACACCGACACCGGCCAGAACGACGGCGCCGAGGCCCACCAGGTCGGCGGTGCCTTGACGGTCGCGGCGGTGGAGGCGCCGCCCTGGACCATGTACTGGTCGAGCCCGAACAGGGCGAACGGAATGATCAACAGGCCGAGGATCGTCATTGCGATCCAGCCGGAGGTCTTTTCGCGGAGTTTCTGCAGCATGGTTCAGTCGCGTCGAAAGGCGGAAGCCGCACAGTCTAACGCGGTTGGGCAAACACGGAGGACCGGCCAAAAAAAGCGCCGGGAGATCGGATCTCCCGGCGCCTGCGAATCCAGAACTGGCGGAGTGGACGGGACTCGAACCCGCGACCTCCGGCGTGACAGGCCAGCATTCTAACCAACTGAACTACCACTCCGCGCTTCTGCAACTTCGGCCAATGGCGAGCGCGGCATGCCGCGTGAAAAACCATTGCCCTCACTTAAAGCAAAGGCGCCGGGAGATCGGATCTCCCGGCGCCTTTGGTTACAACTGGCGGAGTGGACGGGACTCGAACCCGCGACCTCCGGCGTGACAGGCCAGCATTCTAACCAACTGAACTACCACTCCGCACTTTGAACTCTTTTACCTTGCTGCGGCCCGGTGCCTGGTGGGTGCTGAGGGTTTCGAACCCCCGACCCTCTCCGTGTAAAGGAGACGCTCTACCACTGAGCTAAGCACCCGGAGTAGCAATGCCGATGCGTTGTTCCGCATCGGCGGGCGAGCTGCTTAGTTTACAGCGTCCTTCAGGGCTTTGCCAGCCTTGAACGCCGGATTCTTCGAAGCCTTGATCTTGATGGCCTCACCGGTCTTCGGGTTGCGACCCTGACGGGCAGCGCGCTTGCGGACCTGGAAGGTGCCGAAGCCGACCAGCGTCACCGTGTCGCCCTTCTTCAGGGCCTTGGTGATGACTCCGACCATCGCGTCTACGGCATTGGCGGCGTCGGTCTTGGACAGCTCTGCAGCGTCGGCGACGGCGGCAACAAAATCACCCTTGTTCATTCGTTTGGACTCCCTGTGCGGATTGGACCGCATTGTTCTGAGAATCGAAGTACCCCTCGCGCACGACGGGCCTTCGACCGACCTTGCCGCGCTGCAGGGCGAGGATGCCACTGCAGTGCGGTTGCCCGTTGTTATACCAGCGGCATTTTGGGGGTGCAAGCCGGAAACCCAGCAACGACGCGGGTTTCAGCGGATCTCCGGCCGTTTTAGGCATTTTCGTCGGATCGCGCCAATTAGTGCTTGACGTCGACCTGCGAAGCCGGTTCGCTTTTATCGTGGACCGGCAGCGCGCCACCGCCCGAGGCGGGCACCGGTGCCAGCGGTCGCTCCAGTGCCACGTCCAGCACCTCGTCGATCCACTTGGCGGTCACGATCTTCAAGCCCTGGGTCACGCTCTTGGGCAGGTCGGCCAGGTCCTTCTTGTTTTCTTCCGGGATGACGACCGTGGTGATGCCGCCACGCAACGCGGCCAACAGCTTTTCCTTCAAACCGCCGATCGGCAGCACGCGGCCACGCAGGGTGATCTCGCCGGTCATTGCCACTTCGGCCTTCACCGGATTGCGGGTCAGCGTCGACACCAGCGCGGTGGCCATCGCGATGCCGGCACTGGGGCCGTCCTTCGGCGTCGCGCCCTCGGGCACGTGCACGTGGACATCCTGTTTCTGCAGGAAGTCCAGGTCGATCCCGAGCCGCTCGGTACGCGCACGCACCACCGACAACGCGGCCGACGCCGATTCCTTCATGACGTCGCCCAGCTGGCCGGTAAGCATCAGCTGGCCCTTGCCCGGCACCAGGGTGGTCTCGACCTGCAGCAGCTCGCCGCCGACCTCGGTCCAGGCCAGGCCGGTAACCAGGCCGATCTCGTTCTGCTCTTCGGCGCGGCCGAAGTCGAAGCGGCGCACACCGAGGTACTTCTCCAGGTTCTTGCCGGTCACGTTGACCGCCTTGGCCTTCTTCGCCTTCGGGCCAGCCATGGCGATCTCCTTGACCACCTTGCGGCAGATCTTGGAGATCTCGCGCTCAAGGTTGCGCACGCCGGACTCGCGCGTGTAGTAGCGCACGATGTCGCGCACAGCGGATTCGGCAACCTTCAGCTCGTCGTCCTGAAGGCCATTGGCCTTGATCTGCTTGGGCAGCAAGTAGCGCATCGCGATGTTGACCTTCTCCTCTTCGGTATAACCCGGCAGCCGGATCACTTCCATCCGGTCCAGCAACGGGCCGGGGATGTTGAGCGAGTTGGAGGTGGCGACGAACATCACCTCGCTGAGGTCGAGGTCGACTTCGAGGTAATGGTCATTGAAGGCGCTGTTCTGTTCCGGGTCGAGCACCTCCAGCAGCGCCGACGAGGGGTCGCCGCGGAAGTCCATCGACATCTTGTCGATCTCGTCGAGCATGAACAACGGGTTCTTGGTCCCCGTCTTGTTGAGGTTCTGCACGATCCGGCCCGGCATCGAGCCAACGTAGGTGCGGCGGTGGCCACGGATCTCGGCCTCGTCGCGCACGCCGCCGAGGCTCATCCGCACGAACTTGCGGTTGGTGGCCTTAGCGATCGACTGTCCGAGCGAGGTCTTGCCCACGCCCGGCGGCCCGACCAGGCACAGGATCGCGCCCTTCATGCGCTTCACCCGGGTCTGCACCGCGAGGTATTCGAGGATGCGCTCCTTGACCTTTTCCAGCCCGAAATGGTCGGCGTCGAGCACTTCCTGGGCGGCGTTGAGGTCCTTGCGCACCTTGCTGCGCTTCTTCCAGGGCACGCCGAGCAGCCAGTCGAGGTAGTTGCGCACGACCGCGGCCTCGGCCGACATCGGCGACATCTGCTTGAGCTTGTTGAGCTCGTTGCGTGCCTTGGTCTCCACCGGCTTGGGCATGCCGGCTTCGGCGATCTTGCGGGTCAGCTCCTCGATGTCGTTGGGCGCATCGTCGATCTCGCCCAGCTCCTTCTGGATCGCCTTCATCTGCTCGTTGAGGTAGTACTCGCGCTGGCTCTTCTCCATCTGGCCCTTGACCCGGCCGCGGATGCGCTTTTCCAGTTGCTGCACGTCGATCTCGCCATCGACCAGGCCGACCAGTTGCTCCAGGCGCACGCCGATTTCGTGGGTTTCCAGCAACTTCTGCTTGTCGCTGATGCGCACGCCGAGGTGGGCGGCGATGGTGTCGGCCAGGCGCCCCGGCTCCTCGATGCCCGACAGGGTCTGCATCAGTTCCGGCGGCAGCTTGCGATTGGTCTTGACGTACTGCTCGAACAGGTCCATCAGCGAGCGGGTGATCGCATCGAGCTCGCGCTCCTCGCGATCGACCACCGCCTCGGTCATTTCGGCTTCACCGGCCAGCGCGCCATCGCGCTCGACCACCTTGGCCAGCTGCACCCGCGACACGCCTTCGACCAGCACCTTGATGGTGCCGTCGGGCAGCTTCAGCAGTTGCAGCACGTGGGCCAGGGTGCCGACCTCGTAGAGATCGTCACCGGCGGGATCGTCGGTCTCGGCCGATTTCTGCGCGACCAGCAAAATCCGCTTGTCGGCTTCCATAGCCAGGTCGAGCGCGCGAATCGATTTGTCGCGGCCGACGAACAGCGGGATCACCATGTGCGGGAACACGACGACGTCGCGCAGCGGCAGCACCGGCAGGTCGAGCATCTCGCGGTGGGTGGATTCGGTCATGGGAACTCCGGGGGGCGATCAGATGACCGGGCGCGCGGAGCCCGGCCGGAAAACAGGGAGGCGCCGGCAACACCGGGGCCTTGGCCACGGTTATGGGGGCCTGCGTCGGAGGATGCAAGCGGCCTGGCCCCGACGCCCCCGAAAATCACCGGATTCCCAAACGAAATCAGCCGCTTGCGTTGGCAAGCGGCTGATCGGTCGAGGAGCGAATCGTGACGGCGGTTCAGTCGCCGGACGCGGCCTTCTGCGGCGCCACGGCCGGGGTCTGGTAGATCAGGTATGGCTCGGTCTTGTGGTCGATCACCGACTCGTCGACCACCACCTTGCTGACGTTCTCCAGCGACGGCAACTCGTACATGGTGTCGAGCAGCACCGACTCGACGATCGTGCGCAGGCCGCGGGCGCCGGTCTTGCGCTTGAGCGCCTTGCGCGCGATCGCGACCAGCGCATCGGGGCGGAACTCCAGCTCCACGCCTTCCATGTCGAACAGCTTCTTGAACTGCTTGGTGATCGCGTTGCGCGGCTCGGTCAGGATCGTGACCAGCGCCGCCTCGTCCAGCTCCTCCAGCGTCGCGACCACCGGCAGGCGGCCGACGAACTCGGGGATCAGGCCGAACTTGATCAGGTCCTCGGGCTCGACCTCGGCCAGCACCTTGCCGATCTCGGTCTTGCGCTCGGAGCTCTTGACCTTGGCGCCGAAGCCAATGCCACCGGCCTCGGTGCTGCGCTGCTGGATGATCTTGTCGAGGCCGGCGAACGCGCCGCCGACGACGAACAGGATGTTGCGGGTGTCGACCTGCAGGAACTCCTGCTGCGGATGCTTGCGACCGCCCTGCGGCGGCACGCTGGCGACGGTGCCCTCGATGAGCTTCAGCAGCGCCTGCTGAACGCCCTCGCCCGAGACGTCGCGGGTGATCGAGGGGTTGTCGGACTTGCGCGAGATCTTGTCGATCTCGTCGATGTAGACGATGCCCTGCTGCGCCTTGTCGACGTCGTAGTCGCACTTCTGCAGCAGCTTCTGGATGATGTTCTCGACGTCCTCGCCGACATAGCCGGCCTCGGTCAGCGTCGTGGCATCGGCCATCGTGAACGGCACGTTGAGCATGCGCGCCAGCGTTTCGGCCAGCAGCGTCTTGCCCGAGCCGGTCGGGCCGACCAGCAGGATGTTGGACTTCGCCAGTTCGACGTCGTCGTTCTTCTGGCGGCTCTCGATGCGCTTGTAATGGTTGTACACCGCGACCGCGAGCGTGCGCTTGGCGCGCGCCTGGCCGATCACGTACTGATCGAGAACCTCGAGGATCTCCTTCGGCTTGGGCAGGTGGCTGCGCGCCGACTGCGCCTTCTCCTCGAGCTCCTCGCGGATGATGTCGTTGCACAGCTCGACGCACTCATCGCAGATGAACACGCTCGGACCCGCGATCAGCTTGCGGACCTCGTGCTGGCTCTTGCCGCAGAACGAGCAGTACAGGATCTTGGTGCTGTCGCCGGTGCTGCGGCCTTGTCGGTCGTCGGTCATGCGTTTGCCTGAAGGTTCATTTGCCGAACCGAGCCTGACAAGGCCGGTTCGCGGTGCTGCGATCCGAGAATAGCACAGCGTTCCGGGCGGCCACGAAGCCGCGCCGGAACCTCGAAAGAATCATGGAATCAATGACTTGAGTAGAAACCGCGACGCCGCGGCGGCGCGATCAATCCGATAGATCAACCCGCCTGGATCGATTCGTCCGGGCGCCGCTCGAGCACCTGGTCGACCAGCCCGTATTCGCGGGCGGCCTCGGCGCTCTTGAAGTTGTCGCGCTCGGTGTCGCGGGCGATCGTCTCCAGCGCCTGGCCGGTGTGCCTGGCCAGCACCTCGTTGAGCTTCTGCTTGAGCGCCAGGATCTCGCGGGCATGGATCTCGATGTCGCTGGCCTGGCCCTGGAAGCCGCCCAGCGGCTGGTGGATCATCACCCGCGAGTTCGGCAGCGCGTAACGCTTGCCCTTGGCGCCGGACGCCAGCAGCAACGCGCCCATCGAGGCGGCCTGGCCGACGCAGATCGTGCTCACGTCGGGCTTGATGTACTGCATGGTGTCGTAGATCGCCATGCCGGCGGTGACCACGCCACCGGGCGAGTTGATGTACAGGCTGATGTCCTTCTCGGGGTTCTCGGCCTCGAGGAACAGCATCTGCGCAACGATCACGTTGGCCACGTGGTCGTCGATCGGGCCGACCAGGAAGATCACCCGCTCCTTCAACAAGCGCGAATAGATGTCGTACGCGCGCTCGCCGCGGCTGGTCTGCTCGACCACCATCGGCACGAGGTTCAGGGCTTGGGTTTGCTTGTCCATCTGGAACGGCACCTGTGGCTGGTATGTATTGGCGGGTCGGTCAGGACGATTGATCTGGGGCCGGCCCGGCCTTGGCGCAAGTGGCGCGCCAGTCGACCCGCCGCGCGGGCGGGCCGACATGCAGCTTACTGGCGGATCGCCTCGCTGAACGACATGGAGCGCTCGGTGTGCTGGGCGCGCTCGGCGATCCAGTCGATCACCTGCTCTTCCATCACCCGACCCTGCAGGCCCTGCATCAACTGACGGTCCTGGCGGTACAGGTCGATCACCTGCTGCGGCTCCTCGTAGGTCGAGGCGATCAGCTGCAGGGTTTCGTTGACGCGCTTGGGATCGAGCTTGAGCTCGTTGCGGCGCGCGACCTCGCCGACCAGCAGGCCGACCAGCACGCGCTTGCGGGCGACGTCGAGGAACTGCTCGTGGGCGTTGGTCGGCAGCTCGACCTCGCGACCCTGGCGGCGGGCCTGGTCGGCCGCCTTGTTGGCCATGTCGCGGGCCTCGTTCTCGACCAGCCGGGCCGGCATTTCGACCTCGGAATAGGCCGCGATCAGCTGTTCGCCGACCTCACGGCGCAGGCGGGTCATCAGCGCACCCTTGAGTTCGCGCTCCAGGTTGCTGCGGATGTCGGCGCGAAACTGCTCGGCATCGCCGCTCTTGATGCCGAAGCTCTTGATGAAGTCCGCATCGACCTCCGGCAGCACCGGCTCGGACACCTTGGTCGCCGTGACGTTGACCGTGACTTTCTTACCGGCGAACTGCGGCACCCGCCACTCGGCCGGGAACTCGACCTCGACGTCCTTGGACTCGCCGACCTTGGTGCCGACCAGGCCGGCCTCGATCGCCGGGAACATCGAACCGGAACCGACCACGGTCGCGCCGCGCTCGGCACCCTCGGCCGGCACGCGCTCGCCGTCGACGGTGGAGAAGGTCTCGACCTCGACCGCATCGCCGTCCTTCGCACCGCGCTCGACCGGATTCCAGGTCCGGCGCTGCAGGCGCAGGTTGTCGATCATCGTGTCGATGTCCTCGTCCTTCACCTCGGCGGTGTCACGGACGATCTTGAGCGCGGCGACATCGACCTCGCCGAAGTCCGGCACCACCTCGAAGGTGGCGACGTAGGCCAGGCCCTCGCCCTCGTCGGCCGGCTCGATCTTCGGGTTGCCGGCGATCTGCAACTCGTTCTCGCGCACCGCGCTGCCGAAGCTCTCGCGCAGCAAGCCGTCCAGCACCTCGGCGCGAACCTGTTCGCCGAAACGCTGCTCGATCACCTTGGCCGGCACCTTGCCCGGGCGGAAACCCTTGATCTTGGCGCCCTTCGCGATCTCGCGCAGGCGGCCACCGACCTGGCTCTCCAAACGCTCGGCCGGGAGGCTGAAGGTCATGCGGCGCTCGAGGGTACCGATCGACTCGACCGAAACAGACTTTTCTACGGCTGGCATGTATCCACTCCTGCAACCGCGATCCGGGCCGCGGCACGATGTTGATGTAGAGGCCCGACGACAAGCGTCCAGACCGGTAGCCGCCCGAGCGGCGGAACGGGGTAGTTTCGCTGATTTGGGCGCGCTCTGCCAGCGGGGTGGAGGCGCTTTCCGCAGTCCCGGGCCTGGGCATCCGGATTGGGAGTTCGGCGAGGGTGAGAGAAGAAGCAACCTGGGACGGCCGGTATGGCGCTCGCGAACGCTCGTTGCGGTGCCGGGATCGAAAACATCGCAAGCAAATGACGCAGCGCGCGACGGCGCGTTCAGCATCACGGCCACCGACTGCCTGCTTGGCGTGGTGCGAAAGGCGGGACTCGAACCCGCACGAGGTCACCCTCACTGGCACCTAAAGCCAGGGCGTCTACCAATTCCGCCACTTTCGCGATACCCGGCCGACCAGGGCCGGCGCGAGGCGATTCTAGGCCGCCCGCCTGTCGTCCGCCATGCCTGGTGATGCTTCCGCCAAAGAAAAAAGCACCTGGCGCGAACCAGGTGCTTTTCCGATTTGGTGGGCCGTCAAGGATTCGAACCTTGGACCTATTGATTAAGAGTCAACTGCTCTACCAACTGAGCTAACGGCCCGCTAAGCGGTGAATTGTAGCAGGAAGTCCCTGCCTGGAATCAACACTTGCGCTGCACTGCAAGTGGGGTGGAAGACGGGATTTGAACCCGCGACCCCCGGAATCACAATCCGGTGCTCTAACCAACTGAGCTACATCCACCACGGAAAACAACCACAACAACTGAAGCATTATCGCATCGACTGGCGCGCCCGGCAGGACTCGAACCTGCAACCACCGGCTTAGAAGGCCGGTGCTCTATCCGGTTGAGCTACGAGCGCCTGCAGACATCTTACCGGCGCCGCTAGATGGTCGGGGCAGAGGGATTCGAACCCCCGACCCTCTGGTCCCAAACCAGATGCGCTACCAGACTGCGCTATGCCCCGATCCGGGCCCTCGTTGCACGCCAGTGCCGCGAAAGGCCGGTCATTTTGGGCGCGTGCCGCGCCGGTGTCAACGAGTTCGAGCGCGGGCATCGGCCCCGTGTATGCTCGCCACCGAGAACACCCAACCATCCACAGGGCAATCCCATGATGCGCAGCGGCAACCCGGCTCTCAAGGAGTCGACTTTCCTGGACCTCGGCACTGGCTCGATCGTGCGCGACGACGGCAACGTCATGACCCTCAACGGCACGGTCAACAAGACCGGCCTGCTGTTGCTGCTGTGCGTGTTCACCGCGGCGTTCGCCTGGAGCCAGGTCTCGACCCCGACCGGTATCGTCGGCGCCGCGCCGTACATGTGGGGCGGCCTGATCGGCGGGCTGGTGCTGGCGCTGGTGACGATCTTCAAGAAGGAGTGGTCGCCGGTCACCGCGCCGATGTACGCGATCGTCGAGGGCCTGTTCCTCGGCGCGATCTCCGCGATGTACAACCACATGTACGAAGGCATCGTCATGCAGGCGGTGCTGCTGACCTTCGGCACCCTGTTCGCGATGCTGTTCTGCTACCGCTCGGGCCTGATCAAGGCCACCGAGAACTTCAAGATGGGCGTGGCCGCCGCGACCGGCGGCATCTTCCTGGTCTACCTGGCGAGCATGGTGCTGGGGATGTTCGGCATCCAGATCCCGATGATCCACGAGTCCGGGCTGGTCGGGATCGGCTTCAGCCTGGTGGTGGTGGTGGTCGCCGCGCTGAACCTGGTGCTGGACTTCGACTTCATCGAGACCGGCGTCGAGAAGCGCGCGCCGAAGTACATGGAGTGGTATGGCGCGTTCGGCCTGATCGTCACCCTGGTCTGGCTGTACATCGAGTTCCTGCGGCTGCTGTCGAAGTTGCAATCGCGCTGAGCCGCGGCGTTCGTTGGAACGAAAAGGGGCGCTCCGGCGCCCCTTTTTTCATGCGCCGCCGGCACCCTTGGGCGCAGCCGCGGCAAGTCGTGATGCGCGAGTCGGCCACAGCATGAAGCCGATCGCGACCAGCGCCAGCAACCAGCAGTACCAGACCTTGCCGGCGATCAGCAGCGGCGACAGCCCGGCCAGCGAGCCGGCCAGCAGGATCTGCGCACCGTACGGCAACACGCCCTGGACCACGCAGGAGAAGATGTCGAGCACGCTGGCGGCGCGGCGTGGGGTCACGCCATGGCGCTGGGCGATGTCGCGGGCGAGGTCGCCGCCGACCAGGATCGCGACGGTGTTGTTGGCGGTCAGCGCGTCGCCACCCGCTGCCAGCGCGGCGATGCTGATCTCGCCGGCGCGGCGGCCGGTGTGCCCACGGGCAAACTTCGCGATGGTCGCGGCGAGCCAATCAAGACCGCCATTGGCCTTGATCAGTGCAGCCAGCCCGCCGATCAGGATCGACAGCAGGGTGATCTCGACCATGCTCTCGAAGCCGGCATAGATGTCGCTGGCGAAACTGATGACGTCGTAGCCGTCGGCCAGCACGTAGCCGAAGACGCCGGCCACCACCAGCCCGAGCCCGAGCACCAGCACCACGTCGAGCCCGAGCAGCGCCAACACCAGCACCACCAGGTACGGCAGCACCAGCCATGCCGAGGCCGCTTCGGGGGCATCGACCGGCGCGGCATCGCCGAGCACCGCCAGCAGCACGATCGTCACCAGGGCGGCTGGCAGCGCGATCTTGAAGTTCTCGCGGAATTTCTCGTTCATCCGGCAGCCCTGACTGCGGGTCGCGGCGATGGTGGTGTCGGAAATGATCGACAGGTTGTCGCCGAACATCGCCCCGCCGACCACCGCGCCGAGCACCAGCGCCTTGTCGAGGCCGGCGGCATCGGCGAGGCCGATCGATATCGGCACCACCGCCGCGATCGTGCCCATCGAGGTGCCGATCGACAGCGACACGAACGCAGCGACGACGAACAGCCCCGGCAGGATCAGCGCCGGCGGCAGCGCACCCAAGCCCAGCGCGACCACCGCATCGACCGCGCCGATCGCCTTGGTCACGGTCGCGAACGCGCCCGCCAGCAGGAACACCAGCACCATCAGCATCACGTTGCTGTGGCCCATGCCCTGCAACAGGGTTTCGACCGGCCTGATCCCGCGGCGCCAGGCCAGCCACGCGCCGAGCGCCAGCGCCGGCAGGATCGCGACCGGCGCGCGCAGATGGTAGAAGCCCATCGCCTCGCCCTGCGCGGTGAAATACAGCCCGGCGCCGAAGAACAGCAGCAGGAACAGCAGCAGCGGGGTCAGCGCGAGGGCACTGGGGGTGGCAATCGGGACGCGCGCGTCATTCATCGCTTTATTCGGATGAAAGGAAACAAGGCGCGATTGTGCCGGGCGGCCGGTCGGCTGTCGAGCGCGCGGATGGAACACTGCAGGAGCGGCTTCAGCCGCGATCCGGAGTCGCGACGGGCGGACGGTTATCCGATCGCGGCTGAAGCCGCTCCTACAAGAGCGCGCAACCGCTGCGCCCGCACCGGTGAGCGCGCCGCCCCTCCCCAAAAAAAACGGGGCGCTCATGGCGCCCCGTCGGGTACTGCGAACGACTTCAGCCTCAGACCCGGCTGGCGATCGCCTTGGCGAAACCCATGGTGTTGCCCTGCCCACCCAGGTCGGGGGTCAGGTTGTCCTTGGCCTCGAGCGTGGCGACGATCGCGTCGCGCAGGCGGGTCGCCTTGTCGGCCATGCCGAGGTGGTCGAGCATCTGCGCGGCCGCTGCCAGCAGCGCGCACGGGTTGGCCTTGCCCTGCCCGGCGATGTCCGGCGCGGTGCCGTGGACGGCTTCGAACATCGCCGCGTCGGTGCCGATGTTGGCGCCCGGGGTCAGGCCCAGGCCGCCGATCAGGCCGGCGCACAGGTCGGAGATGATGTCGCCGAACAGGTTGGTGGTGACGATCACGTCGAACTGCTCGGGGCGCATCACCAGCTGCATGCAGCAGTTGTCGACGATCATCTCGTCGCACTCGATGTCCGGATACTCCGCAGCGACGGTGCGCGCGGTCTTCAGGAACAAGCCCGAGGTCGACTTCAGGATGTTGGCCTTGTGCACCACCGTGACTTTCTTGCGACCGGTCTTGCGGGCCAGCTCGAAGGCGTAGCGGACGATGCGCTCGGAACCGCGACGGGTGGTCTTGGTGATCGAAGTGGCGGTCTCGCCATCCTCCGACACCGCCTGCCCTTCGGCGCTATAGGCACCTTCGGTGTTCTCGCGCACGGTGATCAGGTCGACCCCGGACGGGAAGCGCGACTTGGTGTTCGGGAACGACTTGGCCGGGCGCACGTTGGCGTACAGGTCGAAGCGCTTGCGCAGCTCGACGTTGATGGAGGAGAAGCCGCCACCGACCGGGGTGGTCAGCGGGCTCTTCAGCGCCACCCGGTTCTTGCGGATCGAGTCCATGGTGGCCGCCGGCAGCAACTCGCCGGACTTGTCCAGCGCGACCAGGCCGGCGTCGGCGAATTCGTACTGCAGGCCGACGTCCAGCGCGTCGAGCACGTGCAGGGTGGCGTCCATGATTTCCGGGCCGATACCGTCGCCACGGATGACCGTGATGGTCTGCGTCATTGGGGGATTCTTCCTGCTTGGGGGGCGCGGAACGGGGTGAGAAAGCCCCGTACGGCGCCGTTTGTGAACCGCGGAATTATGACAAAACCGCGGCCGTCCTGCTTAGCCGTGGTCGTGCCCGGCCGGTGCCGCGGCCTCTCCCTGTTCGAGCCGGTCGAGGAAATCGACAGCGCGGCGCAGGTGCGGGATCACGATGCTGCCGCCGACCACCAGCCCGACCGAGAACGTCTCGAACATCTCGTCGCGGCTGACGCCCGCATCCCGGCACTGGGCCACGTGATAGCTGATGCAGTCGTCGCAGCGCAGCACCAGCGAGGCAACCAGGCCCAGCAGTTCCTTGGTCTTCACGTCGAGCGCGCCGGCCTGGTAGGCCTGGGTGTCGAGCGCGAAGAAGCGCCGCACGACCTGGTTGGGTTCGGCCAGGATGCGTTCGTTCATGCGCTTGCGGAACGCGGTGAACTCGCCGATCCGATCGCCCTCGTCCGCTCCGGAGGGCCCGCTCATGCAGCACCTTCCAGCAACGGTTCCAGCTTGCCCTGGCGGTGCAGCGCGATCATGTCGTCATAACCGCCCACGTGGGTGTCGCCGACGAAAATCTGCGGAACGCTGGTACGCCGTGTGCGCGCCATCATGGTTTCGCGCTCGGCGGGATCCAGGTCGACCCGGACCTCCCTCCACGTCTGGCCCTTGCTCTTGAGGAAGTTCTTGGCGGCAACGCAATAAGGACAGATCGCCGAGGTATAGATCACGATCTCGGGGTGGGCGGACGCGGTGTTGCTCAAGACGTTCTCCTGCGTGGGGCTGCGTTAATGAACTCGGACGGCCGGGTATGGTCGAATGGTGCTGCCGAACAATCCCGCCGGATGAATATGGGTCTTCCCTCCCGGCATTTCCAGCCCGTCCCTGGAGTCACCTTGCGCCGCATCGTCCTGCTGTCCGCCGCCGTCACCCTCGCCCTGGCCAGCGTCTGCGCGCCGGCGCAGGACGCGCTGCCGGACATCGGCTCTTCCGCGGGCGAGCTGCTGACGCCGCACCAGCAGGAGCAGTACGGCTCGATGATGCTGGCGCAACTGCGCCACTACGAATACGTGCTGGAGGACCCACTGGTCGAAAGCTGGCTCGACGCCCTCGGTTCGCGGCTTGCCGCCAACAGCGGCACACCGCGACAGCCGTTCACCTTCTTCATGCTGCGCCAGCGCCAGATCAACGCCTTCGCCACTCTCGGTGGCTACATCGCGGTCAACGCCGGCCTGGTGCTGGCGGCCGAGCGCGAGGACGAGGTCGCCGCGGTGATGTCGCACGAAATCGCCCACGTCACCCAGGAACACGTGCTGCGCGGGGTCGAACGCGCCCAGCGCGACCAGTTGCCGATCCTGCTGGCGATGCTCGGCGCGGTGGTCATGGCCCAGTCCGCCGGCGGCAACTCCAGCGACGACGCCACCCAGGCCGCGATCGTCTCGGCGATGGGCCTGATGCAGCAACGGCAGATCAACTACACCCGTTCCAACGAGCAGGAGGCCGACCGCCTCGGCATCCAGACCCTGTCGCGCAGCCACTACGACACCGACGCGATGGCCGACTTCTTCCTCACCATGCAGGCGCGGTCGCGCGCCAATGGCGCCGGCGCCTACGATTCGCCCGACTACCTGCGCACCCACCCGGTCACCACCAGCCGCATCAGCGAGGCCAAGGCGCGCGCCGTCCGGTTGCAGGAGTCGCCGGCCGGGTTTGCCGTCGCCCCGCTGGCCACCGACAACCCGTTGCTGCCAAGCGGCCTGACGATCTCCAGCGATGCATTGCAACGCGGCGGCACCGGGCTGTTCGAACTGGCCCGCGAGCGCCTTCGGGTGCTCAGCGCCGAGAGCCCACAGATCGCGCTGCGCGAGTACCAGCAGATCGCCGACAGCGGCACGTTGACCGAGGCCCAGCGTTACGGCCGGGCGATCGCGCAGCTGCGCGCGAACGAGTCGACCGCGGCGATGAAGGCCCTTGCGTTGCTGCTGGAGGCACGCCCCGACGACCTCTGGATCGAATTGGGCCTGGCCGAGGCCGAGGCGCGCAGCGGCCATCGCGCGGCCGCGGACAAGCGATTCGCCCGGTTGCTTCGAGGCGCGCCGAACAACCGCGCCATCGCCCTGACCTACGCCCGGGTGTTGTCGGAGCGCAATACCGTCGAGGCCGGCAAGCATGCACAGGCGGTGTTGCGGCCGCTGCTGGCGCGATCTTCGGAGGACGCGGCGTTCCAGCGCACCTACGCGCGGGCCAGCGAGATCGCCGGCGAACCGATCCGCGCCGGCGAGGCCTATGCCGAAGCGGCGTTCCTCAGCGGTCGCGCCGAACAGGCGCTGGTGCAACTCAACACATTGAAGAAGCGACCCGAAGTCGATTACTACGCCCGGGCGCGGATCGAGGCGCGGATCGCCCAGATCACACCGGTGGTGCTGGAACTGCACCGCCAGGGCATCTACGACGAAGTGCTGGACCGGCGGCGGCAATAGCTGTTTCGCTGGTACATCATCATTCGTGTGACGCGCGCATTGCGCTGTCACCGTCGTGTCACAAAACGGTAGTGTACTGAGGCGGCTTCGCATCGCCCCGCCCACGCCCCGGTGACCCGTGCAGAAACGCATTCTGATCGTCGAAGACGAACCCGCCATCCGCGACATGGTCGCCTTCGCCCTGCGCAAGGGCGAATACGAGCCGGCCACCGCCGGCGATGCCCGCGAGGCTCAGGCGGCGATTGCCGACCGGGTGCCGGACCTGATCCTGCTCGACTGGATGCTGCCCGGCACCAGTGGCTTGGAACTGGCCCGGCGCTGGCGCAAGGAATCGCTGACCCGAGACATCCCGATCATCATGCTGACCGCCCGTGGCGAGGAGAACGACCGCGTCGGCGGGCTCGAGGCCGGGGTCGACGACTACGTGGTCAAGCCCTTTTCCGCGCGCGAACTGCTGGCCCGGATCCGCGCCGTGCTGCGGCGCTCGCGCGAGGACGACGAGGACGGCAGCATCGACGTCGGCGCCCTGCGGATCGACGGCGCGGCCCATCGCGTGTACGCCCGCGGCAATGGTGCGACCGACCAGCCGGTGCAGATCGGCCCCACCGAGTACCGGCTGCTGCATTTCTTCATGACCCATCCCGAACGCGTGTACTCGCGCACGCAACTGCTCGACCACGTCTGGGGTGGCAGCGTGTACGTCGAGGAGCGCACCGTCGATGTCCACATCCGCCGCCTGCGCAAGACCCTTGAGCCGTACCAGCTCGACGGCATGATCCAGACCGTGCGCGGCTCCGGCTACCGTTTCTCGGCGTCGATGAACGGCTGAGCTTCGGCGATCACGACAATTGCCGGATACTGAGCCGATGCCACCGCACGCCCGCTCCGCCTGGTTCCGCACCCTCGGCCTGCTCGTCGCGATCCTGGCCGGCGCGGCGGCGCTCGGCTTTGCGATCGGTCATCCATGGCCGGTGCTGACCCTGGCCGCGCTGGCGGTGGTCGGCTGGCACTACTGGCGCCTGCGCCAGATCCTGCAACGCCTGACCGCGCGCCGGCGCCAGGCCCCGTCGACCGGCGTCGGCGTCTGGAACGAACTCGACCGCCTGCTGCATCGCGGCCAGGCCGAGATGCGCGGCCGCAAGCGCCGACTGGTCGAGATGCTGCGGGCCTACCGCGCCGCCGCCGCCGCCCTGCCCGATGCCATCGTGGTGGTGGACCGCAACAGCCAGCGGATCCTGTGGTTCAACGAGGCCGCCGCGCCGCTGCTCGGCCTGGGTTATCCAAACGACATCGGCGCGCCGCTGGTGCAACGCCTGCAGCCGCTGCCGCTGGCCCACTGGCTCGCCACCGGCCGCAACGCCGAGCCACTGGAGACCCGCTCGCCGCTCAACGGTTCGACCACCCTCAGCCTGCGGTTGATCCCGTACTCGGACAACCTGTGGCTGCTGGTCGCGCGCGACGTCAGCCGCCTGTTGCAACTGGAACAGATGCGTCGCGATTTCGTCGCCAACGTTTCCCACGAGTTGCGCACGCCGCTGACCGTGATCCACGGCTACCTCGACATGATCGACCAGGACGAGCACCCCGGGTTGACCCCGATGCTCGGCGAGATGCAGCACCAGTCGCAGCGCATGACCCAACTGGTCGAGGACCTGCTGACATTGTCGCGGCTGGAGTCGCAGGACCGCCTCGCCGGCGAGGAAACCGTGGCGATGCGTTCGGTGCTCGACACCCTCCGGCGCGAGGCGCTCGCGCTGAGCCAGAGCCGCCACCGGATCAGCGTGGAGGACAGCGCGATGGTCGACCTGTTCGGTTCCGCCAAGGAGCTGCACAGTGCGTTCTCGAACCTGGTCAGCAACGCGGTGCGCTACACCCCGGCCGGTGGCGAGGTCGCCATCCGATTCCATGCCGAGGGCGACGGCGTGGCGCTGGAAGTCAGCGACAGCGGCTACGGCATTCCCGCCGCGCACCTGCCGCGGATCACCGAACGCTTCTACCGTGTGTCGACCAGCCGCTCGCGCGAAAGCGGCGGCACCGGGCTCGGTCTGGCGATCGTCAAGCACATCCTCAACCTGCACCAGGCGCGACTAGGAATCAGCAGTGAAGTCGGTCGCGGCAGTACATTCTCCTGTCATTTCGGCAATGCGCGCGTGCGTCCGCGGGAAGCGGGCGACAGCGGCGCCAGTCGCGCGGAGGCGCATGCATGAATCGCTCCAGGCCAACCGATTCCGAACCGGCTATCCCCGCGATCGACCCGACCGGCCGCGCGCCGCTCGACGCCGGGTTGTACAGCGACGCCGCCAGCGACGGCGACCTGCTGCGCGACCCGTCGCTGTACTTCAATCGCGAGCTGTCGCAGTTGGACTTCAACTTCCGCGTGCTCGCCCAGGCGGTGGACGCCCAGGTGCCGTTGCTGGAGCGGTTGCGCTACCTGTGCATCAGCTGCACCAACCTCGACGAATTCTTCGAGATCCGCGCCGGCACCCTGCGCCACGCCCAGGACCTGGGACTGGTCGCCGGCCCCGACGGGCTGGCCCCCTCCGCCGTGCTGGCGCGCATCCACGACCGCGCCGCCGAATTGGTCGAGGCCCAGTACGCCTGCTGGAACGACATGCTGCGCCCGCAACTCAACGAGGCCGGCGTGCGCGTGCTCGGGCCGGACAGCTGGAACCAGGCGCAGACCCGCTGGCTGCGTGATTACTTCCGCGACGAGGTGATGCCGGTGCTGTCGCCCCTCGGGCTGGACCCGGCGCATCCGTTCCCGAAGATCCTCAACAAGTCGCTCAACATCGTGGTCGTGCTCAGCGGCCGCGACGCGTTCGGCCGCGACGGCAACCTCGCGATCGTGCGCGCGCCGCGCTCGCTGCCGCGGATCATCCATATCCCGGAAGAGGTCAGCGGCGGACCGACCGACTTCGTGTTCCTGTCGGCGCTGCTGTCGGCCTTCGTCGACGAGTTGTTCCCGGGCATGAAGGTCGAAGGCGCCTACCAGTTCCGGGTCACCCGCAACTCCGAGTTACTGGTCGACGAGGAGGAAGTCGACAACATCGCGCTGGCCCTGCGCGACGAGCTGGTCGGCCGCGGCTACCTGCGCGCGGTACGGCTGGAGATCGCCGAGAAGTGCCCGGCGCCGATCGTGCGCACGCTGCTGGACAACTTCGACCTGCAGGAAAACGCGGTCTACCGGATCAATGGTCCGGTCAACCTCAACCGGGTGATCCAGGTGTACGACCTGGTCTCGCGCGGTGACCTCAAGTTCCCGCCGTTCCAGCCGCGCGTGCTGCCCGGCAGCGACAGCATCTTCGATACCGTGGCGCGCGGCGACGTGCTGCTGCACCATCCGTTCGATGCGTTCACCCCGGTGCTGGAGTTGCTGCGGCAGGCGGTCGACGATCCCAACGTGCTGGCGATCAAGCAGACCCTGTACCGCTCGGGCAAGGACTCGCAGATCGTCGATGCGTTGGTCCAGGCCGCCCGCAAGGGCAAGGACGTGACGGTCGTTGTCGAACTGCGCGCGCGGTTCGACGAGGAAGCGAACCTCGGCTTTGCCGATCGCCTGCAGGAGGCCGGCGTGCAGGTGGTGTACGGCGTGGTCGGCTACAAGACCCACGCCAAGATGCTGCTGATCGTGCGCCGCGAGGGCCGCGTGCTGCGTCGCTACGTGCACCTGGGAACCGGCAACTACCACGCCGGCACCGCGCGCCAATACACCGACCTCGGTCTTATCACCGCCCATCCCGACATCGGCAACGACATCCACCTGATCTTCCAGCAGTTGTCGGGGCTGGCCCCGCAACTCGAACTCAAGCGCATGCTGCAGTCGCCGTTCACCCTGCATGCCGGAGTGCTGCAGCGGATCCAACGCGAGGCCGCGTTCGCACTGGCCGGCAAGCCGGCGCGCATCGTCGCCAAGATGAACGCACTCAACGAGCCGCGGGTGATCAGCGCGCTGTACGGCGCGTCGCAGGCCGGGGTGCGGATCGACCTGATCGTGCGCGGCGCCTGCACCCTGCGGCCGGGCGTGCCCGGGATCAGCGACAACATCCGGGTGCGTTCGATCGTCGGCCGCTTCCTCGAACACAGCCGTATCTACTGGTTCGGCAACGACGGCGCGCCGGAGCTGTTCTGCGCCAGCGCCGACTGGCTGGAGCGCAACCTGCTGCGGCGGGTCGAGACCTGCTTCCCGATCCTGGACCCGCAGCTGGCCGACCGTACCCACGAGGAAGCCCTGGCCAACTACCTGGCCGACAACCTCAACGCCTGGGAGTTGCAGCCCGACGGGAGCTATGTCCATCTGACCCCGCAGGACGATGCCGAACCGCATTCGGCGCAAGCCTGCCTGCTGGCCAAGTTGTGCGGATGACGGACCATTCGGTGATGACCGACATCTTCCCGACCGCCGCGCTGCCGTTGCAGGACGGTGACCTGCTGGCCGCGGTCGACATCGGCTCCAACAGCTTCCACATGGTGGTGTCGCGCTACCTGCTGGGACAGTTGCGCGTGGTCGACCGTTTGCGCGAACAGGTGCGGCTGGCCGAGGGCCTCGACGCGCGCGGCGGCTTGTCGCCCGAGGTCCGCCAGCGCGCGTTCGAGTGCCTGTCGCGGTTCGGCCAGCGCATCCGCGACATCCCGCCGCAGCAGGTGCGCGCGATCGCGACCAATACGGTGCGCCGACTGGCGGCGCCGCAGTCGTTCCTGATGCCGGCCGAGAGCGCGCTCGGCCACGCCATCGAAGTGGTCGCCGGCCGCGAGGAGGCGCGCCTGATCTACCTTGGGGTCGCCCACGCGCAGCCATCCAAGCCCGATGAGCTGCGCCTGGTGATCGACATCGGCGGCGGCTCGACCGAATGCATCATCGGCAGCGGCTTCGAGGCGATCGAGCGCGAGAGCCTGCAACTGGGCTGCGTCGCCAGCACCATGCGTTTCTTCGGCGACGGCAAGCTCAGCCCGCGGCGCTGGCGCGAGGCGCTGGTCGAGGTCACTGCCGAGTTCCAGCAGTTCGCCGCCGGCTACCGCGCCCTCGGTTGGGACGATGCGATCGGCGCCTCCGGCACCAACAAGGCGATCGGCGAGATCTGCGCGGCGATGAAGCTGACCAAGGGCGCGGTCACTGCCGAGGCGCTGCCGCAGGTCCGCGACCGGCTGTTGCAGGCCGGCCGGATCGATGCGATCGACCTGCCCGGCCTGTCGGCTGACCGTCGGCCGATCATCGCCGGCGGGCTGCTGATCCTGGAGGCCGCCTTCGACGCGCTTGACCTGCAACGGCTGATGATCAGCAAGGCGGCGATGCGCGAGGGCGTGTTGTACGACATGCTCGGCCGCGGCGGCGCCGACGATCCGCGCGATGCCGCGGTGGCCGCGCTGATGCTGCGCTATGGCATCGACAAGGCCCAGGCCGCGCGCGTCGAGGGCACGATGCTGCGGTTGTTCGACCAGGTCGCCGAGGATTGGCAGCTCGGCCCTGACGACCGCCTGATGCTCAGCCGCGCCGCGCGCCTGCACGAACTCGGCCTGACCATCGCCCACAGCCAGTACCAGGTGCACGGTGCCTACGTGGTCGAGCACACCGACATCTCGGGTTTCTCGCGGCAGCAGCAGCAGTTCCTTGCGGCGCTGGTGCGCACCCATCGCCGCAAGGTCCCGAAGTCCGCGTTCGACGCCCTGCCCGACCGCCTGCTTCCGGCGGTGCGGCGCAGTGCCGCGCTGCTGCGGCTGGCGGTGCTGATGCACCGCGCGCACGAGGCCGACCCGATCCCCCGGCTCGATGCGCGCGCCGATGGCGATCGCCTGACCGTGACCCTCGACCAGCGCTGGTTCGAGGCGCGGCCGCTGCTGAAGACCGACCTGGAAGGCGAGCCGCACGACATCGGCGCGCTGGGCATCAAATTGGCGTTCGAAACCGACTAGCAGGAGCGGCGTAAGTCGTGACCTGTACATCGCCTCCAACGTTCGGCTTCGCGACTCACGTCGCTCCTACAACAACCTGGCGCCACATGTGGCGTGTCATCCGACGGTCATCGTCCTGCCATAACAGCTAAACCCGACGTCCACACACTCTCCTAAACGGGAGAGCCGCGCATGCGCTACGCGATCGTCAGCGAGACCTACCCGCCGGAAGTCAACGGCGTCGCCTTGACCGTTCAGTCGCTGGAGCACGGCCTGCGGGCGCAGGGCCACACCGTGACCGTCGTGCGCCCGCGCCAGCCCGACGAGCGCCATGGCCACCCCGGCGAGTTGCTGGTCCGCGGCGCCGCGCTGCCGCGCTACCCGGGCCTGCGTTTCGGCCTGCCGGCGACCCGTGCCCTGCAGGCACACTGGGCAGCGATGCGCCCCGATGCGATCTACGTCGCCACCGAGGGCCCGCTGGGCTGGTCGGCCCTGCGCGCGGCGCGGCGGCTGCATATCCCGGTGGCAACCGGCTTCCACACCCGCTTCGACCAGTACATGTGCAACTACGGTGCGCGAGTCCTCGCCGGTCCTGCGCTGGCCTGGATGCGCCGCTTCCACAACAGCGCCGCGGCGACCCTGGTGCCGACGCGCGAGCTGGCCGGCTTCCTGCAGGCGCAGGGCTTCGACCACGTGGTGCAGTTGCCGCGTGCGGTCGATATCCGACGCTTCAATCCCGACCGGCGCGACCCGGCGTTGCGCGCGCAGTGGGGCGTCGGCGAGCACGAGCTGGTCGCCCTGTATGTCGGCCGGATCGCGCCGGAGAAGAACCTCGCCCTGGCCGTGCGCGCATTCCGCCGCCTGCAGCAGGTCTGCCCCGACGCGCGCTTCGTCTGGGTCGGCGACGGCCCGTCACGGCCGCAATTGCAACGTGAACATCCGGATTTCATTTTCGCCGGCGTCCAGCGCCACGACGCGCTCGCCCGCCACTACGCCAGCGGCGACCTGTTCCTGTTCCCGAGCCTCAGCGAAACCTACGGCAACGTGACCCTGGAGGCGATGGCCAGCGGCGTGGCGACGGTCGCGTTCGACTACGGCGCCGCCGGCGAACACCTGCGCGACGGCCTGCACGGCGCCGCGGTCGCAGTCGATGACGACGAGGGCTTCATCGACGCCGCATCACGCATCGCCGGCGACGACGCCCGGCGCGCCGGGATGGCCCGCGCCGCCCGCGACGCGGTCGGCCGGCTGCAGCCGGAACAGGTCGCCGCCGATTTCGACGCCGTGCTGCGCGGCCTGTCAAGAGCCAGCGATGAATCGCCCGCCCTGGCTTGAGCGTCTGGCGGCCGGTGAATCCGGCTGGTGCCTGCGGGCCAACCGGGTCTGCCGTGGCGGCCACCTGCGTGCGTACTTCGCCGCGATCAGCCGGCTCGGTGATGGGGTGTTCTGGTACGGGTTGATGGCGGCGATGATCGTGGTCGACGGCTTCGACGGACTGGTCGCCTCCGCCCACCTGGCCGCGACCGGGGTGATCGCACTGACCATGTACAAGTTGCTCAAGCGCTGGACCCGGCGACCGCGGCCGTTCGCCTCCGACCGTCGCATCCGAGCCTGGGTCGCGCCGCTCGACGAGTTCAGCTTTCCTTCCGGCCACACCCTGCATGCGGTCGCCTTCAGCCTGGTGGCGACCGCGCACTACCCGGCGCTGGGGTGGCTGCTGGCCTCGTTCACTGCCAGCGTGGCGGCGTCGCGGGTGGTGCTGGGCCTGCACTACCCCAGCGACGTGCTGGCGGCGAGTGCGATCGGCGTGGTGCTGGCGATGCTGTCGCTGCGATTGGGGTCGGCGCTGTCGATGCTGGCCTGAAGCGACGCCGATCAGCGCGACCGTTCCAACGGTCGCAGCCAACCGGCAAGGCGGTGCGGGACGATGCCGGCGCCTACCTCGTTCCAGCCGAGCATCAGTTGCAGCCCCTCGCGCGGGCGATAGCCACGCTTGCGCCAGAACGGTTCGTAGCCGCGGCCGAATGGCGGCCGCCGCGGATCGTCGGCAGCCCGCTCGACCGCGCAGAACGCGGTCAGGTCGAAGCCGCCAATCAGGCGCGCATGCGACTCGCGCTCGTCGAAGAACCGATGGCCGATGCCGCGGCCGCGGTAGCCCGGCAGCAGCACCGACTCGCCGCAGAGGAATACCCGGGTGGCATCCAGCCCGACGGCGGCGAACGCCCGCTGCACCGATCCGGGCGCGTCGGCCAGCGGCAACCCGGTCGCGGCGCCGACCAGGTTGTCGCCATCGAACGCCAGCACCGCCACGCTGCGCCAGGACTGCACGCAGGCCTGCAGGTGCGGCAGCGGCAGGTCGGCACCATGCTCGGCCTGTCCGTCGTACAGATAGGGCCAATCGCCCAGCACCGTTCCCCAGAGGCCCGCGATGTCGTCGACGTGGACACCGATGGCCTCGCCCACCACGGTTCGCACGTTCACCGACTGGTTCGCGGGGTGTCCTGCACTGGCGGATTGGAACGCGGTGACAGGGGTCATGGCGGTGTGCACGGATGGGACATCCTTGTCGATGTTGTGGCCATGGCGATGGCCACTACGGCAGGCCCTGACCGCAGGACAAGCCGTGGTTGCCGAAAAATGTGGCCCCTCCAGAACGATGAACGAAAATTCGCCGACACAACGGCCGGAAATCGTCCGCAACCGCGGGGCATGGCGTTCGAGCGCTGGTCCTGATCGGCGCGGCCGTGGTGCGACGGCCGCGCTCCCTCTTCCATCAAGGCTCCGACAAGATCGGCTCGCGCCGCGCCGGCGACGGGTTCGGGCGGCTGCCCAACTGATACCAGTCGACCTTGCGGGTCACCACCATCAGCGCCGCCAGCACCACGAACAGCAGGCCGGCACCCAGCACCAGCGCGTTGTCCTCCGACACCAGCAGCCCGTACAACGCGGCATACAGGGTCGACAGCATCGCCGCGAAACCCAGCGCGCGCATGACGCTTCGCAACACCGCGCTGAGGTAGAAGGTGATCAAGCCGATGCAGGCGATGCCCGCGCCGAGGTACGACCAGCCGAACGGGAAGTGCTCGCTGAGGCTCAACAACAGCAGGAAGAACATCGCCAGCGCCAGCCCGACCAGGCCGTACTGGATCGGGTGGATCGGCAGTGACTTGGTCAGCTCGAAGATGAAAAACCCAATGAAGGTCAGCAGCACGAACAGCAATCCGTACTTGGTTGCGCGATCGGTCTTGGAGTAGACGTCGACCGGGTCGATCAACGACACGCTGACCCGGTCGATCGCGGTGGCGGCATCCTCGGCCAAGTCGCCCTTGGCCGACTGCCAGCGTTGCTGGGCGTTGCTGGCGACGCCGGGGATCTCCCAGCCGGCCTGGAAGCCGTCGGCGTCGATCATCCGGGTGCGCGGCGAGCTGCCGTCGAAGCTCGGATGCGGCCAACTCGACGTGAGCGAGAAACGGTTCTGGTCGCCCAGCGGCACCAGCGAGAACCGCTCGGTGCCGGCCAGCACCAGCCGCAGTTCGGTCTGCACGCGGTGCAACTGGCCGGGCGGCAGCGGCGGCAGCGGCGGCAGCAGCGCGTGCAGGCCTTCGCCGCCGACATGGCCGGGTGCACGGCCCTGTTCGACCTCGAGCGTGCGCTGGCCCACCTGTAGCGTCGGACCTCGCAAGCCGCGCACGTCGGAAATCGCGTAACTCAGATACGGCTGGCCGATGCGACGACCGCGCTCGGTACCGGGGTCGGCCGGGATCGCGACCTCGAACGCGGCCTTGGCGCTGCCGTGCCACTCGTACACCCGGACCTCGTGCAGGTTGCGACGGCGGATGCCGGGCTTGAGTCCGCCCTCGACCGCCAGCGTCTTGGGGAAGAACGTCCATTGCCGCGACACCGTCTTGCGCGTGGTGCGGACGATGCCGGCACGGTCGGCCTCCTCGACTTCGACCACCTCCTGGTACGGCACCACCAGCACCGGGCCGGCGAAGGTCTGCGGTCCGGCGTAGCTGCGGGCGATGTCAGCCACCACCTGGCGCCGGTAGTCCTGCCGCTCCTGCACCACCCCGCGAACCATCGTCAGCGGCACAAGGATCGCCAAGGTCAGCCCCAGCACCATCGCTATCCTCATCCAAAGTCGCATCTCGCACTCCTGTCATGGCAATTGCCGGCAGGATCGGCGGCGACGGTGCGCGGACGATGGGGCGACGGTGAAGCGGGGGTGAACTACGACGCGAGTGGCACCACCAGCCGAGCCACCGCGCCGCCGCCGTCGCGGTTCTCCAGGTTGACGCGACCGCCGTGCAGGGCTGCGACCTCGGCGACGAAGCAGAGGCCGAGGCCGCTGCTGCGACTGCCACCATCGGGGCGAGACAGCGAGTAGAAGCGCTCGAACACCCGCCCCAGCGCGTAGTCGGGAATGCCCGGGCCGCGGTCGGTAACTTCCAGTACCGCCTCGTTACCGGACCGGTGCAGGGTCACTTCGACCACGCTCGCGGCCGGGGCGAAGTCGATCGCGTTGCCGACCAGATTTTCCAGTGCCTGCCGCAGCAGGAACGCATCGCCGCGGACGGGGCCGATCGCGTCCAGCCGCAGTTCCAGTTCGACCCCCGCAGCGGCGAGGCCCGCCGTGCACAGCTCCGCGACTTCGGTCGCGAGTGCCGCGAGGTCGACCGGCGCCGGCTGCTCGATCCGCTGCCGGTGCTCCACCGCGGCGAGGGCCAGCAACTTGTCGATCATCTGCGCCAGCCGTTCGCTCTGGACCCGGATGCTGCCGGCGAAACGCACGCGATCGGCGTCGGGCAACGGCGTTTCCAGCAATTCGGCACTGCTGCGGATCGCCGCCAGCGGGCTCTTCATCTCGTGGGTCAGGCTGTGCACGTACTGCTCGACGTACTGCTTGCCTTCCAGCCGGGCGCGCATGGTTTCCAGCGCCTGCCCGAGTTCGGCGAACTCGCCGGCCGACGCCGGCAGGCTGGCGCGCTCGCCGGCGGTCACCGCGTGCGCATAGCGGCGCAGGCCACCGAGCTGGCGCGACAGCCACCACGCCGCGACCAGTCCGACCAGCAACGCCACCCCCAGCAACACCGCGCCCCAACGCATCACCACCGCCTGGCTGCGCTCGATGAAGGGTTGCAGCGCGCGGTTGGGCTTGGCCACGGTCAGCACCCCGATGATTGCGCCGTCGGCGCCGCGGATCGGCGCGGCGACGTGCATGACGGTGGAATCGGGATCATCGGGATCGGACCGGGTCGAGCGCGCGCCGTAGCGACCGCGCAGGGTCAGGTAGACGTCGTTCCAGCGCGAATAGTCGGCGCCGAGTGCCTGCCCGCTGCTGTCGAACACGACAATGCCACGTGCATCGGTGACGTACACCCGATAGCTGGCGCCGCGCTTGTCGAAACCCCAGATCTCGGCGCCGAAGTCCCGCCCGGCGACCTCACGCACGCGCCGGGCGAATGCGCCCGTCGCGATCCGGCCGGCAACGAGGTCGTCGGTCGCCAACTCGGCCAGTACGTTGGCGGTGTCGACCAGCGTGTCTTCCATCGCCTGGCGCACGCCCGGCTTGACCTGGGCGACGAACACCTGGGCCAGCAACAACGCCGCCAGCGCGACGATGAGGAAGTAGCCGAGGAATATCCGCAGGCCGATTTTCAACAGTCTGTCCTCAAGCCGGGCGTCCTCACGGCACGTCCAGTGAATACCCCAACCCGCGATGGGTGCGGACCGGGTCGGCGTCGGGCTCGACCTCGCGCAGCTTGGCCCGCAGGGTCTTGATGTGGGTATCGACGGTGCGGTCACCGCTGTCGAGCGCGTCGCCCCACACCCGGTCCATCAGTTGCGACCGCGACAGCACTGCGCCGGGCCGTTGCAGCAGCGCCGCCAGCAGGCCGTATTCGTAGCGGGTCAGTTCGAGCAGCTGGCCGCGGAAGCGGACGCGCTTGCCTTCGGGATCGTGCTCGAAGCCGTCGGCAACCGGCGCGCTGACGGGCGCCGCCTGCACCCGCCGCAGCACCACCCGCACCCGCGCGACCAGCTCGCGTGGCGAGAACGGTTTGGTCACGTAATCGTCGGCGCCGATCTCCAGGCCGAGGATGCGGTCGGCCTCGGCGCCCTGCGCGGTCAGGAAGATCACCGGCAGCTCGCGTCCGCGGCGCAGCTCCCGGCACAGCGCGAAGCCGCCGATGTCGGGCAGGCCGACATCGAGCACCGCCAGCGCGAAGTCTTCCGACGCCGCCCGCCGCAGCGCCTCGCCGCCGGTCAGGCAATGCACCGGGTCGAAGCCCTCGGCGCGCAGTGCGTACTGCACGGTGTCGGCAATCGCCGGTTCGTCTTCGACCAGGAGGATGCGGGGCATGGCGGCCGGGGCGCGAGGAAGTCGCGACAGGATAAGCCAGCCGGTCGCGGCCGCGCCGGGCTACCGCGGGCCGCGCCGGGCTAAGCTAGTGCGATGAACTATCGCCACGCCTTCCATGCCGGCAACCATGCCGACGTCCTCAAGCACGTCGTGCTGCTGGCCGTCTGCGACGCCCTGACCGCCAAGCCGGCACCGCTGTTCGCGCTGGACACCCACGCCGGGCGCGGCCTGTACGCGCTCGATGGCAACTCCGCGCAGCGCACCGGCGAGGCCGAGGGCGGCATCGGCCGGCTGCTGGCGGAGGCGCCCAAGCATCCGGCCATCAACCGTTACCTCGCCGCCGTCCGCGCCTGCCGCGCCGAGCACGGCCACGCCAGTTACCCCGGATCGCCGTGGCTGCTGGCGCACGCGCTGCGCGAGGACGACCGCATCGCCGCCTGCGAACTGCTGCCGGAGGAAGCCGCCCAACTCAAGGCCAACTTCGACCGCGACCCGCGGGTCGCGATCCACGCGCGCGACGGCTACGCGGCGATGAAGGCGCTGCTGCCGCCGAAGTTCGGCCAGGTCCGGTTGAACCGCGGACTGGTGCTGATCGACCCGCCGTACGAGGCCCAGCTCGAAGAATTCGACCACATCATCGGCGCGGTGCGCGAGGCGCTGACGCGCTGGCCGCAGGCGACCTATGCGGTCTGGTATCCGATCAAGCGCCGGCGGGCGCTGCAGCCGTTCCTGCGCCGCGCGGCCACCGTTCCGGCCAAGTCGTCGCTGCTGGTCGAGCTGATGATCCACCCCGACGACTCGCCGCTGCGCATGAACGGCAGCGGCATGTTGCTGTTCAACCCGCCGTGGCAGCTCGATCAGAGCCTGCAGTCGGTGTTGCCGCGGTTGCAGACCGCGCTCGGCGAGACCGGCGCGTCGTCGCGGCTGGAGTGGTTGAAGCAGGCGGCCTGAGGACGCCCGCCACAGGACCGGGCACGACCGTCAGGGCGCGCCCGCGCCGCCGCGCGATTCGGGCTCGAAGAAGCTCCAGCGCACTTCCGGGAACGCCTGCTTCAGCGCGATCTCGACCGTATTGATCTCCTCGATCAACACCAACGCGCGCTCACGCTCGCGCATCCGCGCCTGCACCGACACCATCACGTCGTTGCCCAGTTGCAGGGTCAGCACGCTGATGGTCTCGGCGACCTCGGGACGGCCGTCGAGGAACTGGTGGATCTGCTGCTGGCGCTCGGGGTCGACGCTCTGGCCGATCAACAGCGCCTTGACCTCGATCGCCACGAACACCGCGACGATGATCAGCAACGCGCCGATGCCGATGGTGCCGATCGCATCCCACATCGGGTTGCCGGTGACCATCGTCGCCGCCACCGCGACCAGCGCGAACACCAGGCCCAGCAGCGCCGCCAGGTCCTCGCCGAAGATCACCACCAGTTCGGCCTGGCGGCTTTCGCGGAACCACTGCCACATGCCGCGGTCGCCACGGGCCTTGTTGACCTCCTGCACGCAGGCGCGCATCGAGATCGACTCGACCACGATGCCGAACACCAGCACGCCGACCGCCCACCACAGCTTGCCGGTATCGACGGCTTCGGGCGCCTGCAGTTTGTGGATGCCTTCGTAGAGCGAAAACATGCCGCCGACGGTGAACAGCATCAACGCGACCAGGAACGACCAGAAATAGATCGCCTTGCCGTAGCCCAGCGGGTACTCCGGCGTGGCCGGGCGCTTGGACTGCTTCATCCCGAGCAGCAGCAGGCCCTGGTTGCCGCAGTCGGCGAACGAGTGCACGGTCTCGGCCAGCATCGCGCTGGAGCCGGTGAAGAACGCGGCCACGCCCTTGGCAACCGCGAGCGAAAAGTTGGCACCGAGCGCGAAGAAGATCGCGCGGGTCGAATCACCGCCACCGGCCATGTGCTGATCCCTGTTGTTGTGAGCCGCGCGAGTCTAGCACCGGCCCATGCGACCGCCGTGTCTGGCGGCATCGGCGCCCGAATTGGCGTGACTGCCGAATGAAGAAGTCGTTTACATCCGGTGTGCCACTATCGCCGCCATGACCGCGCGCGAACGACTCCCGCCCTGGCACGAACGCCAAACGCTGCCCAATGGCCGCGAAGTGTTGATCCGCCCGATCCGGCCCGAGGACGCCGAACCGCTGCGTGCCGGCTTCGGCCTGCTGCAGCCGGAGGAAGTCCGCCAGCGCTTCCTGCATTCGATGCAGGAGCTGAGCCCGGAGATGGCCGAGCGCTTCAGCAGGATCAACCCCAAGACCGAGTTCGCCCTGGTCGCGGCCGAACCGCTGCCGCCCGGCGAGGCGCTGGTCGGCGCGGTGGCCCGGATCGTGGTCGACCCCGACGGTCGCGCCGGCGAGTTCGCGATCCTGATCAGCCGCTACATCAACGGCATGGGGCTGGGACGCTACCTGATGACCCGGCTGGTCAAGTGGGCCCGCAGCAAGAAGCTCGAACGGGTCTATGGCGACGTGTTCGAGCACAACCAGCCAATGCTGTCGCTGGCCCAATCGCTGGGGTTCGAGCGCGAGTCGCAGCAGGACGGCCTGGTCCGGGTCGTCCTCCAGCTCCGGAAGCCCCTGTAGGAGCGGCTTCAGCCGCGATCGGGAACCGTTCGCCCGTGCCGATTCCAGATCGCGGCTGAAGCCGCTCCTACAAGAGCAGGGCGACTCGCCGGACAAACCGCAACGGGCCTGCCGCCCCCGCATCGGCTAAAATCGCCGGCTGATGCCTTCCCCCACATTCCCCTCTCCGCCGCTGCCGCAAGCGGGCCAGCAGCGCGCCTGGTGGCGCGCACCGGCCTCGCCCTCGGCCCTCGCCTTCCATGTCGCCCGCGCCGCCGCCAGCCATGACGGCCCGCTGCTGGCAATCGCGCGCGACAACCACGCCGCGCACCAGCTCGAAGCCGACCTGCGTACCCTGCTCGGCGAGGCCGGCGCAGCCACGGGTACCACGCCGGTGCTGCCGTTTCCGGACTGGGAGACCCTGCCCTACGACCACTTCAGCCCGCATCCGGACATCGTCAGCCAGCGCCTGTCGGCGTTGCACCGGTTGCCGACGCTCAAGCGCGGCATCGTGGTGGTGCCGGTGCAGACCCTGCTGCAACGCCTGGCACCGCTGAGGCATGTGGTCGGCGGCAGCTTCGACGTGCAGGTCGGCCAGCGGCTTGATCTCGATGCCGAGAAAAGAAGGCTGGAGTCGGCCGGCTACCGCAACGTCCCGCAGGTGCTCGACCCCGGCGACTTCGCGGTGCGCGGCGGCCTGCTCGACGTCTACCCGATGGGCGCCGACCAGCCGTTCCGGGTCGAACTGCTCGACGACGAGATCGACACCATCCGCGGCTTCGACCCGGAGACCCAGCGCTCGTTCGACAAGATCGATGCGGTGCACCTGCTGCCGGGCCGCGAGCTGCCGCTGGACGAGGCCTCGCTGAAACGCGCGCTCGACGCGCTGCGCGACCGCTTCGACCTCGACACCCGCCGCAGCGCGCTGTACCAGGACCTCAAGGCCGGCACCGCGCCGTCGGGCATCGAGTACTACCTGCCGCTGTTCTTCGAGCAGACCGCGACCCTGTTCGACTACCTCGCCGACACGACATTGCCCCTGCTCGGCGAAGGCGCACTGGAGGCGGCCGAGCAGTTCTGGACCCACACCGGCGATCGCTATGAGCAGCGCCGCCACGACCTCGAACGCCCGCTGCTACCACCGGACGCGCTGTACCTGTCGCCCGACGCGCTGCGCGAGCAGCTCAACCGCGGCGACCGGATCGAGGTCTGCGGGGAAGGCCATCCGCAGCGCGAGCGCGCCCATGTGCTGGCCACTCAGCCGGCGCCAGACCTGCCCATTACCGCGCGCGACCACGTCCCGGCCGAGGCGCTGAAGGCGTTCCTCGGCAGCTATCCCGGCCGGGTGCTGGTGGCGGCGGATTCGCCAGGCCGACGCGAGGCGCTGCTGGAGATCCTGCAGGCGGCCGCCCTGGCGCCCGAGGTTCTGTCCGACTGGCCCGCGTTCGCCGCGGGCTCGTCGCGGTTCGCGATCGCGGTCGCGCCGCTCGACGACGGCTTCGCCCTCGATCAGCCGCAACTGACCACCCTCACCGAACGCCAGCTGTTCCCCGAGCGCGCCAGCCAGCCGCGCCGACGCAAGCGCGTCGGCCGCGAGCCCGAGTCGATCATCCGCGACCTCGGCGAATTGTCCGAGGGCGCGCCGATCGTGCACGAAGACCACGGCGTCGGCCGCTACCGCGGACTGATCACGCTCGAGGCCGGCGGCGAGAAGAACGAATACGTCGAGATCGAGTACGCCAAGGGCGACCGCCTGTACGTGCCGGTCGCGCAACTGCACCTGATCAACCGTTACTCCGGCGCCTCGGTCGAGACCGCGCCGCTGCACTCGCTCGGCGGCGAGCAGTGGAGCAAGGCCAAGCGCAAGGCGCAGGAGAAGGTCCGCGACGTCGCCGCCGAGCTGCTGGAGATCCAGGCCAAGCGCCAGGCCCGCGCCGGCCTGGCGATCGACCTCGACCGGGCGATGTACGAGCCGTTCGCCGCGGGCTTCCCGTTCGAGGAAACCCCCGACCAGCTGGCCGCGATCGAGGCGGTCATCCGCGACCTGCAATCCAGCCAGCCGATGGATCGGGTGGTCTGCGGCGACGTCGGCTTCGGCAAGACCGAGGTCGCGGTGCGCGCCGCGTTCGCCGCCGCCGCGGCCGGCAAGCAGGTCGCGGTGCTGGTGCCGACCACGTTGCTGGCCGAGCAGCACTACCGCAACTTCCGCGACCGCTTCGCCGACTGGCCGCTCAAGGTCGAAGTGCTGTCGCGCTTCAAGACCGCCAAGGAGATCAAGGCCGAACTGGAGAAGGCCGCCAGCGGCGAGATCGACGTCATCGTCGGCACCCATCGGCTGCTGCAGAAGGACGTGCGCTTCAAGGACCTCGGGCTGGTGATCGTCGACGAGGAACAGCGTTTCGGCGTGCGCCAGAAGGAGGCGCTCAAGGCGCTGCGCGCCAACGTCCACCTGCTGACCCTGACCGCCACCCCGATCCCGCGCACGCTCAACATGGCGATGGCCGGGCTGCGCGACCTGTCGATCATCGCCACCCCGCCGGCGCACCGGATGGCGGTGCAGACCTTCGTCGTGCCGTGGGACGACAGCCAGCTACGCGAGGCGTTCCAGCGCGAGATCTCGCGCGGCGGCCAGGTCTATTTCCTGCACAACGACGTCGAAAGCATCGGCCGGATGCAGCGCGAGTTGCAGGAACTGGTGCCGGAGGCGCGCATCGGGATTGCCCATGGCCAGATGCCCGAGCGCGAGCTGGAGCGGGTGATGCTCGACTTCCACAAGCAGCGCTTCAACGTGCTGCTGTGCACGACGATCATCGAGTCGGGCATCGACATCCCCAACGCCAACACCATCATCATGAACCGCGCCGACAAGTTCGGCTTGGCGCAGCTGCACCAGTTGCGCGGTCGGGTCGGCCGCAGCCATCACCGTGCCTACGCCTACCTGGTGGTGCCCGACCACCGCTCGATCACCAGCGATGCCAAGAAGCGACTGGACGCGATCGCGGCGATGGACGAGCTCGGCGCCGGTTTCACCCTGGCCACCCACGACCTAGAGATCCGCGGCGCCGGCGAACTACTCGGCGAGGACCAGAGCGGGCAGATGGCCGAGGTCGGCTTCAGCCTCTACACCGAGTTGCTGGAGCGCGCGGTGCGCTCGATCAAGCGTGGCGAGCTGCCCGACGTCGACGGCCAGAGCGTCCGCGGCGCCGAGGTCGAGCTGCACGTGCCGGCCCTGATTCCCGAGGATTACCTGCCCGACGTCCACACCCGCCTGACGCTTTACAAGCGCATCTCCGGCGCGCGCGACGCCGATGGATTGCGCGAGTTGCAGGTCGAGATGATCGACCGCTTCGGCCTGCTGCCCGATCCAGCCAAGCACTTGTTCGCGGACGCCGAACTGAAACTGCAGGCCACCGCGCTGGGCATCAGCAAGCTCGATCTCGGCGAGAAGGGCGGTCGCGTGCAGTTCGTCGACAAGCCCAACGTCGACCCGATGGCGATCATCAAGCTGATCCAGGGCCAGCCCAAGCTCTACCAGATGGACGGGCCGAACAAGCTGCGCCTGAAGCTCGACCTTCCCGATGCACCCGCACGGTTGGCGGCCGCGCGCGGATTGATGATCGCGCTCGCGCCAGGCTGAGCCGGTTCGGCCGGCTTTGCTGCGCCGCGTCTGGCAAAGTCCACTGACGGCGGCGCACTATCGTGCAGGTCGCATCCACCGGAGTTGTCCATGCCGTCGATCCGCCCGCTGCTGCGTGCCACCACCGTCGCCTCGCTGGCCCTGCTTGCCGCCTGCGCCAGTTGGCCGGGCGTCGACGATTCGAGCGACTTCGTGATCGTGCGCCACGCCGAGAAGGTGCCCGACGGCTCCGACGACCCGGCGCTGACCGCCGCCGGCCAGGCCCGCGCGCGGGCGATCGCCGAATGGCTGGCCGACTCCGACGTGGTCGCGGTGTACTCCACCGATACCCGTCGCACCCGCCAGACCGCCGAACCGGCCGCGCAGTCCCACGACCTTCCGGTGACGCTCTACGACGGCGGCCAGTCGGCCGATGCATTCGCCGCGCAGCTTCGAAAGGCGCATCCGGCCGGCACCGTGCTGGTGGTCGGCCACAGCAACACCGCGCCTGCCATCGCCGCGGCGCTGTGCGGTTGCGAGGTCGAACCGATGACCGAGGCCGAGTACGACCGCCGGATGACCGTCCACATCGATGGCGACGGCGACATCACCCTGCTGACCGCGTCGCAGCCGTCGCCCTGACCCGCATCGGCCGTTCACGCCGGCGGCGCTAGGCTCGCCCGGTCGCGCCTCGCGTCGCCCGTACGGATGGAACCGCCATGACCCGATCCCTTGCCCTCGCCTGCCTGGTCTCCTGCGCCGCCGGTACCCTGCCCGGTTGTGCCAGCGGCGACGTGCGCGCCGCCACGCCGGGCCAGCCAATGACCTTGCAGGTCGGCGAACGGGTCACCCTGCCCGGTGACGCGGCGCTGCGCTATGTGGGGGTCACGACCGACTCGCGCTGCCCGCCCGGGGTGCAGTGCATTCGCGCCGGCGATGCGGACGTCGCCTTCGAGTTCACCCCCGCCGGCGGCACGCCGGTCGCCGTCGGCGTCAACATTCCCGAGTCGCCGGCTGCGACGGTCGGCGAATGGAAGCTTCGCTTGCTGTCGCTGGAGTTCGGCGAGGCTCCCGCGGCGACGGTGAGGATCGATCCGACCGATTGAGCAAAGACATCAACCACGACTCGCCAAACCAGGAAAACGGCCTCTGATTCCCCGGGATTTGTCAATCCCCCGAAACTGGACTATCGTCGGATCCGTAGCCGTATGGGAACGGCCGCACACGGGGGAAATGCAATGAACAAGACGGCTTTGAGCCTGTCATTCCTGTTGTTGGCCGCGTCCGCGGCGCAAGCGCAGGAAACCTTGGGCTGTCCGCAACTGCCCGCAGACACCGGTCTGACCTGGGAGCACCGCGCCAACGGGGGTTCCGACTTCTGCCGCGCGCTGCGGGCCGATGGCAGCGAGGCACTCGGGTTGTACATCGCCGCCGAGGCGTCGTTCGAGCCCAAGCGGGACAACCGCGAGGAGAACGATCTCATCGATGGCCGGCCGGTCCAGTGGTACCGCGCCGAACTGGTCACCAAACCCGACATCGAGGCGCGCGAAACGCTGATCCAGCTCGACGATGGCCGGGTCGCGCACTTGTGGCTGCAGGCGCCTGCGGGCGCGCAGCTGAACCAGGCGTTCGAGCTGACCCGGCAGTTGCGGTTCGGTCCGCCGCAGCAGGTCGCCGCGGGCGAGTGACGCTCATGTCCGATGGCCCGAAACCGGCCGTCGGACGCGTCAGATCGGCCGACGACGACGCGGCTCACGCCACGGGCTTGCGTCTCCACAGGGATTCCCAATCAAGCCCGCGAAAGCACGGGCCTGCCGTGGCCTCGGAAAACTTGATGTCGTTGTGGCCAGCGTTCCATTCCATGAGTTTCACCTGACCGTCCTGCTCGCTGCAGACGTCCCACCCGATGCAAGGCATGTGCGGGCAACGCTCATGCAGTGACTTGCACAGCGCAGTCGCATCGCCGAAATGCGGGACCGAACTACCCGAGAAGCGGAACCCCGTGTCCGGGTGCGCGTCGACCTTCTGCCATTTGGGCAGGTAGCCAAACGTCCCCAGAGCTCCGGAACTCCGGTCCAGCGGCACCTTGATGGCGTTGGCGCTGCGCACGAGGTCATCGCTCTTGCGCCCCACTCTCAGGTAGGCCGCCCTCACGCCGATGGATCCGTCCAGCTCCCGCGTCGTAGTGATTCGCACGGTCGCGGTCGCCTGCGGGCTCAACGCCTTGAAGAAGTCATGCTGCCGAATCGGAGCCTGGAAGACGCCATTGGGGAGCCGTAATCGTCCTTCCCCCGGGAAATCCTCCCTCGTCATGATGACCACGTCCCTGCCCTGCTTGGAACTATCGGACTTGAAGTAGACGCGGTCATGCCGATCGAACAGGGTGGCGACCAGCTCCGGTTGCCGGATCGGAACGAAATCTCTCGAGAAGTAGACGTCGTCAAGGACGTAGGCGAGGTCCGGCAAGGCCTCGGTGTCGAGTATCCGGTTGGTGAATGTCTTGAGGGTCGCCACCTTCGCCGCGACCGGGTTCTTCCTGGAGTAGACGACTACGTGGTAGTAGTTTTCCGGGATCCAGCCTTCCTTGAACTCTCCGCTGACCGCGGCGTACACGCGCAGCCACGGCGCGAATTTCCGGCTGCCAAGGACATCCTGCGCGTACTCGTTGCAACGATCGAGAAGGGCGCGGTCGGTCACCCCCTGCTGGCTTTCCACCCTTTCCAGGTTCGCGCGCGCGCGTTGGTTGTAGAGCTGATGGCGCAGCTCGTCGGCGAAACCCGTTGCCAGATCGAGTCCGACATCCCTCAGTGAATCCCCCGAAAGGTTCATCGTGGCGCTCCGCGTGGTCGGATCAAACGATCAGTGTCTTGCGCCGCCACAGGTCTTCCCATCCCAACCCACGGAAGCACGGGCCGGCGGTGGCTTCGGAAAACTTTATGCCGTTGTGGAACGCGTTCCATTCCATGAGTTTGACCTTGCCGTCCTGCTCGCCGCAGACGTCCCAGCCGACACAGGGCATGTGCGGGCAGCTCTCATGCAGCGACTTGCACAGGGCCGCCGCCTCGTTGAAATGGGGGACCGCACTACCGGCAAACCGGAAACCGGTGTCGGGGTGGGCCTCGATCCGATGCCAGTCGGGTAGGTAGCCAAATGCGTCCAGCGCGCCGCTGTCGATATCAAGCGATATCTTGACTGCGTTGGCGCTGCGCACGATGTCGTCGTTACGGCGCCCCACCCTGAGATAGGCCGCCTTCACCCCGATCGATCCATCCAGCTCCCGGGCGGTGGTGATTCGCACGGTGGCGGTCGCATCCGTGCACATGGCCTCGAAGAAATCATGCTGCCGGATCGGCGTCTGGAACACGCCGTCGGGCAGCATCGATCGTCCCTCGGCGAGGAAGTCCTCGCGGGTCATGATGACGGTGCCGCGCCCCTGGTTGGAGTAGTCGGACTTGAAGTAGGTGTGGTCGTGCCGATCGAAAAGGATGTCGACCAGTTCCGACTCGCGGATCGGCCGGAAGTCCCTGGAAAAATACACCCCGTCGATGGCATAGGCGAGGTCGGGCAGCGCGTCGGTATTGAGGATCCTGTTGGTGAAGGTCTTAAGCACCGACAACTTCACTGCGACCGGGTTCTTGCGCGGGTAGACGATCACGCCGTAGTAGTTGTCCGGGATCCAGCCCTCCCTGAACTCGCCGCTGACCGCTGCATAGACGTGCAGCCAGGGCGCGAACTTGCGGCTCCCGAGAACCTCCTGGGCGTACTCGTTGCACCGGCCGATGAGGGCGCTGTCGGTCCGCCCCCGCTGGTTCTCCACACCTTTCAACGCCAGCCGTGCACGCTGGTTGGAGCGAATATGGCGAACCTCGTTGGCGACGTTGGTTGCAACCTCGATTCCAACATCCTTTAGCGAATCGGCCGAAAGATTCATCGCGACGCTCCGTAGTCCGGGTTCAAGACGAGTTCAACTTGGAAACGCGAGGCTGCCTGACGGGAGGCCAAGATCAGGTGAACCGCAGGATGGGGGACGACGGTGTCTTGATTCAGCGACGCCGCAGCCGCCAGCAGCGGTGGATGCGGGCGTGGCGGGCGAAGTCCGGCGGAATGGTCTCGGCGCTGATCTCTTCGCAACGGGCGAAGCCGGCGACCGCGTCCTCGTCGAGCCGGAAGCGGCGGAAGTTGTTGGAGAAATACAGCACGCCGTCTGTCGCCAGCCGCGCGACCGCGGCGCGCAGCAGCGCCACGTGGCCGCCCTGCATGTCGAAGTCGTCGGCACGCTTGGAATTGGAGAACGTCGGCGGGTCGCAGAAGATCAGGTCGTACTCGCCGCGATCGGCGGCCAGCCACGACACCGCGTCGGCCTGCACCAGCTTGTGGCGGGCGCCGGCAAAGCCATTCTCGGCGAGGTTGTCGGCGCACCATTGCAGGTAGGTCGCCGACAGGTCGACGGTGGTGGTCGCGCGGGCGCGGCCGACCGCGGCGTGCACGGTGGCCGCGCCGGTGTAGCCGAACAGGTTGAGGAAGCGTGCATCCTCGGCCTCGGCGGCAATCCGCAGGCGCATCGGCCGGTGATCGAGGAACAGGCCGGTATCGAGGTAGTCGAACAGGTTGACCCGCAGGCGGGCGTCGTCCTCGCGCACCGTGAGGAATTCGCCGCGCTTGTCGAAGTGGCCGTACTTGGAACCGCCCTTGCCACGTGCGCGGGTCTTGAGGGCGACCTGTTCGTGCGGAACCTCGAACACCTCGCGCGCCGCCGCCAGCAATTCGTTGAGGCGGCGGCGCTGGGTCGCCTCCGGGATCTCGTCGGGGGCGGCGTATTCCTGGACGTGCAGGAACCGTTGCGGGGTGGCCTCGTCGGTCTCATAGACGTCGATCGCCGCCGAGTACTCGGGCAGGTCGGCGTCGTAGGCGCGGAAGCAGGTGACGCCCTCCTGGCGCCGCCAGGCCTTGAGCTTGCGCAGGTTCTTGCGCAGGCGGTTGGCGACCATCTGTGCGCCCTCGCCGAGGGCCTGCGGCTGCTCGCTGCGCTCGCGCTGCGGCGGCGCGACCGGGTCGGCGACGATCAGGGTGCACTCGATCGCGCCGTTGAACAGCTGGTACTTCTTCTGCGCGCGCAGGCCGGTCGAGTGGGCGAGTTCGGCGTCGCCGCACAGCAGGCTCGCCCGCCATTGCGGCACCGCGCGCTTGAGCGCGTCGCCGAGGCCGCGGTACAGCGCCGGGTCGGCGGCGAGACGGATGTCGTAAGGCGGATTGCTGACCACGAGGCCACGCTCGGGCAATCCGTCGGATTGCAGCGCCTCGATGCCGGCCGCCTTTAGGTCGATGGTCCCGGCCAGGCCTGCCATCACCTCGTTGTCGCGGGTCGAGCCGATCGCATGCGGGTCGAGGTCGCGACCGAAGAACGCCGGCCGCAGCGCGGCGCGGCCGGCGGTCTCGCGGGCGCGAGCCTCGTCCAGCAGCGCCTGCCAATGCGCCTCGTCGAAACCTTTCCAGCGCGTCGGCACGAAACCGCCATGGCGCAACAGCCCCGGGGCGACGTCGGCGGCGATCAGCGCGCCCTCGATCAACAAGGTGCCGCTGCCGCACATCGGGTCGAGCAGGCCGCCACCGTCGGCGTAGACCTGCGGCCAGCGCCCGCGCAGCAGCACCGCGGCGGCGAGGTTCTCCTTCAGCGGCGCCTCGCCCTGTTGCTGGCGCCAGCCGCGGCGATGCATCGGGCCGCCGCCGAGGTCGATCGAGACGATCGCGCGGTCCTTGCGCACGACCAGGTTGATGCGCAGGTCCGGGGTGTCGACATCGACGTCCGGGCGCGCGCCGGTGGCATCGCGCATGACGTCGACCACCGCGTCTTTGACCCGCTGGGCGGCGAAACGCGCGTGGGTCAGCGCGGTGCCGGAGACATGGGCGTCGACCGCGATGGTGTCGCCATCGTCGAGGTGCTCCGGCCACGGCAGCGCGGCGACACCGGCGTACAGCGCCTGCTCGTCGGCGCAGTCGAACTCTGCGATCGGCCACAGCACCCGGCTGGCCAACCGCGACCACAGCACCGCGCGCTGGGCGTCGAGCAGGCTGCCCTCGACGTTGACCCCGGCCATGGTCGCGGTGGCGCGGGCGCAGCCCAGCGCGAGCAACTCGTCGGCCAGCAGGTATTCCAGGCCCTTGCCGCAGCTTGCGAAGAATTTCATCTCAGAGGCCCGCCAGCAGTTGTTCGAAGGCGCCGGCACTGGTGGCGACGTGGTCGGACAAGCGGTGGCCGTCGTCGACCAGCAGCAGCCGGGCGCGGCGCGCGCGTGCCCACTCGATGACCTCGGCACCGGGGCACAGCTCGTCGTCCCAGCCGTGGATGATGCTGGTCGGCACGCCGGCGGCATCGAACGGATGGGCCTCGCCCATGCGGATCGGCGGCGCCATGAGGAACAGGCCGGCGACCGGCACCTGCAGCGACACCAAGCCGGAGACGTAGGCGCCCAGGCTCGATCCGGCCAGCACCAGCGGCCCGCGCGCGGCGGCGGCGCTCGCCAGGGCCTGCAGCCGCTGCAGCCGCGCCGGCACGTCGCCGAGATCACTGACCTCGCGCTTGCCGTCCAGGTCGGTGTAGTCGGGCCGCTCGCAACTCCAGCCCAGGCGCTCGGCGACCTCGGCCAGGGCGGTGACCTTGGTCGCGTCGGGGCCGCTTTCGAAGCCGTGGGAGAGGATGCAGTGTCCGCGCATTAAAGGTGTCCGCTGGAGAATGCGCGCGGCGCCGGTGCGCCGCGGAGGCGCATCACGCGCGTCGCGCAGTGGGGAATGCGCGCGATGCTAGCATCCGCGCCATGCCGCCCGAGTCGCCGTCGCCGTCCACCCCGCCCGACATTCGGGTCGAGCCGCTGCCCTACGAGGTCCGGTTGGAGCCGCGCGAGCTGGCGCAGGTCGACCTCGTGGTGATCCATTGCACCGAGCTGCCCGACCTGGCCACCGCGCGCGAGTACGGCGAGCGGGTGCTGTACGAGGTCCGCGCCGATGGTGGTGGCGGGACTGGCAACAGCGGCCATTTCTATATCGACCGCGACGGCAGCGTGCACCGCTGGGTCGGCCTCGACCGCGTCGCCCACCACGTCCGCGGCTACAACGCTCGCTCGGTCGGCATCGAACTGGTCAACACCGGGCGTTATCCGGACTGGCTGGATTCACGGCGGCAGGCGATGGACGAGCCGTATTCCGAGGCGCAGATGGTTGCGCTGGTCGCGCTGCTGCGGCAGCTCCAGGCCGGGCTGCCGTCCTTGCGGTGGATCGCCGGGCACGAAGACCTGGACACTATCGAGGTCGCCGCCAGCGACGACGCTTCGCGGCAGGTGCGTCGCAAGCGCGACCCGGGGCCGCGGTTTCCGTGGGCGCGGGTGTTGGCAGCGGTCGATCTGCAGCGCCTGCCCGTGTAGGAGCGGCTTCAGCCGCGATCGTGGAATTGTCCGCCCGCGCCGACTTCAGATCGCGGCTGAAGCCGCTCCTACAATTGCGCGGACCCGCGCCTGCGGGACGGCTCCCCGATCCCGGCCGCTATAATCGCCAGCTTGTCCGCACCGGCCGTCCCCGCGCATGAGCACCCCCGTTTCCGAGCTGATCGAACTGCTCTCGCTCGAACGTCTCGAAGACAACCTGTTCCGCGGCCAGAGCCGTGACATCGGCACCAAGTACGTGTTCGGCGGACAGGTGCTCGGGCAGGCGCTGTCGGCCGCGCAGGCGACGCTGAGGGAGGCGCGCACTGCGCACTCGCTGCACGCCTACTTCCTCAAGGCCGGCGACATCGCCGCGCCGATCGTCTACCAGGTCGACCGCACGCGTGACGGCGGCAGCTTCTCGGTGCGGCGGGTGACCGCGATCCAGCACGGCCAGCCAATCTTCTTCCTCGCCGCCTCGTTCCAGCGCGACGAGGACGGCGCCGAACACCAGTTGTCGATGCCCGAGGTGCCGCAACCGGAGGACATCGAGGCCGGCCACGCGGTCCCCGACAAGGTCATGGCCGAGTTGCCGGAGAAGATCCAGCGCTGGCTGTCGAAGGAAGGCCCGTTCGAGTTCCGCCACGTCTACCCGCGCGACGAGCTCAAGCCACCCAAGCGGCCGCCGTACCAGCAGTTCTGGTTCCGCCTCAACGAGCGCGTCGGCGATGCGCCGGAGCTGCACCGCGCCCTGCTCGCCTACGCGTCCGACTTCCACCTGCTCGGCACCGCGACCTTCCCGCACGGGATCAGCTACTACCAGCCGAACGTGCAGATGGCCTCGCTCGACCACGCGATGTGGTTCCACCGCCCGTTTCGCGCCGACGACTGGCTGCTGTACTCGATGGACAGCCCGAGCGCGCAGGGTTCGCGCGGCCTCGCCCGTGGGCAGATCTACGACCGCGAGGGCCGGCTGGTCGCCAGCACCGCGCAGGAAGGATTGATCCGGGTCGTCGACGACGCCAGGGCCGCCGCCCTCGTGCCGGCGAAGGACTGAGCGATGCGCAAGGTCTTCAGCAGCCAGCGGCTGGAAAACGTCGAAGGCGTGGCCAGGCTGCTGGGCGATGCCGGGATCGAGGTGCGCATCACCGACGGCCGCTCCTACCACGGCAACCGTCGCGGCACCTTCAGCTACAGCGACCGCAGCAACAAGCCGATGCCGGCGGTGTGGGTGGTGCGCTCGGAGCAGCAGATGCAGGCGCGTGAGCTGCTGCGCGAGGCGGGGCTGCTCGACTCGACCCGGCCCGAGGACGGCTATGCCAGCGCGAATTTCCGCTTCCAGTCCGAAGCCACCGCCGACGACCGCTCGCCGGCGCAGAAACGTGCGCGGCGGTTCAAGGTCGGCCTGATCGTGCTGATCGTCGCCATCGCCGGGATCGCGATGTGGCGCAGCCTCAACGCGCCGGTGCCGGTGCCGCAACTGGCCGCAGGCCCGTTCGACGGATCGGTCGCGGCGACGTTGCGGCCGGTCGCGCACGCGGTGTTCGCCAGCGAGCTGGCCGAGGTGGACACCGAGGTCGCCTGCCTCGGCGTCGACGACGACGATGCCTCGATCGAGTTGATCCAGGCGTTGCACGACGCGCTGCCGGCGCTGCAGGCGGAGCTGGTGCAGGCCTCCGCCTGCGTCGAGCTGGCCGACGAGGACCGCGGCAGTTTCCATCGCCGCTCCGGGCAGCCGGCGATGATCGTCGAGGTCCGCGGCTTCAAGCCATCCGCGCCGGATCGCGGCACCATCGAGTACAGCGCCTACCACCACCGCATGTGGGCCAGCTACAAGACCCTGGAGGTCGCGCGGGTCGAAGGGCGCTGGCAGGTGGTGGACGTGGTCAAGCACGTGCGCAGCCGCGGGGTGGCCGGGTTCTAGGTAGCTCCGGTCACATTCCGTGCGCCGCGACGTCCTGATCGATGGGCACTTGCTTGGCCACGGGAATCGAATGCCATGAACACCGTCGCACCCCTGCCGTTCGACCGGCCGCCGCTGGAACACCTGATCCACGGCCTGCTGCCGGCCGCCGCCAATGGCGACCGCGATGCCTACGGTCGGATCGTCGCCGCCTGCCAGAATCCGGTCACCGCGATCGCGCTGGCGATCGTGCGCGATGTGCCGGCCAGCGAGGACATCGCCCAGGAAGCCTTCCTCAGCGCCTGGAAAAACCTCAAGCGATTGCAGAACCCGGCCAGTTTCCTGCCGTGGTTGCGGCAGATCACCCGCAACCTCGCCCGCGACCACCTGCGCGAGCGGCAGCGACTGCCGCGCGAGGTGCGCGATGCCGATGAGCTGATCGAAGCCGCCGCCGACCCGCAGCCGCAACCGTTCGAACAACTGATCGAGCACGAGCGCGCGTTGGTCGCCAGCGAGTTGATCTCGGCGCTGCCCGCCGACAGCCGCGAAGTCCTGCTGCTGTATTACCGCGAAGGCCAGCGCTCGCAACAGGTCGCCGACCTGCTCGGGCTGTCGGACGCCGCCGTGCGCAAGCGCCTGTCTCGCGCCCGGGCGACGGTGCGCGCGGAGTTGCTGGTGCGGTTCGGCGAGTTCGCACGCACCTCGGCGCCGTCGGTCGGGTTCGCTAGCACGGTCGCCACCGCGCTTGCCGTCGCCAGCCCGCCCGCCGCGGCGGCCGGCATCCTCGGCAGCGCGGCGACAGCGGGTGGCGGTAGCACCCTGGGCAAGATCCTGGTCGGCGCCGCCGGCAGCACCGGGATCGGCCTGGTCGCGGCGTTCGCCGGCATCTGGCTCGGCCTGCGCAGCCAGCTCAAGGGTGCGATCGACGACGTCGAGCGTTTCGCCCTGGTCCGCAGCTCGGTGGTTTCGGCACTGGCATCGGTCGGGTTCATGATCGGCTTGATCGTGATCGTGCGTTACGACGATGGCTGGGTCTCGGCGACGCTGCTGACGCTGGTGTTCATGGCGATCGTTTTCCACCAGGCCATGGTGGTGCAGCCGCGCATCCTGCGCCGCCGGCACGCGCTGGAGGCCCGGCGCGATCCGGTGGCCGCCGCCGCCCGCCGCCGGCGCGAGCGCTGGACCTGTTGGCTCGGCGCGACGATCGGGTTCGTTGCCGGTTTCGGGGGGCTGGTGTTCGGAGTCGTCAGCTCGGGGCGGCTCTGAAGACGGGTTCGAGCTTTCGAAAAAAGAGCCCGTGCCGCGGAGATACCGGCACGGGCAAGGGGGTCGGTTTGCGCTGCCGCGGCTGGCGGCTGGCGGCTGGCTCAGCGTCGGCGCTGGGGCATCAGGTCGGCGCGGACGAGGTAGCCGTCGCGGTCCTCGTCGAGGAAGGCGAACGCGCGCGCGCGATGCGGCCAGTTGGCTTCGACCTCGGCGCGGCTCAGGCGGCCGTCGCGGTTGCCATCGGCGCTGCTGAACTTCGATTCGAACCGCTGCGCACGCTTCGCCGCGAACTCGCGGCGGCGCTGTTCGGCGGCCGCGCCCAGCTCGCTGCGCACGAGGTAGCCGTCACGGTTGCGGTCGATGTCGGCGAAATGCTCGCCCCAGCGCGACGATTTCGCCTCGATCGTGCTGACCCGGCCGTCGCCATCAGTATCCAGGCGGATCGCCCGGGCCATCCCGTGACGACGGTGATGCCCGTGGCGGCGGTGTTCGGCCCTCTCCAGCCGGCGGTCGCCGTCGCGGTCTGTCGCCGGCGTGGTCGCCGCCGGACCCCGGGTATCGCCCTTCGGCATGGACAGGGCCGCGCCGGCCAGGACAACGCCCAGCGCGAGGACGGAAATACGGGCGGCAATGCGTCGATTCATCGTGGGGAACTCCTGCGCGTGCGCCGGAATGGCGCCGGTGCCAATGACAACGCGGGGATGGCAGCGCGGTTGACAGGGTGACCGCCCACACGCGCCAGCATCACGACCGGCGGCGCTATGCTGGCGCCATGGGCACCGACCCCGGCCAAGACCTCGACGACCTGCGCCTGTTCCACACCGGCGAGCACCCGTGCGGCTACTGGCCGGATCGTCTTGCCCGCGACCTCGTCCTCGACCCGCGCGACCCCCGTCTCGCCCATTGGTATCCGCTCGCCTTGGGCTGGGGGTTCCGCCGCTCCGGCGACATCGTCTACCGGCCGCATTGCCACGGCTGCCGGGCCTGCGTGGCGGTGCGCATCCCGGTCGCGGGCTTCGTTCCCGACCGCAGCCAGCGCCGCTGCCTGGCCCGCAACGCCGACCTGGTACTGCGGGTGTTGCCGGCCGAACGCACCGACGAGCAGCTCGCGCTGTACCGCCGCTATCTCGCCGCGCGCCATCCGGGCGGCGGCATGGACGGGCATGGCGCCAACGAATTCGAACAGTTCCTGATCGGGCGCTGGAGCGAGGGCCGGTTCATCGAGTTGCGCGAGCCCGCCGCCCGCGGCGGCCGGTTGCTCGCGGTCGCGGTCACCGATGTCATCGAAACCGCGCTGTCGGCGGTGTATACGTTCTACGATCCCGACGCCGACGCCCGCGGATTGGGTACCCTGGCGATCCTCAAGCAGCTCGAATGGGCCCGTCGCGAGGGCCGCCAGCACCTGTACCTGGGCTACTGGATCGACGGCCACCGCAAGATGGATTACAAACGACGGTTCCGCCCGCTGGAAGCGTTTGACGGTCGCAACTGGCGCGACCTCGATGTCGGAGATCCGGTTTGACCCTGCTGCGTTCGTTCACGCGTCTTGTCGCCATCGCGACCACCGTCACCGTGCTGGCTGCGACCGCCCTCGCCGGCTGCGTGCGGATCAACGTCCAGGGCGATCCCGAAGCCTGGGCCGACCGCATGGCCGAATCGATGAACCTGATCCCGCCGTTGCGCATCGCCACCTACAACACCTCGCTGTACGACGACGCCGACGGTGGCCTGGTCGCGCAACTGCAGGCCGGCGACCCCGACGCGCGCAAGATTGCCGCGGTGCTGCAGCGGGTACGGCCGGACGTGGTCCTGCTCAACGAGTTCGACTACGACCCGCAGGCGCGCGCGGCCGACCTGTTCCAGCGCGACTACCTCGAGGTCGCCCAGACCGGCGGTGGCGAGCCGCTGCACTACCCGTACCGCTACCTCGCCCCGGTCAACACCGGCGTGCCCAGCGGGCTCGATCTCGACCGCAACGGCCGCGCCGGCGGCAATGATCGCGACCGCGGCAACGACGCCTGGGGTTACGGCCTGCATCCTGGCCAGTACGGCATGCTGGTGCTGTCGCGCTACCCGATCGACCGAGCGGGCGTGCGCACTTTCCAGCAGCTGAAATGGAGCGCGCTGCCGGACGCACGGCAACCGCGCGACCCGGCGACCGGCGCCGCCTGGTATCCGCCACAGGTGTGGTCGCAATTGCGGCTGTCGTCGAAATCGCACTGGGACGTGCCGATCGCGACACCGCTGGGCATCGTCCACCTGCTCGCGGCGCACCCGACCCCGCCGGTGTTCGACGGCGCCGAGAACCGCAACGGCCTGCGCAACTTCGACGAGATCCGGCTGTGGGCCGAGTACATCAGCCCCGGTGCCCACGAGTGGTTGTGCGACGACGCTGGCCGCTGCGGCGGCTTGCCGACCGAGGCACGGTTCGTGATCGCCGGCGACTACAACGCCGACCCCGACGACGGCGACGGTGTGCACGGCGCGATCGCGCAGTTGCTCGAGCATCCCCGGGTCAACGCCGGCTTCGTGCCGCGCAGCGCCGGTGCTGTAGAGCGCGCCGCCGAACGCGGGTTGCCGCGCGATGGCGACGTCGGCAGCCACACCGGCGATTTCGGGCCCAAGGGTGGCACCCTGCGGCTGGATTACGTGCTGCCGTCCGCCAACTTGCGGGTGCGCGACGGCGGGGTGTTCTGGCCGGACGAAGGCGATCCCGACGCGGCAATCGCCGGCGCCAGCGATCACCACCTGGTCTGGCTCGACCTCGTCGCGCCGGTGCGCTGAGCGGCCGGCGACCTACTTCTTCTTCGAACGCTTGCGCGGCGCGCCGGCGGGTTTGGACTTGGCCGGCTTCGCCTTCTTCGCAGCCTTCGGCGGCATCTTCTTCGACGGCTTCTTCGCCGCCGCGCCGCCAGCCTTCACCTCGACCTGCGCGCCAGTGCCCTCACCGGCCGGACGCGCCGCCTCCACCGCGATCCGCGGCCCGAAACCGAACGCCTCGTCGGTCCGCGCCGACACGATCATCAGCACCATGCTGGTCGGCACCAGCAACTCCAGCTGGATGGTGTCGCCGGCGGTGGTCCGCGCGTCGAGCGTCATCTTGACCAGCGCGCCGCCGGTATCGACTTCGCGGCAGACGATGTGCACGCCGGCGGGGCCGTCCTGCAGGTAGGGCTTGATGCCCTCGCCCAGCGCCTCGAGCGCCTTGGGGTAGAAGAACACGGCGTAACCATTGTTGTCGGGCATCGTGGTTCCTTGCGTGGGCAAAACGGATGGACGCGTTTTCAGCGCAGTTCGATCTTCAGTTTGGCGGCGGCGCGACAAGCCTTGTCGCGCGCCTGCTCGACATCCTCGCCCAACGCGAGCGTCACCGCGACCCGGCGCTGGCCTTCGACCCGCGGCTTGCCGAACAGGCGCAACTGGGTGTCGGGCCGGTCCAGCGCGGCATCGACACCGGAGAACACCGGCACCCCGTGACCTTCGGCCAGCACCGCGCAGGACGCCGAAGCGCCACCATGGGTGCGAATCACGGGGATCGGCAGTCCCAGGATCGCGCGCGCATGCAGGGCGAACTCGCTGAGGTCCTGGCCGATGAGCGTCACCAGGCCGGTGTCGTGCGGCCGCGGCGAGACCTCACTGAACCAGACCTCGTCGCCCTTGATGAAGAACTCCATGCCGAACACGCCCCAGCCGCCGAGGTCGTCGCTGACCGCACGCGCGACCTGCTGCGCGCGCTCCAGCGCCCGGGGCGACATCGGTTGCGGCTGCCAGCTCTCGCGGTAGTCGCCGTGTGCCTGGGTATGACCGATCGGCGCGCAGAAACTGGTGCCGCCGGCGTGGCGCACGGTCAGCAGGGTGATCTCGTAGTCGAAGTCGACGAAGCCCTCGACGATCACCCGCCCGGCGCCGGCGCGGCCACCGGTCTGGGCGTATTGCCAAGCGGTGTCGATGTCCGCTTCGGTGCGCACCAGCGACTGGCCCTTGCCCGATGACGACATCACCGGTTTGATCACGCACGGCAGGCCGATCTCGGCGACGGCGGCGCGGTAATCCTCCAGCGTGTCGACGAAACGGTAGGGTGAGGTCGGCAAGCCCAGCGTTTCCGCCGCGAGCCGGCGGATGCCCTCGCGGTCCATCGTCAACCGCGCGGCGCGGGCGGTCGGGATCACCCGGGTATCGCTGCCGCGCTCGGCGAACTCGTGCTCCAGCGCGACCAGCGTTTCGGTGTGGATCGCCTCGATCTCCGGCACGATCAGCTGCGGCCGTTCCTGCGCCACCAGCGCGCGGATCGCGGCGCCGTCGAGCATGTCGATGACGTGGCTGCGGTGGGCGACCTGCATCGCCGGGGCGTCGGCGTAGCGGTCGGCCGCGATGACCTCGGCGCCGAAGCGCTGCAGCTCGATCGCGACCTCCTTGCCGAGCTCGCCGGAACCGAGCAGCAGGACGCGAAACGCATGCGGGGACAGCGGCGTGCCAAGGGTGGTCATGCAGGTTCCAATCGATTTTCGAGGTCGTTGCCTAGTTTAGCTTCCGGGCCAACGGGATCGGCGCCGAGGTTTCGGGCGCGGCGGGCCGCGTGCGATGCTTCGCCGATGCGCCGACGCCTGCCCGCCTCGCTGTCCCGATCCATTGTTGCCATCGCGATGCCGGCGGTATTGGCGCTCGTCGCCGGCGGCTGTGCCCGTTCCGACGACGTGGAGGACGAAGGTCAACCCCATGCCGAGTTGTCCGGGGTATTGCTGGACCTGCAGCTCGACGAGATCAGCGGCCTGGCCGCCTCGCACCGGCACGACGACGTGCTGTGGCTGCACGATGACGGCGGCAACCCGCCGCGCCTGTTCGCGGTCAACGACCGCGGCGGCCGGCTGGCGACGTTCCGCGTCGAGGGCGTGACCAAGACCGACTGGGAGGATCTGGCCGCGTTCGAGTTCGACGGCAAGCGCTACCTGCTGATCGCCGACACCGGCGACAACGGCGGCCTGCGCCGGACCCTGCAACTGCACGTGGTCGAAGAGCCGGCGACGCTCGAGAACGCACGCCTGCAACCGGCCTGGTCGATCGCGTTCCGCTGGCCCGACGGCGCCCGCGACTGCGAGGCGGTGGCGGTCGACGCGCGCCGCGGCGAGATCCTGCTGGTGTCTAAGAAGCGCCAGCCGCCGGAGCTGTTCTCGCTGCCGCTGCGCCCGCCCGCCGGCGAATTGCTGACCGCCCAGCGCCTCGGCACCCTCAGCGGCGTGCCGGCACCGGATCCGGAGCGGCTCAAGCGCGCACCCCGGCGCGCCCGGATCGACAGTCAGGTCACCGCGGCATCGCTATCGCCCGATGGCCGCACCCTAGCGGTGATGACCTACCGCCACCTGCTGCTGTTCCCGCGGGCCGAAGGTGCCAACTGGGCCGACGCGGTCGCGCAGGCGCCCAGGGTCAGCGTGCTGCCGTGGCTGCCGCAGGCCGAAGCGCTGGGCTGGGCCGCCGACGGGGGCAGCCTCTACGCGACCGGCGAATTCATCCCGGCGCCGCTGTACCGGATCACTCCCTGACCGGCGGTCGCTTGTATTTGATATCAAATTGATATCAAATAATCGCAACTGACCGCGAGAACCCGCCATGAAAGAGAACCCGATCCGTTCGCTGCCCGGCATCCCGTTGCTGCTGGTGCTGATCGTCGCCCTGCTGGGCGCGGCCTGGCTGTTCTTCAGCGGCGCCCGCGACGCCAGCATCACCCCGATCATCGCCGCCGTGCCCATCGCCGCGATCTCCATCTTCTGCCTGGTCGGCCTGTACATGGTCGAGCCCAACCAGTCCGCGGTGCTGAGCCTGTTCGGCAAGTACGTCGGCACCGTCAGCGAAAGCGGCCTGCGCTGGAACAACCCCTTCTACATCAAGCGCAAGGTCTCGCTGCGGGTGCGCAACTTCGAGAGCGGCAAGCTCAAGGTCAACGAGCTGGAAGGCAGCCCGATCGAGATCGCCGCGGTGATCGTCTGGAAGGTGGTCGACTCGGCCGAGGCGGTGTTCAACGTCGACGACTACGAGAGCTTCGTCACCATCCAGTCCGAGGCCGCGCTGCGGGCGATGGCGACCAGCTATCCGTACGACAGCCACGAGGACCAGGTCTCGCTGCGCAGCCACCCGGTCGAGATCTCCGATCACCTCAAGCAGCAACTAGACGAGCGCCTGACCACCGCCGGCGTCGACGTCATCGACGCGCGCATCAGCCACCTCGCCTACGCCCCGGAAATCGCCGGTGCGATGCTGCAGCGGCAGCAGGCCAACGCGGTGATCGCCGCGCGCACCCGGATCGTCGCCGGCGCGGTCGGCATGGTCGAGATGGCACTGGAGGAGCTGCAGAAGAACGACATCGTCCAGCTCGACGAGGAGCGCAAGGCGGCGATGGTCAGCAACCTGCTGGTGGTGCTGTGCAGCGACCGCGCGACCCAGCCGATCGTCAATACCGGCTCGCTTTACTGACCCGCCTTTGTAGGAGCGGCTTCAGCCGCGATCGGCTGCCTGGCCGGCGACCGATTCCAGATCGCGGCTGAAGCCGCTCCTACAGGGAACCAAGCATTCATGGCCGAAAAGAAAGCCTATCCGCTACGCATCAACGCCGAGGTCCTCGCCGCGGCGCAGCGCTGGGCCGACGACGAGTTGCGCAGCCTCAACGCGCAGATCGAATATGTGCTGCGCGATGCCCTGCGCAAGGCCGGGCGCCTGCCGGCCTCCCCCCGCCCATCGCCCAATAAGGACGACACGCCATGAGTAGCCGATGGATTTATGAAGTGGTGGAACTGAGCCCCAACATGCTCGGCCCATCGATGGCAGAACGCCTGCGCGAGGAACTCGACCGCCTCGGCCGCGATGGCTGGGAGCTGGTGTCGGCCAACCAGGTCAATCCATTCGACCAGGTGCGGCTGATCCTCAAGAAGGAGGCCTGACCGCCTGCACCACGTGAACCGGTCGGTTGCCGCGCGTGGCGCCCTGCTCCGGCTGCGGCTAACCTGAGCGCATGCGTGGCCAGCCCGACATTCTGATCAATACGCCGGAGATCGAACTCTGGCCACACGGCTTGCTGCGCGCGCGCAGCAATCACGACGCGCGCGCCCTGTCGCGCGCGCGGCACGTGCTGCGGCGCAAGCGTGATGGCCGATACCTCGCGGTCGACCTGCGCGAGGGCGTGCTGCCATTGGTCCATCGGCTGATGCACGAACCCGGCATCGATGCCGCGCTGGACGCGCTCGAGCTGCATCCCGCGCGCCGCCGCCCCGGGATCGAGCGGGTCGGCGAATTGCCCCTGGACCGGCTGCAGGAGCGGCTCGACCAGCTCGGCATCGACGGCGATTACGCCGAGCGCACCGGCCTTGCGCTGGTCGCCGAGCCCGACTGGCTCGCGTTCGCCGGCTTCGACCGCTACCGTCGCCCGCTGTGGCTGCATGTCAACGCCGCGCGCGCGTGGAAACACCTGCAAGCCGCGGCCCTGCGCGACAGCGTGGTGCTGGAGGCGATCTCCGGCTACCGCAGCCACGACTACCAGTTGGGGATCTTCGAGCGGAAGTTGGCGCGCGGCCTTGGCGTCGACGAGATCCTCGCGGTCAACGCCGCGCCCGGCTACAGCGAGCACCACTCCGGTCTGGCGCTCGACATCGGCACTCCCGGCGAGCTGCCGGCCGAGGAAACGTTCGAGCAGACCCCCGCGTTCGACTGGCTGACCGCCAACGCCGGCGGTTACGGCTTCGCCATGAGCTACCCGCGCGACAACCCCCACGGCATCGTCTACGAACCGTGGCACTGGCGTTGGAATCCTGCCGACGCAGCGCACTAGAAGCGGTGGCTCTGGATCGCAGATGTCGGTGTTTCTGTAGGAGCGGCTTCAGCCGCGATCGTGGAGCCGGCGCGGGCGACCTATCATCCGATCGCGGCTGAAGCCGCTCCTACAAGAGCCCGAACCATCCCGGGCAAAACGAGTCGTCGTCGTGCCGCCTCAGTCCTGCGAACGCTTGGTCGGCGCTTTCGTTTCCATCGCGAAGTCAGCAACCCGCCACAGGTAGAAGCTCGCATAGCTGCGATACGGCCCCCAGCGCTCGCCGCGCTGCGCCAGTTGCTTCGGCGTCGGCATCGCGTCGAGCTTGTCGACGATCTGCGCGCCCTTGCGGATGCCGAGGTCGTCGATCGGCAACACGTCGGGCCGACCAAGGCGGAACATCAGCATCATCTCCACCGTCCAGCGGCCGATCCCGCGTACCGGCACCAGCGCGGCGATGATCGCGTCGTTGTCCATCGTCGCCATCCGTCGCAGGGTCGGGATCTCGCCGGCCGACTCGCGCAGCGCCAGGTCGCGCAGCGCCAGCAGCTTGTTGCCCGACACCCCGCAACCGCGCAGGGTCGCGTCGTCGCAGCGGCCGAGGGTGTCGCAATGGAAGCGGTCACTGCCAATCGCCGCCTCGACCCGGCCGACGATCGTCGCCGCGGCCTTGCCACTGAGCTGCTGGTAGAGGATCGCGCGGGCGAGCGCATCGACCGGGTCGAACGGCTTGCGCCAGCGCGGATCGGCGTCGATCGCGCCGATCCGACGCATCCAGGTGCCGAGCTTGCGGTCACGCCGGGACAGGTGGGCGTGGGCCACTTCGGTGTCGAATCCGCGCGAGTGGCGTGGCATCTCAGCGCCTCGTCGCGTCGGCCGCCCACAGCAGCCAGGCAAGGATCATCAGGCTGCCGCCCCACGGCGCCAATGGCGTCGACGTGCCGAAGAAGTGGGCGCAAACGAGGCTGCCCGAGAACAGCAGCGTGCCCAGCAGCAGGCCGGCGAGTGCCGCCAGCGCCAGCCGCCGCGCGGCCCGCGGCGCCAGTGCCGCGAGCGCGATGCCGTGGCCGAACGCGAACAGCGCGGCCGAATGCAGGCTCGCCTGCACCTGCGGCTCGGCGGCGTGGGCGGCATAGGCAAACAACGCGACCGCGGCGCCCGCCAGGACGCCGCCGCCGGCGGCCATGGCGCGCGACGGCAAGGCGGAGCGATCCGGTCGATCAGCAGCAGTCGTGGCGTTCATCGGGAACCGGTTCGTGGCAGTTGCCGCACGATATCAGGACGACGCAACCGCCCACAAAAAAACGCGCCGCGGAATCCGCGGCGCGCTTCGATGGTTCGGGTTGCCGTGTCGGGCGTTACTTGATGGCCCAGTACACGACGAACTCGCCTTCCTCGGTGAAGCTGTCGTCGATACCGGAGTTCCACGCTTCGTACGGGCGCTCGATGGTCTGGTAGCCGCGGGTCATCGCCCAGCCACGCAGGGCATCGCGCACGTTCGACAGGTTGGCCATGTGCCCCTTGAACGGCACCGTGGCGACCTTGCTGGCCTCGCGGTACACGTGCTCCACCGGGCCTTGCAGTTCGATGTCGAGCTTGCCGGCCGGCGCTGCTTCGGCCGCAACCTCGGTCGCCGCTTCGTCAGCCGCCTCATCCTCGCCTTCGGCCGCGACTTCCTCGTCGCTCTCCTCGTCGGACCCGCCAGCGACCTTGCGGACCGGCTGGGCGACTTCGAACGAGTAGGTCTCGGCGCCGAACTCGTTGGTGATGATCTGCACCGGGCCGTCGGCGACGAGGCCGTTGGCCTTCATGACCTTGTCGATCCACTGCATGTTGTTCTTCATCGTGCGCTGCACGATGTCGTTGTTGCGCTCCACCGCCGCGCCCACGACCAGCAGGTTCTGCGCCGGACGCTCGGACAGGCTCGGCGCCATCGACGGGTCGTCCTTGCTCAGTTCGGCATAGTCGTAGTTCGGCACCGCCGCCAGCATGTTGCTCAGGCGCGACAGGCTCAGCTTCATGTCCTGGCCCATGTTGCTGCTCACGTACATGCCGGCGTAGCGGCCGAGCAGGTTCATGCCGTAGTCGACGTCGTAGATCTGGGTGATCTTGACGTTGCGGTCGTTGCGACCGGTCGGCTCGAGGATGAAGCTGGTGCGCTTGTTCTTGCCGCGACGCTCGTTGGTGATCGAGTAGGTCACGCTGCGGTTCTTCTGGGTATCGGTGATCTCCCAGGCGCCATCGCCGATGCCACGCTCGTCGGAGCTGTACTCGAGCCGCGCGCCGACGCCCTCGGCCGGGCCGACCAGCTTGATGTCCATGCGGGGGTCGCGCGCGACCAGCGCGTTCCACTCGTCGAAACGGCGCAGGCTGTTCAACGTGTCGTACACGATCGTCATCTTGCGGTTGGTCTCCACCGACGTCTGGAAGTGGCGACTCGACGGCAGCAGGAAGCCGACAACCAGGAACAGGGCGAGGACGATCGCCAGTGAAATCAGGAGCTCGATCAGACGGGTCATTCAGGTTCTCCAGGGCCGGGCCCGGGGCGGGACTGGGCGCAGACCGGTAATCCTAGCAAGGAAGCCGCGCCCGGCGCAGCCTCCTTCGATCAAAAATCGTGACGGATACCGGGGCTGGGCGGACCGATGCCCCGGATTTCGCAAAGTCCAGCGCGCCGTCACACCAGTTGCAGTTCGAACGCCTTGAGCACCGCCCGGGTACGGTCGCGCACGCCGAGCTTGCTGAGGATGTTGGACACGTGGTTCTTGATCGTGCCCTCCGCCACGCCCAGCGAGTTGGCGATCTCCTTGTTGGAGAAGCCGCCCGCCATCAGCCGAAGGATCTCGGTCTCGCGCTCGGTCAGCGGGTCGGGCCGGTCGAGGCTGACGAAATCGTTGCGCATGTGCTCCAGCCCCGACAGCAGGCGCTGGGTCATCGCCGGCTGCATCAGCGAGCCGCCGGCGGCGACGGTCTGGATCGCGTCGACCAGTTGCTCCAGCGACACGTCCTTGAGCAGGTAGCCCTTGGCCCCGGCCTTGATCCCGGCCAGCACCAGCTGGTCGTCGTCGAAGGTGGTCAGGATGATCGTCGGCGGCAGCTGGCCGAGCCGGGCGAGTGCCTGCAGTGCTTCCAGGCCCGACATCACCGGCATCCGCATGTCCATCAGGACCACGTCCGGATTGAGTTGCGGGATGACCTCGACCGCCTGCTTGCCGTCGCTGGCCTCGGCCACCACTTCTATGCCGTCGGCCAGGGCCAACAACGAACGTACCCCTTGCCGGACCAGGGTCTGGTCGTCGACAAGCAGGACGCGGATCGGAGCGGAACTCATGGTGGAACTCCTTCGCTGGCGACGGCCTCGGCCGCCGTGGCCGGCAACGTCAGGTGCAGGCGGAAGCCTGCCTGCGGCCGGGTTTCGATATCCAGTTGACCGCCGTACTGGGCCAGTCGTTCACGCATGCCGCGCAGGCCGTTGCCGGCGGCGAGCTTTTCCGCGCCGCGGCCGTCGTCGCGGGCGGTCATGACGATCCGGCCCTGCTCGCGGCGGGCCTGAATCCACAGGTTGTCGGCGCCGGCGTGGCGCACGACATTGGTGATGATCTCCTGGGTGCAGCGCAGCAGCACATGGGCGCGCTCGGGGTCGTCCAGGGTCAGCGGGCCGTCGATGTCCATGTGGATGTCGAGCGCGGGGACGTTCTCGGCCAGTGGCTGCAGCGCCGCGGCGAGGTCGATCGCGCCGTTCTCGCGCAACTGGCTGACCGCTTCGCGGACGTCGGTCAGCAGCAGCCGGGCCAGGGTGTGGGCCTGGCTGACATGCTCCCTGGCGCGGCCCTCTGCGAGGTGGCCGGCGACCTCGAGGTTCAGGCTCAGCGCGGTCAGGTGGTGGCCGAGCAGGTCGTGCAACTCGCGGGATATGCGGGTGCGCTCGTTGATCCGCGCGCTCTCGGCCAGCAGCAACCGGGTCGCGCGCAATTCGGCGTTGAGCCGGCGTTGCTCCTCGCGCGCCTGCGCCTGCTGCATCGCCACCAGCGCGGTGACGAACACGAAGATCGAGAAGCCGGCGTACAGCAGCGACTGCACCACCGCCAGCACCACCGGGAAGTTCAGCAATGCCACGAACACCGGGATGATCGCCAGGTTGCCCGCCAGCAGCCAGACCACCCCGATCCGCAGCGGCAGCAACCACGGCAACAGGCCCGCCATCACCATCAGCAGCACGCTGCCCAGGCCGGAGCCGGAGAAGAAGCTGACCCCGATCGCGCAGATCGTCAGCACCAGCAGCAGGGCGTGGTCGACATAGTCCGGCCGGCGCTGGCCGAGGTCGCGGGTGATCCACCAGTAGACCGCGCCGAAGCTCAGGTACAACGCCACCCAGCGCGCGATCAGCAGTTCGACCGGGTGCTCGGCGCCGCCAGGCAATTGCTCTATCTGGCTCGGATCGAGCCGGAGCGTGACCAGTACGTTGACCAGCCAGCAGCCGACCATGGCCCAGGTAAAGAGACCGGCGTAACGCAACAGTCGGCTATGGTTCAGACGGGCTAGCATCCCCGAATGCTACTGGCATCGGCGCCCCGCCGTGGCACCCGAAAGTCATGCCTGAATGCGACCCGCTAGCGTCGCGCGCCCCGGCCCGACGGTCGCCGGCCGCCGGGCCACGTGCGATAATCGCGGCTGCCGCGGAATCCCGCGCGACGCACGAAAAAGCCTTTGGAGCCCGGAATGTCGATCGTTGTCCGCGACGTGCGAGAGCACGAGCTGGATTCCGTCCTTGCCCTCAACAATGCCGCTGGCCCCGCTATCCTGCCGCTGGACGCGGCGCGAATGCGGCATTTCTTCGATACCGCCGAGTATTTCCGCGTCGCCGAGCGCGACGGCACCCTGGTCGGGTTCCTGATCGGCATGGGCAGCAGTGCCGACCACGACAGCCGCAACTTCAAGTGGTTCCGCGAGCGCTTCCCCGAATTTTTCTATATCGACCGCATCGTCGTCGCCAGCCGGCGCCGCGGCGGTGGCGTCGGCCGGGCGTTCTATGCCGACGCCCAGAGCTACGCCGAGCTGCGCTACCCGCAGATGGCCTGCGAAGTATTCCTCGAGGGCGTCACCGATCCGGTGCTGCTGTTCCATGGCAGCTTCGGCTTTCGCGAGATCGGCCAGCGCGTGCTGGTCCGCAACGGCACGCGCGCGGCGATGCTGATGAAGGAACTGTGCAGCCACGCCTGGGTCGAGGAGACCTATGGCAAGACCCTGCCCGACGTGCCGTGGATCGCCCGCGTCCGCGATCCGCTGCAGGCTCCACGCTCGACCGGAACCTCCGAATGAGCGCGGCGGCAATGGACTACGAACCGGCAGGGGAGCTCAAGATCGGCCAGGTCGGCATCGCCAACCTGCGCATCCGCACCCTCGACGTCGACAAGCTGGTCGAGGAGATGCGCGGCCGCGTGCAGCGCGCGCCCAAGCTGTTCCTGCGGGCCGCGGTGGTGATCGATTTCGGTGGCCTGGCGAATACGCCCGATACCGACACCGCGCGGGCATTGCTCGATGGCCTGCGCAAGGCCGGGGTATTGCCGGTCGCCCTGGCCTACGGCTCCAGCGACACCGAGCGCCTGGCCGAGGCTCTCGGGTTGCCGCTGCTGGCCAAGTTCCGTGCGCAGTACGAGCGCGCCGACGGTGCGCCCGAGACGGCCCCACCCCAGCCGGCACCGCCGCGGCCTCGCGAGACCGCGCCCGACACGGCGCCTGCGCGCAGCGCGCCCGCCCGTGCCGCCACCAACGGCAACCCCGGAATGATCCACGTCCCGCTGGTGCGCTCGGGCCAGCAGATCTACGCCGACAACCGCGACCTGACCGTACTGACCGCGGTCGGCGCTGGCGCCGAGGTCATCGCCGATGGCTCGGTGCACATCTACGGTCCGTTGCGCGGCCGCGCCCTCGCCGGCGCCCAGGGCAACGAGCAGGCCCGCATCTTCTGCCGCGAATTCCACGCCGAGCTGGTCGCGATCGCCGGCCACTACAAGGTGCTCGAGGACATCCCGAAGGAACTGCGCGGCAAGGCCGTGCAGGTCTGGCTGCAGGACGAACAACTGCATATCGCCGCGCTGGACACACCGTGAGCAAGAAACCGGGCATGCTGTCGCCTGTCCCGCCGCGCCGCCCCCGCGAGCGCGGCACTACCCCAAATATCCGGAGGATCTGAACTTGGCCGAAATCATCGTAGTCACCTCGGGCAAGGGCGGCGTCGGCAAGACCACGACCAGCGCCTCCCTTGCCTGCGGCCTCGCCCGCCGTGGCCACAAGGTGGCCGTCATCGACTTCGACGTCGGCCTTCGCAACCTCGACCTGATCATGGGTTGCGAGCGCCGTGTGGTGTACGACTTCGTCAACGTGGTCAACGGCGAGGCCAACCTCAAGCAGTCGCTGATCAAGGACAAGCGCTTCGAGAACCTCTACGTGCTGGCCGCCTCGCAAACCCGCGACAAGGACGCGCTGACCACCGAGGGCGTGCAGAAGGTGCTCGACGACCTCGCCGCCGACGGCTTCGACTACATCGTCTGCGACTCCCCCGCAGGTATCGAGAAGGGCGCGTTCCTGGCGATGTACTTCGCCGACCAGGCGGTGGTGGTGGTCAACCCCGAGGTTTCCTCGGTGCGCGACTCCGACCGCATCCTCGGCCTGCTGTCGTCCAAGACCCGGCGCGCCGAGAACGGCGAGCGGGTCAAGGAGCACCTGCTGCTGACCCGCTACAGCCCCAAGCGGGTGGAGTCGGGCGAGATGCTCAGCGTCGGCGATGTCGAAGAGATCCTCGGCCTCAAGACGGTCGGCGTGATCCCGGAATCCACCGACGTGCTGCACGCCTCCAACAAGGGCGAGCCGGTGATCCTCGATGCCGAGTCCGATGCCGCCCAGGCCTACGACGATGCCGTCGCCCGCCTGCTCGGCGACACGCGCCCGATGCGCTTCGTGGTGCCCGAGAAAAAGGGCTTCTTCAGCAAGATGTTCGGAGGTTAAGACATGGGTTTGTTCGACTTCCTGCTGGTCAAGAAGCAGACCGCATCGGTCGCCAAGGACCGACTGCGGATCATCGTCGCCCACGAGCGCGCCACTCGCGGCGGTCCCGACTACCTGCCGATGCTGCAGCGCGAGTTGCTGGAGGTGATCCGCAAGTACGTCAGCGTCGATGCCGAGGCGGTCAAGGTCGACCTGATGGGCGATGGCGACAACAAGGTGCTGGACATCTCGGTGTCGCTGCCGGACCAGCGCGAGGCGCGCGCGGTCGCCAACGGCTGACTGCACCCGGTACGCCTAAGCACACGACCGCACTCCTGTAGGAGCGGCTTCAGCCGCGATCTGGAATCGTTCGCCCACGCCGACTTCCGATCGCGGCTGAAGCCGCTCCTACACAATCCCGATCTTCCATGCTCACCCTTGCCGATATCGGTTTCGACGCGCCAACCGCCCTGCTCGCCCGCTACGGCCTGCAACTTGTCCGGGTCGCCGACGGCGCGGCGATTCCCGGAAGCTACTGGGGCGAATCCGAAGCCGGCCTGATCGGCGAGCGGGTCCACGCCCGCGCCGACACCCCGGTGCACTCGCTGCTGCACGAAGCTGCCCACCTGATCGTGCTGCCGTCGGAGCGCCGCGCGACGGTGCATACCGACGCCACCGATTCGGTCGAGGAAGAGGACGCGGTCTGCGTGCTGCAGGCGCTGCTCGGCGATGCCCTGCCGGGGGTCGGTCGCGAGCGGGTGCTGGCCGACATGGACGTGTGGGGCTACACGTTCCGGCTCGGTTCGGCAAAAGCCTATTTCGAACACGACGCGGAGGCGGCGTGGCAATGGCTGGCGCAACGCGGGCTGGTCGACCCGGACACACGCCTCCTGCAATAGTCCGGCTGCGCCGAGACGCACAAAAATCGCGATCTCGTGTGACCCACCGGCGACGTGGCCTGCACGGATTGGCGCCTACAGTCGGCCGTGCTGCGTCGGGCCCGTCGCCGGCGCCGGAGTGCCTTTCCGCATGGTCGCCTTCACCCTGCTCACGGTCAACATCCACCAGGGCTTCAGCGCGCTCAACCGGCGCTTCATCCTGGCCGAATTGCGCGAGGCCGTGCATGAGGTGTCGGCCGACGTGGTGTGCCTGCAGGAAGTGCTCGGCGCCCACGAGCCGCTGTCGCGCCGGCACGGCGACTGGCCATCCACCCCGCACTACGAATTCATCGCCGACACCCTCTGGCCCGAGTTCGCCTACGGCCGCAATGCGGTGTACCCGCACGGCCACCATGGCAACGCGGTGCTGTCTAAATTCCCGATCGCACGCTACCTGAACCACGACGTCTCGATCCCCGACACCGAGCAACGCGGCATGTTGTGGTGCGTGCTCGACGTGCCGGGCCGGAACCAACAGATCCACACGGTATGCGTGCACCTCGGACTGCGCGAGTCGCACCGGCAGCGGCAACTGCAGGCGTTGTGCCGGCTGATCGAAGAGCAGATCCCGACCGACGCGCCACTGGTGGTCGCCGGCGATTTCAACGACTGGCGCCGGCGCGCGGACCGCCTCCTCGCCCCCTGCAATCTGCGCGAGGCATTCGTGGCGACGACCGGGCGGGCGGCGCGTACGTTCCCGGCGCGCTGGCCGGTGCTGGCGCTGGACCGGGTGTACTCGCGCAACGTGCAGGTCGAGCGCGCCCGGATCCTGTCGGGGCGGCCGTGGTCGCACCTGTCCGACCACGCGCCGCTGCTGGTGGATGTCCGCGCATGAGCCGCGCCTGGAGCCAGGGCAATCGTGTGCGGTTGCTGGAGAACGGCGAGACCTTCTTCCCGGCGGTGCTGGACGCGATCGACGGCGCGCGCGAAGAAGTCATGATCGAGACCTTCATCCTGTTCGAGGACAAGGTCGGCAAGCGGCTGCATGCCGCCCTGGTCGCCGCCGCGCAACGCGGGGTGCGGGTGGAACTTAGCGTGGACGGTTACGGCTCGCCCGACCTGTCGCCGGCCTTCATCTCGGCGCTGACCGACGCGGGCGTGTGCCTGCGCGTGTTCGATCCGAAGCCGCGCCTGTTCGGCTTCCGCACCAACCTGTTCCGCCGTCTGCATCGCAAGATCGTGGTGGTCGACCGCCAGTGCGCATTCGTCGGCGGGATCAACTTCTCGGCCGACCATCTCGCCGATTATGGCGACGGCGCCAAGCAGGACTACGCGGTCCGGATCGACGGGCCGGTGGTCGCGGAGATACGGGCGTTCGCGATCGCCGCGTTGCTGGCGCCGGCCGCACCGCGCGACTGGACGCGGCCCGCGGACAAGGCACCGGCTGCCGTGGGCAATGCCGAGGTCCGCTTCGTCACCCGCGACAACGGCGGACATCTGAACGACATCGAAGACCAGTACCTAGCGGGTATCCGCGCGGCGAAGGACGAGATCCTGATCGCCAACGCCTACTTCCTGCCCGGCTATCGCCTGCTGCACGCGCTGCACCGCGCCGCCAGCCGCGGGGTGCGCGTGTCGCTGATCCTCCAGGGCGCACCTGACATGCCGATGGTGGCCAATGCCGGGCGCCGGCTGTACCCCTACCTGATCGGTGGCGGCGTGCACATCTACGAATATTGCGAGCGGCCGTTGCATGGAAAGCTGGCGGTCATCGATGACAACTGGTCGACGGTGGGCTCGAGCAACCTGGATCCGCTGAGCCTGTCGCTGAACCTGGAGGCCAACGTGCTGATCCGCGACCGCGCGTTCAACGCCGTGGTGCGCGAACGATTGCAACAGCTCATGGACGTCCACTGCCATCGCGTGCGTCGACAGGACCTCCCGCCGCGCACGCCGCTGCGCACCTTGTGGAGCCTGCTGGTATTCCACACGGTGCGACATCTTCCCGCCTGGGCCGGGTTGTGGCCGGCGCACACGCCGCACGTCACATTGTTGCGGCCGCGGCGGGCAACGCCGGTGCAAAAGCAATGAAATGGCGGGCGCGACTGCCGTGGTTGCGACGGGCGCTGGTCGCCGGGTTCCTGCTGGTGGCGGCATTCCTGCTGTGGCGGTATGCGCGAATGGTCGACTGGCACGAGGTCGTGGCCGCGATCGCCGGTTATCCGGCATCGCGCCTGGCGCTGGCAGCGGCCGCGTCGCTGCTGGCGTACTCATGCTATTGCAGCTTCGACGTACTGGCCCGCGCCTACACCGGGCACGCGTTGCGGTTGCGACGGGTGCTGGCGATCGCCTTCGTCTGCTATGCGTTCAACCTCAACCTCGGCGCGGTGGTCGGCGGCATCGGCTTTCGCTACCGGTTGTACTCGCATGCCGGGTTGCGGTTGTCGACGATCTCTCGCGTGGTCGCCTTCACCATTGCCAGCAACTGGTCCGGGTTCCTGCTGCTAGGTGGGCTGAGCCTGGCGTTCGCTCCGGTAGCGCTGCCGGCGCAGTGGCCGGTGGCGCCGTGGGTATTGCCCGTGGCCGGGTCGGTGATGCTGGCCGCGCTGGCCACATGGCTGGGCCTGTGCGCGTTCTCGCCGCGACGCAGCTGGTCGCCCCGCGGTCACCGGATCGAGTTGCCATCGCTGGCGATCGCGCTGTCGCAACTGGTGTTGGCCTGCGCCAGCTGGCTCGCGATCGCGACCATCCTCTACCTGTTATTGCTTGCGGACGTCGCCTTCGTCACCGTTGCCGGCATCCTGCTGTTGAGCGTGCTGGCCAACCTGGTGATCCGCGTCCCCGCCAACCTCGGGGTGATGGAAGCGGTGTTCGTCGCCCTGCTGGGCGCGCAACTGGGAACCGCGCAGGTGCTCGCCGCGGTACTGACCTGGCGGGCGCTGTTCCATATCGGGCCGCTGCTGCTGGCGGCGATGCTGTACCTGTTTCTCGAAGCACACGCCGGGCGCAAGCCGGCCGCACGCCGGAACGAGGCCCAGCGAAGCGATCACGATTGAGCATTCGCGGTGGTTCTGCCGCCGAGGCGACCTCGGCGGCGCCCCGGCTCAGCGGCAGCCGCCGACCGAACCGCTGTTGCAGACGCGGCCATCGACCCAAGTCGCGCCATCGAATCGCGCGCCCGACAGCTCGGCATTGACCAGGTTCGCATTGCGCAGGTTGGCACCGCGAAAGTCGGCGTCGACGAGTTCGGCATTGGCGAAGTTGGCGCCGACCAGGATCGTGTTGCGGAAGTCGGTGCGATTGAGCTCGGAGTTGACGAACGCGGCACCGGCCATCCGCCGGCCCGAGAAATTGCTTTCGTCCAGGTCCTGGTTGACGTAGCTGAGCGTGCCGCCGGCGGCGGAACCGGAGGTGATCGTGCGCCCGCCCACGGTGGTGGTCGCGCGACCGCCGTCGGCACCGGTCACGTGCACGCCGCCGTCGGCGCGGACATCGACCCGGCCGCGCTGCACGTTGTCGCCGTCGTTGCGGTAGTCGCCGCTGCGCGAGGAAATATCCTGACGGCCGTCGGCTTCGATCCGTGCACCGTTGGTGTGGACGTCGGCCCCGTCCTGGCCGGCGCGGACGACGGTGCCGTTGCCGCTGTCGACGCGGACGTTGCCGTTGGCATCGACATCGACGCTTTGCGCGAATGCGGGCGTCGCCAGAAAGGCGAGCAGCAGGCCGCCGCCGGCAAGCATGAGACGTGATCTGCGAAGGGTCATGGCGCGCTCCTGTGGGGGATGGGTGACGCGGGAGGGAATGGGTGGTTCAACGGCAGGCGGTTCAAGGTTCTAGTGCGGACAGGCCGCTGAGCGGGTCATCCAGTTGCGGTTGCGCGGCGGCGGCCACGCTGGACACCGGGCTCGTGCCGGAGTCGCCCACCGCGGCAAAGGCCAACTGGCGCATCCATCCAGGATCGAACCCGCCGCCGGGCAGGCTGCGCGACTGGATCAGCCCCAGCATCTGCTGGGCCGGCTTGCTGCCATTCGCCGCCGCCCGGCGATACAGCTGCAAGGCCTTGCCGTAGTCGACCGCCACGCCATCGCCGCGATGGTGGCGACGCGCCTGCTCGAACAACGCGTCCGCATCGTCCGCCGCGATGGCCGGCGTGGCTTCCTGCTCACGCGCCTGCTCGCTGCGCACGAGGCTGGCGAGGTTGCCCTTCGCCGCCGCGCTGCCGCTGTCGGCGGCGCGGCGGTACCACATCTGCGCGGTGGTCCGGTCGCCCTGCAACTGGTAGTGGACGCCCATCGCGTTCTGCGCCACGGCATCGCCGCCGCGCGCGGCACGCTCGCGGAATTCGCCCTCGCGACGGCTCGCACCGGGCCGTGGGTCGGCCGCCAGCAGCAACGCGGCCAGATAGTCGGCGCGGGCGAAGCCGGCTTCGCTCAGCTGTTGCAGCAGCCGTCTTGCGGCAACCGGATCCCGGGCGATGCCCAGGCCCAGTCCCTGCAGATAGGCGTACGCCATCGCCGCCCGGCGGTCGCCCGCCTCTGCCGCGGTCCGGAACCAGCGCGCGGCCTCGGCATAACTGCGCGGATCGCCGTCGCCGCGGTAGGCCTCCAGCCCACGCTGCAGCGGATCGGGGGCGACCTCCCCGGTGTTGGCGTCGGCCTCGGCGTCGGGGAGCAACTGGCCCTGAGCGGGATCGCTCGCTGGAACCTGCCCGGTCGCCGCCGGCGTGGTCGCCGGCACCGATGGCCAGCGGATGTTGCCGGTCGGCGGTTCGGGGGCGGCAGAACCGGGGGCCGACTCGGGCAATCCGGTCGGCGTGGACTCCGGCGGGACTGGCGACGATGGCTTCGCGGGAACAATCTCCGCGGCCTCGCCGCCGGCCGGCACGACTTCTGACACGGAATCTGCCGGGGTCCCGCCATCCGGCGCCGGCACCGGCACCGGTGCCAGCACCACTGGCGGCGTCATCGGGACGATCTCCGCCCGTACCGGCACCGTCGACAACCCGGCCACTAGGCCGAACCCCGCCAGCATCGCGGTACGCACCGCCAGCGAACGGCCCGAATCCAGCCAGGGCATCAGCCGCGCCTCACGGGGTCACCGACCACTCGACCCGGCCCCTGCCGACACCACCGCCCACCGAGCGGCGATAGTCCTGCTCGAGCGCATCCAGCGAACGCACGTCGAGCGGCGTCAGCGCCGGTGCCTGCAGGGCCGCCGGCAACAGCGCCGACGGATCGACCGGGCTGGCCAGGCAGCGCAATTCCTCGATGCCGGGCGCGGTGAGCGCGATCGCGAAGCTCTGCGGGTTGCCGACATCGGGCACCAGCAGCGCGCGATTGCCTTCGACCAGCGCGGTCGGCTGCAGCGGGTTGGGATAGACCTGCGCGATCGCGCCCTTGGCATCGCGGTAATAGCACTGCAGGTAGGACGTGCGGTCGACGCTGATGTTGAACGACAGCAACTCGCCCAGCGGCCGTGCCTTGCCGGCGGTGGGCAGGGTGATCTCGACTCGCGGCAGGCGCGGCTTGGTCGAATCCAGCGCCGGGCTGCCGTTGCGCGGCTCGACGGCCAACGCCGGTGGCAGGCGGCTGTCGGTCGATCCGGCCTCGCCCCATCCGACCTGCACGAAGTTGCCGTCGCCGTCGGTGCGGACGTAATCGCGCGCCAAGTGCTCGTAGGTCTCGAAGCCGGATTGGCCGGTCGCCAGCAGGCCCTGGTCCAGTTGGAACCGCTGGATCGCCAGCCGCAGCTTCGGGGTGATCTGCGTCGCGCTGGCGTCGCCGGCGTAGTAGCCCTTGGCACGCAGGCCGCGCTGGATGAACCCCACGCGCTCGCCTTCGTCCATCTCCAGGAACCACTGGCGAAGCTGGCGCTGGAACTCCGGATGCGCCTGGTCGAGCGCGAGGCACTGCCAGTACGGCACCCGCGCCCACTTGCCGACCAGCTCGATCATGCTCAGGTCGATCAGGGTGCGCGCCGCCGGGCCGACGCCCTGCGAATAGTCGCCGCCGACCTCGATCTGCACGCCGGCCTTCTTGATCCGGCCGCCGATGTCGATGCCCGAACCCTTGGCGGCGATGGTGATTTCGTTGGCCGAATGCACGCCCGGAAGCAGCGTGCGGGTGATGAAGTCGCCCAAGTGGAAGTCCATGCCCATGACGCTGCCGGCGAGGTCGCGCGACCAGCCGATCTCCGCGTCCTCCGACGCCGCGCCGAAGCCGCGCCGGTCGATCATGACGTTCTGGTCGAGGAAGCTGATCGCACCCGACACGTACAGCTGCGGCATCTGGATCAGCATCTGGTTGCTCTGCAACATCAGCCCGCTGAGGGTCTGGACCGTGTCCTGGTTGAGCGGGTTCACCTCGTAGTCGACGAAGCGGAAGGTGTTGCTCAGCCGCGACATTTCCGACAGCGACGTGATCAGCATGTCGGTGGCGGAGACGTACACCTTGCCCGACGCGTCCGGGATGTCCTTGGAGGTGATCGTGACCTGGTTGATGTGGTTGTCGCGCAGCATCCGGTCCATGCAGGCCAGCGAGTCGTTGAAGCTGCTGACCGAGCGCACCGGCCACACCACCGGGCGGTTCTCGACCGTGGCCTGGTCATAGAACTCGGCGTGTTTGCGGGTGCCGTTCTTGCCCAGCGTGCCGCATCCCGCCAGCACGGTGACCGCCGCCGCGATCGCCAGCACCTTCATCCCCACGCTCTTGTTCCTCGCGCCCTTGTTCCCCTCACCCTTCACCCCAAGCCGTGCCGAACACGCCCGCCTACGCTGGTTGGTCATCCGTCGTGTGTATCCGTATGAGATTGAATTTCGGCCGACAGCATCCATCCGGACACGCGTCCGGCACCCTCTGGAGTGCTGCAGTCGGTGTTACTTGCAGACGTTGATCACGCTGCCGTTGACCACCACCACGCGTTCCTGCTGCTGTCCGCGCGGGCTGGGGCCGTAACGCGGGGTGAAGCTGCCGACGGTGGTCGGCGTCTGCGCGGTGGTGCCGACATTGGTGATGCAGGTCTTGCCGCCGCCCGGGCCACTGTCGATGACGGTGGTGTCCTGCGGGGTCTGGCTGGTGGCGCCGGCGATCCAGCGCTTGGCCTGGACCTGGCTGACTTTGGCGCGATCCCACGGATCGATCCCGCGGCGTGGCGTGACGTCCTTCTGCTGCGCCTGCGCCAACGGCGCCAGCACCGCGAGGACCAGTGCCAGCCCGGCGATGCGGGCGCCGGCGGCGGACAAGCCCGGTACGGACCAGCGTGTTGCGAGCATCTTCATGCGGTTTGCCCCTTCATTGCAGCCTCGCAAGAGGCCACGGGCGCACGCCAGGCGCGCCCGTGACTCCGGAAAGGCTTACTCGCCTTCGTTGGACGAGACGTTCTGGGTGGCTTCCGCCATCGCGCCGGTCGCGGTGTTGGCGATCGCGCCGTTGACGGTGGTGGCCTGGTTGTTGTTGCCACCGATATCGACGTTGCCCTTGTTCGACGACACGTTCTGGGTCGCCGTGGTCATCGCGCCGACCGCGGTGTTGGCGATGGCGCCGTTGACGGTGGTTTCCTGGTTGTTGTTGCCGCCGATCTTGACTTCCGCGAGCGCGGTGCCCGACAGGATCAGGGTGGCGGCGGCGACCAGCAGCAGGGGGGACTTCTTCATCGGATGGTTCCTCGTCGTCTGGCCCGAAAGGGAAAATGCACACTCGCGTGCGGGCCGGACACGCGAGTCGGATGCCTCGTCGTGGCCGGTCTACTCGTCGCTGACCGAGCCGATATTGATGATGGCCTTGGAGCCGGAGCCGGAGGCCTCGTTGTGGATCGAACCGTCGACCGACACCGACTGGCTGTTGCTGCCGACGCTGGCGCCGCTGACCGAGCCGATGTTGACCTTGGCGGTGGCGCCGGAATTGGCCTCGTTGGTGATGCTTCCCGAGACGTGGACCGTCTGCGAGTTGCCGCCGCTGATGACCACGCGCTCCTGGGCGAAGGCGCCGCCGGAGGCCGAAAGGGCCAGCACTGCGGAAACTGCCAGGATTCGATGCGTCTTGTTCATGCCGTTCCCCATGGATTGTCGTGGTCCTTCGCCAAGGCAGGCGGTCGGGACAACCTGCCGTAGAGCGTCACTTTTTCGAGCGACTATCGTGTTGTCAAATCAAGGTTTTGTGACGACCCCGCCGCCAATAGCGGCCGAGGATGACAACCGCAAGCGTTTGGCGCGTTGATGGCCGTTTCTGCGCGATCGAGGAAAATTCCCGTCGAACAAGCGAATTTTTGCTGGATTTCACTTTTCGGACACACCGACTTGGCGGTTTTGGTGCTGGTTCCTGAAGGATTCCTGACTGGGGCTCCGGGCGGATCCGCCTTTTTCGCCGCCAGCGAAAAAGTGACGCAGGACGTCATATGCGCGGATTCCGCGCGAATCGCGCCGCCATGGCTCCCGGTACCTAGCCCTCCCCCGCTCGCTTGCACCGCGCCCGCCCCCTCTCTAGCCTTCGGAATTCGGCGCGATGAACGCGCTCCAACACACGGAGTCCTTCCCGATGAAACCCGTCCGCGCACTTCTTGCGCTCAGCATCACCGCGGCCGTGATCGGCCTGGCCGGCTGCGACCGGTCGCCGACTCCGGACACGGAACGCGAGACCGCCACCGGCACCGCCACGGCGGAGGAGACCGCCGACCAGTTCATCGCCCGGGTCAACGACGAGTTCATGGAGATGTACCCGCAGCTCACCGCGGCGCAGTGGCTGTCCTCGACCTACATCAATGACGACAGCCAGTTGCTGTCGGCCAAGGCCAACGAGCGCTACCTCGCCCAGCTCAACAGCTGGATCGAGCAGTCCAAGCGCTTCGAGGGCCAGCAGATGTCGGCCGAGACCGCGCGCTCGATCCAGTTGCTGAAGCTGGCGACCGCGATGCCGGCGCCGACCGATCCGGCCAAGCTGGCCGAGCTGACCCAGATCGTGACCCGCATGGAAGGCCTGTACGGCTCCGGCACGTACTGCACCGACCCCGCCGACGAGTCGACCTGCCGCCAGCTCGGCGAGCTCGAGGACGTGCTGCGCAACAATCGCGACTACGACGCCCAACTGGAAGCCTGGCGCGGCTGGCACACGATCTCCCCGCCGATGCGCAAGGACTACACCCGCTTCGTCGAGCTGGTGAACCTGGGCGCCGATGAGATGGGCTTCGCCGATGCCGGCGAGATGTGGCGCTCGGCCTACGACATGAGCCCGGTCGAGATCGCCGCCGAGACCGACCGGCTGTGGAGCCAGGTCAAGCCGCTGTACGAGCAGTTGCACTGCTACACCCGTACCCGCCTGACCGCCCGCTACGGCGACAAGGCCCAGGTCGCCGGCGGCATGCTGCCGGCGCATCTGCTGGGCAACATGTGGCAGCAGGACTGGGGCAACCTGTGGGACGTGGTGGCGCCGTACGAAGGCGCCGGCAGCCTCGACATCACCGGCGCGCTGGAGTCGCGCTACCAGCAGATCCATGCGCAGAAACTGGCCCAGCACACCGGCGACCGCGACCCCGCGACGCTGGCGCAGATCGAGCAGGACGCGCAGGAAGCCGCCGCCCGGCAGATGACCAAGCGCGCCGAGGACTTCTACGTCTCGCTGGGCCTGACCAAGCTGCCCGACAGCTACTGGGAGAACACCCAGTTCATCAAGCCGCGCGACCGCGACGTGGTCTGCCACGCCAGCGCGTGGGACATGAACATGCGCGGCGACGTGCGCACCAAGATGTGCATCAAGCCCAACGAGGAAGACTTCACCACGATCTACCACGAGCTCGGCCACGTGTATTACTACCTGGCCTACAACGACCTGCCGCCGCTGTTCCAGGCCGGCGCACACGACGGCTTCCACGAGGCGATCGGCGACACCATCGTGCTGGCGATGACGCCCAAGTACCTGGAGTCGATCGAGCTGGTCGACGCCCAGCAGCAGTCCGAGGAAGCGCTGATCAACGCGCAGATGCGGATGGCGCTGGCCAAGATCGCGTTCCTGCCGTTCGGGCTGATGATCGACCGCTGGCGCTGGGGCGTGTTCGACGGCTCGATCGAGCCGGGCGAATACAACCAGGCCTGGTGGGACCTGAAGGCCAAGTACCAAGGCGTGGCGCCGGTGGAAGCGCGCGGCGAGGAGTTCTTCGATCCGGGTTCGAAGTACCACGTGCCGGGCAACACCCCGTACACCCGCTACTTCCTCGCCCACGTGCTGCAGTTCCAGTTCTACAAATCGCTGTGCGACGCCGCCGGCTACACCGGCCCGCTGCACCAGTGCAGCTTCTACGGCAACAAGGCCGCAGGCGCGAAGCTGCAGGCGATGCTGAGCAAGGGCGCGAGCCAGCCGTGGCAGGCCACGCTGAAGGAACTGACCGGCGGCGAGAAGATGGACGCCAGCGCGGTGCTGGAATATTTCGGCCCGTTGCAGGAGTGGCTGGTGCAGCAGAACGAAGGCCAGACCTGCGGCTGGCAGCCGAGTGCGACCGCGGCCGCGCCGGCTGAAGAGCCGACTGCTGAAGAGCCGGCCGGGAAGCCGATCCCCAACCAAGGCTGACCGCCCTTTGTAGGAGCGGCTTCAGCCGCGATCTGGATCGGGCGCACGCGCCGGTTTCAGATCGCGGCTGAAGCCGCTCCTACAGGTTTTGCGCGGATGCGGTGTCCATGCACCGGCGGCATACTGCCGCCATGGACACCGCCACCGACCTCGCACCACAACCACGCGACCACGCCACCGCCCTGCCGGCGCGCTTCTACACAGACTCGGCCATGGCCGCGCTCGACCGTCGCGTCGCCTTCGACCCCGGCTGGCAACTGATCGCCCACGTCTGCCAGCTCGCCGCGCCCGGCGACCACGTGATCTCCGACTTCGCCGGCCTGCCGGTGATCGCGGTACGCGGCAATGGCGGTAGCGACGCACCGGAGGACATCCGCGTCTTCCACAACGTCTGCCGCCACCGCGCCGGGCCGATCGCCAGTTGCGACGGCCTCGCGGCCAAGTCGCTGCGATGCCGCTACCACGGCTGGACCTACGGCCTCGACGGCGTACTGAAGTCGGCGCCCGAGATGGGCACCGCGCCGGACTTCAACGTCGCCGACGTGCGCCTGCCGCAACTCGCGGTACGCGTGTGGCAGGGCCTGGTGTTCGCCTGCGTCGACGCGGCTCGCACGCCGGATTTCGATGCCTTCATCGACGGCATCGACGCCCGCCTCGGCCCCGACCGCGGGCTGGCGCATTACGGCCACCACCACCGGGTCGGCTACGACGTCGCCTGCAACTGGAAGGTCTACGTCGACAACTACCTGGAGGGCTACCACGTCCCCCACATCCACCCTGGCCTCAACAAGCTGCTCGACTATCGCAGCTACATCACCGAGACCGCGCGGTGGTATTCGTACCAGTGGAGTCCACTCGAAAGCGGCGACGGCCTGTATGGCGACGGCGACGCGCTGTACTACTGGCTGTGGCCGAACACCATGCTCAACATCCTGCCCGGTCGCCTGCAGACCAACCGCGTGGTGCCGCTCGGCGTCGACCGTTGCCGGGTCGAGTTCGACTTCTACTACACCGCCGACGAGTCCGGCGAAGCCCGCGCGCGTCGCGAGGCCGACCTTGCCTTCAGCGACGAAGTGCAGGTCGAGGACCTGACCATCTGTGAAGACGTCCAGCGTGGACTGGCATCCGGCTCATACCAACCCGGCCGGCTCAACCCGCTGCGCGAGAACGCCGTGCACCACTTCCACGAGCTGCTGCGCGACGCCTACCGCGGCGATTGATGCAGTCGGCGCTCTGACGCCTGTTCGGGGCTGAACGCTTGTCCCGGACTATAGGAGTGGCTTCAGCCGCGATCGCCGAATCGGCGCGGGCGATCCGACATCCGATCGCGGCTGAAGCCGCTCCAACAAAAGCCCGGAGTGGCGACGGGAAACCGGACGCCGGCGCGCCTAGATCGACTCCCCCGGCACGCGCGGGCTCGCGCTGTCCCCATGTCGGCGGCCGTTCGTCGACACCCCCAGCTCCCAGCGCCAGAATAGCCACCCCAGCGCAACCAGCACCGTCGCCCCGACCGCCAGCGCCATCGCGCTGCCGCTCAGCCATGGCGACACCACGCCGGCGATCAGCGCGCACACCACCAGGCTGGTGAACGCCTGCAACGACGACGCCGCGCCGCGCTGGCGCGGATACATGTCGAGGATCGCCAGGGTCACGATCGGGAACACCAGCGCGATCCCGAATGCATTGAGGCTGATCGGCAGCACCGCCCACGGCACCTGCGGCACGTCGGTCCAGCTGTTGTAGCCGAGGTTGAGCGCCATCGCGACCGCCGAGCAGCCGAACCCGATCGCGACCAGCTTCTCGCCGCTGATGCGCCCGGCCGCACGCCCCGAGACGAACGCGCCCAGCACCATGCCGCCGATCGTCGGCACGAAGAACCAGCCGAAGTCGGCCTCGCCCAGCGCGCGGCCGTTGATCCGCAGGAGATCGAGCACGAACGCCGGCGCCGAGGCGATGTACAGGAACAACGCGGCGAAATTGAACGTGCTCGCCGCCGCCAGCCGCTGGAACCGGGGATTGAGGAAGATCGCGAAATAATCGCGCAGCAGCCGCTGGGGCACGACCTCCATCCGCGCCTCGGGCGGATGGGTCTCGGGCAACAGAAGCCAGGTCGCCGCCAGCAACACCAGCGAGAACCCGACCAGGAACCAGAAGATCGCCGGCCACTGGCTCCAGCCGAGGATCCAGCCGCCGATGATCGGCGCGATCGCCGGCGCGACGCCGAAGATCATCGACACCTGGCTCATCAACCGTTGCGCGTCGTCGCCGTGCAGCACGTCGCGGATCACCGCGCGACCGACGATCAGGCCGACGCCGGCCGACAGTCCCTGCAGCGCGCGGAACGCCAGCAGCGTGGCCAGGTCGGTCGACAGCGCGCAGCCGACCGACGCCAGCGTGAACACGCCGAGCCCGCCGAGGATCACCCGCCGCCGCCCGATCGCATCCGACAGCGGCCCGTGCACCAGGCTCATCAGCGCATACGCGATCAGGTACACACTGATCGTCTGCTGCATCGCCAGCTTGTCGGCACCGAAATCCGCGCCCATCGCCGGGAACGCAGGGAAGATGGTGTCGATCGAGAACGGCCCGAACATCGCCAATCCGCCCAGCAGCAGGGCGAGGCGCCGCAGCGACAGCGTCGGTACCGCCGATTCGGGCGCCGGGGGAGGTGCCGCCATGGATCGACTCACAGGGGGAACGAGGGCTGGCAGGATAGCAACCCGGCCGCCGTTATCAGGGGCTGCGGCCGCAACCGGGGCCGTGAAGAGCCCGGGATTCACGATATTCCCACGCCTTTTGGTACATCTTGCTTGGTTGAGGAGGGCGCCTTTCCGCCCGGGTGACATCGACCAGGAACGCGATATGCAAGAAGCCGCAGTGGGCTCCGCCACGGTGAGCAGTGGCATTGCCGGACTCGACGAAGTGCTCAACGGCGGCTACACGCCCCACCGGCTGTATCTGCTGGAAGGCGTGCCCGGCTCGGGCAAGACCACGATGGCCATGCAGTTCCTGCTCGAGGGTGTGCGCCGTGGAGAGACGGTGTTGTACGTGACCCTCTCGGAAACGCGCGCTGAACTCTGCGAAGCCGCCGCCTCGCATGGCTGGTCGCTGGAGGGCATCCACATCCATGAGCTGCTGCCGATGGGCGACCAGCTCGATCCCGATTCCCAGTACACGATGTTCCACCCCTCGGAGGTGGAGCTCGGCGATACCACCCAGCGCATGCTCGAGCAGGTGGAGCGGCTGCAGCCTGACCGGGTGGTGTTCGACTCTCTGGCCGAGATCCGCCTGCTGGCCGGCACCCTGCTGCGGTTCCGGCGCCAGGTGCTGGCGCTGAAGCAGTACTTCGCCGGCCGCGGCACCACGGTGCTGCTGCTCGACGACCGCCAGGGCGTCGAGCACGGCCTGCCGGTGCACACCATCGTCCACGGCTCGATCGAACTCGACCAGATGCGCCCGGAGTACGGCGGCGACCGGCGCCGGCTGCGGGTGACCAAACTGCGCGGCCGGCCGTTCCGCAGCGGCAACCACGACTATGTCATCGTCACCGGAGGGGTGCAGGTCTATCCCCGGCTGGTGGCGGCGAACTTCCGCCGCGACGGCGCCAACGAACTGGTGGGCAGCGACCTGCCGGCGCTGGACGCGCTGCTCGGCGGCGGCCTGGACCGCGGCACCAGCACCCTGCTGATCGGCGCGGCCGGCACCGGCAAGTCCTCGCTCGCCTCGCACTTCGTGATCGCCGCCGCCAAACGCGGCGAACGTTCGGCGATGTTCCTGTTCGACGAGAGCCCGCGCGCGCTGTTCACCCGATCGCACGGCATCGGACTGGACATCGAGGGCTGCGCGGCGGCCGGCACGGTCGCGGTCCATCCGATCGATCCGGCCGAGCTCTCGCCGGGCGAGTTCATCCAGCGCATCCGCCACGCCGTCGAGCACGACAACGCGCGGGTGATCGTCATCGACAGCCTCAACGGCTACATCAATGCGATGCCGGAAGAGCACTTCGTGATGATCCAGCTGCACGAGCTGCTGGCCTACCTCGGCCAGCTCGGCGTGGTGACCCTGCTGATCAATGCCCAGCAGGGCCTGATCGGCCACATGTCCAGCAGCATCGACGTCAGCTACCTGGCCGATACCGTGGTCCTGCTGCGCTACTTCGAGACCCGCGGCGAAGTGCGCCAGGCGATGTCGGTCCTGAAGAAGCGCACCGGCGCGCACGAGCACACCATCCGCGAACTCACCCTCGGCGCCGACGGGCTCAAGGTCGGCGAGCCGCTGCGCCGGTTCCGCGGCGTGCTCACCGGCGTCCCGCACGAAACCGAGGACACCGGCGCCAGCGGGTCCGACCCGGCTTCCGCCGCCCGGCAACCGGCGTTCAGCCCGGCGACGTCGTGACCACTCCCGACCAGGAGGCGCTGCCGCAGCGGCTCCTGCTGCTGCTGCCGACCGCCCGCGACGCCGGCCTGACCCGCGACATGCTCGCGCGCCACGACATCGTCGGCCACGTGTGCGCCGACACCGCCGAGTTGGGCCGCGAGATCGCGGCCGGGGCAGGCGCGGTGATGCTGGCGGAGGAAAGCCTCGGCCCGGCCGGGGTGCAGCCGATGCTCGCACGGGCGCTGGAGGCGCAGCCCTCCTGGTCCGATCTGCCGGTGCTGCTGCTGACCCACGGCGGCGCCGACTCCACTGCGGTCGGCGATGCGGTCGCCATGCTCAGCAACGTGACGCTGCTGGAGCGTCCGCTGCGCGTGGCGGCGTTGCTCAGCGCGGTGCGCACCGCCCTGCGCGCACGCAACCGCCAGTACGAGATCCGCGCGCAGATGCGGAAGCTCGAGCAGGCTCACGACGCCGAGGTGCTGGCGTTGCAGCGCAAGGACGAGTTCCTGGCGATGCTCGCGCACGAGCTGCGCAACCCGCTGGCGCCGATCAACAACGCCCTGCACGTGCTCGCCATCGACGACAGCGACCCCGCCCGCCGCAAGCATCTGCGGGAAATGATGGCGCGCCAGGTCACCCACATGGTCCGGCTGGTCGACGATTTGCTGGAAGCCTCGCGGCTGTCGCGCGGCATGATCACCCTGCACAGCGAGCGCATCGACCTGCGCGCCGCGCTGCGCGGGGCGGTCGAGTTGAGCCGGCCGCAACTGCAGAAATCCCGTTGCAACGTCGAGATGGACCTGCCCGATGCCCCGCTCGAGATCGACGCGGACCCGGTGCGCATCGCCCAGGTGTTCGGCAACCTGCTCAACAACGCGGCCAAGTACGGCAACGCCCGCGGCCACATCCGGATCGTCGCCCGCACCGACGGCGACGACGCGGTGGTCGAGGTCAGCGATGACGGCCAGGGCATCGAATCCGGACTGTTGCCGCACTTGTTCGAACTTTTCACCCAGGGCGAACGCACCCAGGGCGCCATCCGCGAGGGCCTCGGCATCGGCCTGGCGCTGGTACGCAACCTGGTGGAGTTGCACGGCGGTACCGTCGAGGCGCGCAGCGATGGCAAGGACCTCGGCGCCTGCTTCACCGTCCGACTGCCCCTGGCCCGGGAAGCATCGGCCGCGGCCACCGACACCTGCGACCCGCCCCGCAGCACCGCGCGCGCCGGCAGTGTCGTCACCCTGGTGGTGGACGACAACGTCGACGCGGCCGCCTCGCTGGTCATGGTGCTCCAATCGCTCGGGCTGGACCCGTACATCGCCCACAGCGGCGCCGAAGCCCTGGAACTGGCCGGGTTGCACCACCCGCAACTGGTCCTGCTCGACATCGGCATGCCGGGCATGGACGGCTACGAAGTCGCCCGTCGGATCCGCGGCGATCCCGGCTACGGGCAGCCTGTCCTGGTGGCCATCACCGGATGGAGCCACCCGCGCGATCTCGAGCGCAGCCACGCCGCCGGGTTCGACCACCACCTGGCCAAACCGGCGGACATCGGTCGCATCCAGCGAATCGTGGAGGCGCTGCGGGACGAAGCGACCGCCCGGTACCCCGAAGCCCGGCTGCAGGCCTGACCGCAAATGTTCGATCCGGCACTGTTTGAATCCATCTTCCTGCGAGCGCCAATCGGGGCGTACGTGCTGACGCCGACCCCCGATGCCGTAGTGCTCGCGGTCAACGACATTTTCCTGCAGAACACCGGCCGCACGCGCGAGGAAATGGTCGGGCGCAGCCTGTTCGAGGTATTTCCCGCCGACCCCGATGACCCGGCCGACGACGGCGAATCGATGTTGCGCAGCGCGATCGTCCGGGTCATCGAGACCCGCACGCCGCAACGCCTACCGGCGCAACGCTATCCCATCGAGAAACGGCATCCCGACGGCCATACGTATTTCGAGGAGCGCTTCTGGGACGCGGTCAACACGCCAATCTTCGATCGCGAAGACCGCCTGGTCTGTATTTTCCACACCACCAACGACATCACCCGCCAGGTCCAGGCCGAGACGGCGCTGCGGCGCAGCGAACAGGAAGCGCGCGAAGCGGCACGGCAGGCCGAGGCGGAGCGCCGGCGCCTCGAGGCGGTGGTCGATGCGGTGCCGGTGGGCATGATCTTGAGCGATGCGCAGGGCCGTATCCTGCTCACCAACAGCGCCCACCGCGAACTGTGGGGTGAGCAGCACCCGTACCCCGACAGCGTGGCGGACTACCGGGAGTGGAGCGGTCGCTGGGCAGACGGTTCGGAACGCCAGGGCCAACCGGTCGAGCCTGCCGACTGGCCCGCCGCACGGGCGTTGCTGGGCGAACCGGCCCCGCGCGCCATCATCGAGATCGAACCGTTCGATCACTCGCGTCCGCGCCGCACCGTCCTCTCGTCCGCCGCGGCGGTGCGCGACGCCGAGCACCGCATCTTCGGCGTCGTGGTCGCGCAGCTGGACATCACCGACCGGGTGAAGGCGGAGGAAGGCCTGCGGCAGGCGGACCGGCGCAAGGATGAATTCCTCGCCATGCTCGCGCACGAGCTGCGCAACCCGCTCGCGCCGATCGGCGCCGCCGCGGACCTGCTCGCCCTGGGGCTGTCCGATCCCGCGCGCGTCCAGCAGACCAGCAGCATCATCGCCCGCCAAGTGAAGCACATGACCGGCCTCATCGACGACCTGTTGGACGTCTCGCGCGTGACCCGCGGCCTCATCCGGCTTGAGCTCGAACGCCTCGACCTCAAGCGCGTCGTGGCAGAAGCGCTCGAGCAGACCCGCCCGGTGATCGAAGCGCGCGGCCATCGCCTCCTGGTGCGTACGCCGCCCGGGCCGGCGATCGTCCGCGGCGACCGCAAGCGCCTCGTGCAAGTGGTGGCCAACCTGCTCACCAACGCGGCCAAGTACACCCCCACGGGCGGCGACATCACCGTCGACATCGCGCTCGACCCGGAGCACGTGAAGGTCGAGGTGAACGACACCGGCATCGGCATGACCACCGACCTGGTCGAGAACGCGTTCAAGTTGTTCTCGCAGGCCGAACGGACCGCCGACCGCTCGCAGGGCGGGCTCGGCATCGGCTTGGCGCTGGTGGAGCGGCTGGTGAAACTGCACGACGGCAGCGTCTCGGCGGCCAGCGACGGCCCGGGCCGCGGCAGCCGGTTCACGCTGTGTCTGCCCCGCGTCGACGCGGGGACCGACACGGCCCAGGAGCACGCGCCACCCCACTTCCAGGCTGCGGGCGAAAACGTCCTGAAGGTGCTAGTGGTCGACGACAACCACGACGCCGCGGAAATGCTGGTGATGCTCATCCAGACCCTCGGCCATGCCGCGCTGGTCGAACACACGCCGCTCAGCGCGCTGGAGCGCGCCCGCGTGGAGAAGCCGGAGGTCTGCCTGCTCGACCTCGGCCTGCCCGACATCGACGGCACCGAACTCGCCCGCCGGCTGCGCGCGCAGCCGGAAACCGCGACCGCCACGCTGGTCGCGGTCACGGGGTACGGGCGGGACCATGATCGTGCCGCCGCGATGGCGGCGGGGTTCGATCTTTACTTCGTCAAGCCGGTGGATGGGAGCCGGTTGGCGGAGTTGTTGGCGCAGGTGGCGGCGCGTGAAGGGTCTCCCGTGCGGGCGGAGTAACGACACGTCACACTCAACTTCCTCTGCGACTACCTAACCCCGTATCCCAGTCTTCACTGCGCACCGGCAGTTCATTGAGCATGTCGCGGCAATCTCTCCAATGCGGCAACAGCATCGTCATGAGCGCCTGGAACTTCGCGTCGTGCGTGGGGTGCTTCAGATGCACCAGTTCGTGGACCACGATGTACTCGAGGCACTCCGGGGGCTTTTTGGCCAACTCGGTATTGATCCGGATATTGCGAGCGACCGGATTGCAGCTACCCCACTTGGTCTTCATTCGCTGGATGTAGACCCGATTTGCCCGGACGCCCACCCGTGGCTCCCACTGTTCGAGCAACGCCGGCAGCGCCTGTTTCACACTGGCGCGGTACCAATCGGCCAACAGTTCGTCTCGCCGAGCCCGATCGGTCCCCGGTCGAACCTGTAGTTCAAGACGCCGCGACTTCAACTCGATGCGAGGAGCAGTGTCTTTTTCGATGACGCGCAGCAGGTAGCGCCGTCCCCAAACGTAGTGACTCTCGCGCTCCAAATATTCGCGGGGTGTCTCGCGCGGCTGGCCACGGAGCTTCTGCTGCTGCCGTTTGATCCAGCCGAGCTTGTTGATCGCAAACAGTCGGATGGCATCCATCGTCATCCATTCGGGTGCGGCGATGCGGACGGCGCCCGATGGCGGATAAACGCTCAGGTGAACGTTCTTGATGTCCTTGCGGACCACGGCCACGTGGATATCGCCGAGCTGGAACCCCGCGGCCATCAGTACTCCGGTTGCTGTTCGATGATGCGGAAGAGCCGTTCGACCTCGTCTTCATCGTTGCCCAGCATTTCCCACAGCGCACGCTTGATCGCGTTTTCCTTGGGGGTATTGCCGCGCCAGTTGGCGTGGCGAACCTGTTTGATGGTCTCGTCGATGTTCAAGGCCAGTTCCAGCCGAGTGTCCGGATAGCTCGCGGGCGTGTCGCCCTGGTGAGCGCCGTCGGCCATGGACGAGTCAACGCCCAGGTTGTCGTACAACGCGCGCAATCCCGGACTGCGGCGAAGTGCCTCGGGAACGTTGCTGTCATGCCCCGCCCTGACCTTGCCAACCACCTCGCCAATCCTCTTCAGGTACTCCTCGTACTCGATCGCCTTGGCCCGGCGTGCGGCAATGATCTCGTCCAGCAACGCCGACATCCGCTCATAGAACGCCGGATTGTTGAGGTGTTCCTGGATGATCCGGCTGCGGACGTTGTTCTCGATGGTTTCGGCGACCGCGTCCTTGTTGCCCTTGATCGCATCCGGCAACGTCGCCGTTGCGTCGATGATGCCCATCCGGCCGATCAATTCCAGCAGCCCGACATCCTCGAACGGCGAAATCTTCCGCGGCTCGTCGGCGGTGATGTAGGTGTCCAGCAAGTGGCGCATGTCCGCTTCGAACGGCTTCAGGTCGAGCGACTCGCCGCTGGCCCGACGGATCGTCTCGCGCAAGGCGATGTATCGATCCATGTCGGCCTTGATCCGCGTCGTGTCGGCCGCGTCATAGCCGGCCAACTCCAGCTCGTCGGCGATATTGGCCCAGGCACGCACCAGCGACACGACCGCCTTGTACAAGGCCACCCGCTGCGGCTCGCGCGCCTTGAGGTCCGACGGGATCTCGGTGTTGCCACAAAAATAGTGGATGAACTGCAGCTCAGACCGCGGCGGCTCGACCGGCTCGCACAGCAATGACAACTGCTCCAGCGCCTGGTCCAGCCGCTCCCGCCCCTTCTTCATGCGGTCCTGCAACAGAACCTCCGGGTCGGCGCCACCGGCGCTGTGGTCCAGCTCGGACGAATACACCTGCAAGGCACCGGTGCCCTTGTCGTTGATCAGCTTCTTGAACAGGTCCTTGTAGTCGACGATGTAGCCGAAGTCCTTGTCCTCGCCATCGAGCCGGTTGGTCCGGCAGATTGCCTGGAACAGGCCGTGGTCCTGCATCGACTTGTCGATATACAGGTAGGTGCAGGGCGGTGCATCGAAGCCGGTCAGCAGCTTGTCGACCACCACCAGCAGCTTCATGTTGGCCGGCTCGTCGGCAAACAGCTTCTTGGCGCGCTCCTCGTAGGTCTCGGTCTTGCCCATCCCGGGCAAGGGGTCCACGTCGGCCAGCAATTCGGTGTAGGTGTTGTAGATGAACTGCTTGTCGGTCTCGCTGTTGGCGCCGACCTCTTCCTTGGTGATGTCCTTCGCCTGCGGGTTGTAGGACGTCACCACCGCGCAGCGGCCCTTGAATGGGGTCTGCTGGAACAAGGTGAAGTACTTGCAGGCATCGAAGATGCTCGAGGCCACCAGGATCGCGTTGCCACGGCCATCATTGAGCCGGCGACGCTTGCGAAAATCCAGCACGATGTCCTGAACCACCTTTCGCATCCGCGACTCGCTGCTGAGTACGCGCTGCATCGTGCCCCAGGTCTTCTTCAGCTCGTCCTTCTGCCAGTCGTTCAACTCCTTGGACACAAGCTCAAACCACTCGTCCACGCTCTTTTGAGATGTCAGCCGCTGGTCGATGTCCCGGGCCTCGTAGACCAGATCCAGCACCACCTCGTCCTCCACCGCCTCGCTGAACTTGTAGGTGTGGATGTAGCCGCCGAACACTTCCAGGCTGGTCTGCTTGTCCTTCTTCAGCAGCGGCGTGCCGGTGAAGCCGATGAACACCGCGTTGGGCATCATCGCCTTCATGACCCGATGCAGGCGGCCGCTTTGCGTGCGGTGGCATTCGTCGACGAACACGAACACCTCGCCCACCGTCTGGCTGGGCTGGGCTTGCAGCTCCTTGATGAAGGCCTCGAAGTCGTCCACGTCCTTGCGGCCGAACTTGTGCACCAGCGAGCACAGCAGCCGCGGCGTAGCCTGCCCCAACTGGCGCATCAACTCGCGGCCGCTGCCGGTGCGGGCGATGTTCTCGCCCGCATCGCGGAACACCCGCTCGATCTGCTTGTCCAGCTCGTCGCGGTCGGTGATCACCACCACCCGCGCATTGGCGTTGTGCTCCAGGATCCACTTCGCCAACAGCACCATCACGATGCTCTTGCCACTGCCCTGGGTGTGCCAGATGATGCCGCCGCGGCGCTGGCGCACGTGCTGCTGCGCGGCCTTGATGCCGAAGTATTGATGCACCCGCGGCAACTTCTTGATGCCGCCGTCGAACAGCACGAAGTCGTGCATCAACTCGATCAGCCGATCCTTGCGACACATCCGACGCAGATACTTGTCGAGCTTGTAACCGTCGTTGTCGGCTTCGTCTTCCTTCCACTTCAGAAAGAACTTCTCCGGGGTCTTGATGGCCCCGTATTGCAGGCCCTCGCTGTCATTGCCGGCGAACACGAACTGCACTGTGCTGAAGAACCCGGCGTTGAACATCGACTCCTGGTTGGACAGGCTCTGGCGAATGCCATCGCCCAGGCTGACCCGGCTGTTCTTCAACTCGATCACGCCGACGGCGATGCCGTTGACGTACAGCACCAGGTCCGGCCGGCGCTCCAGCCCGCCCTTGAGGGTCACTTCCTCGGCGATGGCGAAGTCGTTGTTGTCCGGCGCAGTCCAGTCGATCAGTGCCACGGTCTCGGTGGGTTTGCCGACCTCGGCCTGCACCTGCACGCCGTAGCGCAGCAGCGAGTACGCCGCCTTGTTGTTGTCGTACAGGCTGCGGTTGGGGTTGTCGGCCTCGGTGTGCAGCTTGTGCAGCACCATGCCGATCTGCGCCGGGCTGTGGCCGCGCCCCGCCAGCCATGCCGTCAGAAAATCATCCTCGACATTGCGGTTGCCGGGCCGGTCTGACCAGTCGCCCAGAAAGCGGTAATCCAGCTCATCGCGGAACAACGCGATCACGCGGCGCTGGGTGGCACGTTCGGGCTTGCCGATCAGATCCATGTCGCTGCTCCCCTGTCCCGCCGCCCGGTCGCACCGGTATCCACGGGTCACTCCAGAATCGAACGTACCGCGTCCAGCGCTTCCTGCACCAGCGCCGCAGGCGCCTTTTCGACCCGTTTGAAGCTGCGCGCGCGCGCGTCGACCGTGCGGGTCTGATCGCACAACACCACGCCCTGGGTCGCCGTACCCGCCCCCATCAAGGTCACGCTGAAGCCGGTCTCGCGGGCCGCCGTCCCGCCCTGGGTGATCGGCGCCACCAGCAGCAGACCCGAAGCCTTGTTGAAGGCATCGGCCGACAGCACCAGCACCGGTCGCGAACCGCGGATCTCCTTGCCGTGGGTCGGGTCCAGGCTCAGTTGCAGGATGTCTCCCCTCCTTGGGATGCCGTGGCTCACAGCAGTTCGCGCCCGACCGGGCCGTCGTGCAGGGACGCGTCATCGCGTTGCCAGGCCTCCGGCGATGTCGGGCTGGCGGCCAGGCGGTCGGCCAGGCTGCGGCGCGCCGGGGTCACCGACAGGCGGCGACCCTCCACGGCAAGTTCGACCACCGAGCCAACCTCCACCGCCAGAGTCTGGGCGATGGTCTTGGGGATCGAGAGGATGATGGATCCACCGGATTGGCGGAGGATTGCGGTGCAGGTCATGGCGAAGGCCTCGACTCAATGTTTTACTGGGGTAAAACTTACGCGGTTCCGCTCCCCGTCGCAACTCGCCCACTCTGGACCGCCCCGGGCGTTCATGCGACCTCCGCCAGCGGCAACCGGATAGCGCCGGTCAGCAGCGCCTGCATCATGCCCTGCTTGATCTCGCGGGTTTTGCTCAGGCGGGTTTCGAGTGCGGTGATTTCGGCTTCCACGCTATCCAGCACTCCCACAATCGCTTTCTGCTCGTCTAATGTGGGCATCGGAAACGTGAATTTCCTCATATCTGACGCATACAGGTGAAACACCGTAGTTCCGGTGACAAGCTGCAAAATCTGCTCTTGCTCATGGCGAATGACGTAGCTCAGGAAAGTGCCACTCATGAGCCGTGAATCCGCTCGAATCACGAGTATGTCACCACCAAGAATGACCCCATCCAGGTCAACGCAGCTCGCCCTAGCCAAGCCGGTTGGAGTTACATCCGACGTCGGCATCACGACATCATTGGCATTGGATCGGAAGCAATCCCCTGTGAGATTCGTGCGACTGATTGTTTTATGGATCGTCTCGCCGTACCGCGTAAACAACTCCCCGTAGTGGATACAAGGCTGTGCGCCAAATGGATCGAGCGCGCTCTTGGGAAGACCCTTACCTTTGTAAAAGCTGACTACATCGCCCAGTCGTGTCGATGCCCATGCTTTGGCGAAGCCCGACAGGCGCTGTTGGCCGGTGAGCAAGGCCTGCATGGCGCCTTGCTTGATCTGGCGCTTCTTGGCGATGAGCTGTTGCAGCGATTCGATCAACGCGTCCGCATCGTTCAAGGCATCAGCGATGGCTTCCTGCTCGACTTTGCTGGGAAGCGGAATCGGAACGAGTTCAAACTTTTCTTTTGGGAGATGAGCAATGCTGGTTTGGGTGACGTAATTTTGGAGCAAACCGCTTGACGCATGCATAAAAAGGACATTCAGCATCACGCTGACGTCATAACCACGCTTCGGACGCAATCGATGGAGCGCCTTCTGGTAATAGCATTCGTCGACAGGCGCCCTCCAAGCAGCAGAACGCCCAACTTCTCCGCCCTCGCAGACCAACAAATCACCTTCACGAAGCCGGTAGCGCTGGAGATCAGCAGATGTCAGCTTGATGCTGCCAATGCTGGACAGATCAATTTGCCCCCATTGAACGGCTCGATTCCCGATGAACGGCTTTGGCACACCATGATTCTTTTCCGCATCGAGCATTTTCCCGAGTTGGATCGAAAACTCCTTACCGACCGTGGAAATGCTCCAATCCTCCGGAATCACCCCGATTTCGGTCTGCTTGTACCCTGGCCGTATCGCATCAACCCCATCAGCCTCGACCAACGAAAGGTCGGCATAGACCGCGCTGGCCTCCCTCACGCCCATGCGAAGCCCATCCGTTGCAGATGCGCATCCACCTTGGCTTGCAACTCGTCCACGCGACCGATCAGTTGTGGCAACCGGGCGTCATAGCGTTCGCCCAGCTCCTTCACCCGGCGGGTCAGGCCGTGGCTGATGCGGTCCATCTCGCCGTGTATGGCGGCGTCCAGCGTCGCCAGCCATTTGTCGTCGACCACCAGCGTCTTGATCTCGGCTTCGGTGAGTTTCGGATACTGGTTGTAGGCAGCCGTGTCGAGTTCGGCTTCCGCGTCCTTGATCCGCTTCTTCAGCGCAGTTTTTTCACGGTCCAGCTTGAGCCAGGACTGGAGTACCTTGAGCTCATCGGCGGCCTCCGCATCGTCGCCAATCTCGGCAAGGCGCTCGTTGATCGCGCCCTTGTTGATCCTGTCGAAGCCGGCGAATGCGGCATCCTCGCCACCGTGCTCCTCCTCCATCTCGCTCTGGTTGGCTTCGACGGCATCCAGTTCGCCGACGAGTTGGTCGATGGCGGCCTGCTCGGCGGCGAAGTAGCGCGCCACGACCAGCGCCTTGGGCACCAAGTCGCAGGCCCAGCCCTTGTCGACCTCCCTGGTGACCTTGCCGTCCTTGTTCTTCTTCTGCTCGATGACGCGGTAGGTGCTCGCCTTCCAGCCATCGGCGGCGATCAGGTAGGCGTCGTCCTGCAGGGTCTGCGCCCAGTAGTCCATCAGGTGCTGGTAGACCGCGTAGGCGTCGATCAGCGGCTGGCCGTGGTAGTGCGTCAGCAGGTCCTCGGACAGGCTGCCGATGATGTCCTTGGGGTGGCAACCCGCTTGCAGCGCCTTGAGCGTGGCGGCGCTGCGCGTGCGCCAGCCATCGAAGTGGCCGGCCATGCCGTCAATGAAGGTGGCGAACTGCGGGTGCTGATGGATGGCCGGCTTGATCGTCGCTTTGTCCACGGCGAGGTCGACGTAGCCGAGGCGGCTGGGCGCGAACAACGCCTGGCGCAGTTGCGGGCAGACATCCCAATACGCTTGCAGCGCATCGACATCCGCCAGTGGAATGCCACCGTTGAGGTGGCCGTCGATGTCCTGCCGGTCTTCCAGCGGCTGGCTGTCGATGTAGCGCGGCAGGTTGAGGTTGTAGCCGTTGGCTTCGATCTCGGCCAGCGGGACCATGCGGGCGTATTTGGCCACGTCGGCGCGCTTGCCGAACACGTCGACGATGCGGTGGATGTCGCGCGAACGCAGGCGGTTCTTCGGCCCGTCCTTCATGAAGCCGGCGCTGGCGTCGACCATGAATATGCCCTTCCTTGCGTGGGCGTCCTGCTTGTCGATGACGACGATGCAGGCGGGGATGCCGGTGCCGTAGAACAGGTTGGCCGGCAGGCCGATGATGCCCTTGATGTAGCCTTTGCGGATCAGGTTGCGGCGGATGTCGGCCTCGGCGTTGCCGCGGAACAGCACGCCGTGCGGCAGGATGCAGGCACCCTGCCCATTCGATTTGAGCGAGCGCACGATGTGCAGCAGGTAGGCGTAGTCGCCCTGCTTGGCGGGCGGTGCGCCGAAGCCGTCGAAACGCTTGAACGGGTCGTTGAGCGGGTCGAGGCCGGTGCTCCAGCGCTTGTCGGAGAACGGCGGGTTGGCGACCACGTAATCGAAGGTGCGTAGTGCGCCGTCGTCGGTGAACTTGGGGTCGGTGAGTGTGTTGCCCTGGACGATCTGCGCCTCGGCGTTGTCGTGCAGGATCATGTTCATCCGAGCCAGGCCGGCGGTGGCGGCGTCCTTCTCCTGGCCATACAAGGTCAGCTTGTTGCGCGCCTCGTCGGCGATCTTCAGCAGCAAAGAGCCGGACCCGCAGGTGGGATCGTACACGGTGGTGGCGTTGGTGGTGGCGGCCTCACGGATGCCCAGCACCTGCGCCATGATCCGGCTGACTTCGGCCGGGGTGTAGAACTGGCCCTTGCTCTTGCCACTCTCGGTTGCGAAGTGGCGCATCAGGTATTCGTAGGCGTCGCCGAGGATGTCGTCGCCGTCACCGCGATTCCTGGAGAAGTCCAGCGCCTTGTTCTGGAAGATCGAGATCAGGTCGGTCAGGCGGTCGACCATCTCCTTGCCGGTGCCGAGCTTGCCGGCATCGTTGAAGTCCGGCAGATCCGACAGCCGGTTGGCCTCGGCCAGCGGCGCGATGATCTTCTTGTTGATCTGGTCGCCGATGTCGTTCTTGCCCTTGAGCGCGACCATGTCGGCGAAGCTGGCGCCCTTGGGGATGGTGATCGGCGCGTAGGGCTGGCCGGCGTACTTGTCGCTGACGTACTTGATGAACAGCAGGACGAGGACGTAATCCTTGTACTGGCTGGCGTCCATGCCACCGCGCAGGGCATCGCAACTGGCCCAGAGCGAGGAATAGAGTTCGGATTTCTTGATTGCCATGGATCCGGGGACGCCGAAGGTGTTGGAAAGCGCATGATCTTACCGGCTGGGCCGCGAGCCCCGGTTGAGCCACGGCCACCCGTCCCCGACACTGGGTACCACTCCGGCTCAGGGAAGACCCATGCGCTTACACCACCGCCACCTCACCGCCCTCGCCCTGCTCCTGCCGCTCGCCGCCTGCGGCTTCATGGAGGACGGCGAGGACAAGCTCACCAACTGGTCCACGGGCCTCGAACAGGCCAGGGATTGCATCACCGTGCATGGGGCGGCACTCGGTGCGAGCATCGGCCCGATCAGTGTCGCCAAGGTCACGCCGGAGACCGCCGGGCTGCTGCAGGGCATGCGCGACAGCGCCGGGGCGCTGCCGCTCGACGATGCCGGCCAGCCCACGCTGCGCGATGCGTACCTGAGAATCGCCGACCGGCTGGACAAGGTGAAAGGCCAGAGCACCGAGGTCATCGGGGCCATGGCCGAGTCGGAGCCCTACCAGCGCGATGTCGACGTGCTGGGCAGTTGGTACACAGCGCACTGTGCGACCGACGAGCAACCTTCGGCGAGCGATACATAAAGCCGCGACAAATGCGGCTATGGTTCCTGGTGCCCACGTTCAATGGCCAGGACGTACGGCAAGGCACCGCCTATCGGATCCATAAGATAAATCGAATGGAGTAAATCGATAGACAAAGGCAATCTTTGTGCGTCCCGGCAGCCGCCGCCACCAAGGAGCCCCCATGAGCACGAACGATCCGAAGCATCCGAGCGGTTCGACCACCGGCACCGGCGCCCCCGCGCCCAGCGACCGCAACTCGCTGACGATCGGCCCGGACGGCCCGATCCTGCTGCACGACGTGCACTTCCTCGAGCAGATGGCCCACTTCAACCGCGAGAAGGTGCCCGAGCGCCAGCCGCACGCGAAGGGCGCCGGCGCATTCGGCGTGTTCGAGACCACCGGGGATGTGTCGAAGTACACCAAGGCGGCCCTGTTCCAGCCGGGCGCGAGCACCGAGATGCTCGCCCGCTTCTCCACCGTCGCCGGCGAGCAGGGCAGCCCCGACACCTGGCGCGACGTGCGCGGCTTCTCGCTGAAGTTCTACACCGATGAGGGCAACTACGACCTGGTCGGCAACAACACCCCGGTGTTTTTCGTGCGCGACCCGATGAAGTTCCCCCACTTCATCCGCAGCCAGAAGCGCCTGCCCGACTCCGGCCTGCGCGACAACCACATGCAGTGGGACTTCTGGACCAACAACCCGGAGACCGCGCACCAGGTCACCTACGTCATGGGCATCCGCGGCCTGCCGCGCACCTGGCGCCACATGAACGGCTACGGCTCGCACACCTACATGTGGATCAACGCGGCCGGCGAGAAGTTCTGGGTCAAGTACCACTTCCATACCGAGCAGGGCATGGAGTACTTCAGCAACGCCGAGGCCGCGCAGATGGCCGGGCAGGACGCGGACTTCCACCGCGGCGACCTGTTCAATGCCATCAAGCGCGGCGACCACCCGAGCTGGTTTCTGTCGGTGCAGGTGATGCCGTACGCCGACGCCAAGAACTACCGCTTCAACCCGTTCGACCTGACCAAGGTCTGGCCGCATGCGGACTACCCGTTGATCAAGGTCGGCCGGATGACCCTCAATCGCAATCCGGAGAACTTCTTCGCGCAGATCGAGCAGGCCGCGTTCTCGCCGGGCAACACGGTGCCGGGCATCGGCCTGTCGCCGGACAAGATGCTGCTGGGCCGCGCGTTCGCCTACGCCGATGCGCAGCGCAACCGGATCGGCACCAACTTCCACCAGTTGCCGGTCAACCAGCCCAAGTGCCCGGTCAACAGCTACATGTTCGACGGCCAGATGGCCTACCACCACAGCGGCAACGCCCCGGTGCACGCCACCAACAGCGGCGGCCGCCCGTGGGCCGACGAGACCGGGCCGGTGGCGGACGGCTGGGAGGCCGACGGCGAGATGGTGCGCAGCGCCTACACCCTGCACGCTGATGACGACGACTTCGGCCAGCCCGGCACGCTGGTACGCGAGGTGCTGGGCGACGCCGAGCGCGACGCGCTGGTCGACCAGGTCGCCGCCAGCCTGCTCGGCGGCGTGCGCAGCCCGGTGCTGGAGCGTGCGCTCGAATACTGGAAGAACATCGACCCCGGTGTCGGCCAGCGAATCGAGGACAAGGTCCGCGCCGGTGCCGCACCCGAGCCTGCCGAGGGCATGGGCGAAGGCTAGTCCCTGACGACAGAACCGACGGAGGAATGCCGATGCTGGACATGGTGATCGACCAACGCCGCAAGGACCTGGGCGGCGGTTTCGAGGTGGGCCGGATCCTGCCCGTGCGCGGGCGCCGGATGGTCGGGCCCTTCATCTTCTTCGACCACATCGGGCCGACCGACTTCCCGCCGGGCATCCCGCGCGAGATCGACGTGCGCCCGCACCCGCACATCGGCCTGTCGACCATCACCTACCTGTTCGCCGGCGAGATGATGCACCGCGACAGCGTCGGTTCCGAGCAGCCGATCCGCGCCGGCGAGGTCAACTGGATGACCGCCGGCCGCGGCATCACCCATTCCGAGCGTTTCGAGCAGGCCCGCGCCCATGGCGGGCCGATGCACGGCATCCAGAGCTGGGTGGCGCTGCCGGAGGCCAAAGAGGAAACCGACCCGACGTTCGACCACTACGACGACACCGCGTTGCCGCGACTCGATGATGGAGGCCTGCGCGCACGGCTGGTCGCCGGCAAGGCCTGGGGCCTGGTATCACCGGTGAAGACCCATTCGCCGCTGTTCTACCTGCACTGCGAACTGGACGCCGGCGCCACGGTTGCACTCCCCGACGAATACGCCGAACGCGCCGCCTACGTGGTGCAGGGTGAGGTCGAAGTCGACGGCCAGCGCCACGGGCCCGGCCAGATGCTGGTGTTCAAGGCCGGCGCGGCGACGGTCCGCGCGGTGCAACCCAGCCTGCTGATGCTGCTGGGCGGCGAGCCGCTGGGCCAACGCTTCATCGAGTGGAATTTCGTGTCGTCGTCGAAGGAGCGGATCGAGCAGGCCAAGGCCGACTGGCGCGCCGGCCGGATGAAGCTGCCGGATTTGGACGACGGCGAGTTCATCCCGCTGCCCGGCGATCCGCAGGCGCCGCCGAACCCGATGTCATAGCGCCGCGAAGCCTCGCCCGCCGGGGCTTTTGTAGGAGCGGCTTTAGCCGCGATCGTGGAATCGTTCGCCCGCACCGGTTCCAGATCGCGGCTAAAGCCGCTCCTACAAAGGCTGGACAGCCCCCGGAGCACCATTGGGTTCGCGACGCCCGGGGCCTATAATCGCGCGGTGACACCCACCCGGTGGGAGAAGCGACCCATGCCTGAACGGCATGGCCGCTGCCGAAGGCGCAACGCCCGTAATCGCTCAGGCCCAAGAACCACCGGATGGAAAAACTCTGGAGAGACCGGTTGAATCCGGCGCCGAAGGTGCGTGAAGCGACCCTCCCCCGCTGCCGTCACGGAGCACGCTTCCGAAACTCTCAGGCAAAAGGACAGAGGGGCGCCTTTGCGTGCGGCACCGCACGTAGCTTTCGGACGCCCTACCCGGACTCCTTGCCATGACAAACAGCCCCGCCAGCCGCGACACCCTGCGCTCGCTCGAGCACCACGCCGCGTTCATCGAGCGCCACATCGGCCCCAACGACACCGAGGTCGCGCAGATGCTGCGCACGGTCGGGCACGACTCGCTGGAGTCGTTCACCGACGCCATCGTGCCCGCCTCGATCCGCTCGCCCGAGCCGCTCGCTCTGCCAAGGGCCATCAGCGAAGTCGAGGCCATCGCCAAGATCCGCGCGATCGCCGACCGCAACGAGGTGTTCCGCAGCTTCATCGGCCAGGGCTACTCGGGCACGCACACCCCGAACGTCATCCTGCGCAACGTCCTTGAGAACCCGGGTTGGTACACCGCCTACACGCCGTACCAGGCGGAGATCTCGCAAGGCCGGATGGAAGCGTTGATCAACTTCCAGACCATGTGCGCCGACCTGACCGGCATGGAGATCGCCAACTCGTCGCTGCTCGACGAGGCGACCGCCGCGGCCGAGGCGATGACCCTGGCCAAGCGTTCGGCCCGGTCGAAGTCGGACGTGTTCTTCGTCTCCAACGGCGTGCACCCGCAGACCATCGAAGTGGTGCGCACCCGCGCCGAGCCGATCGGCATCGAGGTCGTGGTTGGTGACGAGGCCGATGCCGCCAGCGTCGAGTCGTTCGGCGTGTTGCTGCAGTACCCCGACACCCTCGGCCGTGCGAGCGCCGACTACCAGGCCATCAGCGATGCGGTGCACGCGCGCCAGGGCTTGGTCTGCGTCGCGGTCGACCTGCTCGCGCTGACCCTGCTCAAGGCGCCGGGCGAATGGGGCGCCGACATCGTGGTCGGCAACACCCAGCGCTTCGGCGTGCCGTTCGGTTTCGGCGGCCCGCACGCGGCGTTCATGGCCTGCCGCGACGCCTACAAGCGCTCGATGCCGGGTCGCCTGATCGGCGTCTCGCTCGACGTCGAGGGCAACAACGCCTACCGGCTGACCCTGCAGACCCGCGAGCAGCACATCCGCCGCGAGAAGGCGACCTCCAACATCTGCACCGCGCAGGTGCTGCTGGCGGTGATGGCGTCGATGTACGCGGTCTACCATGGTCCCGAAGGACTCACCCGCATCGCCCGCCGCACGCATCGCCTCGCCGCGATCCTCGCCGGCGCGCTGCGTGGCGTCGGCGCGCATGTCGATGGCGATTATTTCGACACCCTGTACGTCAGCAACATCGACGCCGCTGCGGTCCACGCCAACGCCAAGGCCGCGCGCATCAACCTGCGCACGATCGACGACGCCAGCCTCTGCATCAGCCTCGACGAGACCACCACCCGCGAGGACGTGGTCGCGATCGCCGGGCTGTTCGGCGCCGAGGTTACCGACATCGACGCGCTGGATGCCGCGACCGCCGACGCCCTGCCGACCGCCCTGCGGCGCGAGTCGAAGTTCCTGACCCACCCGGTGTTCAACACCCACCACAGCGAGCACGAGATGCTGCGCTACATGCGCGCCCTGTCCGACAAGGACCTGGCGATGGATCGCACGATGATCCCGCTCGGCAGCTGCACGATGAAGCTCAATGCCACCGCCGAGATGATCCCGGTCACCTGGCCGGAGTTCGCCAACCTCCATCCGCTGGCGCCGGCCGAACAGGCGCAAGGCTACAAGGAACTGATCGAGGGCCTGGAGGCGATGCTGGTGGAGATCACCGGCTATGACAACGTCAGCCTGCAGCCCAACTCCGGCGCCCAGGGCGAGTACGCCGGCCTGCTGGCGATCCGCGCCTACCACCGCGCGCGCGGCGACGAGCAGCGCGACATCTGCCTGATCCCCGAGTCCGCCCACGGCACCAATCCGGCGTCGGCGCAGCTGTGCGGGATGAAGGTGGTGGTGACCAAGTGCGACGCCAATGGCAACGTCGACGTCGCCGACATCCGCGCCAAGGCCGAGAAATACAGCGACCGCCTCGCCGCGATCATGATGACCTACCCGTCCACCCACGGCGTGTTCGAGGAGGACGTGGTCGAGATCTGCGAGATCGTCCACCAGCACGGCGGTCAGGTGTACACCGACGGCGCCAACATGAACGCCCTGGTCGGCCTGGCCAAGCCCGGCAAGTGGGGCTCGGACGTGTCGCACCTCAACCTGCACAAGACCTTCTGCATCCCGCACGGCGGCGGCGGTCCGGGTGTCGGCCCATGCGCGGTCAAGTCGCACCTCGCGCCGTACCTGCCCAAGGCTTTCGGCGGCGTGCGCACGGAAGGCGTCGGCGACGGCGCGATGGTGTCGGCGGCCACCTTCGGCAGCGCCTCGATCCTGCCGATCAGCTGGATGTACATCACCCTGATGGGCACCCAGGGCCTGCGCAAGGCGACCCAGCTGGCGATGCTCAACGCCAACTACGTGTCCAGGCGTCTCGCTCCGCACTATCCGACGCTGTACACCGGCCGCAATGGGCTGGTCGCGCACGAATGCATCCTCGACCTGCGCCCGCTGGAGAAGGCCACCGGCGTGTCGGCCGAGGATGTCGCCAAGCGCCTGATCGACTTCGGCTTCCACGCACCGACCCTCAGCTTCCCGGTCGCCGGCACGCTGATGGTGGAGCCGACCGAGAGCGAGTCGATGCACGAGCTGGACCGCTTCATCAACGCGATGATCGAGATCCGCGAGGAAATCCGCGCGATCGAGGACGGCAAGCTCGACCGCGAGGACAACCCGCTCAAGCACGCCCCGCATACCGCCGCGCAGGTGTCGGCGTCGGAGTGGACCCGCGCCTACCCGCGCGAGCTGGCGGCGTTCCCGCTGGCGGTGCTGAAGCAGCAGAAGTACTGGCCGCCGGTCGCGCGCGTCGACAACGTCTACGGCGACAAGAACGTGTTCTGCAGCTGCGTGCCGATCAACGAGTTCGAGGGCGAGATCGAGGCGTTCAGTGAGCCGAACGTGGCGTAGTACGCCGCGTAAACGTTGCAATGGAAACGGGCCGCTGATGCGGCCCGTTTTTTTTTTTTGCGTCGACAGCGACGTCGGTGGGGCTCACGGTTCTTCCGGCGGCGGCTTGAGCTCCTCGGCCAGTTCGTCGAGCTCGGCAATCGCTGCCTCCAGCGCGTCGTGAAATTCGCCTTGGCGCGTCATCAGATCCTCGATCGTTTTCGACTCGCCGAGCTTCTTCAGCTTGCCCTCGTCGAACTTCAGCCACTGCGCGGTGAGCAACTCGACGTTGTTTTTCGAGTAATGGCGCATTTCCTTGAGCTGGGTGGCCAGGTCGGTGACGTGGTCGAGCGGGGTCTTGGGGATTTCGTCGGACATGGTGGCTCCCGGGGAGAGGACTCACCCGAAGGTACGAAGACGGTGCGGAAACCGATGTGAACCCCCAGGTTGGCCTGCAACGACAGAGCGCGGTGTCTGGACGGCTCACCGCCCCGCCTGCACCCACGACGGATGGGCGAACGCCTCCACCAGGAAGTCCACCATCCGCCTCACCCGCAGCGGCAGCTGCTTGCGGGTGGGGTAGACGACGTGGATGCCGAGCTCGATCGAGCGGTACTCCGGCATCAGCTCGACCAGCGCGCCGCTGCGCAGGTCGTCGCCGACGATGAAGTCGGGCTGCAGGATCACGCCCTGGTGGTCGAGCGCGGCCGCGCGGCAGGTGTCACCGTTGTTGGCGTGCAGGATCGGGCGGATACGTACCGTGACCGGGCCTTCGGGGCCATCGAACTGCCACGCGTCCCGTGTCGCCCAGTAGCTGTAGCCGATGATCCGGTGCGCGGCCAGTTCGTGCGGATGCACCGGCGTGCCGTGCTCGGCGAGGTATCCGGGCGAAGCGCACAGCACGATGCGCGTGGTCGCCAGCCGGCGGCTGACCAGGTTGGAACTGGGCAGCGTGCTGATGCGCACCGCCAGGTCGTAGCCCTCGTCGACCAGGTCGACCATCCGATCGCTCAGGGTGATGTCCAGCGCCACCCGTGGATGCGCCTGGGCGAACCGGCCCCATAGCGGCGCCAGGTGCAGCACGCCGAAGGTCAGCGGCGCGTTGATCCGCAACTGGCCGTGCGTCTCGCCGCTGCGCGAGCTCAATTCGGATTCGGCCTCGTTGATCGCCGCGAGCAGGTCGCGGCAGCGCAGCTGGAACTGCTGGCCCTCGGCGGTCAGCGACAGACGCCGGGTCGTGCGTTGCAGCAGGCGCACGCCGAGCCGCTTCTCCAGCTCGCCGACATGGCGCGAGACCGCCGCCTTCGACAGCCCCAGCGCCTCGGCCGCGCCGACGAAGCTGCCCGCATCGACCACCGCCACGAAGCTCGCCATTTCCTGGACCTTGTCCATCACCGCCTCTTTGTCTCGAATATAGAGACAGTAAGTCACTGTTAACGCTATTTATCACAGATGAGGTTGCCAATAAAGTTGACCCGTGCCCGGCAATGCAGGGCGCCCATCCGCCCACCAGACAACAGGCAACCACCATGAACGCGGCCACCCTTCCCCTCGCGGCCACCGCCGCCCAAGCCACCACCACCGACACCGCCTCATCGCGCTGCTGACGCTGCCGATGCTGGCCGGCTCGATCATCCCGCACGCCAGCGCCGGCTGGAGCTTCTCCAACGCCGGTGGCGGCTGGGAATACCCGGTGTACCTGCTCGCGACCGCGGTCGTGGTCGCCCTGCTCGGCGGCGGCCGTTACTCGATCACCCAGCCGAAGGCCTGACCGCCAACGGCACCCGGCACGCGGCTGCCCCCGGCCGCGCGCTTCCCCACGCCACACAGAGACCCGCAGAGATCGCCATGACCCGCACCCCCGCCCTCTTCATTTCCCACGGCTCGCCGATGTTCGCGCTGGAGCCCGGCCTGCTCGGACCGAAGCTGCAGCAGCTCGGTGCCGGCCTGCGGGACGTGCGCGCGGTGCTGATGGTGTCGCCGCACTGGCAGACGCTGCACAAGGTGCGCGTGCTGGCCACGAGCGAGCCGGAGACCATCCACGATTTCGGGGGCTTCCCGCCGCCTCTGTACGAGTTGCAGTACCCCGCCCCGGGCGCCCCCGACGACGCCGCGGAGGCCGCGCGCCTGTTGCGCGACGCCGGTTTCGAGGTCGAGCTCGACCCGCGTCGCGGCCGCGACCACGGCGCCTGGGTGCCGATGCGGCACCTGCTGCCGGACGCGCGCCTGCCAGTGTTCCAGATATCGATGCCCAACGACCTGTCCACCGACGCCGCGCTCGAACTCGGCCGCGCCCTCTCGCCGCTGCGCGATGCAGGGGTGCTGGTGGTCGGCTCCGGCAGCCTGACCCACAACCTGTACGAGTTCCGCCAGCACATCGACGACCCGGAGTACGCGCAGCAGTTCGCCGACTGGATCGCCGACGCCGTCGCCCGCAACGACATCGATGCGCTGGTCGACTACCGCCGCCGTGCACCACATGCGGCCCGCGCGCATCCGACCGAGGAGCACTACCTGCCGCTGCTGGTCGCGCTCGGCGCCAGCGACGAACACGACCGCGCACGAAGGATCGAGGGCGGGCTGACCTACGACACGCTGTCGATGGACTCGTATGCGTGGGAGTCGCCCGCGCCGGCATCCTGATCCAGGCAGCGCGCGCGGCGCCATGGCCATAGACTCGGGGAAACCATCACCCGGGTGATTCCATGATCCGCCACACCACGACTCGGCTGTGCCCTCGACTGCTCGTTGGTCTCGCCCTGCTGTGCGTCCTCCCGCTCGCGTTCGCCGCGACCGCAGGCCAGACCGAGACCGTCTCCAACGCGCCGCAGACGATGCGGCTCGACTACATGCACACCGGCGATGCCGACGAGCAGCACTACGCGCTCGACCGCATCGTCATCGAGCCACTGCCGTGGGCGGGCAATCCGGCGCGGCCGATCGACGACAGCAACCGCGGCAACAACAGGTTCGAAGTGCTCGATGCCGCGACCGGCGAGCTGCTGTACTCGCGCGGCTTCAGCACCGTATTCGCCGAATGGCGCACCACCGAGGAAGCCCGCACCGTATCGCGTGGCTTCCAGGAGTCGTTGCGTTTCCCGACGCCGGCCAAGCCCGTCACCGTGCGCATCCACGAGCGCGACGCCGCCAACGCCTTCGTGCCGGTCTGGAGCATCGACGTCGACCCCGCCGCCCTGACCGTCCAGCGCACGACCATGCCATCCACACTGGAGCCCGTAGCGATCCGCGACAACGGCCCCTCGGCGCACAAGGTCGACCTGCTGATACTCGGCGACGGCTACACCGAGGCCGAGCGCGACAAGTTCATCGCCGATGCCAAGCGCCTCAGTGACCACCTGTTCACCGTAGCCCCGTTCAAGCAGCGCGTCGCCGACTTCAACGTCTGGGCACTGATGGCGCCGACCCCGCAGTCTGGCATCTCGCGTCCGTCGACCGGCGACTACCGGCCGTCCGCGCTCGGTGCGCGCTACGACATCTTCGGCAGCGAGCGCTACGTGCTCGCGCTCGACAACCGCGCGCTGCGCGAGATCGCCCAGCACGCGCCCAACGAGTTCATCGAGATCCTGGTCAACAACCGGACCTACGGCGGGGGCGGCATCTTCGGCCAGTTCAGCACCGCCGCGGCCGACAACGCCTTCGCCGACTACCTGTTCGTGCACGAGTTCAGCCACCACTTCGCCGGTCTCGCCGACGAGTACTACACCTCGCCGGTGGCCTACGCGCCCACCGATGCCAAGGTCGAACCGTGGGAACCCAACGTCACCGCCCTGCACGACCCGGCCCGGTTGAAATGGGGCCACCACGTGCGCGCCGAAACGCCGGTGCCGACCCCGTGGCCAAAGACCGAGTACGAAGCCCACCAACGCGAGTACCAGAAGACCCGCGCGCAGCTGCGCGCCGACAAGCGGCCCGAGTCGGAGATGGAAGCGCTGTTCCGCGAAGAGCTCGCGTACACCAACCGGCTGTTCGCCGACGCACCGTACAAGGACGCCGTCGGTGCGTTCGAGGGCGCCAACTACGCCGCGGCCGGCTACTACCGCCCGCAGATGCAATGCCTGATGTTCGACCGCAGCGACGCCTACTGCCAGGTCTGCAGCGACGCGGTGGAGCAGATCATCGACCTGTATTCGCGGGGGACTCGTTGAATCCCGACAGTCCAGTGACGGCGGTGAACGCTTCGCCGCGCGTGATCTGCATGTTCGCCTATGCGGATGCCCAGTCGCTCGACATCATCGGCCCGATGGAGGTATTCGCCCTCGCCAGTCGACAAGCCCAGGAAGACGATCCGCGTCAGCCGCCGCTGTATGAAGTGCGCGTTGTAGCCAGAAGCTCCCAGCCGATCACCGTCGCTTCGGGCATACGCATCCTCCCCGACATCACCTGCGCCGAACTGCAGGAGACTGTCGACACCCTGCTGGTCAGCGGTGGCATGGGCGACTCGCTGGACCGCGTTCGTGAAGACACCTGGCTGCTCGCGTGGTTGCGGCAGGCGGCTACGCGAGTCCGTCGCATCGGGTCGGTCTGCAGTGGTGCGCTGCTGCTTGCCGAGGCCGGGGTACTCGACGGCCGCCAAGCCACCACCCACTGGGACGATGTGGCCGAACTGAAGCTGCGCTACCCCAGCGTGCGGGTCCTGCCCGACGCCATCTACACTCGCGATGCACACGTGTGGACGTCCGCAGGCATCACCGCCGGCATGGATCTCGCGCTGGCGATGGTCGCCGCCGACTACGGCCAGCCGCTGGCATTAAAGGTCGCCAAACGCATGGTGATGGTCAGCAAACGCTCGGGCGGACAAAGCCAGTTCAGCCGGCAACTCGACGAACTTGACCTGCCCGATCATTTCGCGCGACTGGCCGACTGGATCCGCGCCCATCTGCGCACCCGGCTGGATGTCGATCTGCTGGCGCAGCAAGTGCACATGAGCCCGCGCCAGTTCAACCGACGGTTCAAGGCCGCATTCGGCATGACCCCGCAGAAATACGTCGAGCACCTGCGTGTCGAAGAGGCCAAGCCGCTTCTGGAAAGTACCGGCAAGAGCCTCCAGCGGATCGCGATCGACTGTGGCTTTTCCTCCGGCGAATCGCTGCGGCGCGCGTTCGTGCAACAACTTGGCATCCGCCCGATCGAGTACCGGCAGCACTTCAGCGCGGCCTGACGCTCGCCGCCCACGTGTCTGGATTGACCACCGGCTTGTCCGCATCTGCCGGTGGCGCGGCGCCATCATGGGACTTGGCCAAGCGTCATATGGAGATCAGTCATGCGTAGTCCGGTGGCGGTAATCAGCATCGTGTTCGCCCTTATGTTTTCTTCTGCACTGACCCGCCCGGCTTTTGCGGGGAACGCGCCGACTTCCCAGCCCGAAGTGACTGTCGGAATCGTGTTGTTCGACGGCGTGCAGATAATCGACTTCGCCGGTCCTTACGAAGTCTTTGGCACGGCCGGGTTCGGCGTGGTCACCCTCACGCGCGACGGCAAGCCGATTACCACGGCGATGGGACTTCGCGTCACCCCGGACCATGACTTCGCCAGTGCCCCGGCGTTCGATGTGCTGCTGGTGCCGGGCGGCGATGTCGGCGACGCGCAGCAGGACCCGGCCCTGCTGGACTTCATCCGCTCGCGCGCGGCAAACGCCGAGCATGTGCTGTCGGTCTGCACCGGCGCGCACGTGCTTGGTGCTGCCGGGCTGCTGGATGGGCTAAAAGCCACGACGTTTACGCCCCGCATCGATCAGCTCGCGCGGCAATACCCCAAGATCAACGTGATTCGCGACGTGCGCTGGGCCGACAACGGCAAGATCATCACTTCCGCTGGCCTGTCATCCGGACTTGATGCCGCCCTGCATGTGGTTGACCGTTTGCGCGGTACCGACGTGGCTCGCAGCACTGCCCTGCACCTGGAATACGACTGGCAGCCCAAAGGCGGTTTCGTGCGCAGTCGCATGGCCGACCGCTACATGCCTGGGCTGCGGGGCGTGGCCTGGCCCGAGGGCACAGAGTTCGATCGCACCGTCTCGGTGGGGGACGAGCGAGCATGGCGCATGCATTACAACGTCACCAGCCCGGCTACTCGAGACGCCCTGATGCAATTGATCATCGAAGGCATCCAGTCCGAAGGCGGTTGGACCCGCATGCCGGGCGCCGGCACCTATCGCTGGGAAGGCGAGAGGGAAAACCGGCGTGTCGTGCTGAGCTTCACGCCCACGCCGTTCGAGACCACCGATGGCTTCGGGCTCGAAGTGACGCTGGACGCGAACGACGCGCTGCCGGTCAGTCCGGCGGCCCCTTGAGCTCCACCACGTTGCCTTCCGGATCGGACAGGTACTGCGACGGCCCCTCCCCCATCGCGCCGTAGCGCGAACCGAACTCGCCCACCTGCACGCCATGCGCCTGCAGGTGGGCGACGATGGTCTCGCGGTCGAACGGCAGCACCTGCAGGCACAGGTGGTCCATGTTGCGGCCTTCCGCCCCCGGCGCGGCGCCACCCATACGCCCGAGTTTGCCCTCGACATCGACCAGGTCGATCAGCGAGTCGCCGGCGCGCAGTTGCAGCAGGCCGATCGCCTCCTGCCGCTTCTCGACCGCGCAGCCGAGGACATCGCAATAGAACGCCTGCATCGCCGCCACGTCGCGGACGCGCAGGACCACGTGGTCGAGACGCTGGAGGGAGAAGGGGATGGTCATGGGCTTAGGATAGCCGGACACCGCCGGGACCCGCACATGAGTCAGGACATCGATGCACTGCAAACCGCCCTGCGCGAATTCGCCCGCGAGCGCGATTGGGGGCAGTTCCACTCCCCGAAGAACCTGGCCGCCGCGCTGTCGGTGGAAGCGGCCGAACTGCTGGAACACTTCCAGTGGCTGACCGAGGCGCAGAGCCGCGATCTGCCGGGCGACAAGCGCGGGCCGGTCGCCGAGGAACTGGCCGACGTGCTGATCTACGTGTTGCAGCTGGCCGACAAGCTGGGCATCGATCCGGTGGATGCTGCGTGGCGCAAGATGGAAGCCAACGCGAAGAAGTATCCGGTGGCGCGGTCGAAGGGGCGGATTACGAAGTACAACGAGCTTTGACGTCCCGCACCCGCGCGCCGCGCGTGCTTCACCCTGCTTTTATTGACCCCGGCACATTGTCGGGTTCCCGCGGTCCGCCCGCCCGATCCCGCCATGCCGAACGACCCGCCAGCTTCGACCGGCCATTACGCCATCCTGTTCGACGCCGACGGCGAGGACCGGCGCTTGGCGCTGGACGAACTCGCCGGGTTGCAACCGGACGACTCCCAATTGCTCTGGGTCGACTTGCGGGCACCCGATTCCGACATGCTGGACAAGGTGTGGCAAGCGTTCGATTTGCCCGCGCGCTCGCGAACCGCGATCGCCAAGGACGTCACCCAGCCGGCGCTGGGCAAGAACGGCGAAGTGTTCTGGGTCCGGGTCGCGGCGCTCGCCCGGGATCGGCAGGACGATGACGCCAAGGCGCGCCGGGAGGCGCGGGCGCGGCCAAAGGGGGTGGTGCTGGCGATCATCGCGGGCAAGCGCTTCGTGCTTACCATCCACGACGAACCGGTGGAGCACCTGGACGAACAACGCAACCGCGAGGATGTCGACTCGCACGTCGGCGCGCTGTCGGCCGAGAGCTTCACCGTCGCGCTGCTGGACTGGCAGCTGTCGACCTACTTCGATGCGGTGGGCGATTTCGAGCTGGAGATCGAACGGCTGGAGGTGAGCATCCTGTCGGATCGCCAGCTCGATTGCCTCTCGCAGTTGCGCCAGTTGCGCAAGGGCGCCTCACGCTTGCGCCGCATGTTGGCGCAGCACCGGGTGGTGTTCGATGGCATGTCGCGCCCGGACTTCCGGCCGACCGAGGGCAAGGATGCCGACCGCCATTTCGAAAAGCTGGACATCCATTTCGAGCGCGCGATGGACGTGGTCGAAAACGCCCGTGAGCTGGTGGTGGGCAGCTTCGAATTGTTCAGCAGCCAGGCCGCGCTGCAGACCAACAAGTCGATGGCGATCCTGACGTTCGCGACCGTGGTGCTGGGCATGCTCGCGGTACTGGCCGGGATACTGGGGATGAACTTCGACGCCGCGTTCTTCGACACCAAGACCACAGGGTTCATGGTGGCCGCGGGGGCAATGCTGTTGCTGGGGATCATCGCGCTGGCCATCGGGCGCGCGCGGCACTGGTTCTGACCGCTACCCGTCGCGCTGGATCAGCGGAAGCCGCACCACGAACTCGACGCCCTTGCCGGGCTCGCCGCTACTGAAGGCACTGACTTCGCCGCCGTGGCGCTGCACCATTTGGTGGACCATGCTCAGGCCGATGCCCAGGCCGCCATGGTGTCCTACGGTGCTCTTCTCACTCTGGGCGAACAGCTTGAAGACGTAGGCCAGCTCCTCGGGTGCGATACCGGGCCCGTTGTCGGCGACGGACAATTCGACGCGGTCGCCGCGAGGTACCAGCGTCACCGACACCCGGCCGCCGTCGGGAGTGAACTTGGCGGCGTTGTGCAGCAGGTTGTTGAGCACCTGCACCAGCCGTACGCGGTCGCCCATCACCACCAGCGGTTCCCGCGGCACTTCCACCTCAAGACCGTGGCTCCGTGCCTGCAACGTCGAGGACATTGCTTCCACGCTTTCGGCCACCACCTGCTGCATTTCGACCGGCTGGCGTTCGAGGTGGACCTTGCCGGTGACGATGCGGCCTACGTCGAGCAGGTCATCGACCAGGCGCCCCAGGTGCGCGACCTGGCGGGCGAGGATGTCGCGGGTGCGGCGCATCGGTTCGGAGACGGACTCCTCCAGCCGCATGATCGACACCGCATTGGCAATGGGCGCGAGCGGATTGCGCAGCTCGTGGCCGAGCAGCGCGAGGAACTGGTAGAGATAGCGCTCCTGGGTTTCCAGGGTGTCGATGCGACAGCGGTCGGTGAGGTCACGAGTGACCTTGGCGAAGCCGTAGTGACGGCCGTGTCCGTCGTACAGCGACGTAATGACCACGCTCGCCCAGAACCGGCTGCCGTCCTTGCGGATACGCCAGCCTTCGTCCTCGAAGCGTCCGTCGCGCAGCGCGTATTCCAATTCCTGCACGGGCCAGCCTTCGTCGATCTTTTCCTGCGGGTAGAACACCGAAAAATGCTGGCCGATGATTTCCTCGGCGGTATACCCCTTGTTGATCTGGGCGCCGAGGTTCCAGCTGGCGACATAGCCATCGGGGTCGAGCATGAAAATGGCGTAGTCGCGGACCCCTTCCACGATCAGGCGGAAGCGCTCCTCGCTCCGACGCAGCATTTCCTCGTGTCGGCGGCGCGCTGTCAGGTCGCGGGCGACCTTGGCGAACCCGCGATGCCGGCCGCTCTCGTCGAACAGCGCGGTGATCACGACGCTGGCCCAGAACCGGCTGCCATCCTTGCGGATGCGCCAGTCCTCGTCTTCGAACCGCCCCAGCCGTACCGCCTCGCTCAGCTCCCTGGCGGGAAAGCCGATGTCGATCATCTGCTGCGGGTAGAAGACTTCGAAGCTGCGGCCGATGATTTCCTCGGGGCGGTAGCCCTTGAGCTTCTGCGCGCCGACGTTCCAGGAGCGCACGTGCCCGTGAGGATCCAGCAGGAAGATCGCGTAGTCGGAGATCGACTCCACCATTAGGCGGTAGTCGGCGTTCTCGACGGGTGGCGGGGAACCGTGGGTCACGGGGACAAGTGAAGGTTTCAACGGCATCTGATCCCCGATGGGCCTGCCACGATAGTCGATTCTCCGTTGAATGCGGGTTAACGCCAGCCGGCCTCGCGGGCGTGGCGTTCGCCGGCCGCGTCGAGCGGGTCGCCCCGCAGTCGCGCATCAACTTCCGACAGTATCGCCGGCGGCAGCGGCGACGATGCGAGCCGGAGCTCGCCACCGCTGGGAGGGGCCTCGCCCAGTGCGCTGACGCGCCAGCCATCGTCCGCGCGGCAGGCCAGCCCGGCGACCGCGCGCGGCGGTGCCAGCACGAAGGTGCGGCAGTAGTGGCCGTCGCGGGCGCGGAAACTCAAGCCGACCGAGACTGGCCCCGGCCCGGCGCCTTCGCTGGCCAGTTGGTTGTCGAGTGCTTGGGCGAGTTCGGCGCGGGCGACCAGGCCGTCGCCGGACATCTCCAGCAGCGCTGGCGGCGCGTCCGGCCGCAGCCAAGGCGCGACCAAAACGCCGATCGCGAGCGACGCGGCCAGTGCGGTCCATTCCGGCCAGCGCCAGCCGCGGCGTGGTATGCGGGTCTCGCGGGACGCGCGCAGCGGCACCACGGTGGTCTCGGCATCCGGGGTCGCGTGGGCGGCGCCGGCGTTGGCCGCCGCGAGCAGCCGTTCGGGCACCGGCTCGTCGAGTACCGGTGCGTAGGTCTGTTGCAGCCGCTGGCGCAAGCCGCGTTGCGCGGCGACGGCGTTGGCCAACGCCCGGTCCTCGCGCATCGCCTGCTCGACCGCGGCCACGCCTTCGGCATCGAGCTCGCCGTCCACGTAGGCCATCAGGGTTTCGTCGGATACCTTCATTCGCGGGTGTCTCCAAGCATGCGTTGCAGGGCGTCGCGGCCGCGGGCGAGGCGGCTGGTGAGGGTGCCGACCGGGACGTCCAGCGCGGCCGCGGCCTCCCTGTAGGACAGCCCCTCGACCAGCACCAGCGCCACCGCGACCCGTTGTTCCTCCGGCAACTTCATCATCGCCGCCTCCACCGACAGCACCACCGCGTGGGCGTCGACATGGGCATGGCCCACGTGTTCGCCCTGTTCTTCCGGGGCGAACATCCGCCCACGTCGCTGGCGGGCGCGCGCCTCGTCCAGCCAGGCGTTGCGGACGATGCCGAACAGCCATGGTTCCAGCCCGCCCTGCTCCTCGCGCCACTGCGACGATCGCAGCAGCGCGCGTTCGACCGCGATCTGCACCAGGTCGTCCGCGTCCTGCGGATGGCCGGTGAGGCTGCGGGCGAATCGCCGCATCCGCGGCAGCAGTTCGCACAGTCGTTGCTGCATCGGGGGGACGGTTTCCGGGGCCTTCATCTGTTCAATACGTCCGAAGCGGGTGATTTCTTCCATTCAGCGTGGACATCGTCGGGGGCGGTAGGCTGGCCTCCGCGGGTTGCGCCGGATGCTAGCACCGGGGCTGCCTGCGACTCGTCCATTCCGTTGCCGGATATCGTGTCCACCATGTTTGCTGCCCACTACGTGCGTTGGTTGTCGTTGCTGCTTTCGGCGTTGGTGCTGGCGACATCGATGCCGGCGCGTGCGCAACTGGTGGGCGGTTTGCCGGGCGCGGGGCCCATCCAGTCGACGCTGCCACCGGTCCGGCGCCGGCTGCCGCCGGCGGTGCGCGAAGTGGTGTCGGAAACCGTGCCCGAGGCGGTGACGGACGCGGCGGGCGACGTGGCGTCGCGGGTCCGCACGCCGGAGATCGAGCGCCTGCTCAGGCGCCACCGCGACGTGCTCGACACCGACCACGCCGGCGCGCCGGTGGTACGCAACCAAGTGGTCGCGATCGACCCCACCGACGCCGCACTGGCACGCGCGCTCGGCGCGGGTTTCCGCATCGGTGACGCGCGCACGCTGGACCCGCTGGGTTTGCGCATCGTGGTCCTGCATGGCCCCGAAGGTGTCGGCACCCGCTCGGCGCTGGCGCGATTGCGCACCCTCGATCCGTCCGGTAGCTATGATTTCAACCATCTCTACTTTGGCTCCGGCGGTGCCGCGTCCGGGTCGGGTCAAGCACCGGACGCCCCGTCCACGGCCACCGCGTCGGCCCGGGTCGGCCTGATCGACAGCGGCGTGGCCCGCGACCATCCCGCACTGGCCGGGGTCGATGTCCGCAGCTGGGGTTGTGACGGCACACCGGTACCCGCCGCGCACGGCAGCGCGGTCGCATCGCTGCTGGTGGGCGCGAACGATGGACCGGCGCCGTCGGGCACCACCCTGTTCGCGGCCGACATCTATTGCGGGCGACCGACCGGCGGCGCGGTGACGGGTTATGCGGAGGCGATGGCCTGGCTGGCGCGGCACGGGGTCGGGGTGATCAACCTGAGCCTGGTCGGGCCGCCGAATGCATTGCTGCAGCGCGCGACGGCGGCACTGGTGTCGCGCGGGCACGTGCTGGTCGCCGCGGTCGGCAACGACGGCCCGGCGGCGCCGCCGCTGTTTCCCGCGGCCTACCCCGGGGTCATCGGGGTGACCGGCGTCGACCCGCGCAAGCGCGCATTGCCCGAAGCGGTGCGCGGGACGCAGGTGGACTTCGCCGCGCCGGGCAGCAACCTGCGCGCGGCGCGGCTCGACGGCGGTTGGGACACGGTGCGTGGCACCTCGTTCGCCGCACCGCTGGTCGCCCGCGCGGCTGCCGCGCAGGTCCGCGAGCCCGGCGACGGCCGCGCCGCCCGGGTCCGTGCGCAGTTGGCCGAGCGCGCGCTGGACCTGGGCGACCAAGGTCGCGATGACACCTATGGGCTTGGTTGGCTCGCGCCCGCCGCGTCCATCGCATCGGCCGGGCCGGACTGAACGAAACCTGACCCGGGCCGGATGGGTGGGAAGAAACCCGCGACCCCGTTCGTAATCCCCTCGAAAGCCGCGGATGTGCCGCGGCCGAAAGGAGTACGAACAATGAATTCCAAGATCCTGTTGCCCAGTGTCCTGTTCACCGCCCTGCTCGCCGCCAGCCCGATGGCGGCCGCGCAGGATGCCTCCACCAACGCCAACGCGACCGCCGATGCCGCCGCCCAGGCCACCGCGCCGGATGCGCGACTGGCGCAGCGGTATGCGCAGCTGGCCGGCTCCACCGAGGCGGCGGCCGAACTGGTCGGGCGCCTGCACGGCACCGCCGCCGACGGCCGCGCGATGGCCTACGGCGAGATCGATACCGCGCTGGCACTGTCGGGCGCGCTGGTCGAGTCCGGCAATGCGGCGAACTTCGACACCGCCGTCGACACCGTGACCGGCCTGCGCGCCGAAGGCATGGGCTGGGGCCGGATCGCGCAGGAGCTGGATGTCGACCTGGGCGCGGCAGTCGCGACCGCGCACCGCGTCGACATCGCCTCGTCGGCGACCGGCGCGGCCGAGACCGGACTGTCGGTCGCCGGGCAGGCTCAGGCCGGCATCGATGGCGCGCTCGACGGCGCTGCGAACGCAGTCAATGGCGCGGTAGATGGCGTGAGCTCGGGCGCGGCGAACGCGCGTACCGAGGTAGAGCGCCGCGCCGCCGGTGCCCGCGTCGATGCGGGTGTCGACATCGGTGTCGGTGCCCGCGGTGCGGCCCAGGACCGCCCGGCCGGCACCGAAGCGGGCGTGGGGATCGGCGTGGACCTGGGCGCATCGGGTCGGGTGGACCTCCCGCAACGCCCGGTGCGCCCGGAGCGTGGCGGCCTGCTCGGCGGCGGCCTGCTCTGATACATGCCACGCGATGACATCCGCCGGGCGCCGATCGGTGCCCGGCGGCTTCCTGCCCCTTCAAAGGCCAGACACATGATGCGTACGACTTTATTCCTCGCCGCCATGGCAGCGGCTGGCTTCGCCTACGCCACCGACACCACTCTCGGCGTCGGCGTGGACTACAGCCGCGGCGACTACGGCAGCGACATCGACACCGAAATCCTGTCCGTCCCGGTCACCGCGCGCGTGCAAAACGGCAACTGGCGACTCAGCGCCAGCGTGCCGTGGCTGCGGGTGTCGGGCGATCCCAACGTACTGCCTGCGGTGGGCGCCGTGCCGAACCTCAATCCGCTCGGCCGCGGTCGCGACGGCCTGCTGGACCCGACACCCGACGCCGACGCCGAAGCCGAACGCGGCAGCGCATCGGGTATCGGCGACGTCACGGTTGTCGCCGCCTACTCCGTTCCCACCGACAGCGCGATCGGCATCGACCTTGGGGTCAAGGCCAAGCTCGCCACCGCCGACGAGGACAAGGGCCTGGGCACCGGCGCGAACGACTACGGCGTCAGCGTCGACCTGTATCGCGACTTCGACGGCACCGTCGTGTTTGGCGGCGTCGCCCATACCTGGCTCGGCAGTTCGACCTTCATCGACGTCGACAGCATCCAGGGCGGCAACCTCGGTCTCAGCCGGCAGGCCGGCCGCGGCAAGCTCGGCATGATGTACGAACATCGCACCGCCGCCGCGAGCGGACTGGGCGACCGGCGCGAGGCCGTGGGTTTCTACAGTCTGCCCACGACCAGCGGTGGCCGGCTGCAGGTGTATGCCAGCCACGGGCTGTCCGACGGTGGTCCGGACTGGGGTGCGGGAATTGCGGTCAGCGCCGGGTTCTAGGCCCAGGGATCCCGCAACACGATATTGGCGTCACGGTCCGGCCCGGTCGACACCATCGCCAGCGGGCAACCCGACAGCTCCTCCAGCGCACGCAGGTAGGCGCGGGCGGCGGCGGGGAGCTTGTCCCATTCGGTGATGCCGTGGGTGCTCTCCTCCCAGCCGGGGAACTCCAGGTACACCGGCACACACTCGTCCCAGCCCTGCGCGTCCAACGGCGCGTATTCGGTCTGCTTGCCGCGGTACTGGTAGCCGATGCACATCTTCAGGGTCGGCATGCCGTCGAGGATGTCGAGCTTGGTGATGCACAAGCCGCTGATGCCGTTGATCGCGACCGCGCGCTTGAGCGCGACGATGTCGATCCAGCCGCAGCGGCGCGGGCGGCCGGTGGTGGCGCCGTATTCCTGGCCGCGGTCGCGGATGCCCTGGCCCACTTCATCGTGCAGCTCGGTCGGGAACGGGCCGCCGCCGACGCGGGTGGCGTAGGCCTTGGCGATGCCGAGCACGTAGTCGATCGAATCCGCGCCCACGCCGGTGCCGGCCAGCGCGCCGCCGACGGTGGTGTTGGAGCTGGTGACGTACGGGTAGGTGCCGTGGTCGATGTCGAGCAGCGAGCCCTGCGCGCCTTCGAACAGCACGCGCGCGCCCTGCTTGCGCAGGTCATGCAGGATGCCGGCGACGTCGGACTTCATCGGCTCGACGTAGTCGCCGAACGCCAGCGCCTCGTCGAGGGTCTGCTGGAAGTCGACCGGCTCGACGCCGAGGTACTTGGTCAGCACGAAATTGTGGTAATCGAGCGCGGCACGCAGCTTCTCGGCCAGTTGCTCGGGGTAATGCAGGTCGGCGATACGGATGCCGCGACGGGCGACCTTGTCCTCGTAGGCCGGGCCGATGCCGCGGCCGGTGGTGCCGATCGCCTTGCCGCCGGCGGCCTTCTCGCGGGCCTGATCGAGGGCGACGTGGTACGGCATGATCAGCGGCGTGGCCGGGCTGATCTTCAGGCGGCTGCGGACCTCGACGCCCTCGGCCTCGAGCTCGGCGATCTCCTTCTGCAGCGCGCCGGGGTGCAGCACCACGCCGTTGCCGATCAGGCACAGCGCGTCGTCGCGCAGGATGCCGGAGGGGATCAGGTGCAGCACGGTCTTCTTGCCGTTGATGACCAGGGTGTGGCCGGCGTTGTGGCCGCCCTGGAAGCGCACGACCGCGCCAATGTCCTGCGTCAGCAGGTCGACGATCTTGCCCTTGCCTTCATCGCCCCACTGGGCACCGAGAACGACGACTGACTGACCCATTGCGATGCTCCTGAAGCATTGAGGAGGCCGGAGGGGACCGGCCCGGGCGGAAGGTTCCGCGCACAGAAAAAGCCGGGCGGGGAATGTCCCCAGCCGGCTTTTGTGCATTATCCGGGTTTTGGGGCGCGGGGGCCAGCCCGGCGGTTACAGCAGGCGGCGGACCAGCAGCAGGGCGATCAGGCCGGCGCCGAGCACAACCCCGCCGAGGATCCGCAATTGACGGTCGCCCATCGACTGCAACTGCTCGGCGGCACGCTTCCAGCCGCCGGGGGCGACGAACAGGAACAGACCCTCCAGCACCGCGACCAGGCACAGCGCCGACAGCAGCTCGACCATCAACGCCTCCCTGCCCCGGCCGCGGCGATCAGTTGTCGTCGCCGAGGTACTGCAGGAACGCATCGTCGCGATCGAGCACGATCACGCCGTTGCCGTCCTCGAACGACTTGCGGTACGCCTCCAGGCTGCGCTGGAACGCGTAGAACGCCGGGTCCTTCTGCGCCGCCTCGGCATAGATGCCTGTGGCGGTGGCATCGCCTTCGCCGCGCAGGCGCTGGGCGTCGCGCTCGGCCTCGGCCAGGATCACCGCACGCTGCTTGTCGGCCTGCGCACGCACGGTCTGGGCCTGTTCGGCACCCTCGGCGCGCAAACGGCTGGCAACCTCGTGGCGCTGGGCGCGCATGCGGCGGTAGACATCGGTGATCACCTGGCTGTCGGTCGGCAGGTCGATCTGCTTGATCCGCAAATCGACGATCGCCACGCCGACGGTGCTGGCGCCCTTGTTGATGGCTTCCAGCTGCGGGCCGATGATCTCGGAGCGGTCGCCCGAGACGATCTCGGTCAGGGTGCGCGCGTTGATCTCATTGCGCAGCGAGTCCTTGATGATCGGCGCGAGGCGGTCGATGGCGATGCTCTCGTCACCGCCGGTGGCGCGGTAGAACGCGCGCACGTCCTCGATCATGCCGACCGCGAAGAAGTCGACCGCGACGTCCTTGCGCTCGGAGGTCAGGTAGCGCTCGGGTTCGGCATCGAGCACCTGCAGGCGGCGATCGAACACCATCGCCCGCTCGATGATTGGCCACTTGAAGTGCAGGCCCGGGTCGATCCCGGTGCGGTCGACCCGGCCCAGGTTGAGCACCATCGCGACCTGGCCCTCGCGGACCACATAAGTCGATCCCATCAGCGCCAGCAACACGGCGACGGCCACTGCCATCCATACGGAAAATTTCATCGGATCACCTCCTCGCGGCCGCTGCGCGGGGTGCGGCCGCTGCGGGTGCTATCGGAACCGGCCGGCGGGGTCGAGGTGACCTCCGGCGCCAGCACGTCGGGCGTCAGCAGCGGCGGCTGGGCGGACGCGGAACCGCCCTGGCCTTCCATCGGCACGTAGATCAGCTGGCGCGAATCGCCGCCTACGATTTTGCGGTTGCCGGCCAGCACCTCTTCCACGGTCTCCAGCCACAGGCGCTTGCGGGTGACCTGCGGAGCGTCCTGGTACTCCTCGACCAGCATCGAGAAGCGGTCGGCGTTACCTTGCGCCTGCGCCACCACGGCGGTCTTGTAGCCCTCGGCGGTGGTGCGGATGCGGGCCGCCTGGCCACGCGCCTCGGGCACCACCTGGGCGGCGTAGGCCTGGGCCTCGCTGATCAGTCGGTCCTGGTCCTGCTGGGCGCTGTTGACGTCGTCGAACGCCGGCTTGACCTCTTCCGGCGGACGCGCGTTCGGCAGGTTCATCTCGGTCACCACCAGGCCGGTGCGGTAGGCCTCGAGCGAGGCCTGCAGTTGCTGACGCGCCGACGCGGCCAGTGCGCCGCGGGCGCCCAGCACGGTGTCGAGGGTGGAGCGACCGACCTGCTCGCGCACGGTGCTCAGCGCCGCCTGCTGCAGCACGGCGTCGGCGTCGCGGGTGCCGAACAGGTATTTCACCGGATCGCTGACCCGGTACTGCACGTTGATGTCGACCTGGACGATGTTCTCGTCGCGGGTCAGCACCGGCACGCTGGTGCTGAAGGTCTTGATCGCGGTCGCGTTGACCTTGGTCACCGTCTCGATCGGCCACGGCAGCTTGAAGTGCGGGCCCGGCTGCAGCACGCGGCTGACCTCGCCGAAACGCAGGACCACGCCGCGCTGCTGTTCGGTGATCAGCACGAAGCAGTTGAAAGCCAGCCACAGACCGACCGCCAGCAGTACCCAGCGGCCGATGTTGGCACCGCCGCCACCGCCGTCACGGCCGCCAAACAGGCCGCGCAGCTGGTCGATGATGGCGTCCAGCGGATTGCCGTCGGTGCCGCGTCGCGGTGGACGACCGCCCGCGGAGCCGCCGGGGTTGTCGCTGCCAGGGGTGTTCCAGGCCATGCCTGCTCCTCAGAAGGTGGGTGCGACGATTGCGCTGTCCCTGCCATTGCGCAGGCGACCGATGATTCTAGGTGAAGGCTGTCCGGGCCTCAAACCAGCCGGACCCGGCGCGCCTGGTCAAACCACGTCCACGCCGAAATCGGGCTCGCCCGACATCGACCGATCCAGCGCCGCGCCGTCCAGCAGCGGTCGCAAGGCTTCGCCGTGGGCCTGCACGTAGAGGCGCTGGGCGTCGACCTCGGCCAGGTCGAGCTGCAGGTGCCAGCCGTCCTCGCTGGCCTGCTCGCCGACCACCGCGCCCAACTCGTGCAGGCGAGCGCGCAGGCGGCCGGCGCTGGCCGGCAGGTCGATGCTGCCGACCACGTGGCGCATCTCCAGCGCCTCGCCGATCGCGCCGCGCAGCAGGTCCAGTCCGCTGCCGTCACGCGCCGACAGCCACACCCGCGGGTGGCCTTCGGCCGGCCGGTCGGTGCGCGGTTGCATCGGGCCGGCGCCGTTGTCGTCGAGCCGGTCGATCTTGTTGAATACCAGCACCTGCGGGATGTCGCCGGCGCCGATCTCGGCGAGCACCTCGTCGACCTGGGTGATGCGCTCGTCACGCAACGGGTCGGCGGCATCGATCACGTGCAGCAGCAGGTCGGCCTCGCGGGCCTCGCTCAGGGTCGAGCGGAACGCGGCGACCAGTTCATGCGGGAGGTCGCGGACGAAGCCGACGGTGTCGGCCAGCACCACGCCGCCGCCGGGCAGGTCGATCCGGCGCACGGTCGGATCGAGGGTGGCGAACAACTGGTCGGCGGCGTAGGCCTCGGCGCCGGTGAGGGCGTTGAACAGGGTCGACTTGCCGGCGTTGGTGTAGCCGACCAGCGCGACCCGCGGCAGTTCGCTGCGCACGCGGGCGCGGCGCTGCTGGGTACGCTGCACCTGGACCTTGTCGAGGCGGACCTGCAGTTGTTCCAGGCGCTTCTGCAGCAATCGGCGATCGGTTTCGAGCTGGGTTTCACCGGGACCGCGCAGGCCGATCGAACCGCCGCGCTGGCGTTCCAGGTGGGTCCAGCCGCGGATCAGGCGGGTAGCCATGTGGCGCAACTGGGCGAGCTCGACCTGCAGCTTGCCCTCGTGGCTGTGCGCGCGCATCGCGAATATGTCGAGGATCAGCCCGGTGCGGTCGACCACCCGGCGCTGCAACGCGCGCTCGAGGTTGCGCTCCTGGCTCGGGCTCAACGGATGGTTGACCAGGATCAGGTCGGCGCCGCTGGCATCGGCGGCGGCCTTGACCTCTTCGAGCTTGCCACTGCCGATCAGGATCGCGGCATTGGGCTTGTCGATCCGCGCAGTCAGCACCGCCGCCACGCTGGCGCCGGCGGTGCGGGCAAGATCGGCGAATTCCTCCAGCAAGCCCTCGTCGGGCGGGCCGCCGGCGTGGGGCTGGATCAGCAGGGCGTGTTCGCCCTTGCGGGAACGTTCAAACAAGGGCGAAGGTCTCTGGGCGCGAATTCGGCATGTTCAGCAGATGGTTGCGCCACCGGCGCAAATCAAGTGCAGACCGCCGACGGCCCGGACCGCCGTTCACCGCCGCGATCACTCGTCGTCGTGGCTCTCGTGGCCGTTGCCGTTGCCGTTGTGGCCGGCATCGCCGCCCTCGCCGTGCTGGACGTAGCCGCCGCCCGGCCCGACGCGGACGTTGCGCGCCGGCACCACGGTCGAGATCGCGTGCTTGTAGACCATCTGGCTGACCGTGTTGCGCAGCAGCACCACGAACTGGTCGAACGACTCGACCGTGCCCTGCAACTTGATGCCGTTGACCAGGTACACCGACACCGGCACGCGCTCACGGCGCAACGCGTTCAGGAAAGGATCCTGCAAAGATTGTCCCTTGGACATCGAATTTTCCCCGCTTTGGTTTCTAGTTATGGGCGGCGCCCGTTCCACCGGCCGTCGCATCGCCGGGAGCTGTCCCCACAGCGGCGATGCCGCGATGGTAGCGCAACTGGCGCCGTGCGGCGGTTTGTTCGCGGCCCATTGCGGGTGGCCGTGGCGAGACGTGACCGGGTCGACGGATTAGGCGCGTGGCAGGAACATCGACAGCGCGGTTTCCAGACCCGCGCGTTCGGTCAACGGGTCGAACCACCGCGCGTCCAGCTCGCCGCGCAGCCAGGTGAACTGGCGCTTGGCCAGTTGCCGGGTGGCCCAGATGCTCTGGGCGCGAAATTCGGCGGCGTCGGTGGCGCCGTCGAGGTGCTGCCAGGCCTGGCGGTAGCCGACCGCACGCAGCGCCGGCAGTTCCAGCGGATCGGGATGGGCCTGCAGTTGCGGCAGCGCGCGCAGCCGTCGGACCTCGTCGAGGAAGCCGGCCTCCAGCATCAGGTCGAAACGGCGTTCGATGCGCTCGTGCAGCACCGCCCGGTCCGGCGGCGCCAGCACCAGCTTGAGTACCTTGAATGGCAACCGCGGTGGCGGCGGGTCGGAACGCCAACCGGTGATGGTGCGACCCGACAACCGATGGACCTCGAGTGCGCGCTGGATCCGCTGGACGTCGGTGGCGTGGATGCGGGCGCCGGATGCGGGATCGATCGCGGACAGTTCGGCGTGCAACGTGGCCCAGCCGCGAGTCTCGGCCTCGGCGGCCAGTTGTGCGCGCGTCGCCGGGTCGGCCCCCGGCATCGACGACAGGCCATGCAGCAACGCCTGGAAATACAGGCCGGTGCCGCCGGCGAGGATCGGCAACTTGCCGCGCGCGGCGATGTCGTCCAATGCCACGCGGGCATCGAGCGCGAATGCGGCCGCCGAGTACGGCTGCCACGGCTCGCGAATGTCGACGAGGTGGTGCGGTACCAGCGCCAGCTCGGCCGCGTCGGGTTTTGCAGCGCCGATGTCGAGGCCGCGGTAGACCAGCGCCGAGTCGACACTGACGATCTCGCCGCCGAGACGTTGCGCCCAGTCGAGCGCGAGCGCGGTCTTGCCCGAGGCGGTCGGCCCCATCAGTGCGATCGCCAGCGGACGCGTGTCGTTCATGGCCGAGCTTTGGTGAGCGGGGATCCGCGGATGGGTGCAGCGCGCCGCCCCGTAGGGCAACGCGCTGCCGGCGATCAATAACCGGTTTCGCGTAGGCTCTGACGCACCTGCTGGTGCAGTACCTGGATGTCCTGCGGCGGCTCGCGGCCGAGACGGCTGACGATGATGATGCCGAGGGTGGCGACGATGAAGCCCGGCACGATTTCATACAGCGCCGAGCCGAACTGGTCGACCGCGACCAGCTTCCACGCGATCACGGTCGCTGCGCCAAGCACGATGCCGGCCAGCGCGCCGTTGCGGGTCATGCGCTGCCAGAACAGCGACAGCAGCACCACCGGCCCGAACGCGGCGCCGAACCCGGCCCAGGCGTAGCTGACCAGCCCGAGCACGCGGCTGTCGGGATCGCGCGCCAGCCACAGCGCCACCAGCGCGATCAGTGCCACCGACGCGCGGCCGGCCCAGACCAGCTCGCGCTGGCTCGCGGCCTTGCGCAGGAAGCCGCGGTAGAAGTCCTCGGTCATGACGCTGGCGCACACCAGCAGTTGGCACGACAGCGTGCTCATCACCGCGGCGAGGATCGCCGACAGCAGCACGCCCGCCACCCACGGGTTGAACAGCAGGCTCGCCAGTTCGATGAACACACGCTCGGAGTTGGCGTCGACCGGGCCGGCCTGGCCCGGGTTGTTGGCGAAGTAGGCGATGCCGAAGAAGCCCACGCCGAGCGAGCCGACCAGGCACAGGATCATCCAGGTCATGCCGATCCGGCGCGCCGCCGGGATGCTCTTGACGCTGTCGGCAGCCATGAAGCGCGCGAGGATGTGCGGCTGGCCGAAGTAACCCAGGCCCCACGCGAGCGCGGACACCACGCCGACCAGGCCCAGGGCACCGCCGTCGAACCAGTCGAGCCGGCTCGCGTCGAAGGCGCGGACCACGTCGACGGTGGCCTCGAAGCCGCCGTTGTTCATCAGGATGATGCTCGGCGCCAGCAGCAACGCGAAGAACATCAGGCCGGCCTGCAGGGTGTCGGTCCAGCTGACGGCGAGGAAGCCGCCGACCAGGGTGTAGATGATGGTCGCGGCCGCGCCCCACCACAGCGCTTGCTCGTACGGCAGGCCGAACACGCTCTCGAACAATCGCGCCCCGGCAACGACGCCGGAGGCGCAATACACCGCGAAGAACACCAGGATCACGATCGCCGACAGCACCCGCAGCAGGCGGTCGTGGTCGGCGAAGCGGTTGGTGAAGTAGTCGGGGATGGTCAGCGAGTCACCCGCGCGTTCGGTGTAGATGCGCAACGGCCCGGCCACCCAGCGCCAGTTGGCGTAGGCGCCGAGGATCAGGCCGATCGCGATCCAGCTCTCGGACAGGCCGCCGACGTACATCGCGCCGGGCAGGCCCATCAGCAGCCAGCCGCTCATGTCGGACGCACCGGCGGCGAGCGCCACCACCCAGGGGCCGAGCGAGCGGCCACCGAGGATGTAGTCGTCGAAATCCTTGGTTGATTTCCACGCGATGAATCCGATCAGGACGACCACGCCCAGGTAGATCCCGAACGTGACAAGTAGCGGCGTGCTGGCGGTCATAGGCAAGAAACTCCCCGTATTGCGAATGGGGCCGCCGGGCGACCCGCGAATGGGCCAGCCTAACGCACCTGCGCCTTCGATTCAGCCCGGGTTATTCACAGTCGCTGTGGACAACGGGTCGGCTCAAGCTGTGGACAACTTCCGATGGCCCCGCCCCGCCGGCCTTCCGGTTACCGTGGCGAATTCTTCGCCAGCCAGTCAGTCCTCGTCGGGCCAGCGGATCGTCGGCGCGGAGGTTCGTGGCTTGGGCATCGGCTGCGCCGCCACCGCATTCCACACCTTGAGCGCGTCGACGGTCGCGGCGACGTCATGCACTCGCAGCAGCCGCGCGCCGCGCTGGGCCGCGACCAGGTGCGCGGCGACCGAACCGTGCACGCGTTCGCGCGGGTCGTCGCGACCGGTCAACTCACCGATCGACTTTTTGCGCGACAGCCCCGCCAGCAGCGGCACCCCGAGTTCATCGAAACGGTGCAACTGCGCCAGCAGCGCGAGGTTGTGGTCGAGAGTCTTGCCGAAACCGAAGCCCGGGTCGACCACGATGCGCTTCTTGTCGATCCCGGACATCTCGGCGGCGAAGATGCGCTCGGCGAGGAAGCGGAACACTTCCGAGACCACGTCGTCGTAGCGCGGCTGCGCCTGCATGTCGCGCGGCTCGCCCTGCATGTGCATCAGCACCACCGGCACGCCGAGCGCGGCGGCGGCGTCGAGCGCGCCGTCGCGGCGCAAGCCGTAGACGTCGTTGATCATGCCAGCGCCGGCGGCAATCGCGGCACGCATGACCTCGGGCTTGGAGGTGTCGATGCTGATCGGCAGCGCGGTCTCGCTGGCCAGCCGTTCGATCACCGGAATCACCCGGCGCAACTCCTCCTCGACCGGCACGTCGGCCGCGCCCGGACGGGTCGACTCGCCACCGATGTCGAGGATGTCGGCGCCCTCGCCCGCCAGCCGCAGGCCGTGCGCGACCGCGGCCTGCAGGGTGTCGTGGGCACCGCCGTCGGAGAACGAGTCCGGGGTGACGTTGACGATGCCCATCACCCGCGGGCGATCGAGCACCAGCGCGCGGCCGTTGCAGTCCAGGGTCGGGGCGGTGTCGAACATCGCGCTGCTCAATAAAAAAGGCCAGAGCGGACTCTGGCCTTTCGATTCACCGCTGACAAGCGCGGCGCGACGTCAGGTCTGCGCCGCCGGCCCGCCGATCGCGCCGGCGCTGCCACCGCGGTCGTCCTTGGAGGTCTTGCCCGACTTGATCCAGTCCGCCGGTGGACCCGGGTCGCGGCCTTCCATGATCGCGTCGATCTGCTTGGCGTCGATGGTCTCGTACTGCAACAACGCCTCCGCCATGGCGTGCAGCTTGTCGAGGTTGCCCTTGAGGATCTCGGTGGTGCGGTTGTAGGCCTTGTCCAGGATGCCGCGCACGACCTCGTCGATCTTGCGCGCGGTGTCGTCCGACACGCTCTTGTGCTGGGTGACCGAACGGCCGAGGAACACCTCGTCGTCCTCCTCGCTGTAGGCGATCGGACCCATCTCGTCGCTCAGGCCCCACTTGGTGACCATGTTGCGCGCCATCTTGGTCGCCCGCTCGATGTCGTTGCTGGCACCGGTGGTGACCTTGTCGTTGCCGAAGATCAGCTCCTCGGCGACGCGACCGCCGTACAGCGAGCACAACTGCGACTGGATCGCGGTGCGGTTGTAGCTGTACTTGTCGCCCTCGGGCAGGTACATGGTCACACCCAGCGCGCGACCGCGCGGAATGATCGTGACCTTGTAGACCGGGTCGTGCTCGGGCACGACGCGGCCGACGATCGCGTGGCCGGCCTCGTGGTAGGCGGTGAGCTTCTTCTCGTCCTCGCTCATCGCCATCGAGCGGTTCTCGGTGCCCATCATGATCTTGTCGCGGGCCTTGTCGAAGTGCTCCATGCGCACGTCCTTGGCGTTCTCGCGCGCGGCGAACAACGCGGCCTCGTTGACCAGGTTGGCCAGGTCGGCGCCACTGAAACCGGGGGTGCCACGGGCGATCGTCATCGGCTCGACGTCGTCCGACAGCGGCACCTTGCGCATATGCACGCGCAGGATCTGCTCGCGGCCGCGAACGTCGGGCAGGCCGACCACGACCTGGCGGTCGAAGCGGCCCGGGCGCAGCAACGCGGGATCGAGCACGTCGGGACGGTTGGTCGCGGCAATGACAATGACGCCCTCGCCGCCCTCGAAGCCGTCCATCTCGACCAGCAACTGGTTTAGGGTCTGCTCGCGCTCGTCATGGCCACCGCCGAGGCCGGCACCGCGATGGCGGCCGACCGCGTCGATCTCGTCGATGAAGATGATGCACGGCGCCTGCTTCTTGGCCTGGTCGAACATGTCACGCACGCGCGAGGCGCCGACGCCGACGAACATCTCGACGAAGTCGGAACCGGAGATGCTGAAGAACGGCACCTTGGCCTCGCCGGCGATCGCACGCGCCAGCAGGGTCTTGCCGGTGCCCGGCGGGCCGACCATCAGCACGCCGCGCGGGATCTTGCCGCCAAGCTTCTGGAAGCGGCCCGGGTCGCGCAGGAACTCGACCAGCTCGCCGACTTCTTCTTTCGCCTCGTCGCAACCGGCAACATCGGCCAAGGTGACCTTGACCTGATCCTCGCCCTGCATCTTGGCGCGCGACTTGCCGAAGCTCATCGCGCCCTTGCTGCCGCCCTGCTGCATCTGCCGCATGACGAAGATCCAGAACGCGATGATCAGGATGATCGGCAGGAAGTTGAGCAGCAGCGACCAGAACGACGGCCCGCCCGGCGGCGTCTGCGTGATCGCGACGTCGTGCTGCAGCAGGTCGGTGATGAGGTCCTTGTCTTCCGGCTTGTAGGTGGTGAAGGTTTCACCATTCTTGCGCTTGCCGGTGATCGTGGTGCGATCCTCGCCGATCTTGACGCTCTCGATGGCGTCAGCCTGGACCTGCTCGACGAACTGGCTGTAGGCCAGCGGCTCGGTGCTGCCGCCACCGCCCGCGGTACGCGGCCCGAACGCCTGGAACACCACCATCAGCACGACGGCGACGATTACCCAGAGCAGCAGATTCTTGGCCAGATCGTTCATTTGTTTCTCAATTCATTTGATTTCGGCACGCTTGCCCTGGGCCAGCGCGTATACCTCCGGCGATCGCTTGCGCGAGGCCGCCGGTTTGCGGATCGAGACCTTGGCATAGCGCCGCCGCAGGTCGCGCACGTAATCGTCGAAGCCCACGCCCTGGAACAGCTTGATCAGGAACGTACCATCGACACGCAGGTGGCGGTCGGCGAAATCCATCGCCAGTTCAGCCAGGTACAGCGCCCGCGGCATGTCGACCGCGTCCACACCGCTCTTATTGGGGGCCATATCCGACAGCACAAGGTCCACCGGCTTGCCGCCGAGGGTCTGTTCCAGCTGCGATAAGACCGCATCTTCCCTGAAATCGCCATGAAGGAACTCGACCCCGGCCAAGGCGGGCATGTCGAGGATGTCCAGCGCGACCACCCGGCCGCTCGCGCCGAGCTCCTGCCGGACCCACTGCGACCAGCCCCCGGGGGCGGCGCCGAGGTCGACCACCACCATCCCCGGCTTGAGCAGGCGGTCGCGTTCGACCAGTTCCTCCAGCTTGTAGGCCGCGCGCGAGCGCAGGCCTTCCGCCCGCGCCTTCTTCACGAAGGGGTCGGAATGGTGTTCCTTGAGCCAGCGCTGGCTGCTTTTGCTGCGGGTGGCCATGAGGGAGACGAGGACCGGCGGCGCGGGGAGACGGGGCCGCCATGATACCCTGCGCTGCCTGTCCTCCCTTGATCGCGTGCCCCGATGCCGACCGTCCTGACCTCCGCCCAGACCCGTTTCCTGCGCGGCCAGGCGCACGACCTCAAAGCGATGCTGCAGGTCGGTGGCAAGGGCATCACCGACGCCCTGGTCGCCGAGATCGACCTGGCGCTGGAGCATCACGAATTGATCAAGGTCAAGGTCGCAGCGACCGACCGGGAAGCGCGCGACGCGATGATCGGGGAACTGGCTGAACGGACCGAGGCCGCGGTGGTCCAGCGGATCGGACACACCGCTGTGATCTATCGGCCAAGCACGGACAAGCGCCAGATCGTGTTGCCGCGGGCCTGAGTCCGCCCGCCGGCCGGCCTTCGCCGCCCCGCAGCGCCAGCCCCCGCTTGCCGGCTGGCTGCTTGCTAGCATGTGCCCATGCAACTCACGCTCGAACAACCCGACCACGAATTCTTCCTGCGCGGTGCCGATGGCGTGGCGGCGCGGGTCAATGATCGCGTGCTGCAACGCAGTTTCGTGATCGCGCCCGACCGGCTGGTCGAGGACTGGCCGGTGACCGATGCCCGAGCCCTCGCCCCCGCTGACCTGGAACCGTTGCTGGCCCTGCAGCCCGAAGTGCTGCTGCTCGGCAGCGGCGCCGGCCAGGTGTTCCCGCCGCCGGCGGTGATGGCGGCCTGCATGGGACGTGGCATCGGCATCGAGGTGATGAGCAACGACGCCGCCGCACGCACGTTCAACGTCCTCGCCGGCGAGGGCCGACGGGTGGCGGCCGGGTTCGTCCTGCCGGGCTAGGCGCTGCTTTCGTAGGAGCGACGTAGTCGCGGCCCACTGACAAGGGATTGCAGGTGTGTGCCGCCGGCCAAGGGTCCACAACCGTGCGATCGCAGCTGCGCGTTGACCCGCGGCAGGTCGAAAGGTCAGAGGGTCGCGACTTACGTCGGTCCTACAGCACCCGCCGCTTACTTCTGCGGCAGGTACTTCAGCGGGTCGACCGGCTTGCCGTTGTAACGGATCTCGAAATGCAGCATGTCGCGGGCGGCGCCGGTGCGGCCGAGCTCGGCGATCTGCTGGCCGGCCTTGACCACGGCGCCCTCGTTGACCAGCCGGTTGCGGTTGTGGCCGTAGGCCGACAGCCAATGCTCGTTGTGCTTGATGATGATCAACTCGCCGTAACCGACCAGTCCCGACCCCGAGTACACCACGGTGCCGTCGCCTGAAGCACGCACCGGCGCGCCGCCAGTGCCGGCGATGTCGATGCCCTGCTTGGTCGGCTCGCCGGCCTCGAAGCGGCTCAGCAGCTGGCCGTCGACCGGCCAGCGCCAGGCCACGCCACTGTTGACCGGCGGCGCGCTCGGCGCCGGGGTCGATGCCGGGAGCGCGGTGCTGCGCGGCGGCGATGGACGCGTGGCGTTGCCGGTCGACGCGCGCGGCGACTGGCTGCCCGGATACAGGCGCAGCCGCTGGCCCGGATAGATCGTGTAGGGCGGCGCGATTCCGTTCCAGGCCGCCAGGTCGCGCAGCGCGATGCCGTTTTCGGTCGCGATCCGGTACAGGTTGTCGCCACGCTGGACCACGGTGGTGGCGCCCGGCCTGGCGGTGGAGCCGCCTTCGCGTGTCACCGTGCTGGAACACGCGGCCAGCGCGAGCGCCAGGCCGGCGACGGCAAACAGGCGGAAGATGGCCTTGCCCGCAAAGATCGAGGTCGTACTCGTGGTCCTGATCATGCTCACCTTGAAAGCCACTGGAACAGTTCGCGCACCGCGACGCCGCCGCCGCCGATCAGTACGCCGAAATAGATGATCGTGCCGATGTTCGCCACGTGACCAAGCAACATCGCCCCGCCGTCGCGCTGGATCAGGCCGACAGCGTAAAACAGCAACGCCAGCGCCGGCAGCGTATTGCTGAACGGAACGAATCCGAACGGCGCCATCAGCAGCAGCGCGGCAAGGATGAAGGCGAGGTTGTTGACCAGGTCCTGCGCGCGCCCGTCGACGAACACGCGCAGCCGGTGCGGCCGGCTGATCTTCTCCAGCCGCCGCACCCACACCATGCCGCCGGCCAGGCCGGGACGCAGCTTGTCGGCGGGCAGCGCCTTGGCCATGAGCCGGGCCGGCAGCCACAACGGCCGGTCGAGCAGGCGGCTGATGCCGACCAGCAGGATCGCCGCGCCGAATACGGTGCTGACACCGGGGATCGACACCGGGATCAGGAACACCAGGGTCAGCAACATGGTCAGCAGCAACATGCCTTCGTCGCCGAACACGTCGAGCAATTCACCCAGGGTGAGCTTGTCTTCGGGCAGGTCGTGGATGATCGCCGCCAGTTGTTCGCGAAGCGAACCGCGCGCGGGATCGCGATGCCCCGGATCGCGGCCGATGGGTTCGCGTTCGCCCGGACCCGTCATGCCGTTCAATCGATCATGCCCGACAGCAACGGCACGAACACCACCGGACCGAGGTCCTGCTGGCTGATGCAGCCGTCGGCATCCTTGCTCAGCCGCAGCAGCGACTGCGACGAGGCCGGGCCGACGGGTGCGACCAGGCTGCCGCCTGGGGCGAGTTGTGCAGTAAGTGCCTCGACCAGCGCCGGCGCCGCCGCAGTGACCAGGATCGCGTCGAACGGGCCGTTCTCGGGCCAGCCGATGCGGCCGTCGTCGTGCTTGCTGCGGATGTTCAGGCCGAGCTGGCGGAAGCGCTTGCGCGCGGTGCGCAGCAACTCGCCGATGCGCTCGACCGTATGCACCTCCAGCCCGAGCGCGGCCAGCACCGCCGCCTGGTAGCCCGATCCGGTACCGATTTCCAGCACCTTGGACGGCCGGGTCTGCAGCAGTGTTTCGGTCATCTTCGCCACCACCCACGGTTGCGAGATGGTCTGACCGTGGCCGATCGGCAGCGCCGTGTCCTCGTAGGCGCGGGTGGCCAGCGCCTCGTCGACGAACAGGTGTCGCGGCACCGTGCGGATCGCGTTGAGCACGCGCTCGTCGCGGATCCCGCCACCTTCGTGGGTGCCCGCACGCAGCCGTTCGACCAGGCGATCGCGCACCCGTTGCGAGGTCATGCCCGAACCGAGCGCCTCGGGTTGCAAGCGCATCCGCAGGCTCATCGGACCGGCTCCGCGGCCGAGGCCGGATCCGGGCGACTCAGCGAGTCGGCGAGTCCACCGACCCAACTGGCCACCTGCTCCAGCGCCTGGTAGCGGGTCAGGTCGACCTGGATCGGGGTGATCGAGATATGGCCACTGCGCACGGCATGGAAGTCGGTGCCGGCGCCGGCATCCTGCTCCGGCCCGGCGGCGCCGATCCACCACCACTGGCGTCCGCGCGGGTCGGTCTGCGGCACGCAGGCCTCGGCGCGATGGCGGTTGCCCAGCCGGGTCACTTCGAAACCGGCGATCTCGTCCCACGGCAAGTCCGGCACGTTGACGTTGAGCATGGTGTCGGCCGGCAGCGGATCGGTCCTGAGGCGGGCGATGATCTCGGCGGCGGCGCGCGCCGCGGTCTCGTAATGGCGGCCGATGTGGTCGGCGGTCACCAGCGATACCGCGACCGACGGCAGGCCGAGGAAGCGGCCTTCCATCGCCGCGGCGACCGTGCCCGAATAGATCACGTCGTCACCCAGGTTGGCGGTGTTGTTGATGCCGCTGACCACGATGTCGGGCTCGTCCTCGAGCATCCCGGTAATAGCGACGTGGACGCAGTCGGTCGGAGTGCCGAACACGCGCCAGCTGCGCTCGTCCTGCCGCACCACCCGCACCGGCATGTCGAGGGTCAGCGAGTTGCTGGCGCCGGAACGGTCGCGGTCGGGAGCGACCACCAGCACGTCATGGCCGGCGGCGCGCAGTCCGTCGGCGAGGATCCGGATGCCGGGAGCGTCGACGCCGTCGTCGTTACTGACCAGAACTCGCATGGACTCCCTTGGCGAAAAATGCGGCCGGACGGCCGAGAACAGACAGGACGGACGACCCGCCCCAATGATGCGGCCATGATAGCCGAAGGCGCCGACCCACTCAGCCGCCCACGGTCTCGAATCACGGCATGCGCCGCGGAGTTGCGCTGTCGTCGCATCGCGCTAGGCTTTGGCGATGGACGGCGGGATCGGATGATGAGCGAGCCACACGACGACGACGATGACGACGCGGCACTGTTCCGTGCCGCGATCGGTGCCGTGCGCAAGCTTCCGGAACAGCCTTCGCCGCCCGCCGCGCCGAAGCCGAAACCACGTGCGCGCATGGCCGAAATGGACGAGGCGAATGCCCGCGAGGAGTTCCGCCACGCCCTCGACGCCAGCCTGCTGGAGTCCGGCGACGTACTCGCCCATCGCGACGAACGGCTGCCGGTCGCGATCTACCAGCGACTGCGCCGCGGCGAGATCGCCGCCGAAGAGGAGCTCGACCTGCACGGCGCCGACTCCAGGACCGCCGAAGCGCTGTTGCGCGCGTTCCTGGGAGATGCGGCCCGGCATGGCAGCGGCTGTGTCCGGGTCATCCACGGCAAGGGCCGGCATGGCAGCGCCGACGTCGGCAGCAGCGGCGCGCCGGTGCTCAAGAACCTGGTCGACCGCATGCTCCGCCAGCGCGCGAGCGTGCTGGCGTACCACTCTGCACCACCGGCCCAGGGCGGTACCGGCGCGGTGCTCGTGCTGCTGGCGCCACCGAAACGGCGCTGACGTTATTCCTCGGTGGCGAAGGGTTCGTCGGTGCCGGGCGGATTGATCCAAACGACCTCGATGCCGCGTCGACGCGCGATCTGTTCGACCCGGCTCATGTAAGCGGAATCCGTATCGATGGCGGCCGGTTGCGGCGAGATCCGCGCCGACTGTTCGTCCATGCTGGCGCAGGCGGCTGCACTGGCGACCGACAACGTCACGACAACGACCCGCGACAACCTGTTCATGATCGACCTCCGCGGAGACAGTGGTCTGCTGCGAGGCCGCAAGCGCGCCCCGCGCCCGATGGGAACGGGCAAGACCCGGTATACGCCACTGGTCCGGCGCGGCCAGTGCCGGCCGGCAGTTTCCGACGTACGGCGGCCGCCCGAGCTTTCAGGCAATCGTGCCAAGCTCTGCCAGGACCACGGTGGCGTAAGTCCCTGCCGGCAACGCAAACGCCAGCTCGAGCACGTCATCCGCCAACCAGCTCCAGGCCAGGTCCGCGGGTCGCAACCGCAGCGAGCGGCGCTCCTGCTTCAGCCCGGCCGCCTCGAGGCCAGCACGCAAACGTGCGGATTCGTCGTCGGCCAGAGCCGCCAGTTCGAGCGCCTGGACCGCGGTCGAACTGCGCAACCCGCCGCGCCCCCAAAGCGGTCCGGTGGGGTGGATATCGAAGCTTGCCAGGCGCTGCGCAAGGGTCTCGGTGAATGGCTCGGGGCCGAACACGCTGCGACTGCCATCGAGCATCCAGACCTCACCGTCGAGCGTGCCGTCCCCGCCGTTGGCGTCCCAGTTGCCGGCCGCAACCCGCTGGCCCAGCACCCGGTTGAACAATTCCGAGCGTGCGGCCGACAGCAGCATGCCGCGCTGTTCCCGGCCGACCCGCCGACCGGCGAACATCGAAAGTGCCGCACCGAGGTTGTCGCCGCCGCGACCGAAGCGCTGCTCGCCGAAGTAATTTGGCACCCCACGTTCGCCGATCATGCGCAACCGCGATTCGATCGCCTTGCGCTCGCCCTGCACTTCCCGCAGCACCAGTACGAAACGATTGCCAGCCAACGCGCCGCGCGGCAGCTTGCGCGAATGCCAGGCGTGGTCGACCACGCGCAGGCGCTCGTCGCCATCCTCGCTGTCGAGCAGCGACAGGTCCGGCGCGACCTTCTTCGGCAGATGCACGCTGAAGCGCTGGCGGGTGACCGCATGGCGGTCCTTGAGGCCGGCATAGCCGATCGCCATTTCGCCGACCCCGGCCCATTCGGCGATGCGCCGGGCGGCGAACGCGGTGTTGATGCCGCGCTTTTCGATGGTCAGTAGCAGGTGTTCGCCACTGCCACTGGGTTCGAAGCCGGGCAGCTCTTCGACCCGGAAATCCTCCGGCGTGGTGCGAATCCGTGCCAGTAACACCGGTGCGCCATGTGCGCGCGGCAAGGTTGGGGCCGGAAGGTTCATGCGCCGAGCATCAGGCATACCGCCATCGCCGCGATGCCTTCGCCACGACCGGTGAAGCCCAGTTTCTCGCTGGTGGTGGCCTTGATGCTGACCGCATCGACGGCAACCCCGAGATCCGCCGCCAACAATTCGCGCATTGCCTGCGCGTGTGGGCCGACCTTGGGTTGCTCGCAGATGACGGTGACGTCGGCGTTGCCCAGGCGCCAGCCGCGCTGGTCCGCGAGCGCCCGACAGTGGCGCAGGAACGCGCGACTGTCGGCATCCTTCCACTGCGGGTCGGACGGCGGGAAGTGCCGGCCGATATCGCCCAAGGCCAAGGCCCCGAGGATTGCGTCGCACAAGGCGTGGATCACCACGTCGCCGTCGGAGTGGGCGACGACGCCGCGGTCGTGCGGCACGCGCACGCCCCCGAGGACGACGTGGTCGCCGTCGCCGAACGCATGGACGTCGTAGCCTTGGCCGATGCGGATGTTCATGGTGGTCCAATCGTTGTGGCAGAGGTCGGGCCATTGTAGGAGCGACGTGAGTCGCGACCCACTGACAGATATTTGCTCCACCGACGACCGGTCCACATCGAACTCACGATCGTGCGATCGATGCCGCGCGTTCAACGCAGTGCGGTTGCACGGTCAGTGGGTCGCGACTTACGTCGCTCCTACACGGCGCCGATGGGAGAGCAGGTAGTCCGCGAGGGCGAGATCGGCCGCGGTGGTGACCTTGAGGTTGTCCTCGCGGCCCTCGACCAGTCGTGGATGGGCGCCTGCGCGCTCCATCGCCATCGCCTCGTCGGTGACCACGATTCCGTCGGATTGCGCCCGACGCAGGGCATCAGACAAAGCGCCGCGGCGGAATGCCTGTGGGGTCAGCGCGCGCCACAGGTGTTCACGCGGCTCGGTGGCCATGATGCGGTCGCCGCCGTCGGCGCGCTTGAGGGTGTCGCGGACCGGCGCGGCGAGGATCGCGCCGTCGGCTTCACCGGTCGCGGCCTCGATCAGGCGATCGAGGTCGCCGCGCTGCAGGTTCGGCCGCGCGGCGTCGTGGACCAGCACCAGCGCGTCGCCGCCGACGTCGGCCGGCAACGCCTGCAGCGCGGCGAGTACCGAATCGGCACGCTCGCCACCGCCGACGCAGCGCAGCACCGGCTTGCCGTGCAGTTCGGTCCAGCCCGGCCAGCGCTGGTCGTTTGCGGCCAGCGCGACCATCGCCCCGGCGACCCGCGGGTGTGCCAGCAACGCGTCGAGCGCATACGCGATCAATGGTTGGCCAGCCACCTCCAGGTATTGCTTGGGGATGTCGCCGCCGAAGCGAGTGCCGCGACCGGCCGCCGGGATCACCGCCCAGATGGTCGGCGCGGTCACGGCGCCTCGCGGTCGCCGTCGGCCGGCGCTGGCGGCGGTGCGCTGCCTTCCGGCTCCACCACCCGATAGAACGTCTCGCCGGGCTTGATCATGCCAAGTTCGCTGCGCGCGCGTTCCTCGACCGCGGCCTCGCCGGACTTGAGGTCTTCGACCTCGGCGGCGAGCGCGTCGTTGCGCTGCTGCAAACCCTCGTTCTCGCGGGTCTGCTGGTCGACGCGCTCGGCCAGCACCGCGACCGAGCGCCGGCCGCCCTCGCCCAGCCACAGCCGGTACTGCAGGAACGCCAGCATGGCGACCAGCAGCACCAACAGCACGCTGAGCCAGCGACGCGGCATGGTTGCGGTCAGCGCTTCAGCGAGACGAACGCATCGCGGCCGGCGTAGCGCGCAGCGCGGCCCAACTGTTCCTCGATCCGCAGCAGCTGGTTGTACTTGGCGATGCGGTCGCTGCGCGACAGCGAGCCGGTCTTGATCTGGGTCGCGCTGGTCGCCACCGAAATGTCGGCGATGGTGGTGTCCTCGGTTTCGCCGGAGCGGTGCGAGACCACCGCCGCATAACCGGCGCGGTCGGCCATCGCGATCGCTTCCAGCGTTTCGGTCAGGGTGCCGATCTGGTTGACCTTGATCAGGATCGCGTTGGCGACCTGCTGGTCGATGCCCTGCTGGAAGATCTTCGGGTTGGTCACGAACAGGTCGTCGCCGACCAGCTGCACCTTGTTGCCGAGCCGGGCGGTCAGCTGTTTCCAGCCGTCCCAGTCGCCCTCGTCCATGCCGTCCTCGATCGTGATGATCGGATACTGGTCGCACCAGTTGGCAAGAAACTCGACGAACTGCTCGCTGGTCAGTCGCTTGCCCTCGCCGGTGAGGTTGTACTTGCCGTTGTCGAAGAACTCGCTGCTGGCCACGTCGAGGCCGAGCAGGATGTCCTCGCCGGCGTGGTAACCGGCCTTGCCGATCGCCTCCAGGATGGTCTCCAGCGCTTCCTCGTTGCTGCGCAGATCCGGGGCGAACCCGCCCTCGTCGCCGACCGCGGTGCTCAGGCCGCGGCCCTTGAGCACCGACTTGAGCGCGTGGAACACCTCGGTGCCGGCACGCAGGCTTTCCGAGAACGTGTCGAAGCCGGTCGGCAGGATCATGAACTCCTGCAGGTCGACGTTGTTGTCGGCGTGTGCACCGCCGTTGATGATGTTCATCATCGGCACCGGCAGCACCGGTTGACGGTCACCGGCGAGGTGCTGCCACAGCGGCAGTTTCAGCGACGCGGCCATCGCATGGGCATTGGCCATCGAGACTCCCAGCAGCGCATTGGCGCCGAGCCGGCCCTTGTTCTCGGTGCCGTCGAGGTCGATCAGGCGCTTGTCGATGCCGGCCTGGTCGGCCGCATCCATGCCGGCGATGGCCTTGGCGATGGTGGTGTTGACGTTGTCGACCGCGTTGCGCACGCCCTTGCCGAGGTAGCGGGTCTTGTCGCCATCGCGCAGCTCGACCGCCTCCTTGGAGCCAGTGGACGCGCCCGACGGCACCATCGCGCGGCCGAAGCTGCCATCACTGAGCGTGATTTCGGCTTCCAGGGTCGGGTTGCCGCGGCTGTCGAGGATCTCGCGGGCGTAGACTTTGGCGATGGTCGTCATGTCGGGTTCTTTGCAGTTCTCAGGATTGGGATTCGAGGAAGCCGTTGCGCTTGGTGACGGCGTCGATCGCCATCAGCGTTTCGAGCAGCGCGCGCATCTTCGGCAGCGGCCAGGCGTTGGGACCGTCCGACAGCGCCTCTTCGGGCCTGGGGTGCGTTTCCATGAAGATGCCGGAAATGCCGACCGCCATCGCCGCGCGCGACAGCACCGGCACGAACTCGCGCTGGCCGCCGCTCTTGCCGCCGGCGCCGCCGGGCAGCTGCACGCTATGGGTCGCATCGAACACCACCGGGCAGCCGGTGTCGCGCATCACCGCGAGGCTGCGCATGTCGCTGACCAGGTTGTTGTAGCCGAAGCTGGCGCCACGCTCGCAGACCATGATGTCGCGGTTGCCGGTCGCCAGCGCCTTGTCGGCGACGTGCTTCATCTCCCACGGCGACAGGAACTGGCCCTTCTTGACGTTGACCGGCTTGCCGGCGCTGGCGACCTTCTGGATGAAGTCGGTCTGCCGGCACAGGAATGCCGGGGTCTGCAGCACGTCGACGACGCTGGCGACCTCGTCCATCGGGGTGTACTCGTGGACGTCGGTCAGTACCGGCACGCCGAGCTGTTTCTTGACCTCGGCCAGCACCTTCAACCCCTCCTCGATCCCCGGGCCGCGGAAGCCCGACACCGAGGTGCGGTTGGCCTTGTCGAAGCTGGACTTGAAGATGAAGGGGATGCCGAGCTCGTCGGTGATCTCCTTGAGGGTGCCGGCGGTGTCGAGCTGCAACTGCATCGACTCGATCACGCAGGGGCCGGCAATCAGGAAGAACGGCTGGTCGAGACCGATGTCGAATCCGCAGAGCTTCATGCATTCGCCTCTTTCAACAAGCCGCCGGCCTGGCCTTCGTTGGCTTTGTATTCGCGCGCGGCGCGGATGAAGCCGACGAACAGCGGGTGGCCGTCACGCGGGGTGGACAGGAACTCGGGATGGGCCTGGCAGGCCAGGAACCACGGATGCTTGTCGCGCGGCAGCTCGACCATCTCCACCAGCAGGTCGTCCATCGACTTGGCGCTGATCACCAGGCCGGCGTCCTCGAGCTGGGTCCGGTAGCGGTTATTGAACTCGTAGCGGTGGCGGTGGCGCTCGCCGACCACGTCCTTGCCGTACATCGCGTGGGCCAGGGTGCCGGGCTTGATCCGCTGGTCCTGCAGGCCGAGGCGCATGGTGCCGCCGAGGTCGCTTTCCTCGCTCCGGCGCTCCAGGTCGCCCGAGGCCGTGCGCCATTCGGTGATCAGGCCGATCACCGGGTGCGGGCTGGCCTTGTCGTTCTCGGTGCTGTTGGCACCTTCCAGCCCGGCCAGGTGGCGGGCGGCGTCAACCACCGCGGCCTGCATGCCGTAGCAGATGCCGAAATACGGGATGCCGTTCTCGCGGGCGTAGCGGGCGGTCTCGACCTTGCCCTCGAAGCCGCGGTCGCCGAAGCCGCCCGGCACCAGGATGCCGTCGACGCCTTCCAGCGCCTTGCCGCCGAGGGTCTCGACGTCGGTCGATTCCAGCCACTTCAGCTTGACCCGGGTGCGCTGGCGCAGGCCGCCGTGCTTGAGCGCCTCGCCGACCGATTTGTAGGCGTCCTGGTGATCGACGTACTTGCCGACAACGCCAATCGTGACCTCGTCGACCGGGTTCTCGGTCGCGTCCAACACCGCGTTCCACTCGGTCAGGTCGGCCGGGCCGGTTTCCAGCCTCAGCCGCTCGATGATCAGGTCGTCGAGACCCTGGTCGTGGAAGCGCTGCGGCATCTTGTAGATGTTGTCGAGGTCGACCGCGTTGATCACCGCGCGCTCGGAGACGTTGGTGAACAGCGCGATCTTGCGGCGCTCCGAATCGGGCAGCGGCTGCTCGGAGCGGCACAGCAGGATGTCGGGCTGGATGCCGATCGAGCGCAATTCCTTGACCGAATGCTGGGTCGGCTTGGTCTTGAGCTCGCCGGCGGCGGCGATCCACGGCACCAGGGTGAGGTGCATGAACAGCGCCTTGTCGGGGCCTCGCTCGGTGCGAATCTGGCGGATCGCCTCCAGGAACGGCAGCGACTCGATGTCGCCGACGGTGCCGCCGATCTCGACCAGGCCGACGTCGAAGCCCTCGGTGGCCTCGAAGATCGCGCGCTTGATCTCGTCGGTGACGTGCGGGATCACCTGCACGGTGCCGCCGAGGTAGTCGCCGCGGCGCTCCTTGCGGATCACGTTGTCGTAGATGCGGCCGGTGGTGACCGAGTTCTTGCGGCTCAGGCGGGTGCGGACGTAGCGTTCGTAATGACCCAGGTCGAGGTCGGTCTCGGCGCCGTCGTCGGTGACGTAGACCTCGCCGTGCTGGAACGGGCTCATCGTGCCCGGATCGACGTTGATGTAGGGATCGAGCTTCATCATCGTCACGCGCAGGCCTCGCGCCTCGAGGATGGCCGCCAGCGAGGCCGCGGCGATGCCCTTGCCGAGCGAGGACACCACGCCGCCGGTGACGAAGACGAGCGGGGTCATGGGACGGGGGGGTGTCATGCGATTCACTGCCGCTGGAAAGCCGTAGTTTAGCGGCTGGGCGCCCGGGCCGCGACTGCTTGACTTGGCGATGCCGTGGGTGGTGGCCGCCACAAAAAAAAAACGCCCCGGCGAACCGGGGCGCTTCTGGATCGATGTTGCGATCAGGTCAGGACCGGCTTAGTTGCCGTCTTCTTCTTCCGGCTCGATCTCACCGTCGACCTCGGCATCGGCGTCGACATCAGCCTCGACCTCGGCATCGGCCGCGGTGCCGAGGTTGGCGTTCGCCGCAGCGTTGACGTTGGTGTCGGTCGCGGCGGCCGCGGTATCGGTGCCGGCGCCGGCCGCGCTGGTCACGGCAGCCGCGGTGTCGGAAGCCTGGTCGCTGAGCTGGGCCTGGGCGCTGGTCGCCTGCGCGGCCTCGGCCTGGGCATTGGCGTTGGTGCTCTGGGCGAACGCGGCCGGAGCGGCGATCAGGGCGGCAACCAGGGTCGGCAGCATGAGCTTGCGAGTATTCATGGTGGTATGTCTCCTGAAACTTGAAGGGGGATTCCAAATCCTGCAAAGGGCCGTCCGGGCACAGGGGAGCGCTGGACAACCGGGGCCGACCCTAGCGACCGGACCCATGCTCGCCACTGAACGAACGGGAACTTAACGCCGCGGTCACAGTCGTTCGGCCGCCTTGCCGCGCTTGACCGCTCTCCGCGCCGTCGCCATCCTCGCCGCACGTTCCAACCGCCTGCCAGGTCCAGAAGCACCTCGATGAACAATCGCTACAACGCCGCCGATATCGAAGTCCTGTCCGGGCTGGACCCGGTCAAGCGCCGCCCGGGCATGTACACCGACACCACCCGGCCGAACCATTTGGCGCAGGAGGTGATCGACAACTCGGTCGACGAGGCGCTCGGCGGTCACGCCCGCAGCATCGAGGTGACCCTGCACGCCGACGGCAGCTGCGAGGTGTCCGACGACGGCCGCGGCATGCCGGTCGACATCCACCCGGAGGAAGGCATCCCCGGGGTCGAGCTGATCCTGACCCGGCTGCATGCCGGCGGTAAGTTCAGCGGCAAGAACTACACCTTCTCCGGCGGCCTGCACGGCGTCGGCGTCAGCGTGGTCAACGCGCTGTCGACCCGGGTCGAGTTGTTCATCAAGCGCGACGGCAACGAGTACCGGATGGAGTTCCGCAACGGCGACCGCAGCTCCGAGCTGGACGTGGTCGGCAGCGTCGGCAGGAAGAACACCGGCACCCGGCTGCGGTTCTGGCCGGACCCGAAATACTTCGACACCGCCAAGTTCAACCTGCGCTCGCTGAAGCACCTGCTGCGGGCCAAGGCGGTGCTGTGCCCGGGGCTGACCGTCAAGCTGCACGACGTCGCCAGTGGCGAGAAGATCGAGTGGCACTACGAGGACGGCCTGCGCGACTACCTGCGCGGCGAGCTGGTCGACCGCGAGCTGCTGCCGCCGGAGCTGTTCGTCGGCCAGCTGACCAAGGACACCGAGGTGGTCGACTGGGCGGTGGCCTGGGTGCCCGATGGCGAGCTGGTGCAGGAGAGCTATGTCAACCTGATCCCGACCGCCCAGCACGGCACCCACGTCAACGGCCTGCGCACCGGCTTCACCGATGCGCTGCGCGAGTTCTGCGATTTCCGCAGCCTGCTGCCGCGCGGGGTCAAGCTGGCGCCGGAGGACGTCTGGGACCGGGTGTCGTTCGTGCTGTCGCTGAAGATGACCGACCCGCAGTTCAGCGGCCAGACCAAGGAGCGGCTGAGTTCGCGCCAGGCTGCCGGCATGGTCGAGGGCGCCGCGCATGATGCTTTCTCGCTGTGGCTCAACCAGCACGTCGAGCTTGGCGAGAAGATCGCCCAGCTGGCGATCGACCGCGCCAGCGCGCGGCTCAAGACCGAGAAGCAGGTCACCCGCAAGAAGGTCACCCAAGGCCCCGCCCTGCCCGGCAAGCTCGCCGACTGCAGCAGCCAGGACCTGTCGCGCACCGAGCTGTTCCTGGTCGAGGGCGACTCGGCCGGTGGCAGTGCCAAGCAGGCCCGCGACAAGGATTTCCAGGCGATCCTGCCTTTGCGCGGCAAGATCCTGAATACCTGGGAGGTCGCTTCCGGCAGCGTGCTGGCCTCGCAGGAGGTACACGACCTGGCGGTCGCGATCGGCTGCGACCCGGGCAAGGACGACCTCGCCGGCCTGCGCTACGGCAAGGTCATCATCCTCGCCGACGCCGACTCGGACGGCCTGCACATCGCGACCCTGCTGACCGCGCTGTTCCTGCAGCACTTCCCGTCGCTGGTCGCGGCCGGCCACGTGTTCGTGGCGATGCCACCGCTGTTCCGCATCGACCTCGGCAAGCAGGTGTTCTACGCCCTCGACGAGGAAGAGAAGCGGATCCTGCTGGAGAAGATCGAGCGCGAGAAGGCCGAGAAGAAGAAGGGCTCGGCCGGCAGCGTCCACGTCACCCGCTTCAAGGGCTTGGGCGAGATGAACCCGCCGCAGCTGCGCGAGTCGACGATCCATCCTGACACCCGCCGGCTGGTGCAGCTGACCGTCGACGACGGCGAGGCGACGCGCAAGCTGATGGACATGCTGCTGGCGAAGAAGCGCGCCGGCGATCGCAAGGCGTGGCTGGAGACGAAGGGCGATCTGGCGACGCTGGAGGTCTAGGGCGGCGATTTTCTCCTGCCGGCCGTGGCGACGGCACATGCATCGTCGCGGAGGAACGTTACGGCCCCGGCGCCATTCCAGGCATTTGTAGGAGCGGCTTTAGCCGCGATCGGGAATCGGCGCGGGCGACCGGCGTTCAGATCGCGGCTAAAGCCGCTCCTACAATGACGCGCAGCTTCGATCAGTCGGCAACGCGACCTGCAGCAGACCGCGCAGCACGACCTGCAACCGTTCGGCCCTGTCCGGCAGGTACCCGAACGAATCCTCGTCCATGTAGTTGCGCTGGCTGATCTCCAGTTGCACCGCGTCGATCCCGCGCGCCGGTTCGCCGTAATGGCGGGTGATGTGGCCGCCCTTGAAACGACCGTTGGCGACCCAGTCGTAGTCGTCCTGCCCGCCCAGCACCGCTTCCAGCCGTGATTGCAACGCCGGCGAGCAGCTGCTGCCCGCCGCGGTGCCGAGGTTGAGGTCGGGCAGCCGGCCCTCGAACAGGAACGGCAGTTCGCTGCCGCGGATCGAGTGGCCTTCCCACAGCACCGCCCGACCGTGCTGCGCATGCAGGCGGTCGAGTTCGCCGCGCAATGCGTCGTGATACGGACGCCAGTAGCGATCGACCCGCGCGGCGATCTCCGCGGCATCCGGCGCCTCGCCGTCGCGATACACCGGCTCGCCGCTGAACTGCACCGCCGGGCACAGGCCAGTGGTGTTCTGCCCGGGGTACAGCGAGGTGTCGTCGGGCGGGCGGTTGAGGTCGACCACGTAGCGCGAATGACTGGGCACCAGCAGCGATGCGCCGAGCTCGCGGGCGAATGCGTACAGCTTCGACACGTGCCAGTCGGTATCGGGCGCGCGGCGCGCGCTTTCGGTCATGCGCGCGGCGAGGTCGGCGGGGATCGCGCTGCCGTCGTGCGGGAGACTGATCAGCAGCGGCGCGGTGCCGCGGTGGAGGGTGTAGGTGTCCATGCCGCCCATTGTAGGAGCGGCTTCAGCCGCGATCGAATGTTTGGTCGCGCGTCCGATTCCAGATCGCGGCTGAAGCCGCTCCTACAAAAAGCATCATTGCCGTCGCCGGCGCCGATTCTGGACGGGCAGTCTTACCGCATCAGTACCACTTCCTCGGCGCTGGTGGGGTGGATCGCGACGGTGTCGTGCAGGTCGTCCAGGGTGACGCCGCGCTTCATTGCGACCGCGAAGCCCTGCAGGATCTCGTCGGCGGCCTCGCCGAGCAGGTGGATGCCGACCACGCGGCGCTTCTCGCCGAGGCAGACCAGCTTGAACAGGCTTCGCTGCGGAGAGTCGGCCAGCGCGTGCAGCATCGGCCGGAAGCTGGCGCGGGTGGTGTAGACGTCGTCGCCGTGGAGTTCGCGCGCCTTCGCCTCGGTCAGCCCGACCTTGCCGATCGGCGGATGGCTGAACACCACGGTGGCGATGCCGTCGGGGTCGAGCGGTTCGTCGCGGTCGGCGAACAGGCGGTCCATCAAGCGTCGCGCGGCGGCGATCGCGACCGGGGTCAGCGGCAGGTCGGTGGTGACGTCGCCGACCGCGAATATGCTGTCGACACTGGTCGCGTGGCGCGCGTCGACGACGATATGCCCGCGTTTGTCGGTCTCCACGCCGGCGGCGTCCAACCCGAGCCCGGCTGTATTGGGACGGCGCCCGGTGGCGAACAGCAGCGCGTCGAATCGCTCGTCCGCGGCATGCTCGTCTGTCGTTCCCTTGCCGCGCACCCGCAGCCGCTCGCCGTCGCGCTCGATCGCGCCCACTTCGCAATTGAAATGCAGGTGGACACCGGCCTGGCGGTAATCCTCGGCCAACTGGTCGGCAAGTTCGGCGTCGAAGCTTTCGATCAGGCGCGGCCCGCGCACGAACACCTCGACCCGGCTGCCCAGCGCCTGCAGAACCCCCGCCAGCTCCGCGGCGATGTAGCCGCCGCCGACCAGCGCGACCCGCGACGGCGGCGCGGTCCAGTGGAAGAAATCGTCGGACACGCCACCCAGTTCGGCGCCGGGTATCTCCGGCTTGATCGGGTGGCCGCCGGTGGCGACCAGCAGCCGCGGCGCGCACAGGCGCACGCCGTCCTCGCACTCGACCGTGTGCGCGTCGATCAACCGCGCGCGCATCGGCAACAGCGCGATCCCGGCCTCGGCCAACCGCCGCTGGTAGCTGGCGTGGATGTTGCCGATGTAGCGCTGGCGATGGGCGATGAACACCGGCCAGTCGAGCGCGCAATCCTGGGCGGCGAACCCGATCGCCTGGGCGAACGCCAGCTGCCGCCCAACCCCGGCCGCGAGCCACATCGCCTTCTTCGGTACGCAGCCGGCATTGACGCAAGTACCACCGAGGTCGGCCGGCTCCAGCAGGGCGACGCGGGCACCGTGCTCGGCGGCGCGGAACGCCCCGGCCAGGCCGCCGGAGCCGCCGCCGATCACGATCAGGTCGAAGTCGAAATGCATGGCTCGCTCCGTGTCGTAGTCGACCCCATCATGAACGGTGCCGCGTCAGCCATGCGTTAGCTGGGGCTGACGCGACCCTCAGGCGAAACGATCGGGCCGGTACGGCGCGGGGTCGATCGCCGGGGCGCGCGCGGTAAGCAGGTCGGCGACCAGCTGGCCGGTGCCCGTACTCATGCCCACGCCCATCATGCCGTGGCCGGTCGCCAGCCACAGGTGATCGTGCCCGGGTGCACGGCCGATGATCGGGATGTCGTCGCAACTCATCGGCCGCCAGCCGCACCAGCGTTCCAGCACTTGCGGCCCGACCGGCTGATGCAGGAATTCGGCGGCGCCGCGCTCCAGCGCGCCGAGCCGACGCGGGTTGAGGCTGTCGTCGAAGCCGGAGAACTCCATCGTGCTGCCGAGGCGGAAGCCACCGGCGCCATGGTCGTTGCCCCAGGCGGTGACGCAGACCGAGCGGTCACGCAACACCACCGGCCGTCGCGGCACCAGCGCCGGCGCGGTGTAGGTGATCGAGTAGCCCTTGCCCGGCTGCATCGCCCGGCGCAACCACGGCAGGCCGATCGTCGCGCCCAGCCGCGGCGACCAGGCGCCCGAGGCCAGCACCATCTCGCGCGCATGCAGGCGGGTTTTCGCGGTCCCGACATCGACGCCGTCGGCGCGGCTTTCCAATGATTGCAGGGGATCGTGCTCGACGATCACGCCGCCGCGCTCGCGCACCGCCCGCGCCAGTTCGGCAACGTAGCGGTCCGGTCGCAGCGCGGCGTCGCCGGAGAAACGGATTGCGCCGGCGACGCCAGGCTTCATCGCCGGTTCCTGTGCCTCGTAGGCAGCGCCGTCCATCACCTCGACCGCGATGCCGAGTTCGCGCAACAAGTCGATTTCGCGCTGGCCGTGAGCAAACCGGCGCGGGTCCCGGAATACGTAGTCCTCGCCAGACAGGTGGAATTCGCAATCGAGGCCGTACTGCCCGACCCACTCCTGCAGCCGTGCGCGCGAGTCGTTCAACAGGGCCGACTTGGCCCGCGCGCTGGTCTCCCAGTCGCGGATGTTGCAGCGTCCGGCGAACCGCCACAGCCAACTCCACAGGGCCGGGTCCAGCCGCGGCCGGATGTACAGCGGTGCGTCCGGGGTCAGCATCATCCGCAGCGCGGTGGCGACCATGCCGGGCGCGGCCAGTGGCGGCGCATGGCTGGGGGTGATGGTGCCGCAGTTGCCGTGCGAGCTGCCGCCGCCGACGCGGCCGGCATCGATCACGTGCACGCCGCGTCCGGCTTGCAGCAGGGCCAGCGCCGAGGCCAGGCCGATCACCCCGGCGCCAACGATGACCACATCTTCGCGTTGATCCATGGCCGTCAGTTTACGGGGCGACGCGCCGCAATGGCGGCACCTGCCAATAGGTGAAGGCGCGCCACGACCATTCCAGCGGCCCGTAACGGAACCGCGCCAGCCACCAGCGACTGGCCAACAGTTGCAGGACGAACACGACGACGACGACAAGCACCTGCCCGGCGCGCGGCACCTGCCCCCACAAGCCCAGGCCGTAGCCATAGAACACCAATGTGCCGATCACCGATTGCGTCAGGTAATTGGTCAGCGCCATCCGCCCGGCCGGCGCCAATGCGCGCAACCAGCCTGCGCCGTGCTGCAGCGCCAGCACCACGATCGCGATGTAGGCCAGCGCCATCAGCGGCGAGCCGGCCATGTGCAGGGCCATCGCCAGCATCGCGTCCGGCGGGAGTTCCCCGGCGGTACCCGGGTTGGCATTGACCGCGACGCTGGCCGCGGTCAGCGCCAGGCCGCCGAGGCCACCAATCCAGGCCAGTCGCGTGAACAGTTGGCGATGATCCAACGGTCGCGCCATCGCCCCGCTGCGCACCAGCCACCCGCCGACCAGGAACATGCCCAGCACCAGCGGCACCAGGAACGCATTGAAGCCCAGCGCGTGGACGAAATAGCGCAGGCGCATCGCGGTCGCTTCGGCGTAGCTGCCGCCGGAATACGCCGCGATCTCGGCCTCGCGCAGGGCGGCAATGGTCGCCGCACTCTCGGCGGCGTTGGGATCGGTGACGCCATCGCCCATCGCCATCATCGCGCCGACCAGAAGCATCACGCCGACCAGCACGGCCCAGATGCCCGCGCCCCACTTCCAGGTCCGATCGACCGGGGTGTCGCGGAAAAACAGCAGCAGTACCAGCGCGGTCAGCGCGTAGGAGACCAGGATGTCGCCGGACCAGATCAGCCATGCGTGGACCAGACCGAACAGCAGCAGGCCGAACGTGCGCCGCAGGTATAGCGGCACGAAGTCGCGACCGGCGTCGCGGGCACGACCGAGCATGACCGCGAAGCCCATCCCGAACAGCAGCGAGAACAGCGTCCAGAACTTGCCGCGCACGAACACGTAGACGAACGCATCGGCCAGCCGGTCCAGCCCGCTCCCGCCCGTCGCGATGCCCTCGGACATGTCCATCAATGGCGCGGTGAAGTACTCTACGTTCATCAGGGCGATGCCGAGCAAGGCCACGCCTCGCAGCACGTCGAGGCTGTCGAGGCGCTCCGACGACGTCAGCGGCGCCAGTGTCGCGGTATTGCCCATCTCGGCCTCCCCAGGCCAGGCCAACCGGCCGGTGGCGCCGATCATGCCAGCGTTGCCGCGAAAACGTCGACGGCCCGCAATCGCGGGCCGTCGGGAACACTACGTGATGCGGTTCCGGCTCAGTGCTGGTGGCCGCCCTCGCCGTGCACGTGTCCGTGCTGGACCTCCTCCTCACTGGCCTCGCGGACCTCGACCACCTCGATCTCGAAGCGCAGGTCCTTGCCGGCCATCGGGTGGTTGAGGTCGACATCGACCACGCTCATGCCGACCTTCTGCACGGTCACCGCGCGCGGGCCGAAGTTGGTCGACAGCACGGTCTGCATGCCCGGCACCAGCCGCACGCCCTTGAAGTGCTTCTTCGGCACGCGCTGGGTCATGTTCGGCTGGATTTCGCCGTAGGCTTCGGCGGCGACCACGTCGGCGCTGAACTTGTCGCCGGCCTCGTGCCCTTCCATCGCCTTCTCCAGGCCCGGGATGACGTTGCCGTGGCCGATCAGGATCGCCAGCGGCTCGTGGCCATCCGAACTCTCGAGCGATTCCTTGCCCTGCTCGGCAACGGAATAATGGAAGCGGACGACGCGATCTTTTTCGATTTTCATGGGGACACTCGGTAGGGCCGGAAGGACATCGAAGCCTCGTCGCGGCGCGGGCCGGGCCGCCGGCAAGGCGGCGCGAGGGTTGCCGTCGCGACCGCAAGCCTCCAAGCTGTCGGCCGTGACGAAAGCCCATCATTATCCCGGCATCCCCGCCCCCGCGCCAGCGCGCGGCGGCAGCGCGCTCCTTCCGGCGCTGCTGTTGGCGCTCATTGGCGCGGCCGTGCTCGCCGGCTGCGGCGGCAATCGCGAGGTGGTTCGCGGCACGCAAGCCCCGCCGACCGGCGACTGGCCGGTGGTCGCGCCGGAAGACCCGGCCGCGGCCAACGCGGTGCTGATGCGCGCGATCAGCCTGGTCGGCACGCCCTATCTCTACGGCGGCAACACCCCGCAGACCGGTTTCGACTGCAGCGGCCTGGTCAACTACGTCTACGACGACATGTTGAACCTCGCCCTGCCGCGCACCTCGCGTGCGCTGGCCGAATACCAGGGGCCGAGGATCGAGCCGCGACAACTGGCCGCCGCCGACCTGGTGTTCTTCAGCACCGGCGGGCGGGTCACCCATGTCGGCATCTATGTCGGTAATGGCCGTTTCGTGCATGCGCCCAGCAGCGGCGGCACGGTCCGGCTCGACCACCTCGACGGCTATTACTGGCGGGACCACTACAGTGGCGCCAAGCGGATACTGGACTGACGCTCGCCGGAACTGGGATCGACGCCGCGTATCTTTAACGAAAATTTAACGCATTTTGAACCTATCCGGACGCCGCGCCCGGCATGATCGACGCGTGATGACTTCGTGATAAGCGCGTGACGCCCCAGATCCCGAGCCTTGGCCGCCGAGCCACCGCCTCCCGCCGCGCGCGGCCGAACCTGTTCCTCCTCCTCGCCTGCCTGCTGGCCTTGCCGGCGGCGCCGGCACTGGCGCAACAGGCGGCCCCGACGGGAGCTTCCGCCCAAGCCGCCAGCGTCATGCCCGACGCGATGACCCTCCCCGACCGCGCGTTGATGGTCGCCACCGACATCAACAGCCTGCTGGTGTCCGGCAAGACCGCGGCCGTAGCCGCGGACTACACCCCGCCCGACAGCAAGATCAAGACCGTATTGCAGAAGGCCCTGACCCTGCTCGGCACGCCATACCGCTGGGGCGGCACCTCGCCGGAAAAAGGCTTCGATTGCAGCGGGCTGGTCAGCTACGTGTTCCGCAACGCGCTCGGCATCGACCTGCCGCGGGTGTCGCGCGACCAGGCCGAGACCGGCGAGCTGATCGCCGACAAGTCCGAGCTGGCCGCCGGCGACCTGGTGTTCTTCGGCCGTCGCGGCCGGGTCGACCATGTCGGCATCTATGTCGGCGAGGGCCGCTTCGTGCACGCCCCGAGCACCGGCAAGGACGTGATGGTGTCGGATCTCGACAGCGGCTACTGGAGCGGCAAGTACATGCAGGCCCGCCGCGTCGCCGGGATCTGAGTCCGCGCTTACAGCTCCCCGGCCAGCCGGTAGCGCTCGACCGTCTGCTCGATCCCCTTGCTCAATTCCATCACCTGCATCGCGTACTCGGCCAGTTCGCGGTCGTCGTCGTTGACCGGCGTCCAGTCCGGCACCGGGGTCGGCTTGCCCTCGACCTGATCGAGCGCGACGAACACGATCACGCAGTGAGTGCACAACCGCGGCTCGCCGCCCATCGGATCGCGCGCGCTGACCTCGACCGCGAAATGCATGCTGCTGGTACCGGTATGGACCAGCTTGGTCCGCACCGTGACCAGGTCGCTGGTGCGGATCGGGGCGACGAAGCGGATGCCGCCGACCGCGACCGTGACGCTGTAGGTGCCGCTCCAGCCGACCGCGGCGGCGTAACCGGCCTGGTCGATCCACTTCATCACCACGCCGCCGTGGACCTTGCCGCCGTAGTTGACGTCGGTCGGCTCGGCGAGGAAGCGCATCGTCAACTCGCGCTGCTGCCCGCTCATGGAGCCACCCGGGGGGTGGTCGGAGTCGGGCGCAAGCGGGGCGAAACGGGTCGATGATGGAAACGCACGGTCATGGATATCTCCTCGGAGGCCGGCTCATTATGCGCACGCCGTCGCCGCGGCTTGCGGGCCCGCCGCGGCTGCGCGATTCTGCGCGAATCGAAACGGGGAGCATGACGATGGGACGCACGATCCTTGCGGTGGTGGTGGGTGTGGTGGTGGCCTGGCTGGTCATCGTGTTGAGCCAGCTCGCCGGCGCCGCCGCGTATCCGCCGCCACCCGGGCTGGACGTCACCGACCCGCAGCAACTGGCGGCCTTCATCCAGGCCGCTCCGGTGATGGCGATGGCGTGCGTGCTCGGCGGCTGGGTACTCGGCGCACTGCTCGGCGGCTGGACCGCCGCACGGATCTCGCGACGCCACCCACGCATCGCCGCATTGCTGGTCGGCGCGGTGGTGCTGGCCGGCGTCATCGCCAACGCGATGATGATCCCGCACCCGCTGTGGATGACCGCCGCCGGCGTGCTGCCGCTGCCAGCGGCATGGCTCGGCGCGCGCCTTGCCCGCCGCCACCCGCCCACCACCCCGTCCTTGTAGTAGCGGCTTCAGCCGCGAACGGGAATCGGCTTCCCGACAATGTCGCCGTTCGCCGGAGCATTTCCGTGCACCACGCCGTAGCCCGCGCCGGCCTGATCGTCGACACTGTTGCGCCCATCGCCATTTCCCTCCGATGCCGCCTCTCCGCCTGCTCGCCCCGACCTTCACCCTGCTGCTGCCCGTCCTCGCCGTCGCCGCCGAACCGGTGCTGCCGCAACTCGAGGTTTACCAGACCCCCGACAGTTGGCGCCAACCGGTCGCGCCATTCCCGATCGCCGACCGCACCTGGTACATCGGCACCGAAGGCCTGAGCGCGTTGCTGGTCAAGACTGCCGACGGCGCCGTACTGATCGACGGTGGCATGCCGCAAGCCGCTGACATGCTGCTGCGGCATATGGTCGAACTCGGTGTCGCCCCTCGCGACCTCAAGCTGATCCTGCACAGCCATGCCCACGGCGACCACGCCGGCCCGCTGGCGGCGATCCGGCGCGCGACGGGCGCGACCCTCGTCAGCAACGCCGAATCGGCCGCGCTGCTGGCCCGCGGCGGCAGCAACGACATCCACTACGGAGACGACATCCTGTTCCCGCCGGCCCACGCCGACCGCCTGCTGCAGGACGGCGAGACGATCGAGCTGGGCGGCATCGCCTTCACCGTCCACTTCACCCCGGCGCATACCCCCGGCTCGATGAGCTGGACCTGGACCGATACGCGACTGTCCGATCAGGGTGACGGCGAGCCGCTGCGCATCGCCTACGTCGACAGCCTCAGCGCGCCCGATTACCAGTTGCTCGACAATCCGCGCTTCCCGCATATCGTCGATGCTTACCGAAGTGGCTTCGAGGCGGTGCGCAACCTGCCCTGCGACCTGCTGATCGCGCCGCACCCGGGCGGCGTCGGCTGGAGCCCGGCAACGCCCGACGCGCCGCATCCCAAGCCGATGAGCTGCGTCGAGTATGCCGACACCGCCGAACGCGCGTTCAATCAGGAGCTGGCCAAACAACACCAGGCCGCCAACTGATGCCCTACACCCCGATCGTCGCCACCCTCGGCTACGTGCTGTCGCCCGACGGCCGCGAGGTGCTGCTGGTGCATCGCAACGCCCGCGCCGACGACCAGCACCTGGGCAAGTACAACGGCCTCGGCGGCAAGCTCGAGGCCGACGAGGACGTGGTCGCCGGCATGCGCCGCGAGATCTTTGAGGAAGCCGGCATCGACTGCGAGCAACTCGTGCTGCGCGGCACCATCAGCTGGCCGGGTTTCGGCAAGCACGGCGAGGACTGGCTGGGTTTCATCTTCCTGATCACCGGTTTCAGCGGCACGCCATTCACCAGCAACCCCGAGGGCGAACTCAAATGGGTACCGCTGGAACGCCTGCACGAGTTGCCGATGTGGGAGGGCGACCGCAACTTCCTGCCGCTGGTGTTCGACGACGACCCGCGCGCGTTCCACGGCGTGATGCCCTACCGCGACGGTCGGATGGTGTCGTGGCGGTACTCGCGGGCCTGACGTATCAGGACTGCGACGGCTTCGGCCCGACCCGGTAATCCATCCCGACGGACTTCGTGTTCTCGACGAATCCGTACTTCGCATACAGGTGCCTGGCCTCGCCATCGGCGAACAGCGCCACGTGCGCCGTCTCCGGCGCGTTGGCGCGCAGCCACGCATCCAGCGCCGCCATGATCCGCTTGCCGAGGCCGCGCCCCTGGTGTGCCGGCGTGACAGCGATGTCGACCACGAAATAGAAGCAGCCGCCGTCGCCGATGATCCGCCCCATGCCGATCAATTCGCCGTCGCGCAGTATGCGGACGCCATGCAGCGCTCCGTCGACGCCGCGTGCCGCGGCCTCCGGCGACTTGCGTGACAACCCCGCTGCAGATCGCAAGCGCGCGTAATCGACGGCATCCGGAAAGCCCTCCAGCAACACGTCGCCCGTCTCCGCGTCATCTTCGCGGCCGCTGTGGTCCTCGCCCATCGTCTTGCTCTCCACCGATTCCGACGCGCACCTTAGCCCGTCGACGTCGACGCCGGAACGCAATGCCTGCACGACAGCGTCCCACGGCCGCAACACTCACGCGGCATAATCGCCCGAACCATTTGCCCGAAGGCTTAACTGATGCCCCGACTGCACCGCACCTGCCTGGTCCTCGTCCCCACCCTGCTGGCGGCCGCCTGCGCCACCACCATGACGCCTTCCGTGGCGCCGGCGACCGCGGGCCCGGCGCTGCAGGTCGAGGTGCCCGAGATCCGCCACCCCGACGGCGAAACCGCCGCCTGGTGGTTCCGCGACGGCGCCGCCCAGGCCGCGACACGCGGGGCGATGAACGGCCGGGCGAAGAACGTGATCCTGTTCGTCGGCGATGGCATGAGCCTGACCACCGTGGCCGCGGCGCGCATCCTTGCCGGCCAGCGCAACGGCGGCCCCGGCGAGAGCAACCGCCTGAGCTGGGAACGGTTCCCGGCGACTGCACTGAGCAAGACCTACAACACCGATTCGCAGACGCCCGATTCGGCCGGCACCATGAGCGCCATGGCCACCGGCGCCAAGACCCGCGCCGGGGTGATCAGCATCGGCCAGTCCGCCGACTACGGCGACTGCACCGGCGCCCTCGCCGCGCCGCTCGCGACCCTGTGGGAACTGGCCGCCGACAGCGGCATGGCGACCGGCGTGGTAACCACCGCCCGCGTCACCCACGCGACCCCGGCCGCCACCTTCAGCCACTCGGCCAGCCGCAATTGGGAGGCCACCGTGCCCGCCGAGGCGGAGGCCGCGGGCTGCATCGACATCGCTCGGCAGATGGTCGAGTCGCCATTCGGCGCCGGCCCGGACGTGCTGATGGGCGGCGGTCGCACCAACTTCATGCCGGCCAGCCAGCAGGATCCCGAGTACCCCGACACCAGCGGCCGTCGCAAGGACGGTCGCGACCTGATCGCACAGTGGAAGCAGCGCCATCCGAGTGGCACCTATGCGTGGAACGCCGCGCAGTTCGCCGCCGCGCCGACCGACACGCCGCTGCTGGCGCTGTTCGAGCCCAGCCACATGCAGTACGAGCACGACCGCCCGAACGACGCCGCCGGCGAGCCCAGCCTGGCCGAGATGACCCGCGCCGCGATCACCCGCCTGGCCGACGACGCCGAGGGCTACGTTCTGCTGGTCGAGGGCGGCCGCATCGACCACGCCCACCACGACGGCAACGCCTACCGCGCGCTGAGCGACACCATCGCCCTCAGCGACGCGGTGCAGGCCGCGGTCGACATGACCTCGGCCGACGACACCCTGATCCTGGTGACCGCCGACCACTCGCACACCCTTAGCTTCGTCGGCTACCCGACGCGCGGCAACCCGATCCTTGGCAAGGTCCGCGAGGCCAACGACGACGGCGAGGTCGAACTCACCCGCGACGCCAACGGCCTGCCCTACACCACCCTGAGCTACAGCAACGGCCCCGGCTACACCGGTGCCAGCGCCAGCCAGCCGGCCGGCCCCAAGACTTTCCCGCACGACCCGCGGGAGGTGCAGCCTGCGACCGGCCGCCCCGATCTCACCGAGGTCGACACCACCGCTCCGGATTACATGCAGGAGGCCTTGGTCCCGACCAGTTCGGAATCCCACGGCGGCGACGACGTCGGCATCTGGGCGCGCGGTCCCGGCAGTGCCGCGGTGCGCGGCAGTGTCGAGCAGAACGCGATCTTCCACTTCCTGCTGCAGGCTATCCCGCATCTGCGCGAGGCGGTATGTGAGGCAGGCGGCTGCAATGCCGACGGCGTGCCGGTGGAGTTGCCGGCGCCGGACCAGCTCAAGCCGCGTTGAACCGCCCCGTGTAGGAGCGACGTCAGTCGCGACCTGTACATCATCTGCAGGAGCGGCGTGATCGCGATCCACCGAATGGTCGAGACCATGTACAGGTCGCGACTGACGTCGCTCCTACATTAATCGCGACCTTCTCAGAACGGCTTCGCCAACACCAGCCACACGATCGCCACCAGCACCAGCACCGGCACCTCGTTGAACCAGCGCAGCGTCCGCGACGACGGCAGCGCGCGCCCCGCATCGACGCCCTTCAACCAGCGTCCGCTGACGATGAAATACGCCAGCAGCAACGCCACCAGCAGCAGCTTGGCGTGCAGCCAGCCACCGCTGATCCCGAAATGCAGCCACAGCACCAGCCCGAGCGCCACCGCCAGGCCGAACATCACATGGCCGAAGCGGTACAGCCGCCGCCCCATCAACACCAGCCGTGCGCGCACCGCCGGCTCCGCGCCGGCCTCGGCGATATTGACCAGCAGCCGCGGCAGATAGAATACCGCCGCCATCCACGCGATCACGAACACGAGATGGAAGGTCTTGATCCAGATGTACGCCATCGACGGCTCCGGTAGGGTGGCGATGATCGCGACAGGATGACATGCGTCGATCCCCCATCGCGCGCAGCGCCCGCCCAGATCCCGCGAGGGTGCTGCTCCCTACCGTCCAGACCGGCGTTCCCCGACGACATGACCAAGCACTATGACCAAACCTATTTCGACCGCTGGTACCGCGACCCGGCGCTGAAGGACACCGCTATCGGCGGCGGCGCGCGGCTGGCGCGCAAGGTCGCGCTCGCGGTGGCGACCGCCGAGTACCACCTGGAACGACCGATCCGCAGCGTGCTCGACATCGGCTGCGGCGAAGGCGCTTGGCGCGCGCCGCTGCTGAAGCTGCGGCCGAAGCTGCAGTACCTCGGTTTCGACAGCAGCGAATATGCGGTCGCCCGGTTCGGTCCGCGACGCAACCTGCATTACGCGCGCTTCGGCGACTTCGAGCACCTGCGGCCGTGTGCGCCGGTCGACCTGCTTGTCTGCAGCGACGTGCTGCATTACCTGCCGACCCGCGAATTCGACCGCGGCCTGCCTGCGCTGGCCGAGCTTTGCGGCGGCGTCGCGTTCCTGGAGACCTTCACCCGAGCCGACGGCATCGACGGCGACACCGAGGGCTTCATGGCGCGGCCGGCGAAGTTCTACCGCGAGCGTTTCGCCCGGATCGGCCTGGCGCCCCTCGGTTCGCACCTGTGGCTGGGACCGCCACTGCGGGGCGACGCTGCAGCATTGGAGCTTCCGGGCTGAATCAGCCGCGATCGTAGGAGCGACGTGAGTCGCGACCTGTACATCACCTCCAACGTTCGGCGGGTCGCGACTTACGTCGCTCCTACGCGTCAGGGCTCGCCCCCGGAACGCCGACCCCGATTCACGTTTCCGCCACCACAATCCGCTACGCTGCAACGCAACATATCCGTACTCAGGGGAACGGAACCGCATGTTGCTCTACCAGATGCACGAGTTCGGCCGCGCGTGGATGGCGCCGGTGACCTACTGGGCCGACGCCGGCGCCAAGATGTTCGGCGACCATGGCAGCTGGCTGTCGACGATGCCCGGCGCCAACCGCCTGGCCGCCGGCTACGAGCTGCTGTACCGGATCGGAAAGGACTACGAGAAACCCGAGTTCGGCATCCACCGCATCGACATCGACGGCACCGAATACCCGGTGGTCGAGCGCGAGGTGCTGCGCAAGCCGTTCTGCCGCCTGCTGCGCTTCAAGCGCTTCGCCGACGACGCCGGCCACATCGCCAACCTGCGCGACGATCCGCCGGTGCTGGTGGTCGCGCCGCTGTCGGGCCATCACTCCACCCTGCTGCGCGACACCGTCAAGACCCTGCTGCGCGACCACAAGGTCTACGTCACCGACTGGATCGACGCGCGCATGGTGCCGACCTCCGAAGGCAACTTCGGCCTCGACGACTACGTCGGCTACATCGAGGAATTCATCCGCAGCATCGGCGCCGAAAACCTGCACGTCATCAGCGTCTGCCAGCCGACCGTGCCGGTGCTGGCAGCGGTGTCGCTGATGGCCGCGCGCGGCGAAAACACGCCGCGTTCGATGGTGATGATGGGCGGCCCGATCGATACCCGCGAGAGCCCGACCCAAGTCAACGACCTCGCCGTCGACAAGCCGCTGTGGTGGTTCGAGACCAACCTGATCCACAACGTGCCGGCGACCTACCCCGGCGCTGGCCGGCCGGTGTACCCCGGCTTCCTGCAGCACGGCGGTTTCATGGCGATGAACCCGGAGCGCCACGCGCAGTCGCACTGGGATTTCTACGAGCACCTGCTCAAGGGCGACCTCGAGGACGCCGCATCGCACCGGCGCTTCTACGACGAGTACAACGCCGTGCTCGACATGCCGGCCGAGTACTACCTCGACACCGTGCGCGTGGTGTTCAAGGAGCACCTGCTGCCGCGCGGGCTGTGGGAGATCAACGGCGAGCGGGTCGACCCGTCGAAGATCACCGGCACCGCGATGCTGACCATCGAAGGCGAGCTCGACGACATTTCCGGCCAGGGCCAGACCCGCGCCGCGCACAAGCTGTGCACCGGGATTGCCGACGACGACCGCCAGCACCTTACCGTGGAGGGCGCCGGCCATTACGGCATCTTCAGCGGCCGGCGCTGGCGCCAGCAGGTGTATCCGCAGGTGCGCGACTTCATCGCCGGCCACGCGGGCACCGGGCCTGACTCCCGGGGTTGATTTCGACGCCGTCGGCCAGATGTCGGTTGGACGCCATTCCGCGTGATCGAGGAGCTCCGATGGACTGTCCCGTCTGCAACGACGTCAAACTGGCGATGTCCGACCGCCAGGGCATCGAAATCGACTACTGCCCGCAATGCCGCGGCGTCTGGCTGGACCGCGGCGAGCTGGACAAGCTGATCGAGCGCGCCAGCGTCGAGATGGCGCCACCGCCCCCGCCGCCGCAAGCCACGCGCCCACCGCCGCTAGAGCAGCCGCGTTACGAGCAACCCCGCTACGACAAGCGGGATTCGGACTACTACCGGCACAAGAAGAAAAAGAACCTGCTCGGCGAGCTGTTCGACTTCTGATGTTCGAAGGCCCGGGGGATCGTTCCCACCGGGCCTTCCTGTTGGATATGTGCCGAGGGTGGCGATCCGCCCGTGGTCGTTGTCGCTGTCGTTGTCGTTGTCGTTGTAGGAGCGACGTAAGTCGCGACCCGCCGAACGTACGAGGTGATGTACAGGTCGCCACTTACGTCGCTCCTACATCGGGCGGCTCTTGGCTCACGAATACTGCGCCGACTTCACCAGCAGGTGCTTGGCCAGTTGCCCGTGCAGGTGGCCGATGCCGCGCACCAGGTGCAGGGTCGCGAACAGCAGCAGCACTCCGGACACCAGCGCCAGCGGCAGCTGCCACGCCTGCAGCGACGTACTCGCCTGCACGCCGTCCCAGCCAAGCAGTTGCCAGCCGTCGAACTGCGCCGAGGTCTCGAGCCCGCCGAACCACACCGCCAGCGGCGCGGCGATGAACGTCAGCGACATCACCAACAGGATCACGGTCACCGTGAAATAGACCACGCCCAGCGGCAGCATCAGCAGGAAGTACAGCTGGGTGCCCCAGATGCGCGGATCGGTGAACAGGCCGATGATTCGCTGCAGCAGCGGCTGCCCGCGGGTGCTGTACAGCGGCCGTCGCGGCATGCGCTCGCCAAGCATGACCTCGATGATCCGGCCCTCGACCAGCGACAGCACCCGGATCGAGCCGAAATACAGGATCACGAACGGGATGCCGATGATCAGCACCGCCAGGCCCAACGACATGCTCACCCCGGCCACCACCCAGGTGAAATAGAAGATGCCGGTCGCCAGCGCCAGCAGCATGTAGAACAGCGCGCCGTAGGTGCGCGGATCGGCGACGACGCCGAAGAAGCGGCCGACCAGCGATTTCGACCGGCGCGGCGCAGGGGCGCGCAAGGCGGTCTGGACGGTGACTTCCGTTTCGCGATAGATCCCGGCGACTTCGTCGGGCGCACCGTAGCTGCCGGCGACCGAGGCGATCACCTCCGCCTCGCTCTTGCCCGGACTCTCGGCCAGTTCCGAGCGCAGGTATTCCTCGGCGTCGTACAACGCGTCCTGCACCAGCGCCGGGTCGGCGCCGGCCAGCGCGCGGCGCAGGCGCTCCAGGTATTCGGCAATCGTGGTCGGCGGTACGAAGTTCGCGGTGTTCATAAGGGCGGCCCTGGGTTGGTTGGGGCGATCGATTTGGGCGGGGCGATGACCGGCACGAGTACCGCATCGACCGAGTCGCGGGTGGCGCGCCAGGCCGCGGTCCAGGCATGCAGGACCTCGCGGCCGAACGCGGTGATGCGGTAGTAGCGGCGTGGCGGGCCGGCGTCCGATGGCTCGACGAAGCTGTCCAGCAATCCGGCCGCACCGAGGTTGCGCAACACCGGGTACAACGCGCTCTGCTTGCCGGCCAGAACCCCTTCGCCGATGTGCTCCAGCCGCTTGGCGATCTGGTAGCCGTACATCGGCTCGGCCGCGGCGGCCATCACGGCCAGCAGCGCCAGCGATACGGTGCCGGCCGACAACTCCTTCTGGAATTTGCGCAGCAGGGGTTCGAGTTCGGTCATGGCGGTCGGCCGTGTTTTCAGCTTGTAGCCAACACTACTACTCACTTCGCTATAGCTAGCGTGCCATTAGTCATCGAACGCCGTAATCACATGCTTTTGGCGGCTGTTGAACCCCGGATTTGCTGGGATGGCCGTGCCGCTCCCGCCCGCGGCACGGAGAAAACGTCATGACCCGTGGAGACAAAGACAGCTACACCGACAAGCAGAAGCGCCAGGCCGAGCACATCGAAAAAAGCGAGGAGAAGGAAGGCAAGTCGAAGAAGGACGCCGAACGCATCGCCTGGGCGACCGTCAACAAGCAGGACGGCGGCGGCAAGAAGTCGGGCTCCGGCCGCGACAGGGACTGAAACCCAATTGGTGCCAACGCGGCGCTTCGGCCAGAATCGGGCTTCATCGAACCGACCGGAGCCACCCGTGACGAATCCGCGCCTGCTGTCGACCGCCCTGCTCGCCATCCTCGCTTTCACCGCCTCGGCGCAGCAGCCGGATGCAACCCAGGCCACCGACGCCAAGGCGCCGGCGCCGTCAATGCAGGAGATCCTCGATGCCTCGCCGGCGTCGGACTGGCGCACGCTCGATCCGGCCAACACCCTGTACATGGAGCTCGACGGCGGCCGGGTGGTGTTCGAGCTCGCGCCGCAGTTCGCGCCGCAGCACGTCGACAACATCCGGACCCTGGCGCAGGAAGGCTTCTGGAACGGCCTCAGCATCTACCGCTCGCAGGACAACTTCGTGGTCCAGTTCGGCGACCCGAACGCGGACGCGGAAAACGCCAAGTCGATCGGCAGCGCCAAGGCGCACCTCCCGGCCGAGTTCGAACGCGCCGGCGAGGGCCTGGACTTCACCGTGCTGCCCGATGCCGACGGCTGGGCGCCGCAGGTCGGTTTCGTCGACGGCTTCCCGGCCGCACGCGATCCCGCGACAAAGACCGCGTGGCTGGCCCACTGCTACGGCGCGCTCGGCGCCGGCCGCGGCATGGCCGCCGACTCCAGCACCGGTGCCGAGCTGTACGTCGTCACCGGGCAGTCGCCGCGCCAGCTCGACCGCAACATCACCTTGGTCGGCCGCGTGGTCGACGGCATGGAGCTGTTGTCGGTAATCCCGCGCGGGCCCGAACCGATGGGAATCTACGAGGACCCGGCCAGGCGCACCGCGATCAAGTCGATCACGCTCGCCAGCGAGTTGCCGGCCGCCGAGCGCAGCGCGCTGGAGTTGCTGCGCACCGACAGCGCGACGTTCGCGGCGGTCACCGAGGCGCGCCGCAACCGCCGCGATGACTGGTACAAGGTGCCGGCCGGCCACATCGACCTGTGCAACGTGCCGCTGCCGGTGCGCGAGGCGACCGCCGACTAGGCGTCGCGCCGCTCCTCATCGCGACCCAGCGCCTCGTGCTGGAAGATGCACATGCGGATCACGCTGCGGTAGCGGCCGTCGCTGAAGAACTCGTCGACCAGCACGCCCTCGCGCTGGAACCCGGCGCCCTCGTAGACCTTGATCGCAGCGGCATTGTCGACGTCGACCAGCAGGTAGAGCTTGTACAGGTTGAGCACCCGGAACGCGTAGTTGATCGCGCTGCGGGTCGCCGCCTTGGCATAGCCGCGCTGCTGGAAGTCCGGCGAGATCATGATCAGGAACTCGGCGCGCCGGTGCAGGTGGTCGATCTCGACCAGCTCGACCAGTCCGACCCGCTCGTGCGCCTGGGTCTCGGGGGACGCGTGCTCGACGATGAAGCGCCGCTCGGACTGGTCGTGGATGTGCTTGCGGTACAACTCTTCCAGCTCGACGAACGACTCGTAGGGTTCCTCGAACCAGTAGCCCATCACGCTGCGATTGTTGTTGAGGACGTGGACGAAGTGCAGGTCGCTGCGTTCGAGCGGGCGCAGGGTGACGCGGGGCAGTGGCGGGTCCATCGGCAAAGCGTAAACGGGCTGCGGATGCAATGCGCGTGACGATCGCGCCCGGTCCGTCGCGCTTCTGCCGACGCGCCCGTCACGCCGCCTTAGCCGGGCCCTGCCTAGCCTCTGCAGCACCCCATACGAGAGTGTCGCCATGCCCCAGCTACGCATCCGCATCACCGGCGGCGAAGACGACGCCCGCGCGATCGGCAACCTGCTGACCGGCGTGCGCGGGATCGAGCACGTCGAGGAGATCTCCGACATGATGTCGCACATGGACGATCCCGACTCCAGCTCCGCCGGACTGCCCGACGACCAGGGTCCGGGCATCCACGTACTCGAGGTCGAGGCCCCGAACGACGCCACCGCGGCCCGGGTACGCGAGGTGGTCGAGGCGCTCGCGTTCGACCTGGAGGTGGTGGTCGAGTTCGAGAGCGACGAGGCCGAATGACGGATGCCGATCACCACCACCCGCCGGAGCAATCGCATGGGCAGCGATGACCTGTTCTCCGGCGACGCGTCCGGCAACGCCGCGACCGGCGTCGATGCCATCGACGGGATCCGCGTCGGCATCGGTGGCTGGACCTACGTGCCGTGGCGCGGCGGCAACTTCTATCCCGAAGGACTGATCCAGCGGCGTGAACTGGAATACGCCAGCCGCCGGCTCAGCGCGATCGAGATCAACGGCACCTACTACGGCAGCCAGAAGCCGGCCACCTACGCGCGCTGGGCCGCCGAGACGCCGCCGGGGTTCCTGTTCTCGCTCAAGGCGCCGCGGCGAATCGTGCAGTCGCGGGTGCTGGCCGGCACCGGCGGCCAGGTCGAGAACTTCCTGGAGGGCATCGCGGAACTCGGCGACCGGCTCGGCCCGATCGTCTGGCAGTTCGACAAGGGCAGCGATCTGGATCGCGACGACTTCATCGCCTTCCTCGACCTGCTGCCGCGCTCGATCGACGGTCGCACCCTGCGCCATGTGCTCGACGTGCGGGTGCCGGATTTCGTCGACCCCAGCTACCTCGCGCTGGTCCGCGAGCGCGGCTTGGCGACGGTGTTCACCGACTCGCGCGACTACCCGTCGTTTGCCGACATCACCGCCGACTTCGTCTACCTGCGGCTGATGCGCTCACGCGCCGATGTCGCTACCGGCTATACCGACGAGGAACTGGCGCTGTGGGCACAACGCGCGCGGGTCTGGGCCGACGGCGGCGAACCCGACGACGTGCCGCGGATCGACCCGCCGACCGCAGCGGGCGGACCGCGCGACGTCTTCGTCTATTTCATCAGCGCGGCGAAAGAGCGCAACCCAGCCGCCGCGATGACGTTGCTGGAACGCCTGCGCAAGCGCTGAACCGCATTGCCTCTATGACAGTTCCGGCGCGGCCGTGACCCGACGCTTGTGCGGTTCCTCGATCACCCGCTTCCGCAAGATCCTGACCTCGCCGACCATCAACAATCGCAGGTCGCGCACGATACATTCGGCCAATGCCGCCTCGTCGATGTCGCTATCGCCCGAATCCAGGTCGAGCCGGAATCCCTGCCCTTGCAACCCGCCGCCGTTGCTGAAGTCGATCTCGAAATCGAACACCACCCGCCTCTCGAGCCCCGCGCTCACTTGCCGGCCTTCTGGCTGATCGCCACGCTGCCCAGGATCAGCGCTCCGGCGATGCCCATCGACACCGTCAGCGGCTCGTCCAGCAACCACCACGCCCAGCCGACCGCGAACAGCGGCACCAGGTAGGTCACCGTGACCGCGCGGCTCGCGCCGATGCGCTGCACCAGCCGGTAATACACCGCATAGGCCAGGCCGGTGCAGAGCACGCCGAGCAGGCCGGCCGACAGCCAGGCGTTGAACGAGACCGGCTGGGTCGGCCAGTCGGCGACCGCGAACGGCAGGGTCAGCAGTGCCGACGAACCCAGCGTCGCCGCCGCCAGCGCCGCCTGCGGCATGCCGGAGAAATGCCGGCGCAGCATGTGCACGCCGACGCCGTACATGAACGCCGCCGCGCAGCCGGCCGCCACCGCCAAGCCGATACTGGCGCCGGCGGTCTTGCCGCTGGCCAGCACCACCACTCCGGCGAAGCCGACCAGCAAGGCACCGGCGCGGCGCATGCCGATCTTCTCGCCAAAGAACATGAAACCGACCAGCGCGGTGAACAGCACCGCCATCGCGTTGGTGATCGCGCTGATCCCGGCCGGCGCGTGCTGCGCGGCCCAGGCGAACAGCGCGAACGGCACTGCCGAGTTGATCGCGCCGACCAGCACCACCTTCGGCCAGACCTTCGCCGGGAACGCCGCGCGCTGGCGCCACAGGAACGGCAGCAACACCATCGCGCCGAACGCGAGCCGCAATTCGGACAGCGCCGCGGTGCCGAACTCGGGCGCGGCGACGCGCTGGAACATGAAGGACACGCCCCAGATCGCCGCCAGCACGACCAGTTCGAGCGGGGTCAGCCAGGCGCGCTCGGGCGCGGCGGCCACGGGGGCCTCGATGATGCGTGCATCGTTGGCGCAGGCTTCGGCGGTTCGCATGGGGGCGAGCTCGATTCGGGGCGAACCGACATTCTCCGCCGCCCCGATAACTCCGCAAGTGCATACTTTGCAGGTCAGGCACAAATCTGGTTTGAGGCTATCCATGGCATTGCGAGGCGACTGGCTGCCGGCGTTGGCGGCATTCGAATCGGCGGCGCGGCACCAGAATTTCGCCCACGCCGGCGAAGAGTTGCACCTGACCGCCAGCGCGGTCAGCCACCACGTGCGCAAGCTCGAGTCGCGGCTCGGTGTCGCCCTGTTCCAGCGCCACGCGCGCGGGGTGTCGCTGACCGCGGAAGGCCGGCAACTGGCCGACGCAGCCAGCGACGCGCTGACCGACCTCGACGGCGTGCTGGCGGTGCTGCGCGCCGGCCGCGACGATCGCGACCGGGTGCGTGTCGACACCCTGCATTCGCTGGCCCACGTCTGGCTGATCCCGCGACTGCCGGGGCTGGTCGCGGCGCATCCGCAGATCCGCCTGACCGTCGACACCAAGACCGCGCTGACCCGCTTCGACGACGGCGGCCCCGACTTCGCGATCCGCCACGGCTCCGGCCACTGGCCCGGGCTGACTGCACACCACCTGATGGACGACGCGCTGTTCCCGGTGGCGGCACCGACGTTGCCGGGGCTCGACCGCGTCCGCAGCGCCGCCGACGTCGCGACGCTGCCGCTGGTGTCCGACCTTGGCCGGCAAGGCTGGGCCGACTGGTTCCGCGCCGCCGACGTGCACCCCGCCGCGCTCGACGAGCGCCACGTCTTCAGCGACTCGACCGACGCGCTGGAGGCGGCGGCGTTCGGCTTCGGCGCCGCACTGGCGCGCGAGAAGATCGTCACCGCGTACCTGGCGTCCGGCCGGCTGGTGCGACTGCCCGGCCCGGTGGTGCCGGCGCGCTGGAACTACCACGTGGTGTATCCCGCGCACCGGCGGCTGCGGCCGGCGGCGCAGATGGTGGTGGACTGGTTGTTGCGCGAGGCGGGGACCAACCCTGCCCCCTTGTAGGAGCGACGTAAGTCGCGACCCGCCGAACGGTGGAGGCGACGTACAGGTCGCGACTCACGTCGCTCCTACAACGAGGCCAATCCACCGAAGACCATCCCGGCACTCGTCTTTCCCTCCCTTCCTTCTGCACACTTGGCCTATGCCGATGACCCCGACCAGCAAGGCCTTCCTGCAGATCCACTTCTGCGTCGTGCTGTGGGGCTTCACCGCCATCCTCGGCAAGCTCATCACCCTGCCCGCCCTGCCGCTGGTATGGGCACGGATGCTGCTGGTGGTGGTCGCGCTGGCGCTGCTGCCGAAGGTCTGGCGCGGGCTGCGGGCGATGCCGGCGCGGTTGCTGTGGACCTATGCCGGCATCGGCGTGCTGGTGGCACTGCACTGGTTGACCTTCTACGGCGCGATCAAGCTGGCCAACGCATCGGTCGGGGCAACCTGCATGGCGCTGGCGACGGTGTTCACCGCGATGGTCGAGCCGTGGCTGGCAAACGCGAAGTTCTCCCGCCGCGATTTCATGCTCGGCATCGCGGTGCTGCCCGGGGTCGCGCTGGTGGTCGGCGGGGTTCCCGGCGACATGCGCATCGGCATCGCGGTCGGCGCGCTGTCGGCGCTGTTCGTGGCGATCTTCGGCTCGCTCAACAAGCGGTTCGTCGAGCATGGCGACCCGCTGACGGTGACCGCGCTGGAACTCGGCGCCGGCACCCTCGCCCTGACCGCGCTGGCGCCGCTGATGCCGTTGTTGCCGATCCCGGCGCTGGCCGAAGCGTTCGCCGGCGACCTGCTGGTGCTGCCGGACATGCGCGACCTGGTCCTGCTGCTGGCGCTGGCGCTGGCCTGCACGCTGCTGCCGTTCGCGCTGTCGCTGGTCGCGCTGCGCCACATGAGCGCGTTCGGGGTGCAACTGGCGGTCAACCTGGAGCCGGTCTACGCGATCGTGCTGGCGATCGTCCTGCTCGGCGAGCAGCACGACGTGACGCCGATGTTCTACCTCGGCGTGGTGATAATCCTGGCCGCGGTGTTCATCCATCCGTTGGTCAGCCGGCGGCGCCTGCAGCACCCGGAAATGCTCGGCACCAGCGAGGCCAAGGGCGTCGTCGAGTAGCGCGCCCGCGCGCCTGCCCTCGCTCGCCCCGACCGGGGTTTCGTGGCAGGCTGGCGGCTTCGCCTTGCCGCACCGGGTCCAGGCATGTACCTCGCCCATTACGGGTTGAACGAGCCGCCGTTTTCGATCACCCCCGACCCGCGCTTCGTGTTCCTCAGCGAGCGCCACCGGGATGCCTTGGCGCACCTGCTGTTCGGCATCGACCAGGGCGGCAGCGGCGGCTTCGTTCAGCTCACCGGCGAGGTCGGCACCGGCAAGACGACGTTGTGCCGGATGTTGCTGGAGCAGTTGCCGGACAAGACCCGGGCGGCGCTGGTGCTCAACCCGCAGCTGTCGCCGGTCGAGCTGATCGAGACGATCTGCGAGGAACTGCGGCTCGACCTCGCCGACGAAGCCGGCAGCCCCCGCCGCGCCAGCCTCAAGTCGCGGGTCGACCTGCTCAATGCCTATTTGCTCGACGCCTACGCCCAAGGCCTGCGGGTGGTGCTGATCATCGACGAGGCACAGAACCTGTCGATCGACGCGCTCGAACAGGTGCGGCTGCTGACCAACCTGGAAACCCCGAGCCAGAAGCTGCTGCAGATCATCCTGCTGGGCCAGCCGGAACTGCGCGCGATGCTGGCGCGCGACGACCTGCGGCAGCTCGCCCAGCGCATCACCGCGCGCTTCCACCTGACTCCGCTGGATGCCGACGAGACCGGCGAATACCTGCGCCATCGCTGGCGGGTCGCCGGCGGCCAGCGGTTCCCGTTCACCGCCGGTGCGATCAAGCGCATCCACCGCCATTCCGGCGGCGTGCCGCGGCTGATCAATGTCATCGCCGAACGCACCCTGCTGGCCGGTTACGCGCACGACGAGACCAGCCTCGGCGAGCGTTGGGTCGACCGCGCCGCCCGCGAGGCGCTCGCGCCGGCGCCGCGACGCTGGCTGCGCGGCCCGCATGCATTTGCGCTCGGCGCGGTCGCGGTCGCCGCGGTGGGGTTGCTCGCGCTGGCGGCGGCCCTGTGGCTGCGCTCTCAACCCGGCCCGGTCGCCGCGGCAGCGACCACCACGACCGCGTCACCGCCACCAGCGGCGGCCAGCATCGCCTCGCCGCCCGCCGCGGTCACCACCGTGCCATTTCTCGACGCGCAGACGTTGGCGCAACGGCTGCAGGACAGCGATCCCTCGGTGTTGCCGGCGTGGCGTCAGATGCTCGAACTGTGGCAACTCCCCGCCGAAGACGCCGACGCCGCGCGGGCCGCGAACTGCCTCGCGCCGGTGGCCGCGGACGTGCATTGCGCGCGCGGCCTGGCCGACCTCGACAAGCTCGCGCGCCAGGGCCACCCAGCTCTGGTCCACCTGCGCAGCAATGACCAGGCCACGTGGGCGCTGCTGCTCGGCATCGACGCGGTCAACGTGCGCCTGCGCCTCGGCAACGACGTGGTCGACACCGACCGCATCGCGTTCGAGCGCCTGTGGAATGGAGAGTACGCCGCCTTGTGGCGGGTTCCGCCCGCGCTCAGTGCGGGGCTGTCGGGACCGCTGGGTCCCGGGGCGAGTGGCCCGGTGGTCGAATGGGTCGGCCGGCAACTGCGCCCGCGTTACCTGCCGCCGGCCGATGGCCTGGTGCGCTTCGATGCCGCGATGGCCGGCGCGCTGCGCGATTACCAGCGCGCGCACGGCCTCGCCAGCGACGGCGTGATCGGCCCCGAGACCCTGATGGCGATGGCGCCGAACGAAGCCGGCCCGCACCTGCTACGGGTGCTGGAGTAGCCGATGTCGTTGATCCTCGAAGCCCTGCGCAAGTCCGAAGCCGAGCGCCGCCGTGGCCAGGTACCGGGCCTGCATGCCGAGCTGCCGCCGGCGTCGCGGCCGGCACGGCCACGGCGCGCGCATTGGCCATGGCTGGCGGCGACGGCGGTCATCGCGGTCGTCGCGGCGACCTGGCTGCTGCGCAACGAGTGGGCACCGGCGCCACCGGCAGACGAGCCCGCGCGGGTATCGACGGAACGGGCTACGCCAGCCGAAACGGATCGCGTCGTCGCTGATACCCCACGTGCCGATTCCACGCGGCCGGTCGATGTCGCCCTCCCGGCGACGGAACCGATGGGCGCCGCGCCATCCGCCGACATCGCCGCGGCCGCCAAACCGGCGCCGTCGACAACCGCAGCCACACCCGCGTCCACCGCCCCGGTCATGGTGCCGCGACAACCACCCGAACCGGCCACAACCAAGGCACCCAGCCGCGATCCTGCTCCTGGCCGCGAACCGGTTCCCGTCGCAGCGGACTCAAACCCACTGCCCCCGCCGCGGCCCACCACCCCGGCCACGACACCCGCCACCGCACCGCCTGCGGACGCCACCACGACCGCCCCCGACGATTCCGCGCTGCTGCACCTGTCCGACCTCGCCGCCGCCGAGCGCCGCGCGTTGCCGCCGCTGCAGGTCAGCATGCACATGTGGGCGCCGACCTCGGCGCGGCGCTTCGCGATCATCGACGGCGCCCGCGTCAACGAGGGCGACCGGCTCGGCGACGCGGTCGTCGACGCGATCACCCGCGACGGCGTGGTACTGGCATGGCGCGGCCGCCGCGTGCATATTCCGATCCACTGATCCGGCCGCGTCGTCACAGACGATGCATCGGCGCCGCTCTCACCACTACGGGGAACCACGATGAACGCGAACACCCAGCACGACCTGGCGAAATTGCTCCTGCGCGTCACCCTCGGCGTGCTGATCCTGTTGCACGGCATCGCCAAGCTCAACGGCGGCCTGTCGGGCATCACCGGCATGGTAGAGGCGCAGGGCCTGCCCGGCTTCCTCGGCTACGCGGTATTGATCGGCGAAGTGGTGGCGCCGCTGATGGTGATCGCCGGCTTCCACGCGCGCATCGGCGCGGTGCTGATCGCGCTCAACATGGTGGTCGCGATCGTGCTGGTGCACATGGGCGAGCTCGGCAGCTTCAACGGCCAGGGCGGCTGGGCGCTGGAACTGCAGGGCATGTTCCTCGGCACCGCGGTGGCGATCGCATTGCTCGGGCCGGGGCGGTTCAGCGTCAACGGGCGGTAGCTCCCTGCAGATCGGTTGGCCGCCGCGGATCGATGGCGGCCACCGGCTTTTTCGTAGGAGCGGCTTTAGCCGCGATCGGGAATCGGCACGAGCGAAACGATTTCAGATCGCGGCTAAAGCCGCTCCTACAAGAGCACCAACAACCGCGCTTACAGCCGGTTGATCCGGAACCGTCGGCCCTTGATCTTGCCTTCGCGCAACCGCGACAGCGCGGCGCCGGCCTTGTCGCGCGCGATCGCGACGTACGAGCGGGTCGCGAACACGTCGATCTTGCCGATTGCCGCCACCGGCAACCCGGCCTCGCCGGTCAACGCGCCGACGATGTCGCCGGGCCGCAGCTTGTCGGTCTTGCCGGCGTCGATGCGCAGGGTCGCCATCGCCGCGGGGGGCACGTTCGCGGCGCGCCCCGCCAGCGGCGCCGCGCGGCGCCATTGCAGCGGCTTGCCCTGGATCGCCTCGATCGCCTGCGCGCGCGCCACCTCGCGTGCACTGCACAGGCTCAGCGCGATGCCACCCTTGCCGGCGCGACCGGTGCGACCGATGCGGTGCACGTACACGTCGGGATCGGTCGGCAGTTCGTAATTGACCACCGCGGCCAAGTCCTCGACATCGAGCCCGCGCGCGGCGACGTCGCTGGCCACCAGCACGCTGCAACTGCGGTTGGCGAAACGCACCAGCACCTCGTCGCGGTCGCGCTGCTCCATGTCGCCATGCAATGCCAGCGTGGTGAAGCCGTAATGCTCCAGCGAGCCGGCGACCTCGTCGACATCGCGGCGCATGTTGCAGAACACCACGCAGGACTCGGGCCGGTACTCCAGCAGCAATGCCGCCAGTAACTGCGTCTTGCGCGCCGGGTCGATCTCGAAGAAGTGCTGCTCGACCGGTACCTGTTCGGCATGGCTCTCGACCGTGACCTCCAGCGGCTCGCGCAGCATGGCGTTGCCGATCGCCCGGATCGCCTCCGGATAGGTCGCCGAGAACAGCAGGGTCTGCCGTTCCTTCGGGGTCTTGCCGACCACTTCCCGGATCTGCTCCTCGAAGCCCATGTCGAGCATGCGATCGGCCTCGTCCAGCACCAGCGTGCGTACCCCGCGCAGGTGCAGTGCCTTCTTGCGCAGCAACTCCTGGATGCGCCCGGGGGTGCCGACCACGACCTGCGGGTCGTGGGTCGCCAGCGATGCCAGCTGCGGCGCCAGCGGCATGCCGCCGCACAGCACCGACACCTTGAGGTTGGGGATACCGACCGCGAGTTTGCGCAGCTGCTTGCCGACCTGGTCAGCGAGCTCGCGGGTCGGGCACAGCACCAGCGCCTGGGTCTGGATCTTGCCCGGGTCGATCCGGTGCAGCAGGCCGAGCCCGAACGCGGCGGTCTTGCCGCTGCCGGTCGGGGCCTGGCCGATCAGGTCGCGACCGTCGAGGATCGCCGGCAGCGCCTGCTGCTGGATAGGCGTCATCGTGCGGTAGCCCAGTGCGTCAACGCCCTGCAACAGCGCCGGGGAAAGCGGGAGCGCAACGAACGCGAGGGGCGCCGGGGGATTGTCTGGAGTCATGCACCATGATCGCAGCTTCGCGGTCGGCGGCCCAGTTCGGGACGACTCGCCCGTGTCGTCCCCGGCATTGCCGCCGGGATCGCGCCGGATGTGGCGCCCCAGGCCGACCATCACGCACTACCGGAGGCTACGGCGTACCCTGAGCAGCTCGCATCGAACGGTTCAGCGCCTCCCTTGTGGAAAATCCAGAGAGTCCCCGGACAACCCTTGCGCTGATCCGCCTGGCCGAGAATGGTGCGAACGCCGCACAGATCGCCGACGCGATTGTCTCGATCTGGCAGGAAATCGCCGGTGCCCTGACGCCCATCATCGGGCTGCGGGGCTTCGCCATGCTTTACAAGCGCAGCCTCTATCTCACGATCTCCCACCACTCCTGGTTGGCGGATGCGCACGACAGCGTGCCTACGTTCATGGACCTGTCGACCCTGGAATCCGTGCTCGCGCAGCAGGACCGCACCGAGTCGGCAGTCGCTGGCGGCGCCCTGCTGCACACGTTCTACGACCTGCTGACCAGCCTGGTTGGCCCCTCGCTAACCGAGACATTGCTTCGCTCCATATGGGCCAACGCTGCTTCAGACAGCCCGACCGCACAGGACACCGCCCCATGACGACGAAAGTGACAATCAACCGCCTGGCCACCGGCGTGCCGGGCCTGGACGAGGTCCTGGGTGGGGGATTGCCGGAGTTCTCGTTCAACCTGATCGCCGGGGCACCCGGCTGTGGCAAGACCACGCTCGCCCACCAGATGATGTTCGCGATGGCGACGCCGGAGCGGCCCGCGCTGTTCCTGACCGTGCTGGGCGAGCCGCCGCTGAAGATGCTGCGCTACCAGCAGCAGTTCGATTTCTTCGATCACGAGGCAATCAATCGCTCGATCCGTTTCGTCAACCTGTCGGATGACGCTTTACTCGGCGACCTCGACAACTTGCTGTCCCGCATTGTCGCCGAGGTCGAGGCGCACGGCCCGTCGTTCGTGTTCGTCGACTCATTCCGTTCGATGGCGCAGGCAGGAGGCGCGTCGGGAGCCGCGCAACACAATCTGCAACAGTTCGTGCAGCAACTCGGCATGTTGATGACGAGTTGGCAGGCCACCACGTTCCTGATCGGCGAGTATTCCAGCGAAGCCGACGCCAACCCTGTGTTCACTGTGGCCGACGGGATGATCGCCCTGCGCCAGAGCGTGCAGCGCAACTCGATGGTCCGCAAGATCGAAATCCTGAAGATGCGTGGGCAATCGACACTGCCGGGGTTGCACAGCTTCCGGATCACCAACGCCGGCATCCGGGTATTCGCCCCCGCCTATACCGTTGACCCGGAGCCCCAAGTGACCTCCGGTCCCCTCGGTCCACGGGTGAAAATGGGCGTGCGGGTCCTGGACGAGATGCTCGGCGGCGGTCTGCCGGAAGGATTCTCGATGCTCGTGGCCGGTCCGTCCGGATCGGGCAAGAGCATCCTGGCGGCCAGCTTCCTGGCAGCGGGCGCACGCGACGGCGAAACCGGTGTCATGGTCGCCTTCGAGCAGCGGCCAAATCGCTCGCGCAGCCATGTGCTGGCCGACCTGATCGAAAGCGGCCAGGTGGGGCTGGTCACCACCCGCGCGCCGGATACCTCGATCGACGAAATCGTGCAGCACGTCACCGACGAGATCCGCCGGCTCAAGGCCAAGCGCGTGGTCATCGACTCGCTCACGGGCCTTCAACTCGTGGTCGCCCCGACCTTCCGGGAGGACTTCCGCGAATCGCTGTTGCGCCTGGTCACCGCCCTGGTGGACACCGGCGTTACCGTGCTGATGACCTGCGAGCTGGAGGATCGTTACACCGACCTGCGCTTCAGTCCCTTTGGCACCGCTTCGCTGACCGACTCGATCATCGTGCAGCGTTATATCGAGGTCGAGAGCAGGTTGCTGCGCGTGATGGCGGTGGTCAAGCTGCGGGCGTGCCTGCATTCCAACGAATTGCGGCTGTTCACCATCGATGACGACGGCATCCAGGTCGGCGAGACGCTGCCCGACCAGGAGGGGTTGCTCGGGGGCAGGCCGACCAGGAACGAGAGCGCGTCCAAGCCGTCCGACCCGGATACCAGCAGCTGACGATAGTGAAATCCCAAGGGGGCATCACCGTGAACACAGCGCGTGACCGAAAGACAGGCACGCCCGCCAAGGCGGAGCGCGAACTCGCCCGGTTGCAGGCGCAAATCGAACTCGCACGTGCGGAATTGACCCGATTGCACCGAGCCGTGTCGGCGGCGACCGGTCATCCGGATCCGGCACGCGAAGCCGGGCACGAACTGCGGCACGCGCAGCAGCAAGAGGCAAACGAACACTTGATACGCGCCGCACTGGGCGCCCGGGAATCGCAGGCCACCGCCGAGGACGCGCAACGGCAGCAAGCCGAATTCCTGGCCGTGATGGCGCATGAGCTGCGCAACCCGCTGGCGCCGATCAGCAATGCGGCGGCCCTGCTCGGCATGCTGCCCGCCGAGGAACTGCTGCCACGGTTGCAGGCCGTGATCGAGCGCCAGGTAGCGCACATCTCACGCCTGGTCGAAGACCTGCTCGACGTGTCGCGCGCCAGCACCGGCAAGCTCCGACTTGAACGCCGCCGGGTTGACCTGATCGACATCATCGATGAAGCAGTCGATGGCAGCCGGCCGGCAAGGAAAACGCGTGGGCAACAGTTGGAGGTTCACAAGCCTGCGAGCGCGCTCGAAGTGTACGGCGACCCGATCCGTCTGACGCAAATCCTCAGCAACCTGCTCGACAATGCATCCAAGTACACCCCGGTCGGCGGCGGGATAGAGCTTTCGGTGATGATAATGGCCAACGACACGGTCGCGATAACCGTGTCCGACAACGGCATCGGAATCACCGCCGAGGCCTTGCCCCGCGTTTTCGAGCCGTTCGTGCAGGCCCCGCATGCCATCGACTTCAACGGCGTCGGACTGGGCATCGGGCTCACGGTGGTGCGGGAACTGGTCGAGGCGCACGGCGGCACGGTTTCCGTCACCAGTGCCGGCAGCGGACTGGGCAGCCAGTTCGTCGTAACGCTGCCTCTCGACAAGGCTTCCCCTTAGGCGGACATCCCCGTCGCCGAGCGACTCAGGCCCGCGCGCGCTTGGGGAAGCCGACCATCCGCTGGGTTTCCTCGCACCACAGTTTCAGCCGCGCGCTCTTGAGGCTGCTCCAGATGGTCAGCCGCGGCGCCGCCTGCAGCAGCGGGTTGGACTCGAAGCACTCGCGCAGCCGGTAGTTCGGGATCCGGCTGGCGAGGTGGTGGATGTGGTGGTAGCCGATGTTGCCGGTGAACCAATGCATCACCCGCGGCAGATCGTAGAACGAGCTGCCGGCGATCGCGGCCTGGTGCGAGTCCCACTCGCCCTTGCGGGTCCAGTAGGTCTGCTCGAAGGTGTGCTGGACGTAGAACAGCCACACGCCCGCCGCGCCGGCAATCAGCACCACCGGCAGGTGCACCAGCAACACGGTGTGCCAGCCGATCGCGAACCCCATCGCGCCGCCGACCAGCAGCAGCATCAGGTTGTTGAGCAGCACGCTGGCCCACTCGCGCTTCCACGAGAACGGAAGGTCGAACGGGAAGCGGTGCTTGATCACGAACTGGTAGGCCGGCCCGATCCCGAGCAGCACCGGGGTGCTGCGGTAGAAGCGGTAGCAGAAGCGACGGAACCACGACAGCGACTGGTACTCGGCCACGGTCAGGGTCTCGATGTCGCCCATCTCGCGGCGGTCGAGGTTGCCCGAGGTGCCGTGGTGGACCGCGTGGGTCTTCTTCCAGTAGCCGTAGGGAAACAGCGTGACCAGCCCGAGGCAGCGGCCGACGGTGTCGTTGAGCCGTGCGTCGGCGAAGTACGAGCCGTGGCCGCAATCGTGCTGGATGATGAAGGTGCGCACGTACAGGCCGGCGGTCGGCAGCGCCAGCAGCAGAGTCCAGCCGTAGCCCCAGTCGGCCACCACGCTCCACGCCATCAACGCCCACAGCGCGGCGAACGGCACCAGGGTGTTGATCAACTGCCAGCTCGCGCGGCCCAGGTGCGGCTTGGCGAACTGCGCGCACAGCTTGCGCAGGTTGGTGACGGCGGCATGCGGCGCGGCAGGGTCGGCGGCGTGATCGAGCGGGGTTGCGGCGGGATTCAAGGGAGATGGCTCCGGAAGGATCGGTTCATTGTCGCGGCCGGCCGATGTCGCGTCCATGACCTTCGCCGGGATTTTTCCGTTCAGCCAGGCGGCTGTGAACGCCGCCGACGGGCTATTGCGCGACGCCGGTTGCGCTGCGACCCTGAGCCTCCGTCCGCCCCCGTATGCCGATGCAAACACTCGTTTTCGAGCTCGACCGCGAGCACGTCGAACTCAACCAGTTGCTCAAGCTGGTCGGGCTATGCGGCAGCGGTGGCGCGGGCAAGGTGCTGGTGGCCAGTGGCGCGGTGACGGTCGACGGGGTGGTCGAGCTGCGCAAGACCTGCAAGATCCGCGGTGGCCAGCGGGTCGCGATCAATGGCTTCGACGGCATCGGCGACGCGGTGATCGAGGTCGTTGCCACCGGCTGAACGTGCCCGGGCGTGGCTGAACGCTTCACTGTGCGCACAGCCGCCATCGCCACGCGGAATGGTGCCGGCGCGGCCTCGCGCCAGATCGAAATCGTCAGAGGTTAGGTACGCGTGAATTGGCGCGCCGCAGCAACCGAAGAGAAATATTTTACATATATTTCAATTGCTTGCGATGCTTGTCGTATTCATAAATCCCCGCTAAACGTCACGTTTTGACCCGCTCCCACTTAGGTCCTTAGTTAGGCCCCGCAGTGGGCCCCCGCTCGCTGCGCCGGCAGTCCGCCGGGATCGAAGGCGTCATGGCACGCCTTCACCTTGTGAGGAGAAGACAAGTGATCAACCGGAACGTGTTCAAGGGAGCGGCGCTCGTCGGCGCCGCGGTTCTGTTGTCCGCCTGCGAAATGGCACCGGCGCATATGACCGGCGGCGGCACCATGCACTCGCTGGGCGGCGATGGCCGCGCCCAGCTCGCATTCACCGCCAATGGCTGCGACGTCGACAACGTCAAGGGCCAGCTCCAGTTCGGCGACCGCACCGCGATCGAATGGCAGGCCAACGGCGGCGTGAAGCTGCACGGCAACGTGACCAGCGCCGGCATGTGCACCGATCAGGAAAGCACCGACCCCGACAACCCGTTCGGTGACCCGGGCTGCGGCACCTCGCAACTGGGCGAGTGCGACCCCGGCCAGATGGCGATCCTGTTCGACTACGACTCCACCAACCCGGCCGCCCCCGGTACCGGCGAAGGCCTGGTGTGCGCGCAGTCGGCCGGGCCCGGCGCGGGTGGCAGCCTGCACGCGATCGGCATCATCAGTCTCCAGAGCGGACCCTACGAGGGCTACGCAAACCTGGGCGCACTGGTCGGCAACGCCCAGGTGCATGGCTGCAAGACGTCGGGCTGAGCCCGCCGCAGCCAACTTTGCCAATCACTGGAGATCAAGATCATGACTTTCCGCAAGAATGTTCTGGCCAGCGCGCTGGCCGTGGCCGTGGGTAGCGTCGTCGCCGGCAACGCGGTGGCGGCCAATCCGCAACGGCTCGTCGTCAACCTCACCGGCGGTGCCGATGCCGCCGCGATCGCCGCTCAACTCGAAGCCGCGCCCGGAGTGGAAGTGGTGCGGGTATTCGACGACTTCAACGCAATCTCGGTGCGGGTCGATGCCGACGTCGCCGACCCGTCACTCGCCAGCCTGGCCGGGATCAAGTCCTACGAACTCGACGCCCCGCGCAAGGTGCTCGCCGACTCCTACGAGGACGTGACCGATGGCGGCGAAACCATCCCGTGGGGCATCCAGGCCGTCCAGGCCGGCGATGTCAGCTACATGGGCGGCAAGAAGGTCTGCATCGTCGATACCGGCTACGACCTCGGCCACCCCGACCTGCAGACCGTCGGGGTGGATGGCGAGGACGAGGGCGCAGGTGCGTGGAACGGCAGCGCCGACGCTCCCTTGCACTACCACGGCACCCACGTGGCCGGCACCATCGCCGCGATCGACGACGATGATGGCGTGGTCGGCGTGGTCGGCGACGGCACCCTCGACCTGCACATCGTGCGCGTGTTCGACGAGGGCGGCGGCTTTGTCTACGCCTCCGACCTGGCCGGCGCGATGCTCGACTGCGCGGCCGCCGGCAGCGACATCATCAGCATGAGCCTGGGCAGCGTGGTCGAAAGCCGGGTCGAACGCCAGGTCACCCACAAGCTGGACCGCCAAGGCGTGCTGTTGATCGCCGCCGCCGGCAACGACGGCAACGCGACCTTCAGCTATCCGGCGTCGTACGACTCGGTGGTGTCGGTCGCCGCGGTCGACAACGACCTGGTCCACGCCGGGTTCTCGCAGCGCAATGCCGCGGTGCAACTGGCCGGCCCGGGCGTGGACACGGTGTCGACCGTGCCGCGCAGCGAAGGCTTCCTGTACGGAATCGCCAGCGGTACCTCGATGGCGACCCCGCACGTGGCCGGCGTCGCCGCGCTGGTGTGGAGCAACGTACCGTCGTGCAGCAACCACGAGCTGCTCGAAGCCCTCGACGCGAGCGCCCGCGACCTCGGCACCGCGGGTTGGGATTACCGGTACGGATACGGCCTGGTGCAGGCGCGTGCGGCGGTGGACTACCTCGCCGCCAACCCCTGCAACTGACGCCCGGCGTCAACGGGAAAGGTGGCTCCGGCCACCTTTCCCTCAATATCCGCCGACACCCGGACCCGGGTCGCTGCCGTCGAGCCATCGGATCGCCGCGGCGCGGTCGTGGAATCGTCGCAACGGGAACTGGCGCGCCGCCGCCAGCGCCTCGACCACGGCGTTGACCTGCAACGCGTCGATCGCCAGATAGGCGACCTGGCAGGTGCGCAGGTTCGGATCGCGGGAGAGTTGGGCGGCAAACCGGTTGCTGCTCTCGAAGCCCTCCGACTCGGCCTGGGCGGCACTGAAGTTGATCAGCACCGCGCGCAGCCCGGTCTGCCGCACCAGCGAGCTGACCCGGGTCAGCGCGCGCTCGCGCTCGGACACCGGCACCGCGCCGCGGTAGCGCACTTCGATCAGGTCATGCTCGTCGTTGACCAGTATCTCGTAGGACATTGCCAGGCTCCGGCTCAGGGGTCGCGGCCGGATACGCCCTTGTGGCGCATCACCCGCCACAGGTAGACCACCACGATGGCCGCGAATACTGCCTTGGTCAGCGGATCGATGTAAGTACCGACCTGCTCGAAATTGCTGCCGAGCACGTAGCCGATGCAGACCAGCAGCGTGGTCCAGGCCGCGCTGCCCAGGGTGGTGTAGGCGAGGAACTTCGGCAGGCTCATGCGGTTGATCCCGGCCGGGATCGAGATCAGCGCGCGGATGCCGGGGATCATCCGGCACAGCAATACCGCCGCGCCGCCGTGGCGGTCGAACCAGGCCGACGCGCGGTCGATGTCGTCGCGCGAGAAGGTCAGCCAACGGCCGTAATGGTCGGCGAACGACTTCAGCCGTTCCTCCCCAAGCTTGCGCCCGATCGCATACAGCAGCAGCGCCCCCAGCACCGAGCCGGCGGTGCCGGCAATGATGACCCCGACCAGGGTCATCTCGTGGTGGGAGGCGAGGTAGCCGGCCAGTGGCAGGATCAGTTCCGACGGCAGGGGCCAGAACACGGTTTCCAGCAGCGTCAGCAGCAGCACGCCGGTGTAGCCCATCGCGATGATCGTGCCGGTGATCCAGTCGCCCATGGGCCGGGTCCGGGTGGGGATTGCCGCCACTGTGCGGGCGGCGGCGTAAAGGCCCCGTGGGCAGCTGCCGGTACCGGCCCACCGCTACACTGCAGCGATGCCTTGCTGGTACGTCTACCTGATCGAATGCCGCGACGGCAGCCTCTACACCGGCATCGCCACCGATGTGGCCCGCCGCTACGCCGAGCATGCCGCCGGCAAGGGCGCGCGCTACACCCGCTCGCGGCCGCCGGTGCGCCTGCTGGCCAGCTTCGAATATCCCGATCGCGGGGCCGCCAGCCGCGCCGAATACGCGATCAAGCAACTGACCCCGACGCGCAAGCGGGCGTTGTGCGAGGACCCGGACGGCGGGCCGGCCGGCTCAGGCGTCGCGGTCGCGCGCGGCTGACGCCAGCGGCAGGCGGGTGCCGAGGTCGTACTCCGACAGAGGGCTTTCGACCGGGCATTCCGGGTCGGGGAAACCGAAGCGTTCGCGCAGGGCCTGGCCGCAGTCGGCCATCGCGTCGACCTGCTCGCTCGGCGCGCGGCACTCGCGGTCGTAGGCACGGAAGAACGCGTCCTTGCGCTGCACGAACGCCTCGCCGCACTCGCGGGTCAGGGTGATGCGCTGCAGGTCGTCCTCCACCGCGTTGCGGCCGTCGAGTCCGTAGAAGTCCATCTCGGCGTCGGTCAGCAGTCGCAGGCGGCGGTTGGGCACGGTCATCATCAGGTCGGCGATCGCGAACGCCACGCCGTTGCGCTGCAGGTACTGGCGCACTTGCGCATGGACGTCCTGCAACTCCTGCTGCAGCTCCGCCCGCGAGGTCGCCTGCGAGCCGATCCGGATCATCCGGTGGATGCCGACCTTGCCGGCGATCATGCGCATGTCGCCGGCCGCCAGCACCAACACGCAGGAGCTGTGGCAGACCGAGCCCTCGCGGACCCAGGCGGTCCAGCCCGACTCGCCGATGATGTCGCCGGCGATGATCGCCTGCTCGATCTGGCCGCCGGTGGAATCGAGGTCGAGGATGCGCTTGTCGATCCCCAGGGTGTCGGCCAGCTCGGCCGTGCGCTCGATCATCGCGGTGAACTCGGCGGAGATCTTGCCGTGGTAGCGCAGCCGCAGCAGGCCGTTTTCGCGACAGGGCTTGAGCGCCTTGCGCATCGCCGAATAACCCAGCGACTGGAGCGGCTCGCCGTCGCCGTGGACCACGTAGTCGTGCTCGCAGCTGATCCAGGCCTCGCCGGACGTCAGCTCCATCGGCTGCCAGTTGACCTCGCGCGGCTCGTCGCTGCGTTCGGCGGGCGGGAGCTCGACCTGTTCGGGCGCGGGCGCCTCCACGGTCGCGTCCGATATCGCCCCGCCGCGCGGGTCGGTGTCGCCCCGCGTTTCCGACAGCGGCACCGTGGCACCCTCCGGCGCCTGCGGGTTGCAGGCCGAAAGCAGCAGGACCAGGCAGCTGGCGGCAAAAAATCTGGGTGCGGACATGCGTGGACAGTATGGGATCGAACCGCCAGTCTAGTCGGCGAAACCGGTCCCAGTTCAACGCCGGATGAACGTTTCGGACGTCCCCACGATCGGCTCAGAACGAGCGCCAGCCGCCGTAGCCGGTGGCGATGGCGGTGGCGACCAGCAGCGCGCCGATCGTGCGGCCGAGCAGTACGTTCGCGCCCGGACGGCCAAGCATCCAGTCGCGTACCCGGTCGGCACCCAGGGCCATGCCGCCGTACACACCCGCCTGGGTCACCGCGATGATCAGCCACAGCACCAGCGCCTGCAGCCAGACCGGCCCGTATTCCGGTTTCAGGAATTGCGGGAAGATCGCCAACATGAACAGGTAGGCCTTCGGGTTGAGCAGGCTCGTCACCGCGCCTTGGCGGAACGTCGCCGACGGCGACCGCACCGCGACAGCGTCGACGTGGCCGAACGCGGTAGCGCTCCGCAGCAACGAGACGCCGATCCAGCCGATGTAGACCGCACCGGCCAACAGCATCAGGTTGAACGCCGCCGGCCACAACGCCAGCACCGCCATGATTCCGAGCGCGCCCATGGCCACGTGGCAGATCCCGCCGGCGACGATCCCGGCGGTCGCGGTCAACCCGGACCGGCGCCCGCCGACCATCGAGCTGGCCAGGACGTAGGCCATGTCCAGACCCGGCAGCAGCACCACGCCGAACACCATTACGAAGAACAGCCACAGGTGCGTGGTCTGGTTCAGGGCGATGGGAATGTCCATCGGCGGCGCCTCAGCCGTGCAGCCGCGAGCGCGCGGTCGGCGACAGCCGCAGAATCTCCGGCGGTCGCGCCAGCCGCCGCCGCAGCGCCGGCTCCAGGCGCTCGCACCAGTCCGGCAGTGCGGCCAGCGCGGCGCGATGGCGATCGAAGGCCTGCAGGTGGGCGAACCGCGCGAACCAGGCGAATACGTGCTCGCCTTCGCGCACCGGCAGCGCGGGGAAGTTGTTCGGGCTTGGGTCGTTGACCAGCGCTGCGCTGACCGCGGCGCCGCACTTGCCCAGCACCGGCACCATTTCGTCGGCGAAGAACGCCAGGAAATCCTTGTCCACCGCCGCGCCGAAGTGATACAGCGTCGCCACCACCAGTCCCGGGCCACTGCCGGTCGCCCCGACCGCGGCGCGCGGCGCACGCTGGATCTGGAATCCGGAGACGCTGTAAGCGGGGCACAGCTGCAGTACGTTGTCGGAATCGATCATGGTCGGGTTGGCCGCGTCGCGATGGGCCTGCCATACCGGCCCGCCGTAGAACGCCTGCAGCGCGCGCGCCCGCGCCGGCAGGTCGGCGAAGCCGCGCAGCCAGACGAAGCGGTCGGGATGGTCGAGGTCGCGGAACTGGCCGATCACGCGGATGCCGGTCGCCTCCTGCGACTCGATGAACTCGCGCTCGAACAGCTCGATGAGCACGTCACGCTGGCCGGGATGCAGGGTGTACTGGCGCAGCTCGACCACCGGCGAGTACGCCTCGAACAGGATGTAGGACTGGTTCATGGGAGCGATGGTCGCCGTGGAAGGGGCGCCAGACTCGCGGCAAATCAGGACGATTTCGGCCCTGATTGATTGCTAGCATCGGATCCATGCTCCGGACGCATTACCACCCCACCACCCGCGTGCTGGCCGTGCTCGAACTGCTGCAGGCCCACGGCCGCATCAGCGGCCCGGAGATGGCGCGCCGGCTCGACGTCGACGCGCGCACGCTGCGGCGCTACATCGCGATCCTCGAGGAGTTCGGCATCCCGATCACCGCCGAGCGCGGGCGCTACGGTGGTTACGCGCTGGTCGCCGGCTTCAAGCTGCCGCCGATGATGTTCACCGACGACGAGGCGCTGGCGCTGTCGGTCGGCCTGCTGGCAGCGCGCAGCCTCGGCCTGTCGGAAGCGCAGCCCGCGGTGAGCAGCGCCCAGGCCAAGCTAGAACGGGTGATGCCGGCGAAGTTGAACAAGCGGCTGCGCGCAATCGACGAGACCGTGACCCTGGACCTGTCGCGCGCCGCGCCGAGCGGCGACAACGGCGCCCTGGCCACGCTCAGCGCCGCCGCCCAGGCGCAGCAGCGCGTGCAACTGGAGTACCGCTCGGCGCAGGGCGAGCAGAGCAGCCGCGGCTTCGACACCTACGGTCTCGGCTTTCGCGGCGGGCGCTGGTACGCGGCCGGCTTCTGCCACCTGCGCGGCGGGCTGCGCTCGTTCCGGCTCGACCGGATCGTTTCGGTGCAGCCGCTGCCGATCAGCTTCGCCCGGCCAAAGGATTTCGACGCCCTCGCCCACCTCAGCTTCTCGGTCGCCACCATGCCGCGCGCGCATGCGGTCCGGGTGCGCCTGCACGCCGACCTGCAGGATGCGCGACGGTGCTTCTTCGACGGCATCGGCACGTTCGAGCAGACCGACCGCGGCGTGCTGCTACACGCCCAGACCGATCACCTGGACTGGTTCGCCGGCGAACTTGCGCGGCTGCCGTTCGACTTCAGCATCGAGCAACCGGATGCGCTGCGCGACGCGCTGGCGGCCCGCGCCCGCCGGCTGCTCGATTGCGCCGCCGGCGCGTAGCCGCCAGCCTGGGCAGATAACCCGCTGGAGACATCGCTTTTACATGGGCAGGCCCATCGTTGGACGCCCGCACAACGGACCCGGTCCGGGAGCGCGCGCCATGCCGATCCCCACCCCCGACCATTCCCGTGCGCGCGACCGCATGGTCGCCAACCACATCGCCGGCCGCGGCATCCGCGACGCGGCGGTGCTGGAGGCGATGCGCACGGTGCCGCGGGAAGTCTTCGTCGAGCCCGGGATGGAGGAATTCGCCTACGAAGACAGCCCGTTGCCGATCGGCGAAGCGCAGACCATCTCGCAGCCCTACATCGTCGCGCTGATGGTCGAGGCGGCCGAGATCGAGCGCGATGACCGCGTGCTCGAGGTCGGCGCCGGCTCGGGCTATGCGGCGGCGGTGATGAGCCGGATCGCCGCACGCGTACACACCATCGAACGCCATGCCTCGCTGGCCGAGCAGGCGCGGCGGCGCTTCGAGCAACTCGGCTACGACAACATCGAACTGCGCGTCGGTGACGGCACCCGCGGCTGGGCCGAGGCGGCGCCGTTCGACGCGATCGTGGTCGCCGCCGGCGCGCCGGAACCGCCGCCGGCGCTGCGCGGGCAACTGGCGATCGGTGGCCGACTGGTGATTCCGGTCGGCGGCGGCATCTTCGGCCAGCGCCTGCGCCGGATCACCCGCACCGACGAGGACAGCTTCGAGCAGGACGACCTCGGCGGGGTGACGTTCGTGCCGCTGATCGGCGAGCAGGGCTGGGCCGAGGACGGCAGCCGCGCGGCGAGCAACCACGTGCCCGGCGAGAGCCGCGGGCAATCGCTGCCGGAGATGATCGCCGGCGCCGCCGAAACCCTGCCCGACCCGGACGACGAAGACTTCGCCGTCGCGTTCGAGCGTTTCGCCGACTGCCGCGTCGTGCTGCTCGGCGAATGCAGCCACGGCACCTCGGAGTTCTACCGCGCACGCGCCGCGATCACCCGCCGGCTGGTCGATCGCCACGGCTTCACCATCATCGCGGTGGAAGCCGACTGGCCGGACGCGGCCACGATCAACCGTTATGTCCGGCACCTGCCGCCGCGCGACGACGCCGAACCGATGTTCCAGCGCTTCCCGACCTGGATGTGGCGCAACACCGACGTCGCCGAGCTGGTGATGTGGCTGCACGTGCACAACCGCGACCGCGAGCCGTCCGGGCAGACCGGCTTCTACGGCCTCGACATGTACAACCTGCGCGCGTCGATCGCCGCGGTGCTGGAATACCTCGACAAGGTCGACCCCGAGGCCGCCGCGGTCGCACGCGAGCGCTACGGCTGCCTGACGCCGTGGCAGAAGGCGCCGGCAACCTACGGCCGCGCCGTGCTGACCCGCGGCTACGCCGACTGCGAGGCCGAGGTCGTCCGCCAGTTGCAGGACCTGCTGTCGCGCCGCCTCGAATACGCCGCCCACGACGGCGAGCAGTTCCTCGACGCCAGCCAGAACGCGCGGCTGGTGACCGCCGCCGAGCGCTACTACCGGATCATGTATTACGGCGGTGCCGAGAGCTGGAATCTGCGCGACACTCACATGTTCGAGACCCTGGAACACGTGCTCGATGCCCACGGCCCGGGGTCGAAGGCGATCGTCTGGGCCCACAACTCGCACATCGGCGACGCCCGCCACACCGAGATGGGCAATGCCCGCGACGAGCTCAACATCGGCCAGCTGTGCCGGGAACGGTTCGGCGACGCCGCCGCGCTGGTCGGTTTCGGCACCCACACCGGCACCGTCGCCGCCGCCAGCGACTGGGACGGCGACATGCAGGTCATGCGCGTGCGGCCTTCGCATCGCGACAGCGTCGAGCGGCTGTGCCACGACAGCGGCACCCCGCGCTTCCTGCTCGACCTGCGCAAGGACCGGCACGAGGCCCTGCGCCGCCGCTTGCTGGCCGCGCGGCTGGAACGCTTCATCGGCGTGATCTACCGCCCGGACACCGAGCTGCAGAGCCATTACGCCGAGGTGTCGTTGCCGCAGCAGTTCGACGCCTACGCCTGGTTCGACGAGACCGAGGCGATCACTCCGCTGGGTTCGCAGCATCCAACCGGCGGGGTGCCGGAGACGTGGCCGTTCGGGCTGTGACGGGGTCGCACGCCGGCTGCCAGCCGCTTGCTTCGAACAATGCGCTGGCGGTCTCCGGGCGCACGTCCAGCAGCTCGACGATGGCCTGCTGCCGGTCATCGGCGGCGTCGACGTAGGCGCGGGCGATCCGATGGCCGATCCAGTAACCCAGGTCACCCCGGCGCTCGTCATCGCCCGGTCCGTTGTAGAGCCAGCGCGACAATTCGGTGCCGTCCTTTTCGACCATGAACCCGCGTCCAAGCGCGCACTCGCGGCCACCCGCCCAGTCCTGCAGGTGGGCGTTGGCGACTTGCCCGGAGATCAGTTCGCCGACGTATTCCGCCCCGCCCTCCAGCAGCACCTGGTACAGCAGGGTGGGCTCGACGACCTCGACCGCGGCGCCGTGTTGCTGCACGTGCACGTATTCATGCGCGATCAGGTGCACGAAGCGGTCGCCAACATCGGCCTGCATCCAGTCGGCGTTGCACAGCGTCTCCAGCCCGATCACCACACCCGCCGGCGTGGTCACGCCGCCGGTGGTTCCGCGACCGACCAGCACGGTGACCGGCGGGAAGCGCGCCGACGGCAGCACCATGTCCAACTTGTCCAGTGCCTCGACCACCCGGCTGCGGATTTCCGGCAGCTTGGAGGCACAGGTTCGGGCTTTTTCGAACAAGGCGGGCTTGTCGACGATGGCCTTGGCCAGGCGCTCCATCGATCCGACGCGCAGTTCACTGAACTCGCGCAGCGCGTCGCTGCCCGCGTCCAGGTAGCCGCGTTGCAACGCGTCGGCATCGGGCCGGCCACCGGCGGCGTCGAATACCTGGAAGAAGCGCGCGACGTCGTCGGTGCGGACCTCGGCCAAGGCATCGGCGGGCTCATCGGCTTGCGCGATCGCCGACAAAGGAAACGTCGCTGCCAACAGCACGGCAAGCTCGACACTTCGCCGACGCTTGTTCGCCTGATGCATGGTCGTTGTGTTGCTCATCGGCTATCCGGGGATCGTCGCTGGACCGGTCACGATACCCAAAGCCGACCGGCGGCGACGCCACCCGGCGCCGGGACTGTCCGGTCCGCGGGCGGGATGCCCTGATGGATACACTCGATTTGTTTTCGCGCCGCTGTCGATTCCGCCTTCGCTCGTTCGTCGCCTGGGCAGTAACAACGCAAACCCACCGGCCCACCTGGCCACCCACCCGGAGAACACCATGCAGCTCACCCCCTACCTCAACTTCAAAGGCGACTGCGAAGCCGCGTTCAAGCTTTACGAGCGCGTGCTCGGCGGCAAGATCCTGATGCTGACGCGCTTCGGCGAAGCACCCCCGGACGCGCAGATGCCCGGCGCCGACCGCGACCAGGTCATGCACGTCTCGATGTCGATCGGCGAGCAGATGCTGATGGGTTCCGATTGCCCCGCCGAGTACTACCAGAAGCCGGCCGGCACCTCGGTGTCGATCAGCGTCGACGACCGCGATGAGGGCGAGCGCATCTTCAAGGCGCTGGCCGAAGGCGGCACCGAGCAGATGGCGTACAGCGAGACCTTCTGGGCCGAGGGCTTCGGCATGTGCATCGACCGTTTCGGCACGCCGTGGATGGTCAATGCGGGCAGCAAGGACATGTCTGCCTGATCGCGCGGATGCGGTGGATGCGGGTCAACGCATCCGCCGCAGCGACCAGAACCCGATGTCGCGACGGTGGAGATAGCCGAGCTGTTGGTACAGCTGCAGCGCGCGGCGGTTCTCGTGGCTGACGTGCAGGAACGGCAGGCTGCCACGCGCCAGCAGGTCGTTGCTCAGCATCGCGGTCAGCCGGCGCGCGTAACCGCGGCCGTTGAAGTCGGGATGGGTACAGATCGCGCTGACCTCGCGGGTGGTGTCGGTTCCGAGGCGCTCGCCGATCATCGCCGCCAGTCGACCGTCCTGGTAGATGCCGAAATAGCGGCCCAGCGCCATCGTGCGTGGGCGGAAATAGTGCGGGTAAACCAGCGCGGTCAGCGCCAGCACGTCCTCGCGGTGGGTCTCCGACAACTCGATTACCTCCGGGCCGTCGATGACCTCCAGCGGCTCGGTGCAGATCATCTGTGCGAGATCGGCGAACGCTTCCAGCTGGAAGCCGTCCGGCACGCGCCCGGGGGCGATGCCGAGCAACAGCACGCTCTCGCCGACCGCCACCAGTGATGCCAGCGATTCACCGACCTCCACGTCCGCACCCGCCACCCCGAGGAACGGCGCTAACTCCGGCGGATAACGCGCCACGTCTCCCTCATGCAGCGCGAACGCGCGGTGGCGGGTCTGCAGCGAGGACCAGAAGGGATTGTCGAGCTCGGCGGCCATGAGTGGATGAAAGCAGGCTGCCGCGGCCAAGTCGAGTGTCCCGGCACGGGCCGCGCGGGGTGGCCGCCGGCTTGATTTCCCGCCATCCGGACCCATTGTCCAAGCCTTGTATCCACCCTCGCATCACCGGTACCCACGCATGAACGCAACCGCCGAAACCCGCCAGTTCGAAGCCGAAGTCGCCCAGGTCCTGCACCTGGTCACGCACTCGCTGTACTCGCACAAGGAGATCTTCCTGCGCGAGCTGATCTCGAATGCCTCCGATGCCTGCGACAAGCTGCGCTTCGAGGCGATCGCCAACCCGGAGCTGATGGCCGGCGGCGGCGAGCTGCACATCGACGTCAGTTTCGACAAGGACGCGCGCACGATCACCATCGCCGACAACGGCATCGGCATGAGCCGCGACGAGGTGGTCGCCAATATCGGCACCATCGCCAGCTCCGGTACCCGCCGATTCCTGGCCGCGATGGCCAACGAGCAGAAGGCCGATGCGCGACTGATCGGCCAGTTCGGCGTCGGCTTCTACTCGGCGTTCGTGGTCGCCGACAAGGTCACCGTGCTGACCCGCCGCGCCGGCGCGTCGGCCAGCGAAGGCGTCAAGTGGGAGAGCGACGGCCAGGGCGAGTACACGCTGGAAGCCGTCGAGCTGGCCGAGCGCGGCACCACCGTGGTGCTGCACCTGAAGGCCGACGAGGACGAGTTCCTGTCGGACTGGAAGTTGCGCTCGCTGGTCCACCGCTACTCCGACCACGTCGCCTTCCCGATCCGGATGCCGAAAGATGCGGGCACCGAGGACGACACCGCAACCGGCGACTGGGAAACCATCAACGCCGCCTCGGCGCTGTGGACCCAACCCAAGTCGGAGATTTCCGACGAGGACTACCAGAGCTTCTACAAGTCGCTCGGCCACGACTTCAACGATGCGCTGGCGTGGTCGCACAACCGCGTCGAAGGCAACCAGAGCTTCACCACCCTGCTGTACCTGCCATCGCAGCCACCGTTCGACCTGATGATGGGTGGCCGCGACGAGCGCAAGGGACTGAAGCTCTACATCAAGCGCGTGTTCGTGATGGACGCGGCCGAGGAGCTGCTGCCGAACTACCTGCGCTTCGTGCGCGGCGTGGTCGACGCCGACGACCTGCCGCTGAACGTGTCGCGCGAACTGCTGCAGCACAACCGCCAGCTGGAGCGGATCAAGGCCAGTTGCACCAAGCGCGTGCTCGACCTGATCGAGTCGCTGGCAAACAACGAGCCGGAGAAGTTCGCCACCTTCATCAAGGCCTTCGGAAACACGCTGAAGGAAGGCATCGGCGAGGACACCGCCAACCGCGAGCGTATCGCCAAGCTGCTGCGTTTCGCCTCGACCAAGGGCGACGCCGGCAAGCAGACGGTCTCGCTCGATGACTACATCGGCCGCATGCAGGAAGGCCAGGACACCATCTGGTACATCACCGCCGAGAGCTACGCGGCCGCCGCCGGCAGCCCGCAACTGGAGGCGTTCAAGGCCAAGGGCATCGAAGCGCTACTGATGTTCGACCGCATCGACGAGTGGATGCTCGGCTACCTGCAAGAGTACGACGGCAAGAAGCTGCAGAGCGTCGCCAAGGGCGAGCTGCCGCTCGACGAAGCGGCGAAGCAGCAGCACGAGGAAGCCGCAAAGGCGGCCGAACCGCTGGTGGCGAAGCTCAAGGAACTGCTCGGCGATCGCGTCAACGAGGTCCGCGTCTCCGCGCGCCTGACCGATTCGCCGTCATGCCTCGCCCTGTCCGACTTCGACATGGCGCCGCACTTCGCCCGCCTGATGCGCGAGGCCGGGCAGGCTATGCCCGAGAGCAAGCCCACCCTGGAGATCAACCCGCAGCACGACCTGCTCAAGCGGGTCGAGGCGGAAACCGACGACGCCAGGGCGACCGACCTCGCAACGCTATTGCTGGAGCAGGCCGAGATCGCCGCCGGCGCGCCGCTGCCGGACCCGGCCGCCTTCGTGCAGCGGATGAACCGGGTGCTGTTGGGCTAGTCGCCGCCATCCCCCGAAAGCGGGAATCCACACCCTGAAGAACCCGCCGACTTCCGGCGGGTTCTTCATTTCCGACACCTCAATCGCGCGACGGAATCGCCAGCCCTCGCTGCACGCCGGGACGCGCCAGCCCGCATCGCAACCACGCCTCGACGTGGGCAAAATCATCAAAGCCGACCAACTCGCGAGCTTCGTAGAACGTGATCAGGTTATCCACCCAGCCGAGCGTCGCGATGTCGGCGATGGTGTAGTCGTCGCCCATCAGCCAGGTGCGACCGTCGAGCCGCGCATCGAGCACGCCAAGCAGGCGCCTGGATTCGTCGACGTAGCGCTGCTTCGGACGCGGATCGGCGATGTCCTTGCCACCGAATTTGTTGAAGAAGCCGAGCTGGCCGAACATCGGCCCGATCGACGCCATCTGGAAGAACACCCACTGGATCGCCTCCCAGCGCCCGGCCGGATCGGCGGGTATGAACTGCCCGGTCTTGTCGGCCAGGTACAGCAGGATCGCGCCGGACTCGAACAACCCCAGCGGCTGCCCGCCCGGCCCGTCCGGATCGATGATCGCCGGGATCTTGCCGTTGGGATTGAGCGACAGGAACTCCGGCGTGTGACTCTCGTTCTGCATGATGTCGACCAGATGCGGCTCGTACGCCAAACCGGTCTCCTCGAGCATGATCGAGGCTTTCACGCCATTGGGCGTATTCAGCGAATACAGCTGGATGCGCTCGGGATGCTGTGCCGGCCAGCGGCGGGTGATCGGAAACCTGGACAGGTCTGACACGGACGTACTCCGCAATGATGGGGGTCCCAGCTTAAGACGACGGGCCCTCCATGGCATCGGCAACGGATGGAACGGACTGTCGCCCGCATCGCGATGGATGTCGATTCCGTCCACCCCCGCTCGTCGCTCCAATACATCCCCCAAAACCAAGGAGACACGTCATGTCCTACATCGATGGTTTCGTCCTCGCCGTCCCCACCGCCAACAAGCAGAAGTTCATCGACCACGCCAACGAGGGCGACTCGGTGTTCATCGAGTACGGCGCCACCCGCGTGCTCGAGTGCTGGGGCGACGACGTCCCGGACGGCAAGCAGACCGACTTCCGCCGCGCCGTACAGGGCAAGGACGACGAGACGATCGTGTTCTCGTGGATCGAATGGCCCGACAAGCCCACCCGCGACGCCGGCATGAAGAAGATGATGGAAGACCCGCGCATGGACCCGGAAAAGAACCCGATGCCGTTCGACGGCAAGCGGATGATCTACGGCGGGTTCGCGCCGATCGTGGAGCTGGGCTCGAAAGCCTGACCCCGGCGTACGTGCCGGCATCCGTGCCGGCACGATCCGCGACGTAGCGCCCGACGGCATCCACAGTGCCAGCCGACTACCGTCAGGTGTCGGTCGTGATCTGGACGGATGCGCGGTACTAACGACGTGGCGACCAGTATCTGGCCGTAGTCAGGCTGCAGGAGGAAACCATGGGCACCACGTTCAAGGTCGGCGACCACGTCCGGTGGAACTCGGAAGCAGGCCATGTCAGCGGCCACATCACCAAGATCCACACCCGCGACACCGAGTACAAGGGACACACCCGCCACTGCACACCGGATGACCCGCAGTATGAAATCAAGAGCGACAAGACCGACCACGTCGCCATGCACAAGGGTTCGGCGTTGAGCAGAATCCCGGACTAGCATGGGGGCCGGGGTCGACCGCTGGACCTCGCTGTCGGGGGCGGCTCCGTAGCTACACCTTGGTCGTCTTCCACCCACCCCGCGTAAACAGCCACAGGGTGAACAACCCCACCGCCGTCTCCGACACGAACACGCCCCAGAACACTCCCGTCTGCTGCCAGTCCAACTGCAGCGCCAGCCACCAGCACAACGGAATCTGGATCAGCCAGAAGAACACCAGGTTGATCTTGGTCGGCGTGACCGTGTCGCCGGCGCCGTTGAACGCCTGTACCGCGACCATCCACCAGCCGTAGACGAAGAACGAGTACGACAGGATCCGCAGCCACTCGGCGCCGACGTCGATCACGCCGGCATCGCCGGTGAAAAACCCCACCAGCTCGCGCGGGAACAGGAAGAACACCACCGACACCGCGACCAGGTAGGCCATGTTGTACCAGCCGATCCGCCACACCGCCGCCTCCGCGCGATCTGGCTGGGCGGCACCGAGGTTCTGCCCCACCAGCGTCGCCGCCGCGTTCGACATGCCCCAGGCCGGCATCGTGGTGAACATCATCAGCCGGATCGCGATCGTCGCACCGGCCACCGCCTCGCTGCCGATGCTGGCGAGGATGCGCATCAGGAAGATCCACGAGGTCATGCCGATGATCATCTGCCCGACCCCGCCGAGCGAGGTGCGCACGATGTTGAGCAGCGTCGCGCCGTCCCATCCCAGTTGCGATGCGGCGACGCGGATGTGCTGGCCGCCGCGGAACAGGATCCACAGCTGCATCAGCACGCCGACGCCGCGGCCGATGGTGGTCGCGATCGCCGCCCCCTCGATGCCCATCGCCGGCACCGGGCCGAGGCCGAAGATCAGTAGCGGATCAAGCACGATGTTGAGGCCGTTGGCGACCCACAGCACCCGCATCGCGCTGGACGCATCGCCGGCGCCGCGGAAGACCGCGTTGATCACGAACAGCAGCATGATCACCGCGTTGCTGCCGAGCGCCCACTGCATGTAGCGGTAGCCGTGCTCGAGCGTCCACGCATCGGCGCCCATCAGCTGTAGCAGCTCGCGCGCCCAGACGATACCGATGACCGCGAACGGCACCGAGGCCAGTACCGCGATCCAGATCGCCTGCACCGCACTGACTGCGGCCGCCTCGCGCTTGTGCTCGCCGACGCGCCGCGCGACCACCGCGGTGGTTGCCATCGCCAACCCCATCGCAATCGCGTATAGCAGGAACAGGTAGCTCTCGGTCAACCCGACCGTCGCCACCGCCGACGCACCGAGCTTGGCGACAAAGAAGATGTCGACCACCGCGAAGGTCGATTCGAGCACCAGCTCCAGCACCATCGGCACGGCGAGCAGGAACACCGCGCGGCGCAGCGGGATCTTCGTGTAGTCGGCACCGGTGCCGCGGATCGCGTCGCGCAGCTCGGCCCACAGCGGACCGGTCGGCACGTGTTCGGGGAGCGCGGCGGCGCCGGATTCGTCGGGCGACGTGGGTCGGGTGTCTTGGCTCATCGGCGGTCCTGCGTGCGTTGACGGGAGCATGGTACGGCGGGATTCGATCGTCATGCCGGTTCAGAGAGGCGACGGGCGGAGGACGGTGAAATCGACACCTCCGGACGGTCGATGCGATCACGATGTGCGATGTCGAAACCGTACGATTCCGTTCGTCGTCCCCATGAAGGCGCCGGTTGTGCGCCATCGCGACCACCGACAAGGACACAAAGATGAAGATCACCGTCGATACCCTCGCCCGCACCGACCTGCAGACCGCGTGGACGACCTACAGCAACCCCGATGACATCACCCGCTGGAACAACGCATCGCCGGACTGGCACTCACCTCGATGCGAGGTCGACCTGCGCGAAGGCGGCCGCTTCAACACCCGGATGGAAGCGAAGGACGGCAGCATGGGCTTCGATTTCGAGGGCACCTACACCAGGGTGGTGCCGCAGCAGCTGATCGAATACCGCATGGGCGACGGCCGCGAAGTAACCGTGCGCTTCGACGAGGAGCCCGACGGCACGCGCGTGCGGGTGGCTTTCGATGCCGAGTCCGAGAACCCCGCCGAGATGCAGCGCGAAGGCTGGCAGGCGATCCTTGACAGCTTCGGCCGCTATGCCGAGACCGCTGGCGCGACGCGGTAGCACTACGCGACGCCCCATCGCCGCCCGCCACCCCGGCACGCACCCCGGGATGGCGGGGAATCACGCGGTCCGGGCTAGGCCAGCCAGCCGCGCGCGACCGCGCGCCGCGCGAACCACACCAGCAACGCCGCGACCGCGATGACCACGATCGGCATCGGCAACGCCTGCGCCGGGCCCAGTACCTCGATCATCCTGCCCGGGAACAGGCAGTAGCCGAACTGCACCACCACCGCGACCAGCGACACCCAGAACACCGGCAACGCCAGCCGACGACCCATCAACAGCAGGATCGATCCCAGCGTGCCGGCGACGACAGCCACGCCGTAGAGCGCCCACAGCCAGGCGGGGAAGCCTTCCTGCAGGCGGCGTTGGGCCTCGGGCAATTGCGCGAGTTGCTCCGGCGTCATCGTGTATTGCAGGGTGAACATCGCCAGGCCGAACAGGTTCCACAACAGCGCCAGCACGGCCACGCCCCAGAACCAGCCCGGACGCTTCACGACAGATGCGTTCATGCATTCCCCCTACCGTGTTCGAGCATCGGATTGATGCGGAACCGATCTTAGCGCTGGTGGTGCGGCCGGGCTGTCCTCCGCACCCTTTGGGACTTGCTACGGCTGCGCGGCCCCGACAACATCGGCCCCGCATGGACACGCCAACCGCTCCGAATCCGCACGCCTCCCTCTCCCGCCTCGCACTGGCCGCGCTCACCGCGTTTTTCCTCGCTGCCGTCGCCGTGCATGGCTTGCGTCCGGAACTCGACGGGGTCGATGCGCAGTTGAGCGTCTACCTGGTCGGTCCATGGGGCGGGTTGCTGCGCACCGGATACACGGCGTTGGCGGTTGGCATCCTCGCGCTCGCCATCGCGCTTTACCGCGAACCACCGCCATCGGCACGCAGCGCCGCGCCGCTGCTGCTGTTCGCGATCGCCGCACCGTCGTTGGTCGTCACTGCGTTCGCACCGATGCGTTTCCCCGACGAGGAATTGCGCCTGGTCCATCTGGTCCACGGTACATCGGCGCAGGCGGCGTTCCTGTGCACCACCATGGCGATGGTGCTGCAGGCCTGGCGCCTGCGGTTCGCGCCGCGCTGGCAACGCATCACTCCGACGCTATTGGGCTGGGCGATCGCCTGCTTCGCCGGCGTATGGGTATTGGCACTGGCCCGCGACCTGCCGCGCGGATTTTCGCAGAAGGTGCTGGTGGTGATGATCGTGGCGTGGCTTGGGTGGGTAGCGTGGCGCAAGGTCGCGCCCAACCATGATCAATAGACCTCGGGGCAATTGGGCTGCACGTTGTACCCGAGGTAGTAGTAGCCGCTCCACAACGGCTCGCCATGACCGGCCTTGTCCGCCCAGACGCTGAACCGCACGCCTTCTGCGGTGCTGCACTGAGTAAACGTGTCGCGTCGGCCGTCGTCATTGGTGTCCAGCACTGCGTCGACGTCGACGATGCCCGAACGGCCGGACAACACGCCGATAGCCAGTTCCGTCGTGGGCACTGGCTCGACCCGGTAGAACGACAGCGCATTCGCCCGGTTGGCTGCACTCCGATCCTCCAGCAACGCCGGACAGCCCTCCACATCGTCTGCGTGTTCCGAGATTCGGACTGACGTCAGCGTCTGTCGCGGCCCATCCAGTGATACCAGTACGACACCTGTGCCGACCGCCACCTCGGCCGCCGACAGGGCGATGCAGCCGCCATGTAGCCAGCCGATGGACGGTGAGACCTCCGAGGTGCTCGACGAGGATGATGGCGCGGCAGTCGATGCGCATGCCATCAACAAGACGCAGGCGGTTGCGGCAACAATGAAAACAACTGGGTGCAAGGTCACACGCATCGCATTACCTCCCGTTGAACGACCAGTGCGGGGCATGGGAACGTAGTTTCCGCACTCCGTAGGAAGCGCCGACCTCGTGCAACGCGAAGTTGGCATTGACGTTAGGCGTCCACGCGACCGCCACCTCGGCGCCATCTTTTCGGGCAGTTCGATGGTGCCGTCCCAGCGGACAGTCATGTCGACCGCACGACCGGCGATGTGATTGCTCGTCAGCCCCGGCGCGTGAATGCTCCGCGGCGGCATCGCCAACCCTAACCCGCGGGTCATCTCCAGCGCTCCCGCCTTGCTGGCGGCGTCGTCTCCATGGTCCCAGCGGATACCGATCCCGACCATCGGATCCGCATCGGCCGGTCGGCACTTGCCGTTGGCGATCTTCCACGACCAGTGGAACAGGTACGCGTGCTTCGGATCACGCCGGTTCGCAGAAACCTCGACCCGTGCGCCTGCGTCCTCAAGCACGTCGATGAAAGTTTTGACGTCACGACGGAACGAGGCATCCAGATCCTCGATCCGCCGACTGTTCCTCGCGTGGACATTCGCCCACGTCACCCAATGCGCGCCGCTTCTTGCTTCCATCGTTCTCCTCCTTGAGTTCCATGGATGGCCGCGTCATGCAGCCCTCGGTGCAGCTTAACCCTGCCGGCCGACCATCGGCAGCTTCAGCCCCTGTTCCTTCGCGCACTGCTTCGCGATCTCGTACCCCGCATCCGCGTGTCGCATGACACCGGTGCCCGGGTCGTTCCACAGCACGCGGGCGATGCGCTTGTCGGCTTCCTCGCTGCCGTCGCAGACGATCACGATGCCGCTGTGCTGGCTGTAGCCCATGCCGACGCCGCCGCCGTGGTGCAGTGACACCCAGGTCGCGCCGCTGGCGACGTTGAGCATGGCGTTGAGCAGCGGCCAGTCGCTGACGGCGTCGCTGCCGTCCTGCATCGACTCGGTCTCGCGGTTGGGGCTGGCGACGCTGCCGCTGTCCAGGTGGTCGCGGCCGATCACCACCGGCGCCTTCAGCTCGCCGTTGCGGACCATCTCGTTGAAGGCGAGCCCGAGCTTGTGGCGCAGGCCGAGGCCGACCCAGCAGATACGCGCCGGCAGGCCCTGGAACTCGATGCGATCACGCGCCATGTCGAGCCAGTTGTGCAGGTGGGCATCGTCGGGGATCAGTTCCTTGACCTTGGCGTCGGTCTTGTAGATGTCTTCCGGGTCGCCGGACAGCGCGACCCAGCGGAACGGACCGATGCCCTTGCAGAACAGCGGCCGCACGTAGGCTGGCACGAAGCCGGGGAAGTCGAACGCGTCCTTGCAGCCCTCGTCGAACGCCATCTGGCGGATGTTGTTGCCGTAGTCGAACACCGGGATGCCCATGTCCTCGAACTTCAGCATCGCCTCGACGTGCACGCGCATCGACTGCTTGGCGGCGTCGCGGACCTTCTCCGGGTGTTGCTTCTGCCCGGACACCCACTGCTCGACGCTCCAGCCGATCGGCAGGTAGCCGTGCACCGGGTCGTGGGCGCTGGTCTGGTCGGTGACCGCGTCGGGACGGATGCCGCGCTCGACCATCCGCGGCAGGATCTCGGCGGCGTTGCCGAGCAGCGCGATCGACTTGGCCTGGCCGGCTTCGGTGTATTTCTCGATCCGCGCCAGCGCGTCGTCGAGGTCGCTCGCCTGCTCGTCGACGTAGCGGGTCTTCAGGCGCATGTCGATGCGGCTCTGCTGGCACTCGATGTTGAGGCTGCAGGCGCCGGCGAGGCTCGCGGCCAGCGGTTGCGCGCCGCCCATGCCACCGAGTCCGGCGGTCAGGATCCACTTGCCGGTGAGGTCGCCGCCGTAGTGCTGGCGGCCCATCTCGATGAACGTCTCGTAGGTGCCCTGGACGATGCCCTGGCTGCCGATGTAGATCCAGCTGCCGGCGGTCATCTGACCGTACATCATCAAGCCCTTCTTATCGAGCTCGTTGAAGTGCTCCCAGGTCGCCCAGTGAGGCACCAGGTTGGAGTTGGNACCGTACATCATCAAGCCCTTCTTATCGAGCTCGTTGAAGTGCTCCCAGGTCGCCCAGTGAGGCACCAGGTTGGAGTTGGCGATCAGCACGCGCGGCGCGTCGGGGTGGGTCGGGAAGATGCCGACCGGCTTGCCGGACTGGACCAGCAGGGTCTCGTTGTCGTCGAGGTTGCGCAGCGACTCGAGAATCGCGTCGTAGCTTTCCCAGTCGCGCGCGGCGCGGCCGATGCCGCCGTAGACCACCAGCTCGGTCGAGTTCTCGGCGACCTCGGCGTCAAGGTTGTTCTGCAGCATCCGGTACGGCGCTTCGGTCAGCCAGGACTTGCAGTTGAGTTCGGCGCCGCGCGGGGCGCGGATGACGCGGGACGGGTCGTTGCGGGTGGACATGGCGGCTCCGTGGCGATCGAATCCAGCCATTATCCCACCTGCTGCATTCAATGTTCGCGCCGTGCGCGATGCAGGCGCGGGATACTGGCGCCTCCCCATTCGCTGCAAGGAGTTACCGATGCACTCGCTCCGTCATGCGTTGCTGCTGGCCGTCGCATTGGCCGTCGGTCCCGCCGTTGCCGCCGACACCACCGCCGGCGTGCGCCTGTATGCACTCGACTGCGGTGTCGTCGAGTTCTCCGACATGGGCATGTTCGCCGACGACGACAGCTACGCTGGCCAGCCTGGCACGCTGGTCGAGCCCTGCTACGTGATCGAGCATCCCGCGGGCACCCTGTTGTGGGACACAGGACTGGGCGACGTCATCGCCGCCAAGCCCGGCCACGCGCACGAGGAAGGCGGCATCCGATTCACGGTTCCGGTGACGTTGCAGGCGCAGTTGCAGCAGCTCGGGCTGCAGCCGGCCGACATCGAATTCGTGTCTCTGTCGCACATGCACTACGACCACACCGGCAACCTGGAGCAGTTCCCGTCGGCGACCTGGCTGATCGATCCGTCGGAGCTGGCGTGGGCATCACAGCCGAAAACGCCCGGCCCGGTGTCGGCCGAACATTTCGACGAGTTCGCGGCCACGCGCAAGGTGATGGAAGGCGACCACGACGTGTTTGGCGACGGTCGCGTGCGCATCCTCCGCACCCCGGGCCACACGCCGGGACACCGGGTGTTGCTGGTCGAGCTGGAGAATGCCGGTACGGTCATCCTGTCGGGCGACCTGTATCACTCGCGCAGCAACTACGAGAACGCCCGGGTGCCGGCGTTCAACGTCGATCGCGCCGATACGCTGGCGTCGTTCGACCGGGTCCGCCAGTTGCTCAAGACCCACGACGGTCGCCTGGTCATCCAGCATTCGCCGGAGGACTTCGCGGACTTGCCGAAAATCCCGGCCTACCTCGACTGACCGGCAGGCCGCCGGACCCGGCTCAATGGATGGCCGGGTCCAGCATCCGCAGCGCATCGGCGACGTTGGTACGGCCAGTGCGACGCAGGTCTTCCTGGCTGTAGACGCGCCCGCCGACCGCTACGCAATCGTCGCGATCGAGCTCGTCGACCTTGTCGACGCTGGCATCGCGCTCGGGCGCTTTCCTGACGATCCGGGTGCCGGTGTAGCGAATGCAGTCGACCCGTGCGTCGCGTTCGGCGCGGTCTTCCTGGGTGGCGACGCTGTGGTCCTGGGCCGCCTGCGGGGCCGGCTCGGGCGCCGACTGGGCAAAGGCGAGCCCCGGGACGGCCAGCAGCATCAGCGTCAATAGCGGGGTCTTCATGGGATACCTCCGGGCATGGTCGGGGCGGTTGAACCGTATACCCACGATACGCCGCCGCAACGCGGGCGATGTGCAGGCCGTCGACCCTGTTTATAGGCGCGTCAGCAATGCGCGACCGGTCACACGCGACCGCTACGATGCATGGATGCCCACCTTCCGATCCGCAGTCCTCAGCCTCCTCGTCCTCCTCGTCCTCGTGCTTGCTGCCTGTGCAGCCGTTCCCGCTGGCCATCCGACGACCCAGCCGGCGCGTGCCGCCGCCGAGCCCGAGCGCGCCAGCGTCCTGCTGGTCTCGATCGACGGCTTCCGCGCCGACTACCTCGATCTCGGCATCACCCCGAACCTGGCCCGCATCGCCGCCACCGGCGTCCGCGCCGCGTGGATGAACCCGTCCTACCCGACGTTGACGTTCCCGAATCACTACACCCTCGTCACCGGCCTGCGCCCGGACCGCCACGGCATCGTCCACAACACGATGCATGACGTCGCGCTGGGGGCCTTCAGCCTCGGCCGGCCCGAGGCCGTCGGCGACGGGCGCTGGTGGGGTGGCGAGCCGGTGTGGGTGGCTGCCGAAAACGCCGGACTGCCAACCGCGACGATGTTCTGGCCGGGCAGCGAGGCGGCGATCGACGGCGTCCGGCCCACGCGCTGGCGACCGTTCGATTCGTCGCTGCCGGCCGCGACGCGGGTCGACATCGTACTCGGCTGGCTATCCGAGCCGACGGCGACCCGGCCGCGATTCGCGACGCTGTATTTCGACCAGCTCGATCATGAAAGCCACGACCACGGTCCCGACTCGACCGAGGCGCACGCGGCGATCCGTGAACTGGATGCGACCATCGGGCGACTGCTCGACGGGTTGGCGGCGCGCGGGCTGGACGACGCGGTCAACCTGGTCGTGGTATCCGACCATGGCATGGCCACGGTGGAACCGGGGCAGGTGGTCGCGGTGGAGGACATGGTCGCGCCGCGGAATGCGCGGCTGGTGACGGCGGGGCAATCGGTCGGGTTCGCGCTGCTGCCCGGGCGCGAGGCAGCGGCGCAGGCGCAGTTGCTGGGCCGGCATGAACGTTACGAATGCTGGCGCAAGGACGCGCTGCCGGATCGCTGGCATTACGGCGCTCACTTGCGAGTGCCGCCGATCGTCTGCCAGATGGACGAAGGCTGGGACGCCCGTCCCCGCGAACGGATCGCGAACCGGCCATCGACCACGACCCGCGGCTCGCACGGGTTCGACCCGGCATTGCCATCGATGCAGGCGATCTTCCTGGCGCGCGGGCCGGCGTTTCGCAAGGGCACGCGGTTGCCGGCGTTCGACAACGTGGATGTGTATCCGTTGCTGATGGCGCTGGTCGGGCTGCAGCCGGCGCCGAACGATGGCGATGCGGACGCGATGGCCGCGTTGAAGCCGACGAAATGATCCCGGCGTTGCCGCCGATGATGCGATTTACCCCTATGTAGGAGCGACGTAAGTCGCGACTTGTACCTCGTCTCCAACGTTCGGCGGGTCGCGACTCACGTCGCTTCTACAAATAGGCAGACGAGCGATCTCGAGACGCCTGAAAGAAGCTGTTGTCGCGCTCCGGCATTGATGTCCGAATCCGGCCAGTTTCCGACCGAACCCGGTGCTAGCCTGCATCCATGCCCTCGTCCGTCGCCACCACCCCACTCGACCCGCAGGTCTGCGAACAAGCCCGACTGAGTCGCGATGCGCGCTTCGACGGCCTGTTCTTCACTGCCGTCACCAGCACCGGCATCTACTGCCGCCCGATGTGCCCGGCACCGACCCCGAAACGCGAGAACGTCACCTATTACGCCAACGCCGCCGCGGCCGAGGCGGCCGGGTTCCGGCCGTGCCTGCGCTGCCGGCCGGAACTGTCGCCCGGCGACGACAGCTGGCGCCGGGGCGATGCGACGGTCGCGCGTGCGCTGAAACTGATCGACGAAGGCGCACTGGCCGAGGCGCCATTGGCGGACCTGGCGATGCGGGTCGGGATCGGCGAACGGCAGTTGCGGCGGCTGTTCGTCGACCGCCTCGGCGCGGCACCGCTGGGCGTGCACGGCACCCGTCGGTTGCTGTTCGCCAAGCAGCTGCTGAGCGAGACGATGCTGCCAATCACCGAGGTCGCGCTGGCGGCCGGCTTCGGCAGCCTGCGGCGGTTCAACGCGGCATTCCTCGAGGCGTACCGGATGGCGCCGCGCGAGTTGCGCCGGCGCCCGCGTACCGGCGGCGACGAAGTGCTGACCTTGCGGCTGGGCTATCGGCCGCCGTACGACTTCGAATCGATGCTCGGATTCCTGCGCACGCGCGCGCTGCCGGCAGTGGAGCGGGTCGACGAGCACAGCTACGCGCGCGTGATCGCACCACCCGATGATGCGCCGGACGCGGCTGCGGGCTGGTTGCGGGTCAGCGCTTGGCCGGATTCCGACCGTGGCGGAGATGAGCATGCGCTGCAATTGCAGTTGCATGGCGTGGCGCCGTCGCGGCTGTTGCCGATCGTTGCCCGGCTGCGGCGGATGTTCGACCTCGATGCCGACCCGCAGGCGATCGCGACGGTGCTGGCGGATGACCCGAAGTTGCGACCGTTGCTGCAGCAACGCCCCGGCCTGCGCCTGCCGAGCGGATGGGACGGCTTCGAAATCGCGGTACGCGCGATCCTCGGCCAACAGGTCAGCGTCGCCGCCGCACGCACGTTGGCGACGCGGCTGGCGCACAAGTACGGTCGCGCGCTGGAGACACCGTTCGGACCCGGGCTGGAGCACATTTTCCCCACCCCGTTGGCGCTGGCCGATGCCAACCTGTCGACGATCGGGATCACCCGTGCACGCGCCGACACCATCCGCAACGTCGCCCGCGCGCTGCTCGATGGCCGGGTCGACTTCAGGCCGGAACGCAGTCTCGACGATTTCGCCGCCCGCTGGGTAGCGCTGCCCGGTATCGGCCCGTGGACCGCGCACTACATCGCGATGCGCGCGCTCGGCCACCCCGACGCGTTCCCGGCCGAGGACCTGATCCTGCGCCGGGTGGCCAGCGACGGCGACACCGCGCTCAGCGCGCGCGCCCTGCTCGCCCGTGCCGAGCGCTGGCGGCCGTGGCGGGCGTACACGGTGATCCACCTGTGGTGCGAGGCGACCGAGTCGGCAGCGCGCGCGAAGGCAATCGCTCCTGCACGGAGAAACAAGGCATGACCATCTTCACCACCATTGACAGTCCGGTCGGACCGCTGCTGCTGGCCGCCGATGGCGACGGCTTGCGCGCGATCGAGTTCCAGCCTTCGCGGCACGCGGTCAAACGCGATGCCGGCTGGCAGGAGATCGACTGGGCCGAGTGCACGCATCCATTGCTCCGACAGACACAGCAACAACTGGAGGAATATTTCGCTGGCGACCGGGCCGCGTTCGACCTGCCCCTGGCGCCGCGCGGCACCGCGTTTCAACGCGACGTCTGGCAGATGCTGGCGTCGATCCCGTATGGCGACACGATCAGTTATGCGCAACTGGCGACGCGGGGCGGCAAGCCGAGCGCGACACGCGCGGTGGGCGCGGCGAACGGCCGCAACCCGCTGCCGATCGTGCTGCCGTGCCATCGGGTGATCGGCGCCGACGGCAGTTTGACCGGGTTTGGTGGTGGGTTGCCGACCAAGCGCTTCCTGCTGCAGTTGGAGGGTGCGCTGCCGCGCGATGACCTGTTTGCTGCGTGAGAGCGCGAACGGTGGACACCTGTAGCGGCTTCCGCCGCGATCCGGAATCGGTTGCCGACGAACTCAACGGTCGCGACGAAATCCTTCCGTTGTAGGAGCGACGTGAGTCGCGACCCACCGAACGCTTGGGACGATGTACAGGTCGCGACTCACGTCGCTCCTACACGAAGCGGCTTTCGTGATTGTGGAGGAGTGGCGGGAAACCGGTTCCGGTTCGCGGCTGAAGCCGCTCCTACAAAGGCTCGCGCGGGGATCGCCCTACTCCGCCATCATCCGTTCGACTTCGGCGCGGTAATGGGCGGCGATCGCGTCGGCGTGGAAATGCAGGCCGTGCTCGACCACGCAGCGGCCGCCGACCCAGGTCTCGCGCACGAGGTTCCGGTTGCCGGCGAAGATCCAGCGGTCGAGCGCGTCCTCGTCGCGGACGCCGGCGAACTGCGGGTCGGCGACATCCAGCACCAGCGCGTCGGCGAATTCGCCCTTGCCGAGATGGCCGATCGCGTGGCCACTGGAGTCGGTCGCGCTGGCCTGCACGCCGGCGACCAAGGTGTCGCCGACGCTCGGCGAGGACTCGGTGACCGCGATGTTGCGCCGGCGCGTCACCAGCCGCTGGCCGTATTCGAGCCAGCGCAGCTCCTCCACCGGCGATACCGAGATATGCGAGTCCGAACCGATGCCCCAGCGCCCGCCGGCGTCGAGGTAGTCGCGCAGGCGGAACAGCCCGTCGCCAAGGTTCGCCTCGGTGGTCGGGCAGATCGCAACGGTGGCGCCTGAATCGGCGATGCCGCGTACCTCGGCGTCGTCCAGGTGGGTCGCATGCACCAGCGTCCAGCGCGCGTCGACCTCGGCATTGTCGAGCAGCCACTGCACCGGCCGCGCGCCACGAACGGCGATGCACTCGTCGACCTCGCCGCTCTGCTCGGCGATGTGGATATGGATGCGACTGTCGCCGGGCAGCGCCGCCAGCACCTCGCGCATCGCCGCCTCCGGCACCGCGCGCAGGCTGTGCAGGGCGCAGCCGATCCGCACCATGTCGTTGCCGTGTTCGCGGCGCAGGGTGTCGAGCAGGCGCAGGTAGCCGTCGACGTCATGGCCGAAGCGCTTCTGCCGCTCGCCGAGCGGCCGACCGTCGAAACCGCCGCTCATGTAAAGCACCGGCAGCAGGGTCAGGCGGATGCCGGTGTCGTGCGCGGCTTGGATCAACGCCTGCGACATCGTCGCCGGGTTGGCATACGGCCGGCCGTCGGGCGCGTGGTGCAGGTAGTGGAACTCGCAGACCGTGGTGTAGCCGGCGGCGAGCATCTCGGTGTACAGCTGCGCGGCGACCGCGTGCAGGGTCTCGGGGGTGAAGCGCTCGGCGAACCGGTACATCGTCTCGCGCCAGGTCCAGAACGAATCGCTCGGATGGGTCTGGCGCTCGGCCATGCCCGCCATCGCGCGCTGGAACGCGTGCGAATGCAGGTTGGCGATGCCCGGCACCACGCGCTGCTGGGTGGTGCCGCCGTAGCTGTTGCGGGCGATCCGGCCGTGCGCGTCGACATCCAGCCGGGTGCCGTCCTTCCAGCCGTCGGGGTGCCAGATCCTGGCGTTGGGTATCGTCCTCATGCGGAGATTGTGGCAACTCGGCCGCGATCTGGCGACCTTGCGGGCGGCGCCTACAATGGCGCGGATGAATACCACCAAGACTGAGCAATGGGATGGCCTGGTCCTCGGCGCCTCGCTGGCGACCCTCGACGGTACCGACGGCTATGGCGAGATCATCGACGGCGCACTCGGCTGGCACGACGGCCGGCTGAGCTACGTCGGCCCGCGCGCCGGCCTGCCCGACGACCCGGCGACGCTGGCGCGCGAAGTGATCGAGGCCGACGGCTGGATCACCCCGGGCCTGGTCGACTGCCACACCCACGTGGTGTTCGCCGGCGACCGCGCGCGTGAGTTCGAGCAACGCCTGCAGGGCGCCAGCTACGAGGACATCGCACGCGCCGGCGGCGGCATCCTGTCGACCGTACGCGCGGTGCGCGAGGCCGACGAGGCCGAACTGCTGCGCCAGTCGCTACCACGCGCGAAGGCGCTGCTGGCCGACGGCGCGATCACGCTGGAGATCAAGTCCGGCTACGGCCTCGACTTCGACAACGAGCGCAAGATGCTGCGGGTCGCGCGCCAGGTCGGCGAGATCCTCGGCATCACCGTGCGCACCACCTACCTCGCCGCGCATGCGCTGCCACCGGAGTTCAGGGACCGGCCGGACGCCTACATCGACGCGGTGGTCGACTGGCTGCCGCTGTTGCACGCCGAAGGCCTGGTCGACGCGGTCGACGCGTTCTGCGAGGGCATCGGTTTCGACCCGGCCCAGACCCGCCGGGTGTTCGAGGCCGCGCGCGCGCTGGGCCTGCCGGTCAAGCTGCATGCCGACCAGCTCAGCGACCTCGGCGGCGCCGGGCTGGTCGCGGAATTCAACGGCTTGTCGGCCGACCACATCGAATACAGCAGCGACGCCGGCATCCGCGCGATGGCCGGATCCGGCGCGGTCGCGGTGCTGCTGCCGGGCGCGTTCCACGTACTGCGAGAGACCAAGTTGCCGCCGCTGGACGCGCTGCGCGAACACGGCGTGCCGATGGCGGTCGCGACCGACTGCAACCCCGGCACCGCGCCGCTGCTGTCGCTGCGCCAGGCGATGCAACTGGCCTGCACCCATTTCCGCCTGACCCCGGAACAGGCATTGCGCGGCGCGACCGTCCACGCCGCGCGCGCGCTGGGGCTGCAGGACCGCGGCGTGCTCAGGGTCGGCATGCGCGCGGACTTCGTGCAGTGGCAGGTCGGGCATCCGGCCGAGTTGGGCTACTGGCTTGGCGGCACACTGGCCGCCAGCCGGTACGCGAACGGACGACGGGTCGGCTGAAGCCCCCACGAAAAAGCCCCGCATCGCGGGGCTTTTCGGTCACACCGGCAATGCGCCGATGCTCACTCCTTGACGGCAGCCTTCTTGGCGACCTTCTTGGCCGGCGCCTTGGCGACGGTCTTGCTGGCGGCGGTTTTCTTCACCACCGGCGCGGCGGCGGTGCCGGCAGCCTTGGTCACGGCCTTGCGGGCGTTGCCGTAGCTGGAGTTGTAGCGCTTGCCCTTGGCGGTCTTGCGGTCGCCCTTGCCCATGGTCTTGCTCCCGGATCGGTACTTGAACAGTTGAAAAACCCGCACGGGAAGCGCGGGCTGAATGGGTGTCGCCTCACAGCCGCGGCGTGGCGCGGGAAGCTGGCTAATTTACCACAGCGCGCCCGCGGGTTCAGTGCGCGCAGTTGGCATCGTGAACGTGGCCGTGGTTGAGCCGCAGGTTGGCGACATGGCCCAGCCCGACCAGGGTGCCGCCGAGGGTCATCGCGATCGCATGCGGCACCAGCGCATGGTGCAGCGGCGGATACAGGATCCCCGCCCAAAGCACCAGCAACCCGGGCACCAGCAGCCACAGCGCGCGGACTACGCGGTGGCGGTAATAACCCCACAGCAGGCTGCCGAGTCCGAGCAGGCTGGCGAACACCACGAACGCGCGCTCGAAACCGTCGCTGGCCAGCGTGGCGAGCCCGAGCGCCGGCAGCAGGGCCACCACCAACGGCAGCAGCGCGCAGTGGATCGCGCACAGGATCGAGCCATAGGCACCGAGGCGGTCGATCAGGCGGTGGCGCTGCAGAGGAGACATGCGGGTAACCGTGACTTTCGGGAGGGTGGCAGACGATTGATATAATATAACATTACGTCTCCCTTGCAACGCCACTCTACTCCATGCCCCTTCCCCAGCGCCCGCTCCCCCGCCGCCTTCCCCTCGCACTCGCCTTGGCGATGGTATTGCCACTGACGGCGAACGCCGCGCCGCAGTCCGAGACCACGGCCGTTTCCCGCACCATCGACCACGATCACGAGCCTACCGACCTGGCCGCGGTCGAAGTGCACGCGAACCCGCTCGGCGGTTCAGCCGAAGATCTGATCCGCCCGGTCGAGGTGCTGGCCGGCGAGCGCCTGGACGCAGCCAAGGCCAACTCGCTCGGCGAGACCGTCAACAAGTTGCCGGGGGTGCAGTCGTCGTACTTCGGCCCCGGGGTCGGGCGGCCGATCATCCGCGGCTTCGATGGCGCCCGCGTGCAGGTGCTTAGCAACGGCCTGGCATCGGGCGACGTGTCGACGGTCAGCGTCGACCACGCGGTCAGCATCGAACCGTTCCTGGCCGATCAGATCGAGGTGCTGAAGGGTCCCGCCACCCTGCTGTACGGCAGCGGCGCGATCGGCGGCGCGGTCAACGTCATCGACGGACGCATCCCCGAGCACGTGACCGCGCGGCCGCTGCAGGGCCGCGCCGAGTTGCGCGCGGGCACGGTCAACGACCAGCGGACAGGGATGGTCCGGCTGGACGGCACCTCGGCCTCGGGCAACGTCGTGTTCCATCTCGACGCCCTGCACCGCGAGACCGGCGACTACGACATCCCCGGGTTCGCCGAAAGCGAGCATGCGCACGAGGAACATGAAAGCCATGAAGAACCGGGGCACGAGGAAGACCATCACGAAGAAGAGCTCGGTGTCGCCGGCGTGCTGCCCAACAGCGCGGTGCGTACCGATGCCGCGGCGCTGGGCGTGTCCTGGATTGGCGAGCGCGGCTTCCTCGGCGCCGGCGTCAGTCTGTTCAACAGCCGCTACGGCGTACCCGGGCATGCCCACGCGGAAGCGGAGCATGGGGAACATGAGGAGCCTGGCCTCGACGAGCACCTCCATGAAGACGAAGGCCACGAGGCGCATGGCGAGGGCGGCGTGCGCATCGTGATGGACCAGCGCCGCGGCGAGATCCGCGGCGGCCTCGACGATCTCGGCGGCGCATTCGAATCGCTGCGGGTCAAGCTGGCCCGGACCGAATACACCCACACCGAGTTCGAGGGCGAAGAAATCGGCACCGTGTTCGACAACGCCAGCACCGAGGCGCGGGTCGAACTGGTCCACCAGCCACTATGGGGCTGGACCGGTGCACTCGGCCTGCAAGGCTCGCGGCGCGACTTCCTCGCGGTGGGGGCGGAGGCGTTCGTGCCGGGATCGGAATCGAGCGACACCGGCGTGTTCTGGATTGGTGAGCGCGACCTCGGCCCGACCCGGCTGGAACTCGGCGCGCGCCACGACCGCAACCGGATCGACGTCGACGACGCGGTGGCCATCGGCCCCGACCGCGAGTTCGACACCACCAGCCTCTCGGCCGCGCTGCGCTGGGACGTCAGCGACGCGCTGCATGTGTCGTTCGGACTGGATCGGGCGCAGCGCGCGCCGACCGCCGAGGAGTTGTTCTCCAACGGCCTGCACGTCGCCACCGGCAGCATCGAGCTGGGCAACCCGGAACTCGATGTCGAAACCGCCAATCGCGCCGAGATCGGCCTGCACTGGCACAACGGCCCGCTGCAGATCGGCGCGTCGCTGTACCAGGTCCGCTTCGACGACTTCGTCTACCTGGCCGACACCGGCATCGACGGCGAAGGCGTGCCGGTGCGCGCGTGGACCCAGCACGACGCCCGCTTCAACGGCGCCGAGGCCGAGCTCGACTGGACCTTCATCGACAACGCCAGCGGCGCGTGGTCGCTGCGGGTGTTCGGCGACGTGGTGCGCGCCGAACTCGACGGCAATGGTCGTCGCGACGTCGCGGTATCGGTGCCGCACGGCGACCACAGCCACGATTACAACGCCAGCCTCGCCAACGATGGCGACCTGCCACGCATCGCCCCGGCCCGCCTCGGCAGCGAGTTGAGCTGGACGACCGGGCAATGGCGGGCCTCGCTCGGCGCGGTGCGCTATGCCGAGCAGGACGACGTCGGCGAACACGAAAGCGCGACCCCCGGCTACACCCTGGTCGACGCGCATCTGGCGTGGCACATGGACACGTCGGGCGGCAACAGCTGGGAGCTGTTCGTCGACGGCAACAACCTGCTCGACGAGGAAGCGCGGCCGCACACCTCGTTCCTGAAGGACCTGGCACCGTTGCCGGGACGGGGGGTCGAGTTCGGCGTGCGCGCGTTTTTCTGACGCGCGCGACCGTCTTTTTGTAGGAGCGGCTTCAGCCGCGATCTGGAGTCGTTCGCTCGCGCCGACTTCAGATCGCGGCTAAAGCCGCTCCTACAGAAGGCCGATGCCGCCGAAGGACAGCCTCACTGGGTCTTCGCGCAGTCGGCGCACAGCCCGTGCACTTCCAGCGTCTGCGCCTGCGGGACGAAACCCAGCGCGCGGGCGCGGGCGTCAAGCGACTCGACGATCTGCGCATCTTCCAGCTCGACCGCCGAGTGGCAGTTGTCGCAGATCAGGAACGGCACCGCGTGCAGCTCGCCACCGGGATGGTGGCAGCCGACGAACGCGTTGATCGACGCGAGCTTGTGGATGAAGCCGTGCTCGAGCAGGAACTCGAGCGCGCGATACACCGTCGGCGGCGCGGCGGCGTCGTGGGTCGCCTTCATCAGGTCGAGCAGCTCGTAGGCCTTGACCGGCCGCTCGGCCGCGGCGATCAGGCGCAGCGCGTTGGCGCGGATCGGGGTCAGCCGCAGGCCGCGCGTCTTGCACACCCGCTCGACCTCGCGCACGAAGGCGTCGCCGTCGTGGACGTGGTGCTTGGGGTCGGTGCAGGCGGGAGCGTGGGCCATGTCCCTGATCTAGGCCTCGTCCGGTACTTTTGCAAGCGCAGCGTCGATCCGCTTGATCGCCTCGGCCTGCCCGGCCAGGTACACGGTGTGCGAGATGTCGGGGCTGACCTGGGTGCCGGTGATGGCGACGCGCATCGGCTGGGCGACCTTGCCCATGCCCAGCTCCAGCGCCGCGGCGGTCTCCTGCAGGGCGGCGTTGATGGCGTCGGGCGTCCACTCGGCGAGCGCGGCGAGGCGGTCGCGCGCGTCGGCCAGCGGCGCGCGTGCGGCCGGCTTGAGGTGCTTGGCGACCGCGGCTTCGTCGTACTCGAGCAGCGGACCGAACCAGGCCGCGGCGCGCTCGGCCATTTCCTTCAGGGTCTGCACGCGGTCACGCAGGGCGACGACGATGTCGGCCGGCGCCGGGCCATTGGCGAGGTCGTAGCCGGCGGCGCGCAGGTGCCACTCGAGGTGCTTGCCAACCTCGGCCGGATCGTCGGCCTTGAGGTACTGCTGGTTGAGCCAGCCGAGCTTGGCGGGGTCCAGCCGCGAGGCCTTGGCGTTGACGTCCTTGAGGTCGAACAGCGACTTCATCTCCTCGATCGAGAAGATCTCCTGGTCGCCGTGCGACCAGCCCAGCCGCACCAGGTAGTTCAGCAGCGCGTGCGGCAGGTAGCCGGCGTCGCGGTACTGCATGACGTCGGCCGCGCCGGTGCGCTTGGACAGCTTCGCACCCTCGGGGTCGAGGATCATCGGCAGGTGGGCGAAGTGCGGTACTTCCGCGGGCACGCCGCTCTGAATCAGCGCCTTGTAGATGTTGATCTGGCGCGGGGTGTTGTTGACGTGGTCGTCGCCGCGGACGACATCGGTGATGCCCATGTCGAGATCGTCGACGACCACCGCGAAATTGTACGTCGCGTAGCCGTCGGGACGGAAGATCACCAGGTCGTCGAGCTCGCTGTTGGCGATCTCGATGCGCCCCTTGACCTTGTCGTCCCAGGCGACGACGCCGTCGAGCGGGTTCTTCAGGCGGATCACGCGGTTGGAGTCGTCACGGTAGCCGGCATCGCGGTCGCGGTAGGCGCCGTTGTAGCGCGGCTTCTCGTTCGCGGCCATCGCCGCCTCGCGCATCGCGTCGAGCTCGGCGCGGGTCTCGTAGGCGTAGTAGGCGTGGCCTGAGGCGACCAGCTGCTCGGCGACCTCGCGGTAGCGATCGAGGCGTTGGGTCTGGTAGATCGGGCCCTCGTCATAATCAAGGCCGAGCCATTCCATCGCCTGCAGGATCGCGTCGATCGCGGCCTGGGTGCTGCGCTCGCGATCGGTGTCCTCGATCCGCAGGATGAACTGGCCGCCGCGGCGGCGCGCCTCCAACCAGCAGTACAGCGCGGTGCGCGCGCCGCCGATGTGCAGGTAGCCGGTGGGACTGGGGGCGAAGCGGGTGCGGCAGGTCATGCGGATGGCTCTGGGCGGAAGTCCGGCAATTTTAGCGGTTGCCGTCGCGGCACGTGCAGGCGGGCGATTGCACTGCTTTTGTAGGAGCGGCTTTAGCCGCGATCGGTAGTCGGCGCGGGCTAACGATTCCAGATCGGGGCTGAAGCCGCTCCTACAAGAGCCCGGAGTCCAATCGGGGAAAGCCAGGCTCCAGACCTCGATAACGGGACGATGGGCACGGGAGCGCTTCCGAGGTTGCGTCCTACAATGCCGCAATGACCACGCTCTTCATCTCCGACCTCCATCTCGACGCCGAGCGTCCCGCGATCACCGAATTGTTCGGCCGCTTCCTGCGCGAAGAGGCCGCCGGCGCGGACGCGCTGTACATCCTCGGCGACCTGTTCGAGGCTTGGGTGGGCGACGACGATCCGTCCGACACCGGCGCCTTCGTCGCCCGCGAACTGCGCGCGGTGGTCGATGCCGGTACGCCTGCGTTCTTCATCCGCGGCAACCGCGACTTCCTGCTCGGCGAGGACTACGCGCGCCCCGCCGGCATGACCGTGCTGGCCGACCCAAGCGTGGTCATGCTGTACGGCCGCCCCACCCTGCTGCTGCACGGCGACACCCTGTGCACCGACGATGTCGCCTACCAGCAGTTCCGTGCGCACACCCGCAACCCCGTCTGGCAGGCGCAGTTCCTGACCCAGCCGCTGGCGGCTCGACTGGCGTTCGCGCAACAGGCGCGCGCGGCGAGCAAGGCGCACCAGCAGGGATTGCAGGGCCAGGGGGCGATGGAATCGATCACCGACGTCGCGCCGGCGTCGGTCGCGGCGACGTTCGCCCAGTTCGGCATCGACACGATGATCCACGGGCATACCCATCGGCCAGCCGTGCATGAGGTTGAGGTCGATGGACGCGCGTGCACCCGGACCGTGCTCGGCGACTGGTACGAACAAGGCTCGGTGTTGCGTATCAACGCCGATGGCGCACGACTGGAGTCCCTGTAGGAGCGGCTTCAGCCGCGATCGGAAATCGTGGATCCGCGCGCCCCCGTTTCAGAAGACGGCCCGGATGTAGGAGCGACCCGAAGGTCTGCCCTCAGCGGGCGACGAGCGCCTCGAGCATCGCCAGTTCGTCATCATCGAATCCGGCTTCCACGCGCGCCGGCAGGTTGAACGGGCCATACAGCACCGAGCGCGCGTACTCGTCCAGCAGCTCGCGGAACTTCGGTCCCGGCTCGACCCCTGCCCGCTCGCAATACCAACGGAACCAGTACGAACCGGCGGCAACGTGGGCGACTTCCTCACGCAGGATCACTTCGAGGATCTCGACGGTGGCGTCATCACCGAGGGCGCGCAACTTCACAATCATCCCGGGGGTCACGTCGAGCCCGCGCGCCTCCAGCACCCGAGGCACCAGCGCCATCCGCGCCAAGCCCTCGTGCGCGGTCTTCTCGGCCATCTCCCACAGGCCATTGTGAGCGTCGAAGTCGCCGTAGTCGTGGCCGAGTTGCTGCAGGCGTCCACGCAACAGGCAGAAATGGCGCGCCTCGTCGACCGCAACCCCCACCCAGTCGGCATAGAACTGTTGTGGCAAATCGCGGAAGCGATAGACGGCGTCCCACGCCAGGTCGATCGCGTTGAACTCGATATGCGCGATCGCGTGGATGAACGCGGCGCGCCCCTCGCCGCTGCCAAGTCCGCGCTTGGGCAGGTCACGCGGCGCCACCAGCCGAGGTCGCGCGGGGCGGCCCGGCATGCGGATCGGTTCGGGCGCTGGCGCGTCGAGCGGGATCGTCAATCCGCCGCGCGCGAACGCCTCGCCTGCGGCGAAGGTCGCGGCGACCTTAGCATCGGGCGTGGCGGCGTCGAGGCAGCCGCGGGCGATGGCGAACAGGGAGGACATGGTTTCAGGACAGCCGGTAAAGCGATTCGTTCCGTGAGGAGCGACGTGAGTCGCGACCTGTACATCGCCTCAGGGGTTCGGCGGGTCGCGACTTACGTCGCTCCTCCATCGGGGCGGGTCGCGGTCGGGGGAAGCTCGACCGTCCGATTCCAGATCGCGGCTGAAGCCGCTTCTATGACCGAAGGAAGTCCAGTCGAACGACGGCACGGAAGTGTCCCGGGGCCCGGCCAGGCACCTACCCCGCGCGCCGCGTGTTCTTGGCTTCGTCGGAACGCAGGCGCTTGATCCGCTCGAAGTAATCCTCCTCGGTACCGGTCACGTAGTCACCGTTGAAGCACGACGAGTCGAAATGCTCCAGCCGGTGCTTCGGCCCCGACACCGCGTGCTCCAGGTCCTCAAGGTCCTGGTAGATCAGCCAGTCGCAGCCGAGCAGGTCCTGCACCTCTTCCTCGGTGCGGTTGTAGGCGATCAGTTCGTCCGCGATCGGCATGTCGATGCCGTAGATGTTCGGGTGCCGCACCGGCGGCGCGGCCGAAGCCAGGTAGACCTTGCGCGCGCCGGCCTCGCGCGCCATCTGCACGATCTGCTTCGAGGTCGTGCCGCGCACGATCGAGTCGTCGACCAGCAGCACCACCCGATTGCGGAATTCCAGCGGGATCGGGTTGAGCTTGCGGCGCACCGACTTCGCGCGCTGGCCCTGCCCCGGCATGATGAAGGTGCGGCCGACGTAGCGGTTCTTGATGAAGCCCTCGCGGTACTTGACGTTGAGCACGTTGGCCACTTCAAGCGCGGCATCGCGCGAGGAATCGGGGATCGGGATCACGGTGTCGATGTCGTGGTCCGGGCGCAACCGCAGGATCTTCTCGCCGAGGGCCTGGCCCATGCGCATGCGCGCCTTGTGCACCGAGATGTCGTCGATCATCGAATCGGGACGGGCGAAGTACACGTACTCGAACATGCACGGGGTGTGCTTGCCGGCCGGCACGCACTGGCGGGTGTGCAGTTCGCCGTCGGCGGTGATCACCACCGCCTCGCCGGGGCCGACATCGCGCACGCGCTCGAAACCGATCAGGTCGAACGCGACCGACTCCGACGCCACCGCGTACTCGTCGCCGGCAGCGGTGCTGCGCTTGCCCAGCACCAGCGGGCGGATGCCATTGGGATCGCGGAACGCGACCACGCCGAGGCCGAGCACGGTCGCGACCACCGCGTAGCCCCCGACGCAGCGGCGGTACACCCCCTCGACCGCCTTGAACGCGGTATCCGGGGTCAGCACGCGGGTGTCGAGTTCGTGCGCGAACACGTTGAGCAGCACTTCAGAATCCGACTCGGTATTGACGTTGCGGCGGTCCTGCTCGAACACCTCGCCGCGCAGTGCGTCGGTGTTGATCAGGTTGCCGTTGTGCGCCAGCGCGATGCCGTACGGCGAGTTGACGTAGAACGGCTGGGCCTCGTCGTTGCCTTCACTTCCAGCCGTGGGATAGCGGCAATGGCCGATGCCGATGCGGCCGCGCAGCTGGCGCATCGCCGGTTCGTCGAACACCTCGCTGACCAGGCCATTGCCCTTGTGCACCAGCAGCCGGCGGCCGTCGGCGGTGGCGATGCCAGCCGCGTCCTGGCCGCGGTGCTGCAGCACCGTCAGCGCGTCGTAGAGCTGGGCGGCAACTTCGTTGTGGCCGACGATTCCGATGATGCCGCACATGGTCAGGATCCTGATTGGGGTTGTTGCTGAAGGTGTTGCGGGGTTTGCGGTTGCGATTGCGCGGCCGGCTCGGGAGCCGGTTGCATGCCCTGGAGCACGGCCTCGGTCGCGGCGTCCAGCGGCAGTTCCACCGGGTCCGGCAATGCCAGCCCACCCGAGGTGATCGACTCGCGCGAGACCAGCGCCGGCGCGTCGGACTCGCCGCGGAAATCGACCTGTTCGGCCACCCAGTCGGGCAGCCAGGCGCGCATCCATTGCGCGCCGGGAACGAACACCGGCACCACCGGCGAGGCCTGCCACTCCGGTTCACGCGGCAGCTCCGTCAGGCCCAGCAGCAGCACCAGCGCGCAGGCGACGAACGCGCCGCGGGCGGTACCCAGCAACAGGCCCAGCAGCCGGTCCAGTCCCGACAGGCCGACCGTCTGCACCAGCTTGCGGACCACCCAGCCCACCAGGCCCACCGCCAGCAGCACCACCAGGAAACTCAGCGCGTAGCCGGCCAGCAACTGTCCCGGACCGGGCTCACCGTCGCTCGCCAACATCAGCGCGACTTCCGCGCCGAAGCGGAACGCCGCCCAGCCCGCCAATACCCACGCCGCCAGCGACGCCAGCACGCCAACGAAGCCGCGCATCAAGCCGAACAGCGCCGACACGACCACGATCACCAGCAACACCCAGTCGACGGCACTCATTGCAAGGGCGCGCTACGGCTCAAGGGTGCGAATGGACGAAGCCGGTGATGCCCATCCGGGCAGCCACCTGCGCCCGCAGCTGTTCGGCCGCGGCGCGATCGGCCACCGGGCCGACCTGCACCCGGTGCAGGGCGCCCTTGTCGGTGCGGACCTGCTCGACGAAGGCGCTGAAGCCGAGTTCGCGCGCCCGGTCGCGCATCGCGGTGGCATCGGCGGCGCCGCTGAAGGCGCCAAGTTGCACAGCGAATCCGACATCGGCGGCAGCGGGTTTCGGCGCGGCGACGGTCGTGGCCGGTTCGGTTTCGGCAGGTTTGGTCGCCGCGGGGTTGGCTACAGGCTTCGCGTCAGCTCGCTTCGGCGCGATCGGCTTGTCCTCGGCCAGCGGGGTCGGTTCCGACACCGACGGTTCGGTCGCGGCCGTCGGCGTAGAGGCCGAGGCGGTCGCGGCGTCGGCATCGTCCGCGGCGGCGGCCGCGTCGAGCACGACCACCCGCGAACCGACATCGGCACGCACGTGCGCGGCCCGCAGCCGCGCCGTCTCGGCAGTCGCGCGCGAGGCATACGGCCCGATCCGGACCCGGTACAGGGTGCGGCCGTCGTTGACCGCGGTTTCCTGGTAGCCCGGCAGCTGCGAACCGCGCAGCGCCACGACCACACGCTCGGCATCGTCGGCGCTGGCGTAGCTGCCGAAACTGACCGCGTAGTCGCCGCCGGCGGTCGGCGCAGGCATCATGCCGCCGTTCTTGACGTCGCGGGTGTCGACGGTCGCCAGTTCGCCGCCCTCGACCGGATCGGCGCCGGTCATCCCGGTGACGCTGCCGCCCGGCGTCGCGCGCGGTGTCACCAGCGGCAGTTCACGGGTTTCGAATTCGCCCTTGGGCGCGTCGGGCAATTCCAGCGGCACGTCGGAGACGCCACTTTCCGGGGCCGGACCCTTGATCAGCATCGGCAGGAAGATCACCGCGATCGCGACAAGGACGGCGGCGCCGATCAGGCGCTGTTTCAGGGCGGGTTCCATCGGATCTCGCTGGCCGGAAAGGATGCCCGGGAATTATACCCGTGCGCCGGCCCGGGACCGGACCTTGGCCCCGGCTCGTTCAGGCACCGGCGTCCAGTTCCCGGAATCGACGGGGTGCAACCACCGCAGTACGTGCTTGTGTAGGAGCGGCTTTAGCCGCGATCGGAAGTCGGCGCGGGCGGACGGTTCCAGATCGCGGCTAAAGCCGCTCCTACAGAAAGCCCCCGGGACCGCACGGCGGTCGATCAGCACAGCCGCACCAATGCAGCGGCCGCGGTATGAAAGGAGCCGAACACGAGGACGCGATCGCCCTGTCCCGCCTGGCGCAGGACCTCGTCGAGCGCGCTCGCCACGTCCGCGTGACGCGTGCCTGCAGCCGCGGGCGTGCCGGCGAGGCGCTCGGCGAACGCGTCGACATCAGCGCCGCGTGGCGCCTGTTCGGCCAGACCGGCCAGGTGCCACTGGTCGACCGCCGGCGCCAGCGCGGCGACCACGCCGGCGACGTCCTTGTCGCTCAAGGCGGCGTAGACCGCATGGGTGCGACCGGGCGCGGAGCTGGCCTGCAGCCACGCCGCCAGTTCGCGCGCGGCCTGCGGGTTGTGGCCGACGTCGACCACGACCTCGATGCCGTCGCGCTCGAAGCGTTGCAGGCGACCGGCAACGTCGGCCGCGGCGACGCCGCGTACGATCGCCGTGTCGTCCAGAGGTTGGTCGAGCGCGCGCAACGCGGCGATCGCGACGGCAGCATTGCGCAACTGCGCGGGGGCGGCGAGTTTCGGCAGCGGCAGGTCGAGCTGGTAACCGACCTCGCGCCAACGCCACTGGCCGGCGGCCGGGCTGTCCTGCTGCGCCTCGCCCGGGGCGGCGCCGATGAAGAAATCACAGCCGATCCGCAGCGCCGAAGCGCCGATCGCGTAGGCATGGCGCAGCACGCTCGACGGCGGATCGTCGTCGCCAAGCACCAGCGGCTTCCAGCCGCGGGCGATGCCGGCCTTCTCGAAGCCGATCGTCTCGCGGTCGCCGCCGAGGTAATCCTGATGGTCGAGGTCGACCGTGGTGATCACCGCGACGTCGGAGTCGACGATATTGGTCGCGTCGAGCCGGCCGCCGAGGCCGACTTCGAGGATCGCCAGGTCGAGGTCGGCGTGCTCGAACAGCCACAGCGCCGCCAGCGTGCCGTACTCGAAATAGGTCAGCGAGGTGTCGCCGCGCGCGGCCTCGATCGCCTCGAACGCGGCGACCAGTCGGGCGTCGTCCGCATCATGGCCATCGACGCGCACCCGCTCGTTGTAGACCAGCAGGTGCGGCGAGGTGTAGGCACCGACCCGCCAGCCCGCCGCATCGGCGATCGCCTCGATGAAGGCGACCGTCGAGCCCTTGCCGTTGGTGCCACCGACGGTGATGACGTGGCGCGCCGGGCGGGTCAGGCCGAGCCGGCCGGCGACATCACGCACGCGCTCCAGGCCCATGTCGATCGACTTGGGATGCTGCCGCTCGATGTACGCGAGCCATTCGGTCAGGGTCATGCGGGAAAACCGGTGCGCGGGAGCGCCAATGATCTGCGCTTACAGCGCCCGATGCACGGCCTCGCCGAACAACGCGGTGTGGTGGCTGCAGTCGTTCAGGCGGACCACCTCCAGCCGGTCGACCGACGGACCTTCCAGCAGGTTCAGCGTGGTCGGCGCTTGGCGGAACGTCCACAGGCGGCCAAACGGGATGCCGAGCACGTGGCACAGCAGCACCCGGTTGACCGCGTCGTGGGCGACCACCAGCAGGGTGTCGTCGGCGCCGAGGCCGTCGACGGCGCGTTGCAGCGCCGGCCAGGCGCGGTCGAACACGTGCTGCAGCGACTCGCCCTGCGGCATCAGCACCTCGTGCGGGGTCACCCGCCAGGCTTGCAGGCGGTCGGGGTCGCGCGCGTCGATCTCGCTGGCAAGCAGGCCCTCCCAGGTGCCGTGGGCGATTTCCATCAGGCCGGGGTCGGTCGACAGCATCGCGCGGCGCTCGCCGAGGGCGAACTCCGCGGTCTGCCGGGCCCGTCCCAGCGGCGAGGCGACCGCGCGGGTGATCGGCACCTCGCGCAGGCGCTCGCCCAGCGCGCGGGCCTGGCCCTCGCCGACCGGCGACAACGGAATGTCGGACTGGCCCTGGTAGCGGCCTTCGGCGTTCCACGGGGTTTCGCCGTGGCGGGCGAGGATCAGCTTCATGGGGTCGACGATGCCTGTTCGGCCACGCCGAGCTCCTGCAGTACCTGCGGTGCCGGGAACACCTCCTGCATCACCCAGCGCATGTAGCGGGCGTCGACCGCGATCACCCGGGTTAGCTCCGGGTTGAACACCCAGTTCGACGCCACGCTCTCCCAGTTCATGTCGAACACCAGGCCGATCAGCTCGCCTTGCGCATTCATCACCGGCGAGCCGGAGTTGCCGCCGGTGATGTCGAGGTCGGCCATGAAGTTGACCGGCACCGTGCCGAGCTGCTCGCTGGCGAGGCCGCCGTAGTTCTTCGCGGCGATCGCCTTGAGTTGAGCCTGCGGCGCATCGAACGGCTCCTCGCCGGTGTGCTTGGCGGCGACCTGCTCGATCGTGGTGAACGGCGGCAGGCGCACGCCGTCCGGGCGGGTGTAGCCCTGCACGTTGCCGAAGGTGATCCGCAGCGAGGAGTTCGCGTCGGGGTAGACAAACTCGCCGAGGCTGGCCTTGTGGTCGGCCACGGCCTGCAGGTAGACCGGGCGCGCCAGCAGGTCGTCGCCGGCGCGGGTCTCGGCCTGCTCCTCGAGCGCCAACAGGGTCGGCATCACCGCGACGGCGAACTGCAGCGCCGGGTCCTCGCTCGCCTCGAACGCGGCGCGGTCGGCCTGTAGCAGCGCGAGCCGGGTGTCGAGGTCACCAAGGGCGGTCTTCGCCAGCGTGTCGAGTGCGGCCCGGATCGCGGCCTCGTCACTTCCACCCAGCCAGCTGTCGATCGCGGCGACGCGCTGGTCGGCCGGAAGTTTCAGGTACTCGCGCAGCCAGTACTCCTGCAACTGGCGGTCCATCGCGGCGGCGTAGCGCTTGTCCATCTGCCGCATCGAGCCTTCGAAGCCGGGCAGGTCGCGCTGCTGGTAGCCGGGTTCGCGCTCGGCGTCGGGCTTTTGCTTTTCGATCGCGAGACGGTACAGGCTGGTCGCGGCGCCGAGCACGCCGGTGCGGCGCAGCTGGCCGAGCACCAGGTCGCGCTCGCGGGTGGCGCTTTCGGCGGCGTGCAGTTCCAGCAGCTTGGCGTGCGCGGCCAGCGCGGCCTCGCCGTCGGCGCCCTGCGCGCGCAGCCAGTCCAGCACCGCGGCTTCCCCGGCGTGCTTGGTCTTGCTGGCGTCGATCCGCTCGAAGCCCTCGAGTTGGCCGCCGTAGTTCTTCATCGCGTTGTGCCAGCCGCGCACGGTACTGGCGTACTTGACCTCGATCGCCTCGTCCTTGGCGCCGGCGGTCTCGACCAGCTCGACCAGGTTCTCGTAGTGCGCCTTGAGCGTCGGGTACGTCCACCGCGCGGTCTCGTCGAACTCGGCCGCCAAGGCGTAACGCGCGGTGCGGCCCGGATAGCCGGCGACCATCACGAAGTCGCCGGTCTCCAGCGGCTCATCGGCGACCTTCAACCAGTGCTCGGGCTGGTACGGCACGTTGTCTTCGGCGAACGCGGCGGGCTTGCCGTCGGGACCGACATAGGCGCGGTAGAACGAGTAGTCGCCGGTGTGGCGCGGCCACATCCAGTTGTCGACGTCGCCGCCGTAGCTGCCGACGCTGTTGGGCGGCGCGTGGACCAGCCGCACATCCTTGATCTCGAGGTTCTTGAACAGCCGGTAGGTGTTGCCCCCGGCGAAGCTGTAGAAGCGGCAGCGGTAGCCTTCATCTGCCTCGCAGTCGGCGACCAGTTGCTTCTCGATCGCCTCCAGCGCCTGCGAGCGACCGAGCGCGTCGGGTGCGGCCTCGATCGCGGCACGGACCTGCGCGGTGACGTCGTCGATCGAGTCGAGCGCATAGATGCGCGCATTCGGCCCGGCCGAGACCTCGTCGGCCATGGTCGCGGCATTAAAACCGGTCTCGATCAAGTTGTTCTCGGGCGTGGAATTGAGCTGGATCGCGCCATACGCGCAGTGGTGGTTGGTCACCACCAGCCCCTGCGGCGAAACGAAGCTGGCGGTGCAGCCGCCGAGCGATACCACCGCGCCCATCGGGTCGCCGGTCAGGTCGGCCAGCTGCTCCGGCGGCAGTTCCAGCCCGGCCTGCTGCAGCGGCCCGGCGATCTGCGGCAACTGCTGCGGCACCCACATGCCCTCGCCGGCCACCGCATTGCCGACCCCCACCCCACCGACAACAGCCATCGCAACGGCGACAGCCAGCAACGAACGACGCATATGCACACTCCCGATAGTCCAGGCTGCCGAGTGTAGCCGTCCCGGCAACACCCGCAGCGTATAATTTGCGGTCATCCGCGCATCCCGCGCTGCGCCACCGACCCCGCTCCCAAAGGCACTCCCAATGACCCAAACGACGATGAAGGCGCTGGTCAAGCGCGAAGCCACCAAGGGCATCTGGATGGAAGAGGTGCCGGTGCCGACGGCGGGCGCCAACGAGGTGCTGATCAAGCTCGAGAAGACCGCGATCTGCGGCACCGACCTGCACATCTACCTGTGGGACGAATGGAGCCAGCGCACGATCAAGCCCGGGCTGGTGATCGGCCACGAGTTCGTCGGTCGCATCGTCGAGGTCGGTCCCGGCGTGACCGGCTACACCGTCGGCCAACGCGTCTCGGCCGAGGGCCACATCGTCTGCGGCCACTGCCGCAACTGCCGCGGCGGGCGCCAGCACCTGTGTCCGAACACGGTCGGCATCGGCGTCAACCGCAACGGCGCGTTCGCCGAGTACATCGTCATGCCGGCGACCAACCTGTGGCCGATCCCGGACCAGATCCCGAGCGAGCTGGCCGCGTTCTTCGACCCCTACGGCAACGCCGCACACTGCGCGCTGGAGTTCGACGTGGTCGGCGAGGACGTGCTGATCACCGGCGCCGGTCCGATCGGCATCATCGCCGCCGGCATCTGCAAGCACATCGGCGCGCGGAATGTCGTCGTCACCGACGTCAACGACTACCGCCTCAAGCTGGCCGCCGACATGGGCGCGACCCGGGTGGTCAACGTCGCCAACACGTCGGTCAAGGACGTGATGGCCGACCTGCAGATGGAAGGCTTCGACGTGGGGCTGGAGATGAGCGGCAACCCGCGCGCGTTCAACGATATGCTCGACTGCATGTACCACGGCGGCAAGATCGCGATGCTCGGGATCATGCCCAAGGGCGCCGGCGCGGACTGGGACAAGATCATCTTCAAGGGCCTGACCCTGCACGGCATCTACGGCCGGCGCATGTACGAGACCTGGTACAAGATGACCCAACTGGTGCTGGGTGGCTTCCCGCTCGGCAAGGTGCTGACCCACCAGTTGCCGGTCGACGAATTCCAGCAGGGCTTCGACCTGATGGAAGCGGGCAAGGCCGGCAAGATCGTGCTCAGCTGGAATTGATCGCCTTCTCTCCGGACTTTTGTAGGAGCGGCTTCAGCCGCGATGGGAGTCCGGAGATCTGATCGCGGCTGAAGCCGCTCCTACAAAAGCGGGAACATCATGTCATTGACCGACCGTTATACCCAGGAACTCGAATCCATCCGCGACGCCGGCCTGTTCAAGTCCGAGCGTATCATCACCAGCCCGCAGTCGGCCGAGATCACCCTCGCGGACGGCCGCTCGGTGCTGAACTTCTGCGCCAACAACTACCTCGGCCTGGCCGACCATCCCGACATCATCGCCGCGGCCAAGGACGCGCTTGATACCCACGGCTTCGGCATGGCGTCGGTGCGTTTCATCTGCGGCACCCAGGACCTGCACAAGCAGCTCGAGCAGACCATTGCGTCGTTCTTCGGCACCGAGGACACCATCCTTTACGCCGCCTGTTTCGACGCCAATGGCGGCCTGTTCGAGCCATTGCTGGGCGAGGACGACGCGATCATCTCCGACGCGCTCAACCACGCCTCGATCATCGACGGCGTGCGCCTGTGCAAGGCCAAGCGCTTCCGCTACGCCAACTGCGACATGGCCGACCTGGAGAAGCAGTTGCAGGCCGCCGACGCCGCCGGCTGCAAGACCAAGCTGATCACGTCCGACGGCGTGTTCTCGATGGACGGCTTCATCGCCCCGCTGGACGAGATCACCGCGCTGGCGAAGAAGTACGGCGCGCTGGTCCACATCGACGAGTGCCACGCGACCGGCTTCATCGGCTCGACCGGCCGTGGCTCGGCCGAGGCCAAGGGCGTGATGGACCGGATCGACATCTTCACCGGCACCCTCGGCAAGGCGATGGGCGGCGCGGTCGGCGGCTTCACCACCGCATCAAGGGAGGTCATCGAGCTGCTGCGCCAGCGTTCGCGCCCCTACCTGTTCTCCAACTCGCTGCCGCCGCACGTGGTCGCAGCCGGGATCAAGGCATTCGAGATGCTTGCCGCCGCCGGCGACCTGCGCCGACAACTGGCCGACAACACCGCCTACTTCCGCGAGCGCATGACCGCGGCCGGCTTCGACATCAAGCCCGGCACCCATCCGATCAGCCCGGTGATGCTGTACGACGCGCCGCTGGCGCAGAAGTTCGCGGAACGGTTGCTGGAGGAAGGGATCTACGCGATCGGCTTCTTCTTCCCGGTGGTGCCGCAGGGCCAGGCCCGCATCCGCACCCAGATCAGTGCGGCGCATACGCGCGAACAGCTCGACCGGGCGATCGAAGCGTTCATCCGGATCGGCCACGAGCTCGGCGTACTGAAAGCCTGACCCGGCGCTCGCGCGGATTCAAAACACCACAAAAGCGACGGCGCCCGAGCGGGCGCCGTCGGAACAACATCACTTCGCCTTCTTGGCTTCCTGCTCGTCGGCCGCAGCCGGCTTGCCGGTGGCCACGCGCACGCCCTTCGACTTCATCCAGGCATCGAACTGGTCGGCGGTCATGCGCTTGCCGTCCTGCTCCATGTTGAAGCGGTACGGCGTGTTGTCGTGCTTGGTCTTGGGCTTGTAGGTCGCCGCATCGTTCGCCGCCGCGGCCGGAGCCGGCTCGGCAGCCGATGCCACGCCGGCGCACGACAGCGCCAGCACCAACGAAACCAGAATCTTCCCCATTTCCTTCCCCTTGGTTGTGAATCCCCATCACGTCGTCGTCACCCGCGACGTCGGGGCAGTTTAGGGGGCTTGGCGAGGAATTGGGTGCGCGGGTTCACACTCCGCGACGGCCACGCGCGCGTGGCGGCGGCAATGGGATGCCCTCGATTTCACGAACGCGACGGCCGGCACACAACGTGGCGACGCCGAACCGCAGCGACCGACTCAAACCGGGTTGGTCGCGACCAACACCCTGACTTCCTCGGCGGTGAGTTCGCGCCACTGCCCCTTGGCCAGCCCGCCCAGTTGCAGCGGACCAATCGCAACCCGCAGCAGGCGCAGCACTCCGATGCCGAGCGCCGCCATCAGGCGCCGAATCTGCCGGTTGCGCCCTTCGTCCAGCACCACTTCCAACCAAGCGTTCTTGCCCCCGGCCCGTAACAGCGTCACCGAACGCGCGCGCAGCCACTCGCCTGCGTCGTCGACACCGTCGGTCAGCGTGCGCAGCAGCTCGTCGTCGGGAATCGTATCGATCTGCACGTGGTAGGTCTTGCATGGCCCACGCTCCGGATCGGTGATCGCCGCGGCCCACTCCGGGTCGTTGCACAGCAGCAGCAGGCCCTCGCTGGCCTTGTCCAGGCGCCCGACCGGCGCCAGCCATGGCAACCCCGCACCGTCCAGGCAACGATAGATCGTGTCGCGACCGCGTTCGTCGTGGACGGTGGTCACCAGTCCGCGCGGCTTGTTCAACATCAGGTAGCGGCGTTCGGCGCCGGCGGGCTGGCCATCCACGCTGAGCCGGTCGCGATCGCGCACGACCGGATGCTCGGGGTCGAGGACGATGCGGCCGTTGACCGCAACGCGACCGGCCAGCACCCGTCGCGCCGCCTCGCTGCGCGAGCACACGCCGAGCTTGGACAAGGTGCGGGCCAAGCCGTGGCGCGACGGCGCGCTCATCGCGGCAGAGGTCGGTGGGCGCAAACCACGAAGCCCGGCACATGGCCGGGCTTCGTGAACCGCAAGGCGGTCGGACCGAACATCGCTGCCGACTCAGTTCTGGATGTTGAGTTCCGTGCGACGGTTCTTGGCCCGGTTCTCGGGTGCATCGGAACCATCCGGCTTCTCGTTCGGCACCAACGGGCGGGTCTCGCCGAAGCCGACCGGGCCGATCAGGCGCGCCTTGTCGATACCCTTCTCGACCAGGTAGTCGTACACGGCCTGCGCGCGACGCTCAGACAGGGCCTGGTTGTAGCTCGCATCGCCCCGCGAATCGGTATGACCGGCGACCTCGACCTTCAATGCCGGATGGCGCGTCAGGATCTCCACGGCCTCGCCCAGCACGGCCTTGGCGTCCGCGCCGAGGGTGGCCTTGTCGTAGGCGAAGGTCACGCCCTTCAGGTCGATCGACACCGGGACCGGGCAACCGTCCGGCCCGATGGTCTGGCCGGCCTCGGACGTCGGGCACTGGTCGAGGCAATTGATCACGCCGTCGCCATCGCCATCGCCCTTGTCGCCTTCGGGCGTCGGGCAGTTCTGTACCAATGGAGTGGCGGGCTTGCCGGTGGCCACCCGCACGCCCTTCGACTTCATCCATTCGTCGAACTGGTCGGCGGACATCTGCTTGCCGTCCTGTTCCATGTTGAAGCGCCACGGGGTGTTGTCATGCTCGGTCCGCGGGACGTAACCGGACGCCGGCGGGGTTGGGGTCGCCTGTCCCGCGGTGGGCTGCTCCTGCACTGGCGCTTCGCCGGCCTGCGCGGTGTTTGCCGGGGCCGCATCTCCCGTCGGAGCGGGCTCGTTTTGCGGGGCACCCGTGGCCGCACAGGCGGTCGAAACAAACAGCAACACACTCGAGGCAACGACGAAATTCTTGAATGCCATGGGCCGGATCCGATGAGAACTTCCGAAAGTATAGGTGGCCTCGCCCAGGTCAGATGAACCGAGCGTCACGCGGCGCACCGACACAAAAAGAAGCCCGGCACTGGGCCGGGCTTCCTGGTACTGCGGGACTCCGGTTGGAGTCCCTTCCGAGCGAACGCTTAGTTCTGCACGTTCAACTCGGTGCGGCGGTTCTGCGCACGGCCTTCCGGATTGTCCGAACCGTCCGGGTTGGTGTTCGGCGCGATCGGGCGGCTCTCGCCGTAACCGTTCGGGCCCACCAGGCGCGAGGCGTCGATGCCGTTGCTGGTCAGGTAGTCGTACACTGCGGTCGCGCGGCGCTCCGACAGCGCCTGGTTGTAGGCGTCGGTGCCCTTGGAGTCGGTGTGACCGGCAACCTCGACGTTCAGGTCGGGGTAACGCTGCAGGATCTGCACCGCCTCGCTCAGGATCGCCACCGCGTCCGGACGCAGGGTCGACTTGTCGAAGTCGAAGTTCACGCCCTTCAGGTCGATCGACACCGGCACCGGGCAACCATCCGGACCGATGGTCTGGCCGGCCTGCGAACCCGGGCACTTGTCGTCGCAGTTGTTGACGCCGTCACCGTCGTCGTCCAGGTCCGCGCAGCTCGGCGCGGCCGGGGCGGGAGCCGGGGCAACCGGGGCGGCAGGCTCCGGACCCAGCGGCACGACCACGCCGACCGAAGCCAGCACGTCGCCGAACCAGTCGGCGCCGTCGTCCTGCGGGACGTCGTCGTTCAGGAACGCGCCGACGCTGTCGTTATCGGCGTCGATGCGGTAGGCCAGCTCGGTACGGATCTTGACCCGGCCAGCATCACCCTGCAGACCGAAGCCGATCTTGCCGGCGACGTCGCCGCCCTCACGCTCCAGCGGCGCGGTCGGGCTGGGGGTGCCGAGATCTTCCGGCGCGTACTCTTCCTCGTGGCGCTGGTAACCCAGGCCCATCACGGCGTACGGGTTCCAGTTGCGGCCTTCGGTAATGAAGTGGCGACGCAGGTCGAACGAGATGCCGTACTGGCTCCAGTTCAGGTCGTCGTTACGATCGGTGCCCGGATTCTGGTAGTTCAACTCGCCGTCGATCGACCAGTACGGGTTGAGGTACTTGCCCACGCCAACAGCAAGGAATGGGCGGTTTTCGGTGCCACGGTCTTCGTCCTGCATGTTCGCGCCGACGGTACCGGTGACGTACCAGCGATCGTCGAATTCCTGGGCGCTGGCCGTACCGACCAGACTCAGGCCACCCAGCAGGGCGGCGCAGAGGAGTTTCTTATTCATTTGTATCTCCTTGATCATCAAAATTGGAAACCGCGTCTGCGAGGTTCCTAAAACCGTTCGGGACAGCAGCCTGTATGACGCCATCCCGCGCAGGTTAGGTTTGCCGACGTGAAGACAATGTTAACGGGCATCTAACATTCGGGGAAGTTCCCCAAGCGTGGCGGGGCCAACCGGGGTTGTTCAGCCGCGGAGCAATCCGAGGAACTCGGTGATCGGCAAGGCCTCCAGTTCTTCAGGATCGACGGCCAGGGCCAGCAAACGGTCGGCGCTGGCTGCAGGCAACCGGCCGCGGACGGCCTTCTCGAACTTGGTCAGCAACGCCGGGATCCCCTCTTTGCGACGTTTGCGATGCCCGATCGGATAATCGATCGACACCTTTTCGGAGGTGCTGCCGTCCTTGAAGAACACCTGAACAGAATTGCCGATATAACGCTTGCCGGCGTCGAAGTAGTCGCGGGTGAACCGCGGATCCTCGCTGACCGTCATTTTCTGGCGGAGTGCATCGATGCGCGGATCGGCAGCCACGGCATCGCCGTAGTCCCCCGCAGTCAGCCGGCCGAAGATCAGCGGCACGGCGACCATGTATTGCAGGCAGTGGTCGCGGTCGGCGTAGTTGGCCAGCGGGCCGGTCTTGTCGATGATGCGTACGCCAGCTTCCTGGGTCTGCAGCTCGATCCGCTCGATGTCGTCGAGGCGGTCCTTCACCTCAGCGTGAAGGCGCATCGCGCACTCGACCGCGGTCTGGGCGTGGAACTCGGCCGGGTAGCTGATCTTGAACAGGATGTTCTCCATCACGTAGCTACCGAACGGGCGCTCGAACTCGAACGGCTTGCCGTCGAAGGCGATGTCGTAGAAGCCCCAGGTCGGTACGGTCAGCGCGCTCGGGTAGCCGACCACGCCCTTCACGGCGTTCAGTGCATGGGTGACGGCGCGACGGCAGGCGTCGCCGGCGGCCCAGCTCTTGCGCGGGCCGGTGTTGGGGGCGTGGCGGTAGGTGCGCAGCACGCCGTTGTCGATCCAGCTGTGCGAGACCGCGGTCCAGATCGCCTCCTTGTCGCCGCCGAGCATGTGGGTGGCGACGGCGGTCGAGGCCAGCCGGACCAGGATCACGTGGTCGAGGCCGACCCGGTTGAAGGAGTTTTTGAGCGCGTAGCAGCCCTGGATCTCGTGGGCCTTGATCGCGTAGCCGAGCACGTCCCGGACGGTCAGCGCCTTGCCGCCTTCGGCCTCGGCCTTGCGGCCCAGATAGTCGGCGACGGCGAGGATCGCGCCGAGGTTGTCGGACGGGTGGCCCCATTCGGCGGCCAGCCAGGTGTCGTTGAAGTCCAGCCAGCGCATCTGCACGCCGATGTTGTAGGCGGCCTGCACCGGGTCGAGCTCGTGCGGGGTGAATGGCACCCGCGCGCCGCCCTTCATGTCGGCGCCGGGCACCAGCGGGCCGAGGTGCTTGACGCAGGCCTCATGGTCCATCGCCAGCGCCGCGCAGGCCAACGAATCGAGCAGCATGTAGCGGGCGGTGTCGTACGCTTCCTTCGAGTCGATGCTGTAGTCCGCGACGTAGCCGGCGATCTCCAGCATCGGCGGGTCGGGGTCGGGGCGAACGGTGGAGCGGATGTCGTGCCCGTTCATGACACACCCTCTGGATGGCAGGCGGCCATTGTGCCGCAGCCCCGACGACGGGCTGTTGACCCGCCCTACACCGTGTCGACGGGGATTCGCACCGCGCCTTCCATGAGCACGCGCGCGCTGCGGCTCATCACCGCCTTGGTGACGCTCCACTGGCCATCGACCTGCAACGCCTGCGCGCCGACGCGCAAGGTGCCGGAGGGGTGGCCGAACCGCACCGCCTCGCGCGATCCACCGCCGGCCGCGGCATGCACCAGCGTGCCCGGGATCGCCGCCGCGGTACCGATGGCGACCGCGCAGGTGCCCATCATCGCGTGGTGCAGCTTGCCCATGGACAGCGCGCGGACGTTGAGGTCGATGTCGGCCGCGACGATGGCCTTGCCGCTGGACGCAACGTAGTCGGCCGCCGGCGACACGAAGGCGACCTTGGGCGTGTGCTGGCGAGTGGCGGCACTGGCGACGTCGTCGATCAGGCCCATTCGCACGGCACCGTGGGCGCGGATGGCCTCGAACCTGGCGAGCCCCTTGGCATCGCCGTTGATCGCATCCTGCAACTCGGTGCCGGTGTAGCCGATGTCCGCGGCGTTGACGAAGACGGTCGGAATGCCGGCGTTGACCATCGTCGCCTTGAGCGTGCCGACGCCGGGCACCTCCAGCTCGTCGACGAGGTTGCCGGTGGGGAACATCGCGCCACCGTCGTCGCCGTCATCGGACGGGTCCATGAACTCGAGCACGATCTCGGCCGCCGGGAAGGTCACGCCATCGAGTTCGAAATCGCCGGTTTCCTGCACCTGGCCGTCGGCGATCGGAACGTGCACCACGATGGTCTTGCCGATGTTGGCCTGCCACACCCGCACGGCGAAGGTGCCGTTCTCGGGCAGCCGCGCAGGATCGATGAAGCCGTTGGCGATCGCGAACGGGCCGACCGCGGTGCTGAGGTTGCCGCAGTTGCCGGACCAGTCGACAAAGGCGGTATCGATGGAGACCTGTCCGTAGAGGTAGTCGACATCGTGGCCGGGCTGGGTCGACTTCGAGATGATCACGCACTTGCTGGTGCTCGACGTCGCCCCGCCCATGCCGTCGGTGTGCTTGGCGTAGGGATCGGGCGAGCCGATCACGCGCATCAACAAGGCATCGCGTGCCCGGCCCGGCACCTGCGCGGCGGCAGGCAGGTCCTGCAGGCGGAAGAACACGCCCTTGCTGGTGCCGCCTCGCATGTAGGTGGCCGGGATGCGTAGCTGCGGCGCGTGCGGCATGAGTGTTTCCTGATGATGTGATGTGGGCTTAGGGTGCGGGCGATTGCGCCTAAGCCACCTGCGCCGCTTCGAAGAAGTCGTTGGCGAAGCGCTGCAACACACCGCCGGCCTCGTAAATGGAAACCTCCTCGGCGGTGTCGAGGCGGCAGGTCACCGGCACTTCCAGCCGCTCGCCGTTGCGACGGTGGATCACCAGCGCCAGCGTCGCGCGCGGCGCGGGGGTGCCGGTGACGTCATAGATCTCGGTGCCGTCGATGCCCAGCGTGTTGCGGTCGGTGCCCGGCAGGAACTCCAGCGGCAGCACGCCCATGCCGATCAGATTGGTGCGGTGGATGCGCTCGAAGCCCTCGGCCGCGATCGCCTCCACCCCGGCCAGGCGCACGCCCTTGGCGGCCCAGTCGCGCGAGCTGCCCTGGCCGTAGTCGGCGCCGGCGATGATGATCAGCGGCTGGCGACGCTCCATGTAGGCTTCGATCGCCTCCCACATCCGCGTGACCGTGCCTTCCGGCTCGAGGCGCGCCAGCGAGCCCTGCTTCACGTTTCCGGCCTCGTCGCGCACCATCTCGTTGACCAGCTTCGGGTTGGCGAAGGTGGCGCGTTGCGCGGTGAGGTGGTCGCCGCGATGGGTCGCGTAGGAATTGAAGTCCTCCTCCGGCAGGCCCATCTTCGCCAGGTATTCGCCGGCGGCACTGGAAGCGAGGATCGCGTTCGACGGCGACAGGTGGTCGGTGGTGATGTTGTCGCCGAGCACCGCCAGCGGACGCATGCCGCGCAACGTGCGTTCGGCGAGCGCCCCTTCCCAGTAAGGCGGGCTGCGGATGTAGGTGCTCTGCGGGCGCCAGTCGTACAGCGGGCTGACCTTCTCGCCGTGCTCGACGCTGAACTTGAACATCGGATCGTAGACCTGGCGGAACTGCTCGGGCTTGACGCTCGCGGCGACGATCGCGTCGATCTCCTCATCCGTCGGCCAGATGTCCTTGAGCTTCACCGCGTTGCCCTGCGCGTCGGTACCGAGCACGTCCTTCTCGATGTCGAAGCGCACGGTGCCGGCGATCGCGTAGGCAACCACCAGCGGCGGTGACGCGAGGAAGGCCTGTTTGGCATACGGGTGGATGCGGCCGTCGAAGTTGCGGTTGCCCGACAACACGGCGGTCGTATAGAGGTCGCGTTCGATGACTTCCTTCTGGATCGCCGGAGCGAGCGCGCCGCTCATGCCGTTGCAGGTGGTGCAGGCGAAGCCGACGATGCCGAAGCCGAGCTGCTCCAGCTCCGGCAGCAGACCCGAATCTTCCAAATAGAGCTGCACGGCCTTGGAACCAGGCGCCAGCGAGGTCTTGACCCACGGCTTGCGCGTCAGCCCGCGGGAATTGGCATTGCGCGCAATCAGGCCGGCGGCGATCACGTTGCGCGGGTTGCTGGTGTTGGTGCAGCTGGTGATCGCGGCGATGATCACCGCGCCGTCGGGAATCAGGCCCTGCGCCTCTTCGGCGCGCGCGGCCTCGAGGTTGCCGGCGATACCGCGCTCGGCCAACGCCGAGGTCGGCAGGCGCCGGTGCGGGTTGGACGGACCGGCCATGTTGCGCACCACGCTCGACAGGTCGAACGCCAGCGTGCGCTCGTACTGCGCGGTGGCGAGCGCGTCGGCCCACAGTCCGGTGTGCTTCGCGTAGGTTTCGACCAGTTTGACCTGCGCATCGTCGCGGCCGGTCAGGCGCAGGTAGTCGATGGTGTTGTCGTCGATGAAGAACATCGCCGCGGTCGCACCGTACTCGGGCGCCATGTTGGAGATGGTGGCGCGGTCGCCGAGCGTGAGCGCGGATGCGCCTTCACCGCGGAACTCCAGGTACGCGCCGACGACCTTCGACTGGCGCAGGAACTCGGTCAGCGCCAGCACGGTGTCGGTCGCGGTGATGCCGGGCGCAGGTTTACCGCTCAGCTCGACACCGACGATCTCCGGCAGGCGCATCCACGACGCGCGGCCCAACATCACGCTCTCCGCCTCCAGCCCGCCGACGCCGACCGCGATCACGCCCAGCGCATCGACGTGCGGCGTGTGGCTGTCGGTGCCGACCAGCGTGTCCGGGAACGCCACCCCGTCGCGCGCGTGCACCACCGGCGACATCCGCTCCAGGTTGATCTGATGCATGATCCCGTTGCCCGGCGGGATCACGTCGACGTTCCGGAACGCCTTCTTGGTCCAGTTGATGAAGTGGAAGCGGTCCTCATTGCGACGGTCCTCGATCGCCCGGTTCTTGCCGAACGCGTCCTTGTCGAAGCCCGGTGCCTCCACCGCCAGTGAGTGGTCGACGATCAGCTGGGTCGGCACCACCGGATTGACCTGCGATGGGTCGCCGCCGCGCTGGGCAATCGCATCGCGCAACCCGGCCAGGTCGACCAGCGCGGTCTGGCCGAGAATGTCATGGCACACCACGCGCGCCGGGAACCACGGGAAGTCCAGGTCGCGGCGGCGCTCGATCAGCTGGGTCAGGTAAGCGGCCAGCATCGCTGGTTCCGCGCGACGCACCAGGTTCTCCGCATGCACGCGCGAGGTATACGGCAGCGTGTCGTACGCACCAGGTTTGATCGCCTCGATCGCGGCGCGGGTGTCGAAATGGTCGAGCGTGGTGCCCGGCAGCGGCTTGCGGTAGTCGGTGTTCATGCGGTTGGCGGAGTCTCTTGCGTGGGGCGATGGCGCGAGCGCGGTCGACGGCCGTGCGCGAAGGCCGGTGGCGTCGAAGCCGCAGGGGACGATGGTGATTATCGCATCCGCCCACCATCGGGACGACGAGTGCGGTTGGCAGGCCGACCGCCCATGCCCGGCGTATGCTTGCCCATCTATCCGCTACGCGAGGAATGGATATGAACCGACCGGGTTTTTCGCGCGTTACGGTCGCCGCACTGCTCGCGCTCGCCATCGGCGCGCTCTCCGCGCGGGCGCTCGCACAGCAACCGCCAGCACCCACCGTCCACATTCAGGAATGGCAGGTGCCGTGGCCCGACACCCGGCCGCGCGATCCCTACCTCGCGCCCGACGGCCGGGTCTGGTTCGTCGGCCAGCTCGGCAACTATCTGGCGGTATTCGATCCGGAAACCGAAGCTTTCGAGCGCCACGACCTGCCCGAGGGCACCAAGCCGCATACGGTGGTGGTCGACGACGACGGCTTCCCGTGGATCGCCGGCAACGGCAACGGCACGATCCTGCGCTTCGACCCCGACAGCGGCGAATACACCACCTACAAGGTGCCGGCGACGCCCGGGATCGAGCCCCGCGACCCGCACACCTTCGCCCTCGACGGCCGCGGCGGCATCTGGTTCACCATGCAGCGCGGCAATGCGATCGGCCGGATCGACATGGACAGCGGCGCGATCCGGGTGATCCCGGTGCCGACCGACGACGCCCTGCCCTACGGCATCCTCGCGACCGACAGCGGCCGCGCCTGGGCCGTGCTGCTGGGGACCAACAAGATCGCCACGGTCGACCCGGACACCCTTGAACTCACCGAAATCGCGTTGCCGCGCGCGCAGGCACGTCCGCGCCGGATCGGTCTGACCGAGGACGGCCGGGTCTGGTACGGCGATTTCACCCAGGGCTACCTCGGCGCCTACGATCCGGCCAGCGGCGAATTCGAGGAATGGAAGGCGCCGTCGGATCCGTCCGGGCCGTACGCGCTGGGCACCGACGACCGGGGCCGGGTGTGGTTCGTGGAGACGGCGACGCAGCCGAACCTGCTGCAGGGCTTCGACCCGGCCAGCGGCAAGTTCCTGCCGGCGACGCCGATTCCCAGCGGCGGCCAAAGCGTGCGTCATATGGTGTTCGACCCGGCGACCGACAGCCTGTGGTTCGGCACCGACACCAACCAGCTCGCACGCGCACGGCTGCCGGATTGATCGTTTCCCCCGACGACTTTGGGGGCCGGCGTCCACGTCGCCCCTGACCACGGCTTGTGCCGGCACCCGGATCGCGGCATCGTTAGCGCTTCCATACGCAAGCGTATTCACGAATGACGGTCACCGCCCCGGCTGCAACGACGCCCCACCCCATCTACCCGAATCTGTTCGCGCCGCTCGACCTGGGGTTCTGCACCCTGCCCAACCGGGTGCTGATGGGCTCGATGCACACCGGGCTGGAAGATCATGCACGCGACTTCCCGAAACTCGCCGCGTATTTCGCCGAGCGCGCCGCCGGCGGGGTCGGGTTGATCGTCACCGGCGGCTTCTCGCCCAACATCGTCGGCTGGCTCAAGCCGTTCGGCGGCACCCTGGGCTGGTCGTGGCAGGCGCGCAAGCACCGACAGGTCACCGCTGCGGTGCATGCGCATGGCAGCCGCATCTGCCTGCAGATCCTGCACGCCGGCCGCTACGGCTACCACCCGCTGCAGGTCGCGCCGTCGCGGATCAAGTCGCCGATCAATCCGTTCACTCCACGCGCGCTGTCCGCGCGCGCGGTCGAGCGCCAGATCCGTGCCTTCGTCGACAGCGCGCGACTCGCCCGCGACGCCGGTTACGACGGGGTCGAGGTGATGGGTTCGGAGGGCTACCTGCTCAACCAGTTCACCGCGCCGCGCACCAATACGCGCGACGACGCCTTCGGCGGTGACGCGACGCGGCGCATGCGCTTCGCGATCGAGATCGTGCGCCGCATCCGCGAGGCCTGCGGGCCCGACTTCATCCTGATCTATCGGTTGTCGATGATCGACTTGGTCGACGGCGGCTTGGCGTGGAACGAAGTGGTGCAGCAGTCGCGCGCGGTCGAGGCCGCCGGCGCGACCCTGATCAACACCGGCATCGGCTGGCACGAGGCGCGGGTGCCGACGATCGCCACCTCGGTGCCACGCGGCGCATTCGCCGGCATTACCGCCCGGCTGAAACCCGAAGTCGCGCTGCCGCTGGTGACCACCAACCGGATCAACATGCCGGCGGTGGCCGAGCGCATCCTCGCCGATGGCTCGGCCGACATGGTGTCGATGGCGCGGCCGCTGCTGGCCGACCCGCAGTGGGTGGCGAAAGCCCGCGATGCGCGCACCGACGAGATCAACACCTGCATCGCCTGTAACCAGGCCTGCCTGGACCATGTGTTCGAGAACAAGCGCGCCAGTTGCCTGGTCAACCCGCGCGCCTGCGCCGAAACCGAACTGAACTACCTGCCGACCCGCAACCCGCGACGCATTGCGGTGGTGGGCGCCGGCCCGGCCGGGCTGGCCTGTGCGAGCGTGGCGGCAGGCCGCGGCCACGACGTGACCCTGTTCGAGGCCGCGAGCGAGATCGGCGGCCAGTTCAACCTGGCCAAGCGGATCCCGGGCAAGGAGGAGTTCCACGAGACCCTGCGCTACTTCGCCGGCCAGCTCGATCGGCATGGCGTCGATGTGCGACTGGGGAAGTCGGCCGGGCTCGAAGACCTGGCCGACTTCGATCATGTCGTACTCGCCACCGGCATCAAGCCGCGGATCATCGACTTGCCGGGCGTGGACCACCCCAAGGTCGTGGGCTATCGCGAGGTGTTGACCGGTACGGTGGTGGTCGGCGCCAAGGTGGCGATCATCGGCGCCGGCGGGATCGGTTTCGACGTGGCCGAATTCCTGGTCCAGCAAGGAACCTCGCCGAGCCTGGACCCACGCCGCTGGCATGCCGAATGGGGCGTCGATCTCGACTACGGCGACAACCGCGGCGGGCTGGTGCCGGCGCGGCCGGAACCGCCCACCCGCGAGGTCTGGCTGCTGCAGCGCAGTCCGGGCAAACCCGGGGCGCGCCTGGGCAAGACCACCGGCTGGATCCACCGTGCCACGCTGAAAGCCAAACAGGTGCGGATGCTGGGCGGGGTCGAGTACCTCGGCATCGCCGACGACGGCCTGCGGATCCGCCACGACGGCAAGGAGCAGCGGCTGCCGGTCGACCACGTAATCGTCTGCGCCGGACAGGAACCGTTCAAGCCGCTTGCGGCCGGGCTGGCGGGTCGCAAAGTTCAGCTTCACGTGATCGGCGGCGCCGATGTCGCGGCGGAACTGGATGCCAAGCGTGCCATCGACCAGGGCAGTCGACTTGCCGCGGCGCTGTAGCCGGCGTCGAGCGATCGACAAGCCAAGTTGGTGACTCGATCCCGATGTTGTGGACCGGGGCTTGCCTGTGCGCTGAAAGCCTGAACAGGCGGGATTTGCGTCGCGCGTCACATTCGGAATCCGGATTCGTTCCGCCCTGCTTCGCTCAGTTGTTCAGCTGGTGTTTAGTTAGTGGTCGCTAACGTGCCGCAACTTCCCAGCCACCCCACGCAGGTGGCACCCACCACCGCCCTCGTTTTCTTCGAGATCGCGGTGACGGGGCAAAGCGCGCCATAGAGCCGCCGCCCTCCCCAATACGCCATGCCGGTTCGTCCCCCGGTCTCCGCCCCTCCTGTTTCGGGCGGACTCCAGAGTGCGGCCGGCGCAACGCAGCAAGGAGTCTGTATGAAGTTGGCCTGGATCCTGTGGTTGGCCTCGGTACTGCCGCCGCAAACCGCAGATTCGCTCTGCCTGAGCACCACCCTGTACCTGGAAGCCCGCGACCAGTCCGAGCGCGGCCAGCAGGCCGTCGCCGAGGTCGCCCTGCGGCGTCGCGACAGCGGCATCTGGGGCAGCAGCGTTTGCGAGGTGGTGACCGCACGCAAGCAGTTCGCACCGTCGCTGGTTTCGCCCAACACCCGCCTCAACAACACCGAGGCGTGGGCCGAGTCGGTCACGGTCGCGCTGGAAGCCCAGCGCAACTGGGCGTTGCCGGAAGGCGAGCGCCAGGAGATCGTGCCGGACGCCAGCCATTTCGTCGCACTGGCGCTGGCGCAGCCGAGCTGGCGCAACGCCTATCAGGTCGCGACCATCGGCGACCACACCTTCCTGAAAGTGCAGAATCTCGCCCCGCGCGGGTCGTGACCGCACCCGGTTAGCCGCCCAGGCCGCCAACCAGATATGAAAAAGGCCGCGCATCTGCGCGGCCTTTTTCATTGGTAGGTAAGCGCCGATCAACCGCGGCGATCGATCTCCACGTACTCGCGGTCTTCCGGGCCGGTGTAGTTCGCGCTCGGACGGATGATCTTGCCGTCCTCGCGCTGCTCGATCACGTGCGCGCTCCAGCCGGTGGTGCGGGCAATCACGAACAGCGGGGTGAACATCGGGGTCGGGATGCCCATCATGTGGTACGCGCTGGCGCTGTACCAGTCGAGGTTCGGGAACATCTTCTTGCTGTCCATCATCAGGTTCTCGATGCGCTCGGAGACGTCGAAAAGGACCTGGTTGCCGCCGTCCTTGCACAGCTTGCGCGAGATTTCCTTGATGATCGGGTTGCGCGGATCGCCGACGGTGTAGACCGGGTGGCCGAAGCCGATCACGATCTCCTTGCGTTCGATCCGCGCACGGATGTCGGCCTCGGCCTCGTCGGCGGTGGCGTAGCGGCTGATGATGTCCATCGCCACTTCGTTGGCGCCCCCGTGCTTGGGTCCGCGCAGTGCGCCGATGCCGCCGGTCAGGCAGGAATACAGGTCCGAGCCAGTGCCGGCGATCACGCGCGCGGCGAAGGTCGAGGCGTTGAATTCGTGCTCGGCGTACAGCACCAGCGACTTGTCCAGCGAATCGGCATGCAGCGCGCTCGGCGCCTCGCCGTGCAACAGGTGCAGGAAGTGCGCGGCGACCGAGTCGTCATCGGTCTCGACATCGATGCGGCGACCGTTGCGGGTGAAGTGCCACCAGTACAGCAGCATCGAACCGAAGCTGGCGATCAGGCGGTCGGCGATGTCGCGTGCCTCGCTGGCCGGATGGCCCTCGCGCTCGGGCAGCACGGTGCCGAGCACCGAGCAGCCGGTACGCAGCACGTCCATCGGATGGGCGTTGGCCGGTACCAGCTCCAGCGCCTCGGTGACGATCGCCGGCAGGCCGCGCAGACGGCGCAGCTTGGTCCTGTAGGCGTTGAGCTGCGCCCGGGTCGGCAGCGCGCCGTGCACGAGCAGGTGGGCGACTTCCTCGAAGGTGGATTTCGTCGCCAGGTCCTTGATGTCGTAGCCGCGGTAATGCAGGTCATTGCCGCTGCGGCCGACCGTGCACAGCGCGGTGTTGCCGGCGGCGGTACCGCTCAATGCGACGGATTTCTTCGGCTTGGGCAGGGTGCTGGTGGTGTCGCTCATCTGGAATCCCCTTGTTTCGTCAATCGTTGTTTCGTCAATCGTTCTTCGTCGCAAACAACGCGTCGAGCTTGTTTTCGTATTCGTGGTAGCCGAGGAAGTCGTACAGCTCGGCGCGGGTCTGCAGGCGGTCGATGATGTTCTTCTGGGTGCCTTCGCGGCGCACGGTCTCGTAGAAGCCCAACGCGGCCTTGTTCATCGCGCGGTAGGCGCCGCAGCAATACAGGGCGATGTCGACGTTGGCGTCACGCAACTCGTCGGTGGTGAAGAACGGGGTCGAGCCGAACTCGGTCAGGTTGGCCAGGATCGGCACCTTCACCGCGGCCTTGAACTTGCGGTAATCGGCGAGCGACGTCATCGCTTCCGGGAAGATCATGTCGGCGCCGGCCTCGACGTAGGCCACCGCGCGCTCGATCGCCGCGTCGATGCCTTCGACTGCGGCGGCGTCGGTGCGCGCCATGATCACGAAGCCGGCGTCGCTGCGCGCATCGACCGCGGCCTTGACCCGGTCGACCATCTCCTCCTTCGACACCACTTCCTTGCCGGGCCGGTGACCGCAGCGTTTCTGGCCGACCTGGTCCTCCATGTGCACGGCGGCGACGCCGACGCGCTCGAAGTTCCGGATCGTCCGGCCGATGTTGAACGCCCCGCCCCAGCCGGTGTCGATGTCGACCAGCAGCGGCATGCCGGTGGCGTCGACGATGCGGCGCGCGTCGGTCAGCACGTCCTCCATGGTCGAGATGCCCAGGTCGGGCATGCCGAGCGAATTGGCGGCGACGCCGCCGCCCGACAGGTACAGCGCCTTGTAGCCGGTGCGCTTGGCCATCAGGCCGGCGTAGGCTGTGATCGCGCCCATCACCTGCAGCGGGGATTCGGTCTTCACCGCCTCGCGGAAGTGGGCACCGTTGGAAACGTATGACGACATTGCAATCTCTCGATAACGATCGCGTCGCCCATTAGGGCCGGAACGACGCGCGACAGCCTCAAAGCACGAAGGCGACCGGAGCCGCCTTCGAATTCGTTACAGCAGGTGGGCGACGCCCTCGCGCTCTTCCTCGAGCTCGGCCAGGGTCTTGTCCATCGCCGCGCGGCTGAAATCGTCGACCTCCAGGCCTTCGACGCGGGTGTACTCGCCGTCCTTGCAGATCACCGGCACGCCGTAGATCACGCCCTCGGGAATGCCGTAGCTGCCGTCCGACGGCACGCCCATGGTCACCCACTCGCCGTCGCTGCCGAGCACCCAGTCATGGATGTGGTCGATCGCCGCATTGGCCGCCGAGGCCGCCGACGACAGGCCGCGCGCCTCGATGATCGCCGCGCCGCGCTTGCCGACCTTCGGGATGAACTCGTTGGCGTTCCAGTCGGCGTCGTTGATCTTGTCTTTCAGCGACTCGCCATTGACGGTCGCGAAGCGGTAGTCCGGATACATGGTCGGGCTGTGGTTGCCCCACACGACCAGCTTCCTGATGTCACCGACCGGCACGCCGGCCTTGTTGGCCAACTGCGACAGCGCGCGGTTGTGGTCCAGGCGCAGCATCGCGGTGAAGTTCGCAGCCTTCAGGTCCGGCGCGGACTTCATCGCGATGTAGGCATTGGTGTTGGCCGGGTTGCCGACCACCAGCACCTTGACGTCGCGGCTGGCAACCTTGTTCAGCGCGGCGCCCTGGGCGGTGAAGATCTTGGCGTTCTCCAGCAGCAGGTCCTTGCGCTCCATCCCGGGGCCGCGCGGGCGAGCGCCGACCAGCAGGGCGATGTCGGCGTCCTTGAACGCGACCTCGGCGTCGTCGGTGCCGACCATGCCGGCCAACAGCGGGAACGCGCAATCCTCCAGCTCCATCATCACGCCCTTGAGCGCGGCCTGGGCCTTCTCCATCGGCAGCTCGAGCATCTGCAGGATGACCGGCTGGTCCTTGCCGAGCATTTCGCCCGAGGCGATGCGGAACAGCAGGGAATAGCCGATCTGGCCGGCGGCACCGGTGACGGCAACGCGAACGGGGGACTTCATGGGGCGATCTCCAGATTTAACGGTTGCAAGCGGCGGCGCTTCGGCCGTCAGCTCAGTTCGTTGAAAAATTCCTTGAAGCGCTGCATGCCGGGCGCCAACTGCGGCGTCGGGCAGGTGTAGCTGATGCGCAGCGCGCGCGGCTCGCCGAACGCGGAGCCGGGCACGCAGGCGACGCCCTTGGCCTCCAGCAGCACGCTGCAGAAGTCGACATCGTTGTTGATGGTCTTGCCGGTCGGCCCGTGAGTCTTGCCGAAGGCAACGCTGATGTCCGGGAACACGTAGAACGCACCCTGCGGACGCGGGCAGACGACGCCGGGCAGGCTGTCCATCACGTCCATGACCTGGTCGCGCTTGGCCTGGAACTCTTCGCACTTGGCGTCGGGCACGTCCTGCGGACCGGACAGCGCGGCCACGGCAGCTGCAGTGATGACCTCGGGCAGGCTGGTGATGTGGTTGGAGTTCATCGTCACGATGGCCTGCGCGACCACTTCCGGACCGGCCATGAAGCCGACGCGCCAACCCGGCATGCCGTAGGTCTTGGACAGCGAGTCGACGAAGATCACGCGGTCCTTCAGCTCGGGACGGGCATGCACGAAGTTGTGGTAACCGACGCCGTCGAACACCATCCGGTTGTAGATGTCGTCGGTGATGATCCAGGTGTAGGGGTACTTGGCGATGACGTCGGCCAGCGCGGCGATCTCGTCCTTGCCGTAGACCATGCCGGTCGGGTTGGACGGGTTGTTGAACAGGAAGATGCGCGGCTTCTTGGCCAGCGCGGCGTCGAGCTGGGCCGGGGTCAGCTTGTAGTCCTGCTCGGGCGAGCACGGCAGCAGGTCGACCTTGGCGTCGACGATCTCGGCGATGTCGAGGTAGCTGGTCCAGTACGGGGTCGGGAAGGCGATCGTGTCGCCCTCGTCCAGCAGCGCCTCGGCCAGGTTGTAGAGCACGTGCTTGGCACCGATGCCGGTGGCGAGGTTGGCCTTGGTGTAACCGGTCAGGCCGATCTTCCCGATATGGGCCAGAAATGCCTCGAGCATCGCGTCGCTGCCGCGGTTGCTGCCGTACTGGCCGCTATCATGTTCCAGCGAATCGCGGGCGGCGGCGTAGACGTGCTCGCCGGGCAGGAAATTCGGGACGCCGATCGAGAAGCTGATGATGTCGCGGCCTTCGGACTTCAGGCGCTTGGCCTTCTCGGCAATCTGCATGATCGCGCTGGGCTTGGCGCGACCGATGCGCCGGGCGAGCTGGGGCATCTTGATGACCTCGGTGGGGGTTCGGGACGAGGCCGGGCTACGAGCAAAACCGGCCAGAATTAGCCCCAAAATGGTAGCACGTGAAACCATTCGCGATCGCGGACCGGGCGTCCGGCCACCACGGCAAGACGCCCGCCCCCGGGGACCGGAGACGGGCGTCGGGTGACGTCACTGCAGGCAAATCAGGCGTTGGCGTCGAGCGTCTTGTTCCACTCGGCCACGCGATCGGCCTTGGCCGCCAGCACGGCGTCGACGTCGCCCTCGAGCTTGACCGACTTGATCTTGTCGCCCTGCTTGACGCTGTCGACGATCTCCTGGCCCTCGAGCACCTTGCCGAACACGGTGTGCTTGCCGTCCAGCCACGGGCAGGCCACGTGGGTGATGAAGAACTGGCTGCCATTGGTGCCCGGGCCGGCGTTGGCCATCGACAGCACCCCGCGCTCGTGGCTGAGGCCGTTCTTGGTCTCGTCCTCGAAGCGGTAGCCCGGGCCGCCGGTACCGCTGCCCTGGGGGCAACCGCCCTGGACCATGAAGTCGTTGATCACCCGATGGAAGTTGAGGCCGTCGTAGAAGCCACGCTTGGCCAGGTTGGCGAAATTGGCGACCGTCAGCGGCGCCTTCTCGGGCTCCAGCTGGATGCGGATCGGGCCGCGGTCGGTATCGAAGGTGGCGATCAGGCTCATGGCATGCTCCGGGTGGGGGATGGGATGGCGCGCCAGCGCGCCACCGGGCCGCAAAGCTTAACCCACTGCAAGGCGATCGCCGTTGCAAGCCGCAGTCGCGATATACTGGTTGACTTCCTTACAGAAAAGTAGCGCTGCGGCGCCCTTCCCCATGTCCATCGAACGCCTGCGCAATATCGCCATCGTCGCCCACGTCGACCACGGCAAGACCACCCTCGTCGACTGCCTGCTCAAGCAATCCGGCACCCTGAACGAACGCACCGTGCTCGCCGAGCGCGTGATGGACAGCAACGACCAGGAAAAGGAACGCGGCATCACGATCCTGGCCAAGAACACCGCCATCACCTGGCAGGGCAACCGGATCAACATCGTCGACACCCCGGGACACGCCGACTTCGGTGGCGAGGTCGAGCGCGTGCTGTCGATGGTCGACTCGGTGCTGATCCTGGTCGACGCGATGGACGGGCCGATGCCGCAGACCCGCTTCGTCACCCAGAAGGCGTTCGCGATGGGCTTCAAGCCGATCGTGGTGGTCAACAAGATCGACCGCCCGGGCGCGCGCCCGGACTGGGTGATCGACCAAGTGTTCGACTTGTTCGACAAGCTCGGCGCGACCAACGAGCAGCTCGACTTCCCGATCGTCTACGCCTCGGCGCTGCACGGTTACGCCAGCCTCGACGACAGTGCCCGCGACGGCGACATGACCCCGCTGTACGAGGCGATCATGAAGCACGTGGCGCCGCCGGAGGTCGATCCGGAAGGCCCGTTCCAGATGCGCATCAGCCAGCTGGACTACAGCAACTTCGTCGGCCTGATCGGCATCGGCCGGATCCAGCGCGGCAAGGTCAAGAAGAACATGCCGGTCAGCGTGGTCGACCGCGAGGGCAAGAAGCGCCAGGGCAAGATCATGCAGGTGCTCGGCTTCCTGGGCCTGGAGCGCATCGAGGTGGAAGAAGCCGAGGCCGGCGACATCGTCGCGATCGCCGGCGTTGCCGACCTGGGCATTTCCGACACCGTGTGCGCGCTCGACGTGCCCGAGGCGCTGCCCGCGCTGACCGTCGACGAGCCCACGATCAGCATGACCTTCCAGGTCAACAACTCGCCGTTCGCCGGCAACAAGGACCTGAGCGGGGGCAAGTTCCTCACCAGCCGCCAGATCCGCGAGCGGCTGGAGCGCGAGACCCTGCACAACGTCGCGCTGAAGGTCGAGGAAGGTTCCGACCCGGACAAATTCCTGGTGTCCGGCCGCGGCGAGCTGCACCTGTCGGTGTTGATCGAGAACATGCGCCGTGAAGGCTTCGAGCTGGCGGTGTCCCGCCCCGAGGTGATCGTCAAGGAAATCGACGGGCAGTTGATGGAACCGGTCGAGCAGTTGGTGGTCGACATCGAAGAGCAGCACCAGGGCGGCGTGATGGAGAAGCTCGGCATCCGCAAGGGCCAGCTGTCCAACATGGAATCCGACGGCAAAGGTCGGGTGCGGCTGGACTACACGATCCCGGCGCGCGGTCTGATCGGCTTCCAGAACGAGTTCAAGACCCTGACCCAAGGCTCAGGCTTGCTGTTCCACGTGTTCGATCACTACGGCCCGCGCGAAACCGGCCCGATCGCCAAGCGCCAGAACGGCGTGATGATCGCCAATGCGCCCGGCGCGACCCCGGCCTACGCGTTGGGTCCGCTGGAGGAGCGCGGCCGGCTGTTCGCCGCCGAGGGCGATAACGTCTATGAAGGCCAGCTGGTCGGCATCCACTCCAAGGACAACGACCTGACCGTCAACGCGATCAAGACCAAGCCGCTGACCAACATGCGTGCCTCGGGCAAGGACGATGCGATCAAGCTCACCCCGGCGATCAAGTACACGCTGGAGCAGGCGCTGGACTTCATCGAGGACGACGAGCTGGTCGAGGTCACCCCGAAGGAAATCCGCCTGCGCAAGAAGCACCTGACCGAGAGCGATCGCAAGCGCGCCTCGCGCAGCGTCTGATTCGGTCGTCAACGTCAAAAAGAAACCCCGCTTCGGCGGGGTTTTTTCTTGTCCGGCGAATCTCGGTCGGACATGCCGACATCGCGCCTCAGCTACTGCTGGCGGCGCCACCGATGCTCGACTGCTTGCGCACGATCAACATCGCCACCTCCAGCGCCTGTTCGTAGTTCAGGCGCGGATCGACGGTGGAATGGTAGGCGCGCTCGAGATCGACCTCGGTCAATTCTCGGGCACCGCCGAGGCACTCGGTGACGTCCTCGCCGGTCAACTCCAGGTGCACGCCACCGAGACGGGTGCCGGCGGCGGCGTGCAGGTCGAACGCCTGCTCCAGTTCGCTGCCGATGTTGGCGAATCGGCGGGTCTTGTAACCGTTGGCCGTCGCCTCGGTGTTGCCATGCATCGGATCGCACACCCAAAGCACCCGCCGACCATCGCGGCGCACCGCATCCAGCAGCGGCGGCAGCTTGCCGGCGATGTGGCTGGCGCCCATGCGGTGGATGAAGGTCAGCCGGCCCGGCTCGTCCTCGGGATTGAGGACGTCGATCACCCGCAGCAACTGGTCCGGCGTCACCGACGGCCCGACCTTCAACGCGATCGGGTTGCGGATGCCGCGGAAGTACTCGACGTGGGCGCCGTCGACCGCTGCGGTGCGCATGCCGATCCAAGGGTAGTGGGTGCTGAGGTTGAACCAGCCCCAGTGGCGCGGGACCTCGCGGGTCAGCGACTCCTCGTACGGCAGCAGCAATGCCTCGTGCGAGGTGTAGAAGTCGACCCGGTTGAGGTTGTGCACCTCCTGCCCGGACAGCGTTTCCATGAAACGCACGGCGTCGCCGATGGCGGTGACCATGCGCCGGTACTCGTCGGCGAGCGGCGAGTGGCCGACCCAGCTGAGGTTCCAGTATTCGGGATGGTGCAGGTCGGCAAAGCCGCCATCGATCAGGGCGCGGACGAAGTTCATCGTCATCGCCGAGCGCGCATGGGCCTTGATCATCCGGCGCGCATCGGGACGGCGGGCCTCGGCGCTGAATCCAGGCGAGTTCACCATGTCGCCGCGATAGGTCGGTAGGGTGACGCCGTCGATCGTTTCGGTATCCGCCGAGCGCGGCTTGGCATACTGGCCGGCGAAGCGGCCGACCCGCACAACCGGCTTGCGCAGGCCATGCACCAGCACCAGGCTCATCTGCAACAACACCTTGAGCCGGTTGGAGATCACCTCCGACGAGCAGGCATCGAAGGTCTCCGCGCAATCACCACCCTGCAACAGGAAGCGCTTGCCCTCCTGCGCCTCGGCCAGCTGCTGCTTGAGCGCGAGGATCTCCCAGGAGGTCACCAGCGGCGGCAAGCCGCGCAACTCCGCCAGCACGCCTTCCAGCTCGGCCGGGTCCGGATAGCGAGGCAGTTGCATCGCGGTGAAGTCGCGCCACGACGTGGTGGTCCAGCCGGTCGGCAGGTTCACGGGGTGCAGGTTGCGGTCGGGAGTCGGCATGGCGGAGTCGGATTGTTGCGAAGCAGCAAACCATCATCCGCCCACCGTGGCGGCACTGCAACGGTTACGTCGGCAACGGTTGCTTATCGCGACATGCCTGCGCCACGCGCAATGGGGTCCGCCTCAACGAGGCCGGAATGCCGCAACGGCCGCCCAGACCGCGAGCAGCACAAAACAGACCAAGCTCCACGTCGGCATCGACAGGCCAAGGAACGCCCAGTCGACGTTGGCGCACTCGCCCGAACCGGTCATCACCGTGCGGATCACGCCACTGATCGGCATCGCGTCGAGCATGTAGTCCAGGCCAGGACCGCAGGAGGGCACCTGATCCGGCGGCAGGTGCTGCAGGCGCACATGGTTGGCGGCCACCGCAATACCCGCCAGCGACGCGAGCAGCGCCAGCACTCCGTACGCGCGTCGGCCACCGACACCGGGCGGCGCATGCAGGCCACCGACCAGGAACACCACCCCGAGCACCGCAAACGCGACGCGCTGGAAGATGCACAACGGGCAAGGCAGCAGGCCGTCGTGGAACTGCGTATACAGCGCATAGCCGATCAGGCCGACGCAAGCCAGGAAGGCGAGCAGGAACCGGCTGCGGAAGGAGGCACGGAGCGTATTTGCATTCATGGGTCGACACCTTACGAGCTTGATGCCGCCGTGCAAAGCAGCGTTCGACACTTGCGTCGATGCCGGCGTTGACGCATACGCAAAAGCCCCGACACCAGGCCGGGGCTTTGCAGAACTACTGTCCACCGTCGCGGTCGGGCCGCACGCCGAAGGACGCGCGACGACCGGACTGGTTGATTACTCCGCAGCAACCTGCGGGCGGTCGACCAGCTCGACATAGGCCATCGGCGCATTGTCGCCAGCGCGAAAGCCGCACTTGAGGATGCGCAGGTAGCCGCCCGGGCGCTCGCTGTAACGCGGGCCGAGTTCGACGAACAAGGTGCCGACCGCTTCCTTGTCGCGCAGGCGCGAGAAGGCGAGACGACGGTTGGCGACGCTGTCCTTCTTGGCCAGGGTGATCAGCGGCTCGGCAACGCGACGCAGCTCCTTGGCCTTGGGCAGGGTGGTACGGATGGCACCGTGCTTGATGATCGACGCCGCCATGTTGGAAAACATCGCGTCGCGGTGGGCACTGGTGCGGCTGAACTTGCGGCCGGACTTTTGGTGGCGCATGAGTTGGATTCCTGATGAATACTGGAGCTGTTGGACGTCGTTGTCGCCATCATGGCGTTGGAGATTTGGACTGCGGATGGTCCTGGCCGGCCTTCCCTGACCGACGGCGCCGCGGGCTTCAGACCCATCGGCGCTTGTGTTGCTTTAGCGGTTGCCTTGCGCGGATCCCCGCCGCAGCGGGGAACCGTATTGCGGACTGGCTCAGCCCATCATGCCGTGCGAGGCGATCCCCGCCGGCGGCCAGTTTTCGAGCTTCATGCCGAGCGAAAGGCCGCGCTGGGCCAGCACTTCCTTGATCTCGGTAAGCGACTTCTTGCCGAGGTTCGGGGTCTTGAGCAGCTCGACTTCGGTCTTCTGGATCAGATCGCCGACGTAGTAGATGCTCTCGGCCTTGAGGCAGTTGGCCGAACGCACGGTCAGCTCGAGGTCGTCGATCGGGCGCAGCAGGATCGGGTCGACGCCGCTGCTGGCCGGCTTCGCCGCACCGCGGTCGCGGTGGGTGAAGTCGCCGAACACCGACAGCTGGTCGCTGAGGATGTCGGCGGCGGTGCGCACGGCTTCCTCGGCGTCGATCGTGCCGTTGGTCTCGATGTCGATGACCAGCTTGTCCAGGTCGGTACGCTGCTCGACGCGGGCGGCCTCGACCGCATACGCGACACGGCGGACCGGGCTGAAGCTGGCGTCCAGCATCAGGCGACCGATGGTGCGGGTCTCCTCGTCCGGGCGACGACGGGCGGCGGCGGGCTGGTAGCCGTAACCGCGCTCGATCTTCAGCCGCATGTTGATCGCCATGTCCTTGGTCAGGTGGGCGATCACGTGCTCGGTGTTGAGGATCTCGACGTTGTGGTCGACCTTGATGTCGGCCGCGGTGACGACGCCCGGACCCTGCTTGCTCAGCGACAGGGTCGCCGACTCGCCGGTGTTCATCCGGATGGCGACGTCCTTGAGGTTGAGGAGGACTTCGAGCACGTCTTCCTGCAGGCCTTCAACGGTGGTGTACTCGTGGAGCACGCCATCGATCTCGACTTCGGTGATCGCGAAGCCGGGGATCGACGACAGCAGCACGCGGCGCAACGCGTTGCCCAGGGTGTGGCCGTAACCGCGTTCGAGCGGCTCGATCACGACCTTGGCGCGGTTGCCGTTGAGGCGTTCGATCTGGGGACCGCGGGGGCGCAGTACCTGATTGGCGGTAACCGTCATGTTGTGGAGTCTCCTGCGAGCCGACGGCGGGGCCGACGGCTCAAGAACAGATGGATTACTTCGAGAACAGCTCGATGATCAGCGCTTCGTTGATGTCGGCAGGCAGATCGGTACGATCCGGAACCGCCTTGAACACGCCCGCGAACTTCTTGCTGTCGACCTCGACCCAGGACGGCGACAGGTCCATCTGCTGGGCGACGGTCAGCGACTCCTGCACGCGCAACTGCTTCTGCGCGCGCTCGGACAACGCAACCGCGTCGCCGGGCTTGACCTGGTACGACGGCAGATTGACCGACTTGCCGTTGACCGTGACGCCGCGATGCGACACCAGCTGGCGCGCGGCCGGCCGGGTCACCGCGAAGCCCATGCGGTAGACGACGTTGTCGAGCCGGGTTTCCAGCAGCTGCAACAGGATTTCACCCGTGTTGCCGCGCTTGGCAGCGGCCTTCTTGTAGTAATTGCGGAACTGACGCTCCAGCAGGCCGTAGATACGCTTGACCTTCTGCTTCTCGCGCAGCTGGTTGGCGTAGTCGGACAGCTTGCCGCGACGCAGGGTCGCGCCGTGCTGGCCGGGCTTCTGATCGAGCTTGCACTTCGAGTCGAGCGCGCGGGCCGGCGACTTCAGGCCGAGATCGACGCCTTCGCGACGGGAGAGCTTGCATTTGGGACCAATATAACGAGCCATTTTTCTTCAGCTCCTCAGACGCGACGCTTTTTCGGCGGGCGGCATCCGTTGTGCGGGATGGGCGTCACGTCGATGATGTTGATGATCTTGTAGCCGACGTTGTTCAACGAACGAACGGCGGACTCCCGACCCGGACCCGGGCCCTTGATGCGCACTTCCAGCGACTTGACGCCGTAGTCGAGCGCAGCGCGGCCGGCCTTCTCGGCGGCCACCTGGGCGGCGAACGGGGTCGACTTGCGCGAGCCGCGGAAACCCGCGCCACCCGAAGTCGCCCACGACAGCGCGTTGCCCTGGCGGTCGGTGATCGTGATGATGGTGTTGTTGAACGAAGCGTGGACGTGGGCGATGCCGTCGGTGACGACGCGCTTGATCTTCTTCTTCGTCTTGGCTTGAGCTGGCTTGGCCATGATCTACCCCTTACTTCCTGATGGCCCGACGCGGACCCTTGCGGGTGCGTGCGTTGGTCTTGGTGCGCTGGCCGCGCAGCGGCAGGCCACGGCGGTGACGCAGGCCGCGGTAGCAACCCAGGTCCATCAGGCGCTTGATCGACATGCCGATCTCGCGACGGAGGTCACCCTCGACCACGAACTTGCCGATCTCGGCGCGGATGCGCTCGACCTCGGGCTCGGACAGGTCACGGATCTTGGTCGACGAATTCACGCCGGCCGAGTCGCAGACCTTCTTCGAACGGGTACGGCCGATGCCGTAGATACTCTGAAGCCCGACCCAGACATGCTTCTGGGCAGGCAGATTGACGCCCGCAATACGCGCCATAACGCGATCTCCAACTGGTTTGGCATCCGGGCCCTGACAACCCGGCGTAGGTGAACGCTCGAGAGCGAATACTCTCAAAGAGCGAATCGGAAATTGTATCAAGGTCTCGGGTCAATAGGAAGCACGGTCGCGCCGAAGCGCGGCCCTGCCACGGCATGGGGAGTGTGCCCATGCTCCGGCGACGAGCCCGGACTGCCGGGACGGACGGTGTCAAGCCGCCCTCCCCGACACCGCGCGCTACTCTGGCGCGCGGATCGGTCCGAACCCACCCGTGCGCGAGACCGCCGCCCGAGTCGCCCTGCTGGAACCCGGGAGCAGATCCCAGGATTCCGTAAAACGGTGCTTCCGTACAACGTGTCCGTGAAACCGTATTGCCGATCGCTCAGCGACCCACCAGGCCGCCGCGGGATCCCTTGAGATTGGACTTCTTCAGCAGGCTCTCGTACTGGTGCGACATCAGGTGCGCCTGGATCTGCGCAATGAAGTCCATCACCACCACCACCACGATCAGCAGCGACGTACCACCGAAGTAGAACGAAATGCCCATCTGGCTGCGCATGACCTCGGGCAGCAGGCAGACCAGCACCAGGTAGGCGGCACCGGCGGCGGTCAAACGGGTCAGCACGCCGTCGACATAATCGGCGGTCGCCTTGCCCGGCCGGATGCCCGGGATCAGCGCGCCCGACTTCTTCAGGTTGTCCGCGGTTTCCTGCGAATTGAACACCAGCGCCGTATAGAAGAACGCGAATCCGGCGATCATCCCGCCATACAGCAGCATGTGCAGCGGCTCGCCCGGGTTCAGCCACTGGCTGACCTTGAGCATGAACGACGACGAATCGCCCTGGCTGAACCAGGTCGCCGCAGTCGCCGGGAACATCACGATGCTCGAGGCGAAGATCGGCGGGATCACGCCAGCCATGTTGAGCTTCAGCGGCAGGAACGACGACTGGTTCATATAGGCGTTGCGGCCGCCCTGCTTGCGCGCGTAGTTCACCGTGATCCGCCGTTGCCCGCGCTCGACGAACACCACGAAGTAGGTGCAGGCCAGCACGATGGCGATCACCGCGAGCGCGGTCAGCGTGCCCATCTCGCCGTTGCGCACCTGGCCGAACATGCCCAGCACGGCCGACGGCAGCCCGGCGACGATGCCGGCGAAGATGATCAGCGAAACGCCGTTGCCGATGCCGCGCTCGGTCACCTGCTCACCCAGCCACATCAGGAACATGGTGCCGGCGGTCAGCGAGATCACCGCGGTCAGCACGAAGCCCATGCCCGGGCTGTACACCACCGGGATGCCCTGGCTGGCGCCACCGGCCTGCAGCGCGGTAGCAATGCCCCAGGCCTGGAACACCGCCAGCGGGATCGCACCCAGGCGCGACCACTGGTTGATCTTGCGCCGGCCCGACTCGCCTTCCTTCTGGATGGCCTTCAGGCTGGGCAGGATCTGCACCATCAGCTGCATGATGATGGACGACGAGATATACGGCATCACGTTCAGCGCGAGCAGGCTGAAGCGCTCCAGCGCGCCACCGGAGAACATGTTGAACATGTCGACGATGGTGCCTTCCTGCGTCTCCATCAGCCGCAGCATGGCTTCGGGGTTGACCCCCGGCACCGGGATGTAGCAACCGATGCGATACACGATCAGTGCGCCGATCACGAACAGCAGGCGCTGGCGGAGCTCGGTGAACTTCCCGAGCCCGCCGCCCATGCCGGCCATAGCGTTACCGCTGCGCGCCATGCGTGACTTACTCCTCGACCTTGCCGCCAGCCGCTTCGATCGCGGCCTTGGCACCGGCCGTGGCAAGCACGCCCTTGAGCACGAACTTCTTGGTCAGTTCGCCCTTGGCGACCAGCTTGGCCCGCTTGGCCTTGGCCGGGACCAGCTTGGCGGCGCGCAATGCGGCGAGGTCGATCTCGCCGGCCTCGAGCTTGTCCAGCTGGTACAGCAGCACTTCGGCGGTGTCGTCCTTGAGCTTGCTGCGGAACCCGACCTTCGGCAGGCGGATGTGCATCGGCATCTGGCCGCCTTCGAAGCCGGCGCGGATCTTGCCCTTGCCCGAACGCGCGAACGAACCCTTGTGGCCACGGCCACAGGTCTTGCCCAGGCCGGAACCTATGCCGCGACCGACGCGCTTGCGGTCTTCGCGGGCGCCCTCTGCGGGCTTGAGAGTGTTGAGATGCATGGTGATTACTCCTCGACCCGGACCAGGTAGTGGACCGTGTTGATCAGGCCGCGAACCTGCGGGCTGTCCTTCAGTTCGCGCATGTCATTGAGCTTGTTCAGGCCCAGCGCCTTGACCGACAGGCGGTGGCGGCCCTGGCAGCCGCGCAGGCCCTTGACCAGGCGCACCTTGACGGTGCCGCTCTTGTTCTCAGTGGACTTAGCCATGCTGCAGATCCTCGACCTTCTTGCCGCGCTTGGCCGCGATGCGGGCCGGCGAGTGCATTTCCGACAGGCCACGCAGGGTCGCGCGGACCAGGTTGATCGGGTTGCGCGAACCGATGGCCTTGGCCAGCACGTCCTTCACCCCGACCGCCTCGAGTACGGCGCGCATCGCGCCACCGGCGATCACGCCGGTACCTTCGGACGCCGGCTGCATGTAGACACGCGCCGCGCCGTGGCCGGACTTCACCGAGTGCCACAAGGTGCCGTTGTTGAGATCGACGGTCTGCATGCTCTTGCGGGCGTACTCCATCGACTTCTGGATCGCGACCGGCACTTCGCGGGCCTTGCCGTAACCGAAACCGACCTTGCCGGCGCCGTCACCGACCACCGTCAGCGCGGTGAAGGTGAACTGGCGGCCGCCCTTGACGGTCTTGCTGACGCGGTTGACCGTGATCAGCTTCTCGATCATGCCGTCGTCGATTTCCTCGCGGTTGCCACGCCCCCGCGAATCGCGTTCGTTTGCCATCTTTATCGTTCCTGAGATTGAGTGATGTTGCGGCTTGGCCGCTTATGGTTGTGGAGTACTTCAGTGGATCGCGACCGGGGACAAATCCCGACCGCGCCCGGCGCCAACCGCGCCGGCGGCCTGGAACAAAGGCCTTAGAACTGCAGGCCACCCTCGCGGGCGGCGTCGGCCAGCGCCTTGATGCGGCCGTGGTAGCGGTAACCGGAACGATCGAAGGCGACCTTCTCGATGCCGGCGGCCTTGGCCTTCTCGGCGATCGCCTTGCCGACCTTGACGGCGGCATCGGCGTTCTTGCCGTTCTTCAGACCGTCCTTGACGTCGGCCTGGGTGGTCGAGGCAGCCGCCAGGACCTTCGAGCCGTCGGCGGTGAAGACCTGCGCGTAGAGGTGCTGGCCGGTGCGCAGCACCGACAGGCGCGGCACGCCGAGGGTGCGGATGTGCGAACGGGTCGACTTGGCGCGACGCAGGCGGGCGATATTCTTGTTCATTGTCTGATCCTCGAAAGCTGAAAGCCCGGTTAGGCCTTCTTGGCTTCCTTGCGAATGATGGTCTCGCCGGCGTACTTCACACCCTTGCCCTTGTAGGGCTCCGGCGGACGGAAGCCGCGAATCTTGGCCGCCACTTCACCGACGCGCTGCTTGTCGGCGCCCTGCACCAGCACTTCGGTCTGGGTCGGGGTGGAAACGGTGATGCCTTCGGGCACGCTGAACAGGACCGGGTGGGAAAAACCCAGCGACAGGTTCAGGTCCTTGCCCTGCATCGCGGCGCGGTAACCGACGCCGACCAGCTCGAGCTTGCGCTCGAAGCCTTCGGACACGCCGTGCACCATGTTGGCGACGATCGCACGCAGGGTGCCGGTCAGCGGGATGCGCTCCGGATCCTGGGTCGAGAGCACGGCGTGGCCGTCCTCGATCTTGATCTCGATATCGGCCGGCTTGGCGATCGACAAGGTGCCCTTCGGACCCTTGACGGTGACGTTCTCGGACTGGACGTTCAGCTCGACACCCTTGGCAAGGGCGATCGGCTTCTTGGCAACTCGGGACATGGTCGTTACTCCCTTAGGCCACGAAGCACAGGACTTCACCGCCGACGCCCTGCTGGCGCGCCTGCGCATCGGTCATGATGCCCTTGGAGGTGGAAATGATGGCGACACCGAGGCCACCCAGGACCTTCGGCAGCGCGTCCTTGCCGCGATACTGGCGCAGGCCCGAGCGCGAGAAGCGCTTCAGCTGCTCGATCACCGGCTTGCCTTCGTAGTACTTCAGCTCGATCTGCAGTTCGCTCTTGCCACCACCGATGTCGGTGACGGTGGAACCGAGGATGTAGCCCTCGTCCTGCAGGACCTTGGCGATGGCCACCTTGATCTTGGACGACGGCATCTTCACCGAGGGCTTGCCGACCGCGGCCGCATTGCGAATGCGGACGAACATGTCGGCGATGGGATCAGTCATGCTCATGTGTAATTACCTGATGAGTGCACCGATATCCGCGCGATTGCGAATTTCAGTTGTGACGCCACGGCCAAAAGCCGTGGCGCTTGGATGTGGCGAGCCGACTAGTCTAGCAGACTTGCCGGCCGGCGCCAGCCTCCGAGGAGGCGGCGCTTACCAGCTGGCCTTGCGCAGGCCCGGCACGTCGCCGCGCATGGTCGCTTCGCGCAGCTTGTTGCGGCCCAGGCCGAACTTGGCGTAAACGCCACGCGAACGGCCGGTCAGGGCGCAGCGGTTGCGCTGGCGGCTCGGGGACGAGTCGCGCGGCAGCTTCTGCAGCTTGACCACGGCCTCTTCCTTCTCCTCGTAGGAGGCGGTCGGGCTGGAGATGATCTTCTTCAGCGCTTCGCGCTTGACCGCATACTTCGCGGCCAGCTTGGCCCGCTTGATGTCGCGGTTGACCATGGAGGTCTTTGCCATTTTCTAGGTCCTCGAATCAGTTGCGGAACGGGAAGCGGAAAGCTTCCAGCAGGGCGCGCGCCTCGGCGTCGGTCTTCGCGGTCGTGGTGATCGCGATGTCCATGCCGCGGACGGCGTCGACCTGGTCGAAGTCGATTTCCGGGAAGATGATCTGTTCCTTCACGCCCATGTTGAAGTTGCCACGGCCGTCGAACGACTTGCCCGAGACGCCACGGAAATCGCGGACGCGCGGCAGCGAGACGTTGACCAGGCGATCGAGGAACTCGAACATCTTGGCGCGGCGCAGGGTCACCTTGCAGCCGATCGGCCAGCCGTCACGGATCTTGAACGAGGCCACGGACACGCGGCTCTTGGTCACGATCGGCTTCTGGCCGGAGATCTTGGTCATGTCGGCGACCGCGTTCTCCAGGATCTTCTTGTTGGTGGCGGCCTCACCCACACCCATGTTCAGGGTGATCTTGGTGATGCGCGGCACTTCCATCGGATTCTTGTAACCGAACTTCTCGGTCAGCGACGGCACGACTTCTTCTTTGTAGAACTTTTCAAGCCTGGTGGTCATTTCAACATTCCTTAGGCGTCGACCGCCTCACCGCTGGAGCGGAACACACGCAGTTTGCGTCCATCCTCCAGCACCTTGACACCAACGCGCTCACCCTTGCCCGAGGCCGGGTTGAACAGCATCACGTTGGAAATGTGGATCGGCGCCTCGCGCTCGACCACTCCGCCCGGCTGGTTTGCCTGCGGGTTCGGCTTGGTGTGGCGCTTGATGATGTTGATGTTGGACACGACGACCTTGTCGCCGGCCACGCGCACCACATCACCCTTCTTGCCCTTGTCCTTGCCGGCGGTGACGATTACCTGGTCACCCTTCTTGATACGGTTCATGTCTTCTTCCTCCGCTCAGAGCACTTCAGGTGCGAGCGAGACGATCTTCATGAACTTCTCGGAACGCAGTTCGCGGGTCACAGGCCCGAAGATGCGCGTGCCGATCGGTTCCTGCTTGTTGTTCAGGAGCACGGCCGCGTTGCCGTCGAAGCGGATCAGCGAACCGTCCGGGCGACGAACGCCCTTGCGGGTGCGGACCACGACGGCGTCATAGACGTCGCCCTTCTTGACCTTGCCACGCGGGATCGCGTCCTTCACGGTGACCTTGATGATGTCGCCGATACCGGCGTAACGGCGCTTGGAACCGCCCAGCACCTTGATGCACATCACTTCTTTTGCACCGGAGTTGTCGGCCACGCCGAGGTAGCTTTGCATCTGGATCATGGTTCAGCCCTCCTCGTTATTCGGCCGCGCGCGAGACGATCTCGACCACGCGCCAGTTCTTGGTCTTGGACATCGGCGCGATCTCGGAAACCCGGACCACGTCGCCCTCGTTGCACGAATTGTCGGCGTCGTGTGCATGCAGCTTGGACGAGCGACGGATGTACTTGCCGTACAACGCGTGCTTGACCTGGCGCTCCACGAGCACCGTGACGGTCTTGTCCATCTTGTTGCTGACGACCCGGCCTTCGACCGTGCGTAGTGCCTTCTCTGTATTGTTGTCGGTCATGACAGGTCCTTACTTCTTCTGACCCAGCAGGGTATTGACGCGAGCGATCTCGCGGCGAACCCGGCGGGTTTCATGGGTCTTGGCGAGCTGGCCGGTGGCCTGCTGCATGCGGAGGGCGAAGCTCTCCTTGTGCAGATCGGTCAGGTGGGCGTTGAGCTCGTCGGCCGACTTCTCACGCAGCTTCTTGAGTTCCATCAGCGCACCGTCCGGGTCACGAAAGTGGTGGTCACCGAGAGCTTGGCCGCGGCCAGGCGGAACGCTTCACGCGCTACCGTCTCGTCCACACCTTCGATCTCGTAAATCATGCGGCCAGGCTGGATCTGCGCGACCCAGTACTCCACGTTGCCCTTACCGGAGCCCATGCGGACCTCGATCGGCTTCTTGGTGATCGGCTTGTCCGGGAACACGCGGATCCACATCTTGCCGCCACGCTTGACGTAGCGGCTGATGGAACGGCGCGCGGCCTCGATCTGGCGCGCGGTGATCTGGCCGTGCGCGGTCGACTTCAGGCCGTACTCGCCGAAGCTGACGGCGTTGCCGCTCCAGGCCAGGCCGTCATTGCGGCCCTTGTGTACCTTCCGGTACTTCGTTCGCTTTGGTTGCAACATGATCCGTTACCTCTGTTCGCGCGGCGGACGGGGCGAGCGGTCGCGGCGGTCGCCACGATCTCCGCGGTCGCTGCGCGGGCTGTCGTCCGGCTTTTCCTGGCCGACCTGGGAGAAATCGAAGATCTCGCCCTTGTAGACCCATACCTTGATGCCGATGATGCCGTACGTCGTCTTGGCTTCGGCGAAGCCGTAGTCGATGTCGGCGCGCAGGGTGTGCAGCGGCACGCGGCCTTCGCGGTACCACTCCGAACGGGCGATTTCCGCACCGTTGAGGCGGCCACCGACGTTGACCTTGATGCCCAGGGCGCCGAGGCGCATCGCGTTGCCGACCGCGCGCTTCATCGCACGGCGGAACATGATGCGGCGCTCGAGCTGCTGCGCGATCGATTCGGCGACGAGCTGCGCGTCGAGCTCCGGCTTGCGGACTTCGGTGACGTTGATGTGCGCCGGGACGCCCATCATGTCGCTGACTTCCTTGCGCAGCTTGTCGATGTCCTCGCCACGCTTGCCGATCACCACGCCCGGGCGGGCGGTGTGGATCGTGACGCGGGCGTTGTTGGCCGGACGCTCGATGAAGATGCGCGAGATACCCGCCTGGGCGAGCTTCTTGCGCAGCATCTCGCGGACCTTGAGGTCGGCGATCAGGTACTCGGCGTACTGCTTCTTGCCGGCGAACCACTTGGAGTTCCAGTCCTTGGAGATACCAAGGCGGATGCCGGTCGGATGAACTTTATGACCCATGAGTTACTTCCCCTCGCCGACGACGACGGTGATGTGGCTGGTGCGCTTGAGGATGCGGGTACCGCGTCCCTTCGCACGGGCCATGAAACGCTTCAGCGTCGGACCCTCGTCGACCATGATGGTCGTGACCTTGAGCTCGTCGATGTCGGCGCCCAGGTTGTTCTCGGCGTTGGCGATGGCGGACTCGACGACCTTGCGGATCATCGAAGCGGCCTTCTTGTCGGAGAACTTCAGCAGGTTGACCGCGCGCTCGGCCGACAGGCCGCGCACCTGGTCGGCGACCAGGCGAGCCTTCTGGGCGGAGATGCGGGCGCTGCGCAGGACGGCTTTGGCGCCATTGTCATTTGAAGACATAGTGGTCATCTCCTTAGCGGCTCTTCTTGTCGCCGACGTGACCCTTGAAGGTACGCGTCAGGGCGAACTCGCCGAGCTTGTGGCCAACCATGTTCTCGTTGACCAGCACCGGGATGTGGTTGCGACCGTTATGCACGGCGATGGTGTAGCCCACCATCTCCGGCAGCACCATCGAGCGGCGCGACCAGGTCTTGATCGGGCGTTTGTTGTTGGCCGCGGCCTCCACCTTCTTGATCAGGTGGTGGTCGACGAACGGGCCTTTCTTGAGTGAACGTGCCATTGCCGATTAGCTCCTGCGATCGCGAACGATGAACTGCTGCGTACGCTTGTTCTTGCGAGTCTTGTAACCCTTGGTCGGCACGCCCCACGGGGTGACCGGATGCGGGTTGCCCTGGCCAGCCTTGGCTTCACCACCGCCGTGCGGATGGTCGACCGGGTTCATGGCCGCACCGCGGACGGTCGGCTTGACGCCGCGCCAGCGCTTGGCACCGGCCTTGCCGAGCTTCTCGAGGCTGTGCTCGTTGTTGCCGACTTCACCGATGGTGGCGCGGCACTCGGCCGGCACCCGACGCATTTCGCCGGAGCGAAGGCGCAAGGTGGCCCAACCCTGGTCGCGGGCGACCAGCTGCACGCCGGCGCCGGCGGCGCGGGCGATCTGCGCACCCTTGCCGGGCTTCATCTCGATGCAATGCACCGTCGAGCCCATCGGGATGTTGGTCAGCGGCAGGGTGTTGCCGACCCGGATCGGCGCATCACGGCCGGCGATCACCTGGTCGCCATCCTTCAGGCCCTTGGGCGCGATGATGTAGCGACGCTCGCCATCGACGTAGCACAGCAGGGCGATATGGGCGGTGCGGTTGGGATCGTATTCGATCCGCTCCACGCGTGCCGGGATACCTTCCTTGTTGCGCTTGAAATCGATGATGCGGTAGTGCTGCTTGTGGCCACCGCCGATGTGGCGGGTGGTGATGCGACCGTGGTGGTTGCGGCCACCGGTCTTGCTCTTCTTCTCGACCAGTGCAGCGTGCGGCGCGCCCTTGTGCAGGCCCGGCGTCACCACACGAACCATCGAGCGACGGCCGGGCGAGGTGGGTTTGAAAGTCATCAATGCCATGGGTCTATCCTCAGGCCTTGGCCATCACGTCGATCGACTGGCCTTCGGCCAGCTTCACGTATGCCTTGCGCCAGTCGGGGCGACGGCCCATGCGGAACTTGAAGGCCTTGCTCTTGCCCTTCACGTTGACCACATTGACGGCCTCGACCTTGACGTCGAACAGCTTTTCCACGGCGACCTTGATGTCGGCCTTGGTCGCAGTCGTCGCCACTTCGAAGACATATTGGTTGGAAACTTCCTGCAGGCGCGCGGTCTTCTCGGACACGCGCGGCGCACGGATTACGTTGTAGAGCTTGGCGTCGTTCATGCCAGCCACTCCTCGATCTTCTTGACCGCGTCGGCGGTGACCACGACCGTGTCGGCGCCAACCAGCGCGACCGGATCCAGGCCCTGCACATCACGGACTTCCACGTAAGGCAGGTTGCGCGCCGAGAGGTACAGGTTCTCGGTGGCGTCCTCGGTGACCAGCAGCGGGCGACGACCGGCTTCCAGGCCCTTGAGCATCGAAACCATGCCCGAGGTCTTCGGCGACTCCAGCTCGAGCGACTCGACCACGGTGATGCGGCCTTGGCGATTGAGCTCGGACAGGATCGACGCGATCGCCGCGCGGTACATCTTGCGGTTGACCTTCTGCGCGAAGCTGCGCGGCTTGGCCGCGAAGGTCACGCCACCGCCGATGAAGATCGGGGCCGTCAGCGCGCCATGACGCGCACCGCCGCCCTTCTGCTTCTTCGACTTCTTGGTGGTGCCGGCAACTTCCGAGCGGGTCTTCTGCGCCTTGGTGCCGGAACGACCGGCATTGCGGTAGGCCACGACCACCTGGTGGACCAGGTCCTCGCTGAACTCGCGACCGAAGATCTCGTCGGACACCGACAATTTCTTCGTGCTGTTATTGATGGCAAGTTCCATCGTCATACTCCCTTGCTCGTCGGGCGCACGATCACGTCGCCGCCCGGAGCACCCGGCACCGCGCCCTTGATCGCGATCAGCCCGCGCTCGGCGTCGACCTTGACCACTTCCAGGCCCTGGGTGCTCTGCTGGACCGAACCCATGTGGCCGGACATCTTCTTGCCCGGGAACACGCGACCCGGCGTCTGCCGCTGACCGATCGAGCCGGGGGCGCGATGCGACAGCGAGTTACCGTGGGTGGCGTCGCCCATCTTGAAGTTCCAGCGCTTGATCGTGCCCTGGAAGCCCTTGCCCTTGGTGATGCCCTGGACGTCGACGATCTGGCCGACTTCGAAGATGTCGGCCTTGATCTCGCCGCCGACATTGAAGTCGCCGATCTTGTCGGCTTCCACGCGCAGCTCCCACAGGCCGCGGCCGGCGTCGACCTTGGCTTTGGCCAGGTGACCGGCTTCGGGCTTGTTGATCAGCGACGCGCGCTTGACGCCCACCGTGACCTGCACGGCGCTGTAGCCGTCGCTGTCGGTGGTCTTGATCTGGGTGATCCGGTTCGGGGTCGCCTCGATGAGGGTCACCGGCACGGACTTGCCGTCTTCAGTGAAGAAGCGGCTCATGCCGGCCTTGCGACCGACGATGCCCAGCGAATATTTCTTCGCAGTCATGTGCTTGGCCTCAGGTCAGCTTGATCTGGACGTCGACGCCCGCCGCGAGCTCGAGCTTCATCAGCGCGTCCACGGTCTTGTCGTTGGGGTCGACGATGTCGAGCACGCGCTTGTGCGTGCGGGTCTCGTACTGGTCGCGCGCGTCCTTGTCGACGTGCGGGGAAACGAGGATGGTGAAGCGCTCGATCTTGGTCGGCAGCGGAATCGGGCCGCGCACTTGTGCGCCGGTCCGCTTCGCCGTCTCGACGATCTCGCTGGCCGAGCGGTCGATCAGACGATGATCGTACGCCTTCAGCCGAATCCGGATCTTTTGGTCCGCCATGACGGGTGTTCCTTGGTTAAAAGAGCGACGGGCCGGCGACTGGGTGCGCCGAACCCGGTGAATACATGTCGACAGCAGACTGCTGGCGACCTTCCAAAAACTAAGGCAGGCCGGTTTCCCGGCCCGCCCAGACTGAATCTGCGAACGCATGAAGCCACCCGCCGGAGAAGCTCTCCGGAACCAGGCAGCACCATGCGACATATCCATGTCTGGCGAAGACGAGGGGCTTCCTGCTCCTCATTTCGCTGGTTCGTGGGCCCCACCGGACGGTGGCCCCACGGTAGCCGCGCATTCTAACGGGTTTGTGGAGCGGCGCGCAAGCGCCGTCTTCGGCAAACCGTTTACTTCAGGATCTTGGCAACGACGCCGGCGCCGACGGTAC